>JAZKGZ010000001.1:0-170128 GCA_040385645.1 Pseudomonadota bacterium
CGCAAGGAGCTATCTTCTCAAATTATCCGCGGTCTTGAAATCCCCGGGCAGGTCAGCCCTCGATTTTTTTTTGCCTGCTGTGTGTTATGGCTACTTCTGTACAAATTTTGCTGATTGCGGCGGATGCAACCCGTCTGCGGATTGTCTGACAGGATATTCCACAACTCTGACGCAAATTTGCTTCGAACACCGATACCGACAGCAAATACCGGTACGCATACTTGCGTTGTCGAATTTCTCCATGTCACCCATCCTCAGTGAGCTCCGCTAAGCTAATGAACCAGACTATTGACACAACTTGTAATACATTTCTAGACCGGCAGATGGTACACATGCCGCGTTTGCTGCAAAAAGCGGATGCAACGCATTCGTCGAATGCCAGAAATCATGGCGAGTTAGGGCAATACGCGTCTACCCGCGATCTATATTTTGCGATGTCTGCTTCGCAACCTACAGAAGCAACATTAAATGCGGCGCGCCGGCACCTCGATATGTCGATTCAGGAGACACAAGATCGCGATTGCGATTTACCTGCCTCGGCGAGTGATCTAGAAAGTTGGATCGATCAAAATACTGCCGATGTCGGCGCACGATATCAGCAATACCTCAGCGAGCGAAAGTCAGGAGCGCCACGCGCTTATTTCAAGACCAAATCCCATGCCTTGCATTTTCTTAAAGCCGTTGCGCCGACCAAAACAGTAGATGGTGCGTGGTTGTATGGCCTGGTCAAACACTGGAACGATGCACGTTTCGGCAGCTTGATTCGCATTTATCTGGAAGAGCTCGGGTCTGGATCTCCGGATAAAAATCATGTCGTATTGTATAAAAAACTACTTTCGGCCCAAGGTTGCGACAAGTGGACGAATCTGTCTGACACGCATTTTGTGCAGGGGCTCATTCAGCTGAGTCTTGCGCATCATTCAGACCAATTCTTGCCTGAGATAATTGGCTTCAACCTCGGTTACGAGCAGTTGCCGTTGCATTTGCTAATCACCGCTTACGAATTGAATGAACTAGGAATCGATCCTTATTATTTCACCCTGCATGTTACGGTCGATAATGCTGATACTGGCCATGCGCGCAATGCGCTCGCCGGTTTGCGCGAAGCATGGCCGGTGGTTGGCGATGAGGCGCGTTTCTATCAACGCGTGATGAATGGCTACAAGTTGAACATGCTCGGCGCTTCGACAAATTCGATTATTCAGGATTTTGATTTGGAAGAAGAGCTGATCACAATTTTTAAAGAAAAAAGCGTTGCGGGCAATCAGGTGCATTCGGATTATTGCCGAGTCGCAGGTCGGACGATCAACGACTGGCTGCGAATAGCAGAAGATATTCCAGCATTTATGGCGGCGCTGGAAAAAGCAGGCTGGATCAAACGCAATCAAGATCCAGAGGAAAGCAGATTCTGGAAACTTTTACAAGGTGATCGGGCTGAAATGTTTGGGGTGTTTAGTCCCTACGAGTTGCAGGTCATTTATGACTGGATCAAAGGTGATGCAAGCGAGACCGACACCGGTTCATCACCTAAAAAAACCTTGACGTTTAAAGCCAGGCAGAGATTGCATGCCACGCTTGAGCGCCGACAAAGTGCCGATGGTGAAGTTGTGCCAGCTGCGCCTTTGCCACAGGTAGTAAACACATTAGGTGAAACCCATGCAAATGATTTTAACGCTGAGGTACGGCGGTTAGATGCAGCATTGAACAAAACTGCAAGTCGTGAGGAAGCGATGAATTTGTTAGGCACGCTCATCTCGCCGGCACATCATCACACTGTGGTTGGCCTCAAAGCGACCCGATTATTTGCAAGGATGTTTTCCTAAGCCGATTTGGAGGCGGTTTGGGGCCGCCATGCATCGGTATTAATGCGAAAGAATCGCAAAAATCAGAAAAAAACCGCAATAGCGATATTGCGGTTTTTTTACGGCAATTTACATCTCACATATTTTAAGCTGGTATGCGAAGCATCTGACCCGGATAAATTTTGTCGGGATTCGACAGCATCGGCTTGTTCGCTTCGAAGATCTCGGTATAGCGATTTGCATCGCCGTACATTTCTTTTGAAATTTTCGAAAGATTGTCGCCGCTTTTTACAGTGTAATAACGAGCTTCGGCTGTCGGTGTCGCAACACTGAGATTGTCTTCGACATGCTCGACCGAGCTCACATTTCCACAGCACAGTACGATTTTTTCCCGCGTTGCCTGGTCCGGCACGGAACCTGATACCGATACCGTTGCCGTCGCTCCGTTATATTGCACGTCGATACCCTGAGTCGGCAAATTTTGTGAGCCGATATATTTCAAAATCGCGTCAGACGCGGTTTTATTTAATGCTTCGACGTCCGGTGTGGCTGCAGCAGCAGGCGCTGAAGCTTGTGCAGGCTGGTTGCCAGCATTAAATAATTTTTCACCCGCGTTCTTGATAAAACTTAACAGACCCATGAAATTACTCCTTTTGAATGAATGGAGGTAGTGTAGAGGACGGGCAGCGTAGTCTTTGTGCGTTCAACAACTTTAGTGACATACGCTGCTGAAAATCGGGTGGAGCAATGCGGCTCGCCAGCATCTGCTTCGCAATTCGCAATATTTCTCTTCGATCAATGGTTATTCTTTATTTGTGCTCAAAGGCGTGTACTTTGCTTACGACAGGCCTACTCGCTCGCTAAAAGTTACATATAAGTAATATCGCATAAAGGATAAACATCATGTCTCTCTCGCTCCAAAGTGCTAGTACCGCAGGCTCCAGCATCGCCGCGTTGGCCGATCGTGCCGGGTCTCTCGAATCCGCCAAGCCCTTTGCAAAAGAGCTGCAGGCGCTGGATACGTTGTTGACACAACTGGTGCAGCGATTGAAGCAAGATCAAACCAACGGCCCTGCCGCAGGTGCAAGCGATAACCACTGCAAGACTTGCCACAATGATAATGATGCGAAACCAGCAACAGACGCTGCTAGCCAAAAGTCGGCTGAGTCGTCGGCTTCGCACGGATCTTCGTCAACTGCAGATACGGCGCAAGCAGCAGCTGCCGGAGGAGCATCGGCGCTTACTTCCGGTACAGCTAACGACAGTTTTCTGACGGAATTGATCGCGCTGCTCGAACAGTTGCTTGCCAAGCTGGAAGCTGAAGAAGCTGCAGCAGGCAATCATCAAGGGCAGGGCGCGGCGGCTCAAGGACAAAGTGGCGGAGCCGGTGGTGCTGGCGGCGGCGACAGCGGCGGTGTTAGCTCCGGTGGTGGCAGCACTGCCAAAGTTGGCGATATGAGCGCAAAAACTTATGCCAATAAGACTTCGGCAACCGACGCTGCAGGCGGTGCAAGAGAAGCAGGAGAAGCAAAGGGCGGCGGCAAAGTAGCCGGTAGCTCCGACACCGACGAACTGAAATCCATGGGCAAAGTAACAGGCTTCAAAACAGCCGATTATGGACCTGACCTGGCAAAAAACAAAAAAGAGATTCTGTCATCGCTAGAAAAAGCCGGTGCGACCGACGATGAAAAGGCGATGGTGATCTCGATGTTTATGGTCGAGACAACCATGATGAATGCCGACCAGCGTGACATGAGCAAAGACGACAAGACGGACGGATCGAGAAATTTTAGTTCCCTCAATTTAAACGAATCGATGCTCGGCGGCGGATTTGGTAACGAGAAAGAGGGCGTTAAAACTTATCAATCTGGTGTGGATCTGAACGATCCGGCAAATATCGGTCAGGCTGCAGTGGCTTGCCTGGAAGGAATGCGCCTGCACGGTGCTGGCGCTTGGCTTGCCGGTCAGCGTGGTGGCGGCCCGGCGGCGACTAGACATTCGGATATAGGTACTGCGATCACTAATAAGAAAAATAAAGAGATTTTCGAAAATTTTTATAGCTCCGTTCTCACCGGCATGGAAGCCATGAAAAAAGACCCGGCACTGTTGACGGATAGCCGCCGTGTCGAACCTGACGTAGTCGGCGTATATCTAGGCCCATCGGGCGCAGCCATATAAAAAGCGCGGCATTGAGCCGCGTTTTTTGAAATAGCACTTTTGTAAACATTCCTCTATTTCCTCAAAGCATCACACCAAGCCGATGCTGTAGTGAAATATTCGGTTACTATCGTTAAAAATTCCAACCGGTAATGAATAAGTTGTCGCTTAAATATGGCGTAAATCCTACGTTGACGATAATAATTCCCTCAATAAACTAATCTTTCCTCAAAGAACTTTGCCTTGTGGATACTTTCAGCTACGATTCTCATGTGGTTGAAGGCTCCATAAATATTCGATAGCCGCTCGCACAGCATCGGTCGCTGGTTGGCGGTAGAAGGCAAAGCGATGCACATTGCACCACGATCTGCTGTCTACGCACGTAACCATGCAGGCTTCGTCGCGCTGGTACTGCTGATGCTGGCGCAGCTACCAGCCGCGGCGCAGATGCAGATTCCCAACCCGCTGATTCGTCCGCGCAGCCTGGCTAATCCGGGTGCCAGGGATGCAGCGGCGGATGCACAGGCGCAACGAGCCGCACCCCCGACATCGTCTTCGCCAGCGGCAGTGCCGCTGCCAGGCACTGCTGCGGCCAGCTCGCCAGAAGAAATTTACGCTCGCAGCCTGAATGAACTAAAAGACCGTTTTTCCACATTCTATGTTTCGGCAATCGTCGGCAAGGAAGCGATTCTGCGCCGGTCTGCTGCTGGCCCCCGCGCGGCGTTGCCTTCTGCGGCCGCGCAGAATACCGGCGGCACGGCAGCGCCAATCTCACTTACAACGACACCAGTGCCTACGCGTAGCGACACATTAATGCTGTCGGATGGTGAATTACTTGACTCGGTTGGCAACTCCGGTGCTCTGGTAGCGAAAGTGACCAGCCGGCAAGTCACGATCTATTATGTTCAGGAAACGATGGCACTGCCGGGAGGCAAACTTATCGGCAAACGCGCCGTGGTCTTTGCCGGCGATGTCGAAAATTCAGGTGGCGGCGGTGCACCGGTTATCGTCCTGGAGCGTCCGGATTCCAATTACAAACGCATGATCACGGTCGAAAGCAAAGTCCGTAGTGCTTCAACCGGCACACAGGACACCGGCAACGGTGCAGGCAGCACCGGTGGCAACGGCAGCGGCACGACGCCTCAGGCAAGCCAGCAATGAACGCCGTCGCGCCAGCCAGCCGCACCTTGGCACCGGAAAAAAGCCTGCAGACACTCATCGGCGGGTTTCTGGTGGCAACCGGTGTCATCACGCCGCAGCAGCTCGATGTCTGTTTGCGTCAGCAAAAGTCGGTACGCGAGGGTGGCAAGCAGGTACTGCTGGCAGAAATCATCGTTCGCAACAAATTCGCCACGCAAGACCAGATCGGCATTGCCGTTAAACGGCTCGATGGCGAAGGCGAATCGGCATTGTTTCGCCGTCTGCTGCCCTATGCTTTGTGCAAGCTGCATTGCCTGTTTCCCCTGCAAATCGAAGGTGGTGTGCTGTATGTAAAAGCCGCGCGCACTGTTAGCGCCAGCGTCAAGCAAGCGCTGATCCGTGCTTGCGAAGTAAAAGTTACCGACGTGCGCGTCATGCCCACCGATGTCGGCGATATCAGCAGCTCGCTGGCTAGCATCTATAGCCAGGAGTACTCGTTCGAAGCGATCGTCGCCCGGCTGCGTAATGAAGAAATCAACGGCTTGCTATTGAAGCAGGCGTTGAACGCCATGTTAGGCGAGGCGATTGCCCTGCGCGCCTCCGATATTCACCTCGACAAATTGCGCGACCCCGGTGCCTGGATCAGTTACCGCATCGATGGCCAGCTGAAGCCGACGCACTTGGTGCCGGAGCGGATCATGGCGGCGCTGTTTTCTAGACTAAAAAACGAGTCCGGCATGGATGCCTCGGACACGCGCAGAGCGCAGGACGGACGACTGTCGCTGGCCGATGGTGGCAACGGCGTTGAGTTTCGCGTCGCTACGCAGCCGATTGCCGGTGGCGAAACCATCGCCATACGGGTACTCGATCCGTCTTCCATGATTGGTCTGGAACAGCTGTTTCCTTATCAGTTGCAGATGAACGAATTATTCCGGCAGCTTGCGGACGTGCGTGGCAAGGTCGGTGGGTTGATCCTGATCTCCGGGCCGACCGGTTCCGGTAAAACCACCACGCTCTATGCCCTGGCGCAAAATTTCAGCCGCGACCGTATCAACGTCATTACCGTGGAAGAGCCGGTCGAATATATTCTGCCATTCGCACGCCAGATTCAGTTGAACCAGTTATTGAACGAAAAATCAGCCGACCTGGAGCGCTCGGTATTGCGCCAAGATCCGGACGTACTCATCTTGGGTGAGATCCGCGATAACGACACCATGCGCGCCGCGCTCAAGTTTGCCGAGTCCGGCCATCTGGTGCTGGCGACGGTGCATGCGAAAAACGTCGCACAAACCTTCGAGCGTGTGCTCTCGTTTTGCGAAGGCTCGAACAAGCAGGAAGCACTGTATATCCTGGCGAACCAATTAAGCGTGGTCGTCAACCAGGGCTTGATACCGAAACTATGCAAGTGCGCCACCGATGTCGATGAAGAGTCGGCTGCGGTGCTGAATCAGTCGCTGGGCTTGAAATTTCATGGCCATGCGCGTTTTCTGCGTCGTAGTGCTTGCGCAGCTTGTCGTCAGACCGGCTATCGCGGCCGTGTGGCAGTGCATGAAACCGTGGTCATCCCCAGCGGAGATGCCTTACGTGCGGAAATCACACGCATGCTGTTCGAATCGATTCATAACTTCCAGGCGGCTTTTACGCTGGAAGGCGTGACGCATATCACCAAGCATCAGGTCATGGCGCAATTGCTCGAATGCCACGTCGTAGATGCCGACACCGTGTCGCAAGCCGTACGGGCAGGTTTCTGACATGGACGGCTTAAAAAACTTCAATGTCACTTACCTGCTGCCGTATGCAGCAGACTCGGACGCTGTGCGCGACCGTTCTGCAAAACGCCATTATCGCCACACCAGTATCGTGGTCGCCGCCAATACCGAGCAAGTGGTGTATGAGGTGCGCCGCAACGGCGGCATACCGATCGAAATCAATGTCATCAAGCCGACCTGGTCGTTCCTGAACCCGGTATCGCGGGATTACAAACAGCAATTCATGCTGGCGATCTTTTTCAACACCCAGGCGGGTTTAAGCGCCGGGCGCGCTCTGAAACTGGTGATCGAGGCGGAAAACGGCCCGTTGCGCCAACGCCTGAACTACGCCTACCTGATCCTGGACGGCGGCGGCAGTTTTCTGGAAGCGATGGAGGCACTCGATTTTTTCGATCAGACCACGCTGGCCATTATGGAAGCCGGAGAAAAAACCGGCACGTTGTCGAATGCGATCAACACGGCCGTCGAGTATTACCAGGCACGTGCCGGCACACTAAAGGTGCTCATGGGTACGGCGGTTTTTACCGCAGTGGAGGTCGCATTTTCGATCGCCTCTTTGATCGGTAACCGCATGGCGGTATTACCTGCGATCGAAAAAGAGATTTCCGATAATGCCTCTGCGGAAAAAATCGCTTCGATCAAAAGCGGGATCGCCGTGGCTTACTTTGCCAACGACTTGATGCTCGTCATTTCCCTTGCGCTGGTTGTCTTTGTACTGGTAGCGGTCTACGGTTATTTGAACGGCAGCCAGACTTTCCGTAAAAAAATCGACGATATCATCCTGAAAATTCCAGCCATCAAAGATATCGTTTTGCATGGTGCCGTCACGAATAGCTGCAAAGTTGCGGTATCGCTCATCCGCGGTGGCGTCGATTTGATCGCCTCGATCGCCATCGCCGAAAAGGCGTCGCGTGTACCGCGCGTAGTCGGTTACTGGCGCGACGCGGTCAAGCGTATTCAAGACGGTGAAGATATATCGAACGCTCTGGCACAGGCGCCGCTGGAAAACTCCGAGCGCACCCTGATCCGTTCCCATACCGACCGCAGCCAGCTGGCCCGCGCCTACGATGTGATCGCAGAACGCCGGTCGTCCCTGGCCATGCGCGCAGCTAAGAAATTCCAGGTGTTTTCATTCGTCGCAACCTTGGCCTTCGCGCTGGTTGCCGTGTTGATCGCACTGTTCGTCGCCCTGATCCAGAGCCAGGGCTCCATGGCCTCGCTCACGTCGATGTAGGAATGATCATGTCCCCCCTGAGCCCCGCCAACTTCGACAGCGCCTACACCAGCATGATTGCCGGTGCCATACCGCTGCATAGCGGCGACGTCGATAAAACCGTGTTCATGATCGCCCAGGATGTACTGGGTACGGCCAAAATGCACCTATTGGTGGCTACGGACCCGGCCAGCCAGATGGTGTATTACTTCGCCGCACCGTCGGTGGCCTTCACCTCGATTGCCGTATTTGCCACGCCTCTGGCAGCAGCCTTGCCTTCGCATCCGCAGCATCAGGGCGACGGCATCTATTTTCTGCAGGACGTCAATCTGGCAGTTGCCGTTGAAAAAACCCGCGATCAGATTCGTGTGGTTGCCAACAGCAACGAAGCCATGGCCGACTGGCTCGCCGAACGGCCCGAAATGCCGTTGTACCGGGTCGAAGAATACGAAGCTTGGGCCATGGAGTCGATTCCCGGTGCTTACCGCCGGCTCGCCGATGGCATTTCCCTGCGCACCGCAAAATATTCTTCGGTGATCGCCGTGGTATCGCTGCTGGTGTATTTCATCGCCTCACTTGGCACCTCGATACAGAGTGCGGCTGCCGACAAATCGAATCAGGCCCATATGGCGGCGATTAATAGTGCCGTCACCAAGATCGATTTCGTCTCTCCGATGTCGCAGCAGGTCGCACGCATGCAGCGGGTGTCCGCACTGGTCGTGCGCGCAGGCGGCTGGATCGAGGAATATGAAGTCAAGGATGGTACGGAAAAATTCGTGCTCATGATGCCGGCCTGGATCACCAAAGATTACATCGACGCCCTCGGCCCAAAGGTCGAGGCCGATCAAGCCAATGAAGAAAACCTTGTGCGTTTGTCAATGGGTATGCCGGTACCGGGTACGACACCGGTGAAGCGCCCGTTGCCCATGCCCGCAATACCCTACGTACCCGGCGACGCACCCGGCAGCGCGCCGGCAACCGGCCCGTCCGCCATGCCGGCAGCCCCGGATCCCGCACGTGCACCGTTGCCACCGCCGAGAACTTCGGGCGGTACCACGACCATCCGGCCGCAAACGCAGGCACTCAAATGAAAAATCCATTCAAGTCCAAGCCGCGTTCAGCCGTTATGACAGATGTGGCTGGCAAATCGTTGAGCCGGGTGATCGGTGCCGAGCCTGAAGCGCTGCGTGCCCATGCTTTCGGAAAAGGTATCAACCATATCAAGCCGTTTTTAGGCTCGGCGTTGCACAATTTTACGTTGGTAGCACCGGTATTACTTCTTGCAGCGCTGGTGACCTCGGTGATGGCGGTGAATCAGGCAGCGGCATTTATTTCGGCTTTTACCAAGGAAATCAAAAGCGCGGAGGTTAATCGTATGGCACCACTGATCGACAAGAAGCCCCTGGTCGGTGCCGATTATCAAAGCGCTGCCAACATCATCGCCAAAAATAATTCCGCGGTGCAGGTGTCGCTGTCCCGCGCCCGCACTGCGATCGTCATCAGCGTCAAAGATCCGGCGCTATTACCCGAATTCATGTATGCCCTGACCACCATTCAGTCGTATCGGCAGGGCGTGGCGTGGAATGCAGGCAAGTTGTGCCTGAACAAATGCGAAGGCGGCAATGCTGCCTCAGCAGAAATAACCGGTTACACACAATCCATTCAATTCAAGGGCCTGCGTCCTGATCCGACCTAGCCTTTTTTAAAGCGACCCAAGGAGATACCATGAGCGAATCAACCTACAACAAAAAAGCTATTGCCGCCGCAGTTGCCGGCGTGACAGCGCTCGTCGTGGGCGTCACCTACTTCGGGCTGGACATGCTCGGCACTGCCGCAGCGACAGACACCCGCGCCGAAGCGGTCAAGGTCGGGGAGCCGACACAAAGCAACATCAAGGTGGTAGCAACCGTGGACGGTGCCGAAATCACTGAAGCAGAATTGCTGCCGTTCCTGAACGCCGGTATGGATAAGGCAGTCGCGGTGGACCGTGCCATCAACAAGGTGGTGGCGGCCAACAATGCCGATAAGCTCTACAAACAAGTATCCAAGAGCGCGATGCAAAGCGCCAAGAACGACATCCTGGCCAATGTATTCGTCAACGAGCGCTCGCAAGAGGTACGGAAGAGCGTTACCGATGGTGACGTCAAAGCCTTTTACGACGAGCGTGTGAAGGTCGAAGATTTCACCAGCTTCCGCCTGCGCTTCTTCGTCTCGGTCGATCCGAAAGAAGCACAGGCAGTGTACGACGGCGTCGGCCGTGGCGAGAAAGAAGCCATGGCGCAGCTGACTTTTGTCAAAAAAGACGGCGACCACTACCTGACCGCTGGCGAAGTGCCGTACGGCCTGGGTGCAGCGGTCAAGAAACTGAAGGCAGGCGAACGCTTGCAACCGGTAACGATCCGCGAAGGCATTCTGGTGTTGTACGTGGATGATGTAAAAGCCAACCCGAAACCGGATTTCGCCAAAGTTCAAGCAGAGATCAAGGATTTGATTGTTGCAGAACGGTTCAATGCAGACATCAAAGCACGTCGTGCCGCGGCAAAAATCGAACTCCGTAGTTGACTTTAGGCAACATTACTGTACTATTGAATTGGGCTCTCACTTAACAGGAAATCCATCATGAAAACCTCCGCCGCCAGTAAAGGCAACTACATCGCAAGCCCACAATTTCGGACTGCCTCTTTGGCGGGTCAGCGCGGGATGGGTGCCACTATCGTTCTATTTACAATTGCATTGATCGTGCTGGTTGGTGCGGCACTTGCCTTAGCCAGCCGGGGCAATCCATCCGCCATCAATACGCAAGGAGGTAAAGTTTATTCAGGCGTACTGTTAAAACAAAGTGCAGATTATCGGGATGGTTACAGCCGGTTCATTTTTGACGGAGGCAACCCTGCGACGATGACGTTCAATACGGCCTTGAACGCAAATACCGATTTGTTCAATCCAACTTTGCAGCTTGCTGTTTATCAAGCGCCACCCGCACAAGCTACGCCGCTGGCCGCGGATAACGTGTGGCGTTATAACGGTGCTGTAACACTTGATGGAGTAGGCACCGCTGCAGGTACCGAAAGCATTACGTATGTATCAGGCATAACCAGAGAGGTATGTGCTCAAGCGAATTTCCAGATGTACGGCACGACCGATGTACCTGTGTCAACGGTAGCAGATGCCGCCGCGGCTGCAGTGGCCAACGTAAATTTTCCAGCAACTGCACCAGCTACTCCTGGTCGTGCTAACGGTTGCATGGAGCTGGCGGACGGATCTTTTCTGTTCTTTAGCACCCTCGGCGAAGGCTGATCAGTCATCATGGAACAGCAACTTCGCAACGTCAACGTCCTCTGGACTCCCGACCTCACCGTCGGGAGTGCTTCCCTGGACGAACACAACCGCGAAATGTTCGATCAGCTCGGTACCGTCGAAGACGTGATTGCCTCGGCTTCTCCCGAAGCCCTGGCAATTTGGTTGACCGAAGTGATCGATCAGCTGGCTTGGTTGCTGACCGCAGAAGAAGGTGAGCTGGCAGGTATCGGCTACCCGGAGCTGGCATTTCACCGCCAGCTGCACGACCGGGCCCGTGCCCGCATTCAGGCAACCCGCCTGCAACTTGCCAAGAAGCCCGACGCTATGATGCTTATCACGCTTGCCCGCGATACCTGTGCTGCATTGTCGATCTGGTTGATGCGCCATGTGCAGGATGCGGACAAGCTGTTTTTTCCCTACATCGATCCACGTTATCGGGAACCCTGATCATGAAAGCGGTCCGTCCGCACCTTCGCCGTCATCGAGGCTTTGCTGCAGCCAGTGCGCTGTTCGCAATCGGCCTTTTTGTGCTGCTGGGGTTCGTGGCGACCTCGACTTCTCGCTCGAATGCCAGGGCGAAGATATTTCATGAAACCAAAGAGGCGATGGTCGCGCAAAACGATTTCATCCTCAACACATTGCTGCTATGCCGCACCGTGTACCCGGCGGGCAACACTGTCACACCTGCCGATCCTTCGGTATCGAATCCGCAATACCCTCCCACCGGCGACGGCACGGTAGCCAATCTGAGCTGCCCGGGGCAGGCCCCGAACCTGATCTGGTCGAGCGATTCGCGTGCCCTGGCACCCCGGACTTTGCCCGGCTTCACACCCTGGACTTACGTCAACGACCCAGGCGTGCGCATCAGCATCACGACAACCTCGCCCGGCTCGCAGTATTACCATGATCTGCTCGATGCAGTCGTCAGAAAAGTCGGCCCCACTCAGGCCGTACGCGTCGGTGACACCATGACGATCACGTTAGTAAATTAACACCTAAGTTTTGTGGCTCAATTCCTTCACAACAACTTTCAACTACCCTGCTATTAGTTGCAGCAAAGCTATAAATCTGAGATAGTTTCTATGCGGTAATTCCCCGCATATCGATTGCCTCAAATGAATAAGCCACCTCGATCAGCATCACATACCTTGAAGGCGCAGGGTCTGACCATGCAATATCCCGGCAAGCAGCGCGAATGCGCACGCCTGGTGGCGGCGGCACTCGGTGTGGCGCTGGGCATGCCGGCACCACTGGCCTCGGCTGGGTTGCTGGCCGATTCGGTGGGTTCGTTCAAGGTTGCTGCCGATCTGTCGCGCAGGTCGTCGCAAGAAGGGGCTGTCAAGCAGGCGGCTGCAATACTCACCACTGTTATCGCTTCCACACCCGACACCGACGGCGACCCGTTTCCCGAAGCGCCACCGTTCGTCACCGGCTCAGGCCCGGCAGGTGGCGGGTTGGTGCCAATTACCAATGGCATTCCGCAGGGCGACGGCCACGGTGCCCGCTTAGGCTACTGCGCCTGGAACAATGGCGCGGCCAACGGCGCCAGCGCCAACCTGCTGGCCGGTAGCACCAACAACATGGGTGCGCCGACCTTTGCCGTCGTCTCCTCAGGGCTAGACAACATTTTTAACCGCAGTTGCGCCGAGATTTTTGCCGGCACCAATGTTACCAACGATGATTTCGTCGTACCGATGTCCACGGCCCAGATCCGCCAGGGCGTGGGCGGCACCGTGTACTTCAGCGATCCCGTTGCCGATATGGCGGCGCTGCTTGCTCTGACTGGCGCGAAGGATGGCGAGCTGCGCCTGAACAAAGAAAACAATACGCTGTGGCGTTGGAATACCAGCGGTCCAGCGGCCGGCACCTGGACATCGGCCAGCAACACCTATACGGCGTCAAATGTCGATATCACTGGCGGCCAGATCAACGGCACCCAAATCGGTAATGTGACACCGAGCACCGGCGCCTTCACCACGCTGACCACCCCGAGCGCGACGATTTCCGGCGGCACCATCGACGGCACTGCCATCGGCGCAACCGTAGCCAGCACGGGCGTTTTTACCACCCTAGCGGCAACAGGCGCGTTCTCAGCTGCGGGTAACGGCACGTTTGGCGGCAATGTCACGGCTGCATCTTTTACCGGCAGTGGCGCGGCACTGACCAACCTCAACGGTAGCGCCATCAACAGTGGTGTGGTCGGCACGGCATTCGGCGGCACCGGTGTGAATGCCAGTGCGGCACCGGCCGGCTCGCTGCTGATCGGCACCGGTGGCGGCTTCACATTAGGCGCACTAGCAGCCGGTGCCGGCATCGGCATCACCACCGGGCCGGGCTCGATCCTGGTGGCCAATACCGGCGTGACGAGTTTTAACACGCGAACCGGTGCCGTCGTTCTTACGAGAATGGATGTGAACGACGCCACCGCCTTTGGTACCCAGAACACGGCCATCGGCAACAGCGCGTTGCCAACCAGCTCCAGCGGCTCGTTCAATACGGCGTACGGCTTCAGTAGCATGGCCAGCATCACTACCGGCGGCGCCAATACTGCAGTGGGTGTCAATACCATGCGGCTCAATACCACCGGCTCCTTCAATGCCGCATTCGGCGACCGTTCGCTCGATGTCAACACCAGCGGCGGCTTGAACGCCGGGTTCGGGCGCTACACCCTCGGATTCAACACCACGGGCTCATCGAATGCCGCCCTCGGTCATACGGCAGGCGGCGACGCCGCCAATAACACCGCCAATACCACTGGCAGCAACAATACCTTCCTTGGCGCATACACCGGTATTGCAACAGGGTTTCAACCGAATTTTGCGACGGTCATCGGTTCCGGTGCACTGGTCAGCACTTCCAATACCATCGTACTGGGCCGCACGACCGACAACACGGTAATCGGCGCTGTCGGTGACGATGCCAGCGGCTACAAGCTGCAAGTCACGGGTGGCATCAAGGCACTCAGCGGTGGGCTGCGCGTTGCTGGCGGTGATTTGGTGCTCAACAGCCCGACCATCATCGGCCTCTTATCGGCGCGGCCGACCGCAGCCGTAGCAGGAAGAATTTACCTCGCCACCGATACCAATCAGCTCTATCGCGACGACGGCACAACCTGGAATGCCCTATCGGCCGGCAATGTAGCATTGTCGAGCCTGACTGCCGCAACCGCCAACAATACGATCAACAACGGCGCTAACGCCCAAGCCTGGAACTGGCAGCTCACCGGCAACACCACCGCCTTCAATATCGCTGAAAACGTCGCCTCCACCGGTGGCAGCGGCACCCAGTACCTAATGAACATCGGCACTCTTGCTACTTCGACTGCAATTCCTTTCCGTGTTGCCACACGTGGCACCGAGGCTTTCCGGGTCGATAGCGTCAACCCGCAGATCGTAGCTAATGCCGGTACTGTCGCTGCGCCTGCGTATTCATTTAATGGAAGCCAAAACACCGGTCTGTATTCACCCGCAGCCGGGCAGCTTGCTGCTAGTGTAGGTGGCAGTCGCGGTTTTGTACTCACCGGTTCTGCTTCAGGTAATGCTGGATTTGGTTCAAATTCGTTATTCTCATTAACGACAGGAACTTATAACTCCGCCTTTGGCGCGAATGCTGTGTCAACCCTGACAACGGGCAATTTGAACACGTCGATTGGCCGTCAGTCGATGCAAAAAGCCAACGGTGACAACAACACGGCGTTAGGATATTTTGCGGGCGGCACTAACATTAATCTGATTACGGGTTCCGATTCGACCTTTATCGGCACCAATGCAGTAATTTCCGACACTGCAGCGATGGCCGGCTCGGGCCGTATTACCCTGCTGGGTGCGAATGCTACGGCGTCCGGCCTGGGTGGCAGCGTTGCCAGTGCTTACATGACCGCCATCGGCTCAAGCGCCAATGTCACGACTGTAAACACTGTCGTGCTCGGTCGCGCAGCCAGTGACGTGACGGTTATCGGTGCCACAGGCGACGATTTAAGTGGCAATCGGCTACAAGTTACTGGCGGTGTCAAAGCGACTGGCAATTTAACGGTCGGCGGCACAGGCACATTTACGGGTGCAGTCACTGCCCCGACTTTCACTGGCACCTTCATCTCCGACGACGCCACCAGCACCAACGGCGCACGCCCGGCGAAAGGCGTGTACGTCTGGACCGACAAAACTTTCGGCATGGAGTTGCAAAACCAGAACACCACATGGAATACGACGTTCCTAACCCGCGCTGGAGATGGCGGATTCAACTTCAAAAAATCCGATGGCACACAGCTTCTATATATCGGCAATAACGGCAACAGCAGCCTTACAGGCAATGTCGCACTCAACAACGGCAAGGGGTTGATGTTAGCCGGCCCGACCGATCTGAATTGGGGTATTTATCGCGCCTTGCCAGGGGCCGGCAATTCCTTGAGCGGTGGTGTTGCAGCTGCACCGTTAAGCGGTGGTGCAGCTGCACAGATGCGTTTTAGAGGCGCTAGCACTGCGGGCGAAGGGTTTACTTGGGAGAATCAGGCTGAACAGGCATTGATGAGCCTGACAGGTAATACCGGCGATCTCTACACCAGGGGCAATGTGAACGTTGGTGGCAACATCAACATGACCGGCGATTTCGAAGTCACGCCAGGCAGATACGTTCGCTTCGGTCATGCCAATCAGACCGATGGTAACGATGGCAAGATCGGTGCGGGGCTCTTCACCACCGGTTTAAATATTATCGGCACGCAAACCAGTCCGGGAACCGGTCGTGAAGTGGCGGTATTTGGCAATTTAAGAACTGTCAATTCGTCAATCACCAGCACGCTTCCCGGCAGTGGCACGGCAATGGCATTGCAGACGAATGGCGGCAGTGGTTCCTACGTCGATCTGCAGGCGGCGACGTACTACGGCTATACCAACGGCGCGCCCGCCACGATCCGTTTTATAGACGATACGATCGCGTCTAACCACATTACATTCCGCACCAAAATCTCGAACGCTTTCGCCAATGCCGACGTCGAACGCATGCGCATTGCATCGAACGGCAACGTGCTCATCGGCACCACCACCGATAACGGCAATAAGTTGCAAGTTAGCGGTAACGCCAGTGCCACCGGCAACTTGGCAATCGGCGGCACCGGCACCTTTACCGGTGCCGTCACTGCTGCCTCGTTCAACGGCAACGGCTCCGGCATGACGAACCTCAACGGCAGCAACATCAACAGCGGCACGGTCGGTGTGGCTTACGGCGGCACTGGTTTGAACGGTAGCGCGGCAGCCAACGGCAGCCTGTTAATCGGCAATGGCACCGGCTATACCCTGGCGAATTTAACGGCTGGTACCGGCGTCAGCGTAACGAATGGCGCAGGCAGCATTACTATCGCCAATACTGGCGTGACCAGCTTCAATGCAAGAACCGGAGCAGTAACATTAGCGAAAGGCGATGTGGACGGTGTGATCAGCTTCGGTACAGCCAATACGACATTGGGTACTTCATCGCTATCGACCGCTTCGACAGGCGTAGGGTTAACCGCCTTTGGTAATTCCGCATTGAATGCCAATACCAGCGGTAATTACAGTACTGCATTTGGTTTCGTCGCTTTGCAGTCCAACACAACTGGTATCGGCAACGTCGGCTTGGGCAGCGGTACATTGGGAGGAAACACGACTGGTTCTGCCAACATTGCAATCGGGCGCGATGCCGGTTCGCAAACGTCCGGTGGTGTCGCAACCAACAGAAATATCAGTGGTAGTAACAATGTCTTTCTCGGCGCGTTTGCCATGCCGGGCACGACCACGCAACTCAATTACGCCAGCGTGATCGGCTCGGATGCCACCGTCACCACATCGAACACTGTGGTGCTAGGGCGCGCGACTGACAACACCGTCATCGGTGCCACTGGCGACGATGCCAGCGGTAACAAGTTGCAAGTTACTGGCGGCATCAAAGGTACCGGCAACCTGACCATTGGCGGTGCCGGCACCTTCACCGGTGCAGTCACCGCGAGACGACTAAGCCTGGCCGATTCAACAGGCGGCGTTGGTAGCCCGAATGTCGTCATAGGCAGCGGTGCGATGCTAGGTGCTGCCTCCGGTACCGGCGGCAACGTTGCACTCGGTACGAACACGCTGGCTGCCAATACATCGGGTAACGTCAACGTGGCAATCGGCAAGGATGCATTACAAGCCAATACAACTGGCAACTTCAATAATGCGTTGGGCCAAGGCACTTTAATCACAAATACTATTGGTCTGGGTAACACCGCAATCGGAAATTCGGCGTTATCAGTCAACAGCTCTGGTAATGATAATCAAGCTGTAGGCCGGCAGGCTTTGTTCGGTAATACAACCGGCAGTTTGAACACAGCGTTGGGTAAATACGCTGGTGCTGCAGACTCTGCGGCAAGTACGACGAATGCCAATACCACCGGCAGCAACAACACCTTCTTGGGTGCCTCCGCCATGCCCGGCACGACAACCCAGCTCAACTATGCAACCGCCCTGGGTTCGGACGCCCGCGTCAATACTTCGAACACGATCGTGCTCGGCCGCACTAGCGACAATACCGTCATTGGTGCCTCTGCCGACGATGCTTCTGGCAATAAATTACAAGTTACCGGTGGCATCAAAGGCACGGGTAACTTAACAATTGGCGGCAGCGGTACCTTTACGGGTACGGTATCTGCCAGCGCTCTCACTACCACCGGCGATATCACGCCCGGCGGAAAAATTGTTGTAATGAATAGCCAGGACGGCGGTAGTTCTAAAGGCATTTACATGTGGAATGCAGCCGATAGTGCCTGGGGTATGTACATGGGCACGGCTGGCGCTGGCAAATCGCTCTCCGGCGGTACAGCTGTGGCGTCATTGGACGGACGTACATCCCATGCGATTCGCTCAAGGGTATTTGGTGGAAATAACAACTCTTTCATTTGGGAAAACTCTTCCGAACAGGCGCTGATGAGCTTAACGGCCGACTCTGGAAACCTTCTCACCAGAGGCAGCTTCAATTCCGGCGGCAGCGGTACGTTTAGCGGCGCATTGTCTGCAAGCAGCCTCTCCACCACCGGCAATATTACCCCGGGTGGCAGACTGGGCGTCATGGAAGGGCAGGACGGTGGTGGCGCTCGCGGCATTTACATGTTTTCTGTTTCCAACTCTGACTGGGGCACCTACATGTCCACAGCCGGGGCAGGCAAATCGCTTTCCGGCGGTACGGCCGTTACCTCGTTAGACGGGCGCGGTGCAGCCTCGATCCGCAACCGTATCGCCAATGGCAACACCACCGCATTCATCTGGGAAAACAGTGTCGATCAAGCATTGATGAGCTTGACTGGCGACAGCGGTGCCCTGTTTACGAAAGGCGGTCTGACCACGGGCGGCAATATCATCCCTGGTGGAAAACTGGGTGTCATGGAAGGCCAGGACGGTGGTAATGGGCGCGGCATTTACATGTTTTCTGTTTCCAACTCTGACTGGGGCACCTACATGTCCACAGCCGGGGCAGGCAAATCGCTTTCCGGCGGTACGGCCGTTACCTCGTTAGACGGGCGCGGTGCAGCCTCGATCCGCAACCGTATCGCCAATGGCAACACCACCGCATTCATCTGGGAAAACAGTGTCGATCAGGCACTGATGAGCTTGACTGGCGACAGCGGCACGCTTTACACAAAAGGTGGCATTAATGCCGGCGGCGCAGTCACCGGCACGTCGTTCTCTGGCAATGGTTCCGGAATGACCAACCTGAACGGCAGCAACATCAATAGCGGCACCGTTGGTGTAGCTTACGGCGGCACTGGCTTGAACGGTAGTGCTGCAGCGAACGGCAGCCTGCTGATCGGCAACGGCACGGGTTACACGCTGGCCAACATCACCGGTACGGCCAACCAAGTCAACGTAACCAACGGCGCAGGCACGATCGCGTTGAGTTTGCCACAAAACATTGCTGCAACCAGCACGCCAACATTTGCCGGGCAAACTTTAACAGGTAGCTTAACCGGCACAACTGCAACGTTCAGTGCGAATTTGACGACTGGTGGGAATTTATCGGTAGCTGGTTCCGTTACATCTAATCTAGATGTAAATTCCGGTAACTTCGCTCGCTTCGGTCATGCCAATCAAACCGACGGCAACGATGGCAAGATCGGTGCCGGCTTATTTAATGCTGGTTTAAACATCGTCGGTACGCAAACTGTGGCTGCAGCCGGGCGTTCCATTTACATGTACGGTAACACCACCGTCGAGGGCACGCTCAGAAGTATATTCGGTGCCCCTGGTGGAACAGGGCTTAGGCTGATTAATACGTGGAGCGGTGGCGGTGCCTATGTGGACCTTGAAGCTGGTACCTACGGCCAAAACTACACCAACGGTGCTCCGGCGACGATTCGTTTCATCGATGCTGGGAATGCATCCAACGATATCACTTTCCGCACGAAAAATCCGGGCGGTACCGCAAACGCCGATGCAGAGCGCATGCGGCTTACATCGACCGGCAACCTGATCATAGGAACTACCGCTGATAACGGCAATAAGTTGCAGGTCAGCGGTAATGCCAGTGCTACGGGCAACCTGGCAATCGGCGGTACCGGCACCTTTACCGGTGCGGTAACGACTAACGATAGCTTCAATCTGGGAACCAGTGGCACGGGAACAACGCCAGCTAGCCAAATTTATTTCGGGGCGGTGAGTGAAGGCACCGATACGATTGCCCTAGGGCGTTTCAACACGAGTGCCAACAATTCTATTTTGCAATTGACTCTAGCTGACGATGCTTCTAATGGCGTTGGCGCAGGCGGCGACCGTTTTCAAATCGTAACTGGTTCGAGTAGTGGTGGCCGCAATGGGCCATACACCGTGCAGCACACTCTGGATAGTAACGGTAACGCTTTTCATGCGGGTAATTTGTCGATTACAGGCACTGGTACCTTCAGTGGTGCAGTCACTGCCCCGTCGTTCAACGGCAACGGCTCCGGCATGACCAACCTGAATGGCTCCAACATCAACAGCGGCACGGTCGGTGTGGCATACGGCGGCACGGGTTTGAACGGCAGCGCTGCGGCCAATGGCAGTTTGTTGATCGGTAACGGCACCGGTTACACGCTGGCCAACATCACCGGCACAGCCAATCAAGTGAATGTAGCCAACGGCGCAGGCACGATCGCTCTGAGCCTGCCGCAAAATATTGCTGCTGCTAGCACACCGACCTTTGCAGGACAAACCTTGACCGGTAACTTGAGCGGCACGACAGCCAGCTTTACCGGCGATGTTTCCATGACCAATAACAAGCTTGTATTTAACGATGTGCTGGGCGATAAAATTCAGATGTGGGGCGGCTATGGTTTCGGCATACAAAATTTATCACTTGCAGCATATATACCGAACACTGCAAATTTCAGCATCCGCAATGGCGGCACTTCTACCGGCACACCGGTATTCGCGGTTGATTCTGTGGGTACTACGTCGATTGGCAACAATCTTTTATTAAACAATAAAAAAGGCGTTATTTTTAACGGAACCGACACGAACTGGGGTATTTATCGTGCATTGCCCGGAGCGACTAATTCATTAAGCGGTGGTACCGCGGTAGCACCGTTCAGTGGTGGTGCGCAAGCCCAGTTGCGTTTCCGGGCAGCCGGCAACGTCAATGAAGGATTCGTTTGGGAAAACGCGATGGAGCAGGCCATGATGAGCCTGACCTCGGATACCGGCACCCTCTACACACGAGGTGGTATCAACACCGGCAACAACATCGCTATTCTCCGCGCTGCAGGACCCGCGCAACTAAGTATCGGCCGTGCCGCAGCAGAGGTAACGCTTGGTGTTGCCAATACCGCTGGCCAATACTCGACCAATGCAGCCGTGGGCGATGTCGTCTTGCGTACTGAAACAGCGACGCAAAAGCTTATATTGCAGAACGATGCCTTTGGTGCCGGCATGACGCTCAACGGCAATAAGTTGGGTATTGGTACAACCGGCCCAGCGCAGGCGCTCGATGTCGTGGGCAACGGCATTTTCTCCGGTACGGTCACCGCCACCTCGTTCAACGGCAACGGCTCCGGCATGACCAACCTGAACGGCTCCAACATCAACAGCGGAACGGTTGGTGTGGCCTACGGCGGCACCGGTGTGAATGGCAGTGCTGCAGCCAATGGCAGTCTGTTGATCGGCAATGGCACGGGCTATACCCTTGCGGGCCTCACGGGTACAACGAATCAGGTCAATGTCGCCAACAGCGCCGGTGGCATCACCCTGAGCCTCCCACAAAATATCGCCACTACCAGCACGCCAACCTTTGCCGGGCAAACATTGACGGGCGGTTTGACTGGTACCAGCGCAACTTTCAGCGGCAATACGTCCGTCGGTGGGCAAATACTAGCAGCGGGCGGCACCGTAGCTGCCCCAGGCATCTCCTTTACTGCCCAGCCTTCGACCGGATTCTATCTTCCCGTTGCTAACGTCTTAGCCGCGAGCGTAGGTGCGAACCGTAGCATGTACCTTTCTGCAGGTAGCGCAGCATTTGGCTTCAATGCATTACCTGTCGACAGCGCACCGTCTAATTACAACGCTGCATTTGGCGATCGTTCACTTAATGCAAATACAACCGGCGTACACAATACGGGTATCGGTTCGTTAGCCCTGGCGGCCAACACTACTGGAAGTTCAAATACCGCCGTTGGCCGCAGCGCGCTTGCTTCCAGTACGACTGGTCAACTCAATGTGGCTGTAGGTTTGGGTGCCGGTAACACGACCACCAATCCGTTCATTGCCGGCACCTCTACATTCATCGGCTCCAACGCTACGATTGCCGATACGGCTGCGATGGCAAATTCGGGACGTATTACTTTGCTGGGTTCGGATGCCACTGCCTCCGGTCTGGCTGCAGCCAACAACTTTGCCTACATGACTGCGATTGGTTCGGCGGCGAATGTGACGACGGCCAATACGGTCGTGCTTGGCCGTGCAGCCGATGTGACGGTGATCGGTGCCACGGGCGACGATGCCAGCGGTAATAAATTGCAGGTCACCGGTGGCATCAAGAGCACCGGCAACTTGACCGTTGGCGGTACCGGCACCTTCAGCGCTGCCTTGAACGTAATCGGTGGCGGTATCCGCAGCCGTGGTGCCAGTGCAGTCAGCGTTGATGGCGCGTACTTGCAGTGGAATCGCGATACCGTTGGCGGCATCACTTATTTGATGAACCAGAGAGGTTTGGGTACCGGCGGGATTTCTTTTGGTGAAATCACAGCCGCCAATGTGTACACACAAAACATGTTTTTAAGCCCTGCAGGTGCGTTGACAGTTACCGGTGCCGTCACGGCGGCTTCGTTCTCTGGTGACGGTTCCAGCATGACGAACATAAATGCCAACAACATCAGTACTGGCACCCTGGCAGTTGCCCGCGGTGGTACAGGTTTGGGTACGACACCTACTAACGGCCAACTGTTGATTGGTAATGGCACGGGTTATACATTGGCCAGTTTGACGGCGGGTGCCGGTGTCACCATCACGCCAGGTGCCGGTAGCATCACGATTGCCAACTCTGGTGTTATCAGCTTCAATACTCGCACTGGTGCTGTCACATTATTAAAAAGCGACATCGACACTGCAACCGCGGTCTCTGGAACTTTCAATTCAGGGCTTGGAAATTTTGCGTTATCTGCTAACACCAGCGGCACGCGCAATAGCGCCATCGGCTACGCTGCCATGGCAGCCACAACTACAGGCGGCGGTAATTCGGCGCTGGGTGTTGATGCATTGGGTAACAACGTCGGCGGCAATTCCAACTCAGCGGTCGGTGTAGGCGCATTGAGGTTCGTTACCTCTGGCTCCAGCAACGTAGGCTTTGGCCTGTCCGCTGGTTACGCTACGAGCGGGAACGTGACAACCAATGCCAATACAACGGGTAGCAATAATACTTACCTTGGTGCAAACGCCATGCCCGGTACAGCAACCCAGCTTAACTATGCAAGCGTGCTGGGTTCTGATGCATTGGTCTCCACTTCCAATACCGTCGTGCTGGGACGCACGACTGACAACACCGTGCTCGGTGCCACCGGCGACGATGCCAGCGGCAACAAGTTACAGGTCACCGGTGGTGTCAAAGCTACCGGTGCGTTGACTGTCGGCGGGCAGGTAATCGCCAGCGCCGGCACTGTCGCCGCGCCAGGTTATGTGTTTGCCGCCAACCTTGGCACCGGTTTCTACCTGCCTGCAGCAAACCAGATCGGTGCTGCACTGGCCGGTACACGCAGCATGTTCGTTACCGCTAATAGTCTGGCCCTCGGTAGTGGTGCGCTCAATACAGCCAGCACCGGTGTGGACAATATCGCCATCGGCCGCGCTACACTGATTGCTAATACTACCGGTACCAACAACATTGCCATCGGCGGGGATTCGTTGAAAGCCGTTACCACAAACGGTTTCAACGTTGCAGTAGGTGCCAGCGCGTTGACTGTCAATACCAGCTTGAGCAACACCGCTTTAGGTAGCAATACTTTACAAACGAACACCACTGGTACCAGTAACGTCGCCGTTGGCCGCTATGCGTTGGATCAAAACACGACCGGCTCTAGCAACACGGGTATTGGTTTGTCTGCCGGTACTACGACAACGAATCCCACTACGTCCAGCAATTCGGTGTATGTGGGTGCTGCTGCCAGTATCGCTGATACCGCATTTATGGCTGGTTCTGGCCGAATCACTTTATTAGGTGCCGGTACTACTGCCTCTGGCCTCGGCGCGGCAAACGCCAATGCTTATATGACGGCAATCGGCTCGCAAGCTTCGGTGACGACTGCTAACACGGTGGTGCTCGGCCGTACGACTGACAACACCGTGCTCGGTGCCACAGCCGACGACGCTAGCGGTAATAAGCTGCAAGTTAGCGGCGGTATTAAAGCTACCACCAACATCACTGCCGGTGGCGCGCTTACCGTCACTGGTACTGGCGTTTCTACCTTCAGCGGTGCTATTACTACCACTGGTACTAGAACAATGGCTGCGCTACCCGTCACCGCTCAGGGCTTATGGACTGGTTGGAACCGCGCCGGTAATGGCATTTCCTACATCATCAACCAAAAGGGTGCCGGCACTGGTGGTATTTCCTTCGGCGAATCGACCGCTGCAGACGTCTACACCCAGGGCATGATACTTAATGGCACAACATTGACGGTTGGTGCCACCAACTACACCTCGGACCGTCGCCTGAAAGACAATATTGTTTCGTTAGACCGCGCTACCACTCTGGAAAAGTTAAAAAGCATCGGTACGTATTCCTATAATTTTAAACAAGAGCCGGACCGTCGGCACGTTGGTGTCATGGCTCAAGACCTACTCGGCCTGTTTCCGGATCTGGTTAAAACCAATAGCGAAACCGGTTTCTATGCGGTCGATTACGCAGCGCTTGGCGCACTGAGCGCCAGCGCAGTGGGCGAGCTAGCCACGAAGGTCGACAATCTTGGCTTGCCAGCCAATGGCAATAAAGCCGTGAACGGCGCACTGCTGATCGGTAACGGCAACGGCTACACCTCTTCTACGCTGACCGCCGGCAAAGGCATCGCCATCGTCAACGAAGCCGGCAGCATCACCATCAAGAACACCGGCGTGACCGGCTTCAATGGCCGCACCGGCGACGTGACGCTGAACCTGGCCGACCTCAATGGTGTAAGCAACGTCGGCAACGGCAACTTCACGCTGGGTAACGGCGCACTGGCAGCCGGCGCGGCCGGTAGCTTCAATACCGCTACCGGCCAGGGCGCACTGGCATCGACCGATGGCGGTAGCCAGAACACGGCGCAGGGTTACCAGGCTTTGTTCGGTAACACCGCCAGCGGCAATACGGCGCAGGGTTATCAGGCGCTGTTCGGTAATTTGGTCGGTGCAGACAATGTCGGCCTCGGCCGCCAGGCAGGCTATGCCGACCGTAACGGCGTGTCGGCCAACGCCAACGTTGGCGGCAGCAACAACACCTTCCTCGGTGCCTACGCCATGCCCGGTACAACAGCGCAGCTGAACTACGCCACCGCCATCGGCTCGGATGCCGTCGTCACCACCTCCAACACGCTGGTACTCGGCCGCAGCACCGACGTAACCGTATTGGGTGCCACCGGCGACGACGGCAGCGGCGAACGTCTTCAGGTAACCGGCAACATCAAAGCCACCGGTAGTTTGTTGGCAAAATCCTTAGCGCTCACCGCCGGCACCAAAAACGGCTTGTGGATCGACAACGGTGCTACCGCCAGCATCGGCAACGGCCTGGTTCGCAAAGGCGATTCGACCCTGTTGTTCGCTCAAGGCACCATCAACGGCCCTGCCGGCTTGGTGATCGGCCCATGGGCCAGCGGCGCCGCCGGTATGCGGGTGGATGGCAACGGCGTAGCAGTAGCCGGTGCATTGAACGTGAGCGGCACAATCAGCGGCAATTCAGCCTTCGCCATGGCCTCCGACGCCCGCTTTAAGAAAGATGTGGCACCGATTGCCGATGCCCTGGGCGTGATCAACCAACTGCAAGGCGTGCGCTACACCTTCGACCAAGCCAACTTCCCAAGCAAGAACTTCGAAGCCGGCCGCCAGTTGGGCTTCATCGCTCAGCAGATCGAATCGATTCTGCCGGAAGTGGTGCGTACCGATGCCGAAGGCTACAAGAGCGTGCAGTACTCGCAACTCACGCCATTGCTGGTCGAAGGCATGAAAGCGCAGCAGACGATCCTGAAGCATATGTCGCTGAAAGATCCTGCCACCTTGCTGGTCGACATCAAAACCTTCCAGGCCAACGATGCCGTGTTCGAGAACATCAAGGCCACCAATATCAAGGTCGCCGTGCTGGAAGCTGAAACTGCCCGCATCAAGAAACTGGAAGCCGACAGCATCGAATCGAAATCGGTACGTTCGGATGTGGTCAAGAGCGGCGAGCTGGAAGTGTTCGTCAGCATGGGTACCTTCCAGCCGATGTTCACGCCTCAAGCCGGTTCGCAATATATTGTGAATGCCACCGCCGAAGACGGCAGCAGCGCCTTCGCCTCGGTGGCCTTCATGGCCGGCGGCACGATCAAGGTCACGCCGATCAGCGGTACCGGTGTAGATGTGACGGCGATGGGTGCGCAGGTGGGGTTGGTAGCCTCTAGTAAGAAGATTAAGGCTACTTGGATTCGGATGAGCTAGGGTTGATTTACTTGAATAAAGTTCTGCCATCATAAAATCGAACTATAACGTCGGGATTATCCGTAAATCAAATTGACCATAACATAAAGAAAGCCGTCAGACGCTTTCTCTGTCTGATCGCCAGCCGTTATGAAATGGCGGGCGCTATCGTTTTCGGCAGTCGTGCACGTGGAACGCATCGCCCAGACAGCGACGCCGATGTGGCTGTGCTCCTGGCAGGCGACCACCAGCGCTTTTTGACAACAAAGCTGGCGATGGGTGATGTTGCCTTTGACGTGCTGTTGGAAACCGGCATTCACATTTCCCCTCTGCCTGTATGGCTCGACGAATGGGAGCACCCAGAGAACTACTCGAATCCCGCTTTGCTTGACAACATTGCTCGTGAGGGAGTTCGGCTATCACTAATCAGTTGACTCCAAAAGCCTTGATGGAAAAGGCGGACCGTGCTTGTGCATCAGCTCGTGTGCTGCTTGACGCAGGAGATGTGGATGGGGCGGCTTTTAAATCGGGCATATGAAATTCGGCAGGCCGCCGACTACGACGGCGATTCGGTTGAGTTAAGTGATGCTACCGACATGGTGAAAGAGGCCGAAACATTCGTTGCCGCCATGCGGCACAAATTCATACATGAGTAGTCAAGAGCGGTGAGCTGGAAGTGTTCGTCAGCATGAGCACGTTCCAGCCGATGTTCACGCCACAAGCTGGCTTGCAATATATCGTCAATGCCACAGCCGAGGACGGCAGCAGCGCCTTCGCTTCGGTGGCTTCCATGACCGGCGGCACGATCAAGGTCACGCCGATCAGCAGTACGGGTCTGGATGTTACGGCGATGGGTGCGCAGGTGGGGTTGGTGGCTGCGAGCAAGAAGATCAAGGCGACTTGGATTTGGATGAGTCAAGCCGGCAAGATCGTTCCAGCGATATGTTAAAGCGCTGGCAATTGTAGCTCAATGAAGCTACAATTAAACTTCTGGTTCAAACGGGAGTGAAATCATGGCTGCAACAGCATTTGTCCGGGCGCGGATCGACGAAACGCTGAAGAACGAAGCTGCCGCTGTGTTAGCGGATATGGGACTGACTGTATCGGATGTAGTACGCATTGCGCTTACAAAAATCGCAAAGGAAAAAGCCTTGCCTTTCGAAATGCGCGTACCGAATGCGCTAACGGCGGCAACATTAGAAAAAAGTGAACAAGGTAAGGATGTTTATCACACCGCCGATGCTGATGATCTGTTCAAGCAACTTGGTATCTAATGCGCCGGGCAAATTATTCAGGCCAATTTAAGCGCGATGTAAAGCAGTCACAAAAACGTGGCAAGGACATGAGCAAGCTAAAAACTCTACTGAGTTTGCTTATTAGTGGAGAAGCGCTGCCTGCCATTTATCTCGACCATCCGTTAAAAGGCAATTGGCGCGGATTTCGAGATGCTCACATCGAGCCTGACTGGTTGTTGATTTATAAAATCTTTGATGATGTCGTACGCTTTGAGCGCACCGGACGACACTCGGATTTGTTTTCCGAGTAACGCCGTGGAGATCGATACTGTTGCTCACAACCCAATAGAAGGATCGTGATTCGTTCGGTTAGAGAAGAGACATTACTTATCAACTATTGGAGTCTTTGCGCAGGTCGGTATGCGGACCATGGCAACGGGAACCGTGAGGCGATGCTTGATAGGGTGTCAGATTCGCCAGACAGTGTCTGGCGAATTGCATCTAGTGGCCAAAACAGGTAAAAGGACCGCATCTGCTGCAGATTCTGTCTGCTGAAGCCACGTCCAAAGCGTTTGGTGAGATCAAGAGCCAGTCGTTCGATAAGCCCTTCGCCGTAGATCGCTCGGCTTTTGCCTCCCTGTTCCGACTCAACAATGCGATGTCCGATTTCCCAGTAGGTCGCCGTGCTGGAAGCCGAAACTACTCGCATCAAGAAGTTCGAAGCCGACAGCATCGATTCAAAATCGGTACGCTCGGGAGTGGCGTGTTTCCTCAAGGTATGCTCGAAAAAGAGCCTGAACGGTTCTTCCTCTGAAAGCTATTTCAATTCATCTTATTCACAGGTTCGCATAGCACAAGCCACCACACCATAGTCGTCAAAAAATGTTCTGACATTTGCCAACAAACGTTATAACATTGTATTTACGCAACCAGAATAACGTAGTTACATTGTAATTACAGGAGATGAAATGAAAACATCAATCCGCAAAATGGGCAACTCGCAAGGTGTGTTGATACCCAAGCCATTCCTTGCTCAAGCTGGCCTAGACCTGGGTGAAGTCGATATCGAGGTCGAGAATAATTGCATTGTCATTCGCAGACCCGAGAAGAAGGTTCGTGAGGGTTGGGCTGAGGCCAGTAAAGCGATCGCTGCAGCGAATGACGATGTCTTGGTATGGCCGGAATTCGGGAATGTAGATGACAAGGGGTTGGTGTGGTAAAGCGTGGAGAAATTTGGTTGGCAGCGCTTGACCCGACTGTCGGCAGCGAAATCAAGAAGACTCGGCCATGCGTTATCGTGTCGCCTGATGAGATTCACGATCACGTGCGTACCGTCATCGTAGCGCCAATGACCACAGGTAGTAAGCCAGCGCCTTTTCGGGTGACGGTATCGTTTCAGAAAAAGAAGGGGTTGATCGTATTGGACCAGATGCGATCGATTGATAAGAGCCGTCTCGTTAGCAAAGTCGGCGCTGTCACCGATAAAACGCTTGCAGAAACATTGAGTACGTTACAAGAAGTATTTGCTGAATAAAAGGAAAAATTCAAATTATATTGTCGGGATTATCCATAAATCGAATTGACCATGACACTGAGAAAGCCGTCAGACGCTTTCTCGGTTTGATTGCCAGCCGCTACGAAATGGCGGGTGCTAAACGGGAACCGTGAGGCGATGTTTGGTAGGGTGTCAGATTCGCCAGACAGTGTCTGGCGAATTGCATCCAGCAGCCAGAACAGGTAAAAGGACCGCATCTGCTGCAAATTCTGTCTTCTGAAGCCACGTCCAGAGCGCTTGGTGAGATCGAGAGCCAGTCGTTCGATAAGCTCTTCGCGGTACTGGAAGTGTTCGTCAGCATGAGCACGTTCCAGCCGATGTTCACGCCGATCAGCGGCACCGGTGTGGATGTGACGGCGATGGGTGCGCAGGTGGGGTTGGTGGCTGCGAGTAAGAAGATTAGGCTACTTGGATTCATATGAGCGAGATGCTTACTTAAAAAGCTTTAGTTGCAAGCCCTCATCTTTTGGATGTACTATATTTGATATATGTACACACAAAAGAGGCGTCATTATGTTGACAAAAGTTTTTAAAAACGGCAATTCGCAAGCGGTCAGAATACCTGCTGAAATTGCTTACGAAAGCATGGACATCGCACTTGAAATCGTACGCGTAGGAAATAAAATTACGATTCAGCCGGTAGCGCAATCTCTTGGCGACGTTTTACGGCAAATGAAACCGTTGCCGGATTTTATGTCTGAGGGGCGTGGTGAACAGGCACAAAAAGACCGTGAGTCGTTTTGATGCCCAGATACATGCTGGACACCAATATCTGTATATATATCATGAAGCGGGCTCCGGAAGAGGTTGCCCGCCGCATGGATAGCTGCACATTCGGCGATGTAGTAATGTCGTCTGTTACTTGTGCTGAGTTGGAATATGGTGTTTTGTGTGCGAACGACACCGCCGCTGCGAAGGAGCAGCTCGACACGTTTCTGAGGGCAGTACCAGTAGTTTCTTTTGATGCGAGCGCTGCAACAGCTTATGGCCCTATCCGGCTTGCGTCTAGAAACCGCAAAATGGACCTGATGGACAAGTTGATTGCTGCACATGCAGTCTCACTAGGATTGACCGTTGTAACCAACAATACTGAAGATTTTCGACACTACTCAGGTGTAAAGCTGGAAAACTGGGTCGGCGCGTAAAGTTTGTTAGACTAAGGCATGTGCTGTTGGAAACCGGCATTTAGATTCCCCCTATACCGGTAGACAAATTCTGCCCTCACATTGCAGCGCGTTCCATAGCTAGTATCGCCTCTATCTTTTTAATTTGGATCGGTTTGGTTAAATGATGATTGAAACCGGCATCCGTAGTTGCTTTGAGGTCTTCCGCTGATCCCCAACCCGTAAGCGCAATGAGCACTGTTTTTTGCATTTCCGGAATTTTTCGCAATGCTCTGGCAACCTCGTAGCCATTCAAACCAGGCATGCCGATATCAATAATCGCGACATCAGGTTTATTGGCGAGTGCACTGCTTACTGCATGTTGTCCATCATTGGCAAGCCGAACCTTGTGGCCGGCAATCTGCAGCAATCTGGCCAACATATCGGCAGCATCCTCGTTGTCGTCTGCCACAAGTATTTCCAGAGTATTGGGTTCGTCGCCCAAGACGGATTGTGTTTGCCCGTTCTCAGGCAGTTGTAGATCATCTGTATTTGCAAGCGGCAAGCGCACAATGAATGTGCTACCTTGACCAATGCCTTGGCTGGTCGCGATGACAGTTCCCTCGTGCATTTCAATCAATCGATGCACCAGCGACAGCCCGATTCCTAAGCCCCCCTGCGCCCGCTCAATATTTGAATTGATTTGTGCAAACATTTCAAAGACTTGGGTGAGAGACTCCTCTGCAATACCAACGCCGTTGTCACTTACTCGAATCACTGCTTCGTCGTTCTCGGTTACTGCGACCAAGCTCAATTTTCCATTGCTGGGTGTGTATTTGGCAGCATTCGTCAACAGGTTGCTAAAGACCTGCGTGAGTCGAACGCTATCTGCATTGAGTAGTAGCTCCTCCGTCGGCAAATCAATGACCAACTGATGAAGTTTGCTTTCAATAACAGGTATGCTCGTTTCAACGGCACCTGTGACGATTTGTCGTAAGGTAACGAGTTCTCGCTTGAGTTTGATCTTGCCACTATTTATTCGGGCAACGTCGAGAAGGTCATCGATCAAGTGCACCATGTTGCCAATTTGCCGCTCCATCATAATCCGCACGCGTTTGACGGTTTCAGGCTTGTCGTCGCCAACACGCATTAGCTCAAGACCTGTTCGGATCGGGGCCAAAGGATTTCTTAATTCATGCGCTAGTGTCGCGAGAAACTCGGTCTTACGGTGATTCGCCTCGGAAAGATTGGCTGCAATTTTTCGTAGGCTTTCCTCGGCATAGACGCGCTCAAGCGCATCCCAAGTTCTAGTCGCCACATCTTGGACAAGCGCAATTTCCGCGGCTGTCCATTCGCGAATGTCACGATGGTTCAAATATAAAATGGCTTTTAGTCGATTTCCCCGTACCAGCGGCACCGCCATCGCTGACCGTGTTTCAATTGCCGCCCAATCCGCATCCTGGGTACGCGGATCCATGGTTAAATCGGCATACGTAGTCGTTTCGCCTGCTCTCAAAGCAGCAATGTTTGCGCGGCCAAAATTATCGATCGGAAATTTGCCGATCAAGTGGTCGACGCCGTCCACGTAATCAATTTCGTACGTGATCGTTTGGTCGTCCGATTCCACTTTGCCAAACCCGACGCGGCTCACGCCCAAATGCTGGCCAAGCATTTCAACAGTCACTTTGACAATTTCGATGGGCGAGGACAGTAAATGAAGACGGTCTGAAAGCGCAATGAAAAGCGCCTTTGTCTTTTCAGCAATCAGCCGCTCTGAGATATCGCTAAATGTACAAATCGCACCCAGTAGTTCCCCGTTTCGTATGATCGGCTCTGCTTTGTATTCAACCGACAACGCAACACCATCTAAACGAAAGAAAACCTCGTTCGTCACTACCGCAGAAATTCCATGTGCCGCCGCATGGTAGATGGGGCATTCATGACTCGGGTATCGTGACCCATCCTGATGCGAATGGTGAATCACGTCATGAAGTTTTCGGCCAAGTACTGCGTCCCGGCTCTCGAAGCCCAGTATCCGTAAGAATGCGTCGTTACATAACGTTGTTTTGCCTTCTGTATCGACAGCGTAAAAGGCTTCCGATGTTGAATCGAGCATCAATCTGGTAAACGCTTCACTGTCACGCAGCGCCATTTCCGCACGCTTTCGGTCGCTGATATTGCGAAAGAAAATGCTAATTCCTTCAGGATGCGGGAAAGCGCGCACCTCCACCCAGGCATCGTGACCGTCCTCCCATGTGTGATGTACTTCCGTAGAAAGCGATATACGCTCTGCCATGACCTGTTTGTACAGCTTTACCTGTTCGCTATGCTCGGTGCCTGGCCACGCTTCGCAGTGCAATTTGCCAACAATCGCATCCCGCGACCGACCATCAATTCGTAGACCTTCGGAATTTATGTCAAGCACGCGGAATTCCCAGTCCAACAGCAAGAGCCCTTCTGACATTGCCTCGACAATTCCAGTGCTACGATCCCGCTCCGCCCGTAACAACGCTTCTGCTGCTAGCTGATCTGAAACATCAGAATTAACACCGAACCAGCGCACAACCGTGCCGCTTGCATCTTTCATCGGTTGGGCGCGGGTTAGAAAAGGTCGAAATGTCCCGTCGGCACCCTTAAGCGGAAACATCATCTCGAACGGCTCGCCAGTAGTGATCGAATGGGTCCACTGTTGAATCACATTCGGCAGCTGCGTAGGGTCATGCACTGCTTGCCAACCCCAGCCTTCCATTTGATCACGAGTTGTTCCACAGTATTCATGCCAACGACGGTTGTACCAGACGATGTACCCGTCGCCGCGTGCTATCCAACACAGAGTCGGCAGGTTGTCGGCCAAATGCCGAACAGTTAGATCATCAAGTGCACCAGGCATGAGTTCTGGCAGGTGACCTGACGCCGTCGAAGCGGTTCGCCAATGCAATCGGCCAAAGTCGGTTGACGCCAACGAATGTTGTTCAAGGCTCATAAAGGGGCATTGGTTGTTGCTTAAAAAACGTTTGCTTTCGCGCACTAGCGTAAATCACGCGCCCCCGCTAGTGTATGCGATACACAAGAGAATGATTGCAAGCTGGTACGTATGTGCGGTTGCGGCGGTCAAGGTGATACGCCTATTTATCCAACAGCTCTATCGCTCTCTTTTGTTCATCCGCCCAGCAAAATTAAGCGCGGCGATGAAGGCATTGAGCCGGGGAGCCATAAACCCAGAGCGGACAGTCTCCTGGTCGCCAATTTCAAGGACTTGACCGCGGCGGCGATCGTCTTGCGGCCACACGATTTCCCCGGAAGGCCGTTGAGTGCTCACGAATGTCGCCCAACGATCGCTGGTTCGGCGCTCGATCGTACGATCGAGCGGCGTGATCGGCCTGCCGAGGCAGTTGCACCCCTTGACCGTTCCTAATACAAAGGGCACCTCGCCTCCGTGACCCGCGCCACGTCTGGTGTTGGCATCCGCATGGGTAAAGTAGTAGCGCCAGGTGGGCGCTTTTGCACTGTGCAGATAAGCAATTCGGCGCCCGAACGCGGTGAACAGCGCATCACGTGCCACTTCGCGACCGAGCTGGCCTTCGTCAGAAACGCCGGGGTATAAGGAACGAATCAAAACGCGCGCGCCCCCCATCTTTTGCACCAAGACCGCAGGATCGACACCAAATGCTTCAATTACACTGGCGTCGTCGCTATTGTTGCCGATGATGAGCGGTACGGCATGTTCACGACCTTTCTGAAACGCTTCTAGCAAGGGAATCGGCACTGCCTCATCGCCGACGATGAAGCTCGGCGCAAGCGAGAGATTTTGCGCTACGTCAGCCAGACGCTTAGCAGGAATGCTCCTCAAAGCGGTTGCGCTGGCCTGGGTGCCTGGATGCCCCAAAGAAGCGCCGATCGCGACGCCTGTTTTTCTGGCTTTGCTACGCGAGTGGCTCGGTATGCCGTAGGCACTCTCGGCGATTGCAGCGCTGAACAATCCGGAAGTCATGGGTGAAGCCATGAGCGCGAGAACACTTTGGGCGCCGGCGGACTGACCCGCGATCGTTACCTTGGCAGGATCGCCGCCAAACGCCGCGATGTTTGTCTGGACCCATCGCAAAGCGGCAACTTGATCGAGGAGTCCAAAATTAACCGGGCCGTTCGTCGTTTCTTTGTCGAGTGCCGGATGAGCAAAAAAGCCGAGCGCGCCCAGACGGTAGTTGATCGTCACCACGATGACATCGCGGCGCGCCAGCGCACTGCCGTCGTAGATGGGGAGTGCGCCGCCGCCGAAGATAAGCGCGCCGCCGTGAATCCACACCATCACAGGCAAACCAGCTCCCGCGCCGGCACCCGGACGATAGACATTCAGATAGAGACAGTCTTCGTCCAATTTGCCAGGATCGCCACCGTTCTCCAGAGACATGCCACGCTTTTGCATGCAGGAAGGGCCGGCAGTATTAGCCGGCCGGACCCCCGTCCATTTCTCGGCGGGTTGCGGTTCGCGCCAGCGCAGCGCATCGACCGGTGGTGCTGCGAAAGGGATGCCGCGGAAAATGGCGATGCCATCGACCAGCCGCCCCTGAACTGTTCCCTGAGCCGTTTCGGCAGTTGGTGCTTGCGCCCAACAGGCCATTGGCAGGAAAGCCAAGAGGGCTAATAACCGCTTTGTGTTCAGCTTTGTACTCACCCACAGGCAACCAATCATGGTGTCTTTCGTAGTGTTGGCACGGGACAGCCGATCGTTCCCTCAGAGCACTCGGCGAGACGCGATAACTCAGCAATCCTTTGCTTCGTCAACCTGTCGGCGCATTGCCACTGGACCATCTGTCTGGCACTTCCCTGCCCAACCGCGCCGGCCTCGAACTGGCAAGTCTTTGTTCGAAATGTCAGCCACGCCTTTTGCACCTGTCGCCAAGTCTGACGCCGCGCGGGCGTTAGCGCAGTTTCAATGCTGCGCAACTGCTGACTCATCGCTGCCGATGTTTCCAGAAACGATTGGAATGCACACTCGTTAAGTGCCGCCTGGGTACCGGCATCAGCGCATCGATCCGCGGGCAGCATGGTGCGTTCCTGATTACGTTCCCGATAAACCGCGTCCCTCTCGGGCGTAGCCGCCGTTGCCGGCACTGCCGATAATAGACATACAAGAATTGCCCAATAGTGCCAGCCACGGTGAATGATCATCATTTCTACTCCGGCTTTATTGATAGGCGAGGTGAGGGTGATGCATATTGCAATCAATTTAAGATTATACGAAGCAGTTTTTTTTCGATGGCAACAAACGCACCTCGTGCTTTATGATGAACGGCATACTAATGTCGGCCGGTATTGATGCAATCAGCGTTCCCGCTGCTCGGGCACAAGAATTCAATGAAAAGATGGTGCGGTTTTATTTAGCGAAAGATGCTACCGAGATGATCGCGTTTTTGCTTAGTTGTCACCCGGATGGCAAGTAAGCTGGAGAAACCACAAACTTTTACCATGGTCATCATATGGCAACTAAACAGGTATCAAAATCCGTGTTCAAAGCGAAAGCGCTGGAAATCTTTAGGGAAATTGAAGCTTCTGGAGAGCCAGTTATCGTAACTGATCATGGCCGGCCTGTGTTGCAGATGCGTAGATTTCAAAGCGTCGAATGCCAACCACTCGAGGTACTGCGAGGCTCTGTGTTGTGCTACGTCGGCCCAAGCGAGCCAGTTGCTGCAGACGATTGGGATGCAGCGCGCTGATTTTGTTGAATGCCTGCACGTGAAAACCATCTGGTAAGCACGTCATCTTCTGTGAAGTTGCGGTACTGCAGCCATGATGTCGATGGCGTCTCAAATAATCAAAAATTTGTTATTTTCAACATACTCTAAATAAATATTCAGCCCGCGATGCGGTATTGAATTATAAAATCCTGTAATTCACTATAAATTTACTAAAAGTAACTTTATAAAATTCTGTAAAAGTGTATTATTGGGCGTCCTACCACTACGAAACGTCTCTTGTCGATCCCGTATTTCCATCGTCCGGCGCTTGCGGGGCTTTACGCCAAACGTATTTTATCCGACCGGGGCGCATCGGGAACCTTTCTCGCCGCTCTCCGCCGCACAGGAAAAAGCACGTTCATCCGCGAAGACCTGATACCGGTATTACACCAATCCGGCGCTCTCGTCGTGTATGTGGATTTATGGAGTAATAAACTTGCCGATCCTGGCGAATTGATTGCTTCGGCAATTCGTAACTTGTTACGCGAACAGGAGGGAATGCTGGCTCAGGCAGCAAGGAAAGCCGGCTTGGAGAAGTTGACGTTAGGCGGCTTGCAGATGAATCTTGACCGGGTGGGGCTACCGTCTGGGGTAACGATCGCCACGGCGTTAGAAGCCTTGTCACAGGAAACCAAGCGGCCGATCGTGATGGTGGTCGACGAAGCACAACATGCACAGACGACAGAGCAGGGGTCGGCCGCACTGTATGCCCTGAAGGCTGCTCGCGACGAATTGAATAGTTCAAGCAACTATGGTTTTCGGCTGGTGGCAACAGGTTCGAACCGGGACAAATTGGCAATTTTAGTGCAAGGTAAAGAGCAAGCATTTCTTAGTGCGAAATTGCTGGATTTGCCTTATCTGGACGATGATTACCTGCAATGGAAACTTGCATCTTTTGCTGGCTTGGCAGCACCGTCTTTGCCAGCAATGAAAACCGCCTTCAAGCAATGCACTTATCGCCCCGAAGTGTTGGCCGACGTGTTAGATGATATGGAACTGATGCCGGGGCTGACGATAGAAAATGTCGATGCCGTACTGGTGCGCACTACAGAGAAGATCACGACCCAGGCTAAAGCAATGTTTCAAAGCATGTTTAACAGCCTCGAACCACTACAAGCGGCGCTGTTGCAGACGATGGCAGTCCAGAGAGGTAATTTTGCACCGTACACGAAAGCGACTTACGACAGGTGCCGTGAATTCTGTGCGACGCGCACCGACGAGAAAGTAAAGATCGACAATTCCTCGGTTGGCTATTCGTTGGAGCTATTGCGAAAACAGTCATTAATCTGGAAAAGCGGACGCGGTGTCTATGCAATCGAGGATACCCAGCACATTGCCTGGCTTGCGGGGATTCCTGAGGCCGGGCTGGATTCGATGCCAATGTTATGACGGCTAGGCACATGTTAAATTTTACAAAGACCTACCCTATACATCGACAGAGGTAATGTAATCAAAAATATGGACATCTTCTCGGCACTCGGATTTCAGTGGAACAGATCGGCAGTGCCCGACTCGTTGCCGATGCATTCAATCAAGCGCGTAGCGTTTCGATTTCAGCGCATGTTGCCCGAATTCGTGTGGGATGCCGCCATGCTCGAAGGTAATCCGTTTACTTACCCTGAAGTCAAAACTCTACTCGACGGGGTAACAGTAGGCGGCAGAAAAATTTCCGACCAAGAGCAGGTTCTCAATCTCGCTGAAAGTTCACGGCATTTGCTGGCGCTTGTAAAGGCGCATGAATTTTTATTGGACAAAGCCACATTCACCAGGCTACACAGTATCGTCGCCCGCAACGAAGCCCTCGAATGGGGCAATTTTAGGGGCGAGGGCACGGAGAGCCATTACACGCCAGATGTCGGTCTCGGTGAACATGGCCGCTATACGCCACTGGCAACGATCTCTGGTGCGCCGTTGTTGAATCAGATTTTTGTAGATGGCGTGCAGGCCCTGAAAAGCGCTGTACAACAGCCGTTCGAAATGGCAGCCGCTTTTTTTCTCTTCGGCGCGCTCCAGCAATTTTTTTTCGATGGCAATAAGCGTACGTCCCGTTTTATGATGAACGGCATCTTGATGTCGGCAGGCATTGATGCCATCAGCATTCCTGCTGCCAAGGCACAGCAATTCAATGAGAACATGGTGCGGTTTTATCTGAGCAAGGATGCTACCGAGATAATGGCGTTTTTGGTCGGTTGCCATGCGGATGCCGCGTAGAGGCGAACAGCCTACACAGTACGTGAGATGATGATAGTGACCTAGCGTGGTCGCTCAACGCCGTTATGACGGCAACATATTGGAATATTGGACAGCGCATTTAATTCAACGTGTTTACTTGCGGACCAAATAACCAATAATGCCGCCGGCCGCGCCTGAAATAATGGACATCGCCCATTTCTTTTCATCGGGGCTTGCAGTAGCGGAACTTAATGTGCTGTAGCAAAGAACTGCGAGCAACACGACAAATCCAACCGCTACCAAAAAAAGCGCGACGTCTTTGAAAAGACGAACCGCTCGGTCACCATCGGTCTCTTTTGGGTCAACCTTTATGCTGTAATTATGGTCAGGCGGCGGGCTGTTGAGATCGATACTGTTGTTCACAGGCCGATGAACTCGGTTTGCATTTTTTCCGTGTTCGGGTCGACCAGCCCTAATTTCAAGCCACGCCCTTTTCCTTCGAGGGCGGCAAGATAGAGTTGCAACGCTTTGCGCAGCAACTCGCTTTTATTGGTTTCGTGTGCGGTGACTGCTTTATCGATGTCTCTGTTGAGATCGTCGGATAAAACGACATTGAATCTGGCGGACATGGCATGGACTCCTGCAGGATTTCGATGCGTCGATTATGTGCATAATCGACGCATAAAGTCAACGGCCCCGCCTCAAACTAGCCTATTGAAAAACCGGTACCCATGCTTGTCCCCGGTCTTGACCGCATACATCGCCGTGTCGGCATTGCGAATCAGGGTGTCGGCATCGTCGGCATCATTCGGGTAGAGGCTGATGCCGATCGAGGTGCCGATCACGGTATCGTTTCCGGCGATGACGAACACTTCGTCGAACGCATCGATGATGCGCTGCGACAGTGCGGAGACGGTGGCAAGGTCTTCGATGCTTTCCACGATAACGAGAAATTCGTCGCCACCGAATCGGGCGACGTGGTTCTGCGGGCCGGCCGCTGCCAGAAGGCGTGGGGCGGTCAGGCGTAACACTTCGTCGCCGGCAGCATGGCCGAGACCGTCGTTGACCGCCTTGAAGCCGTCGAGATCGATGAATAGCAGTGCAAGCTGCTGCTGCTGGGCGCGGGCACGGTCGATCGCGGCGGGCAGGAACGATGCTGCCCAGGCGCGGTTGGGCAAACCGGTCAGGCTGTCTTCGTGGGTACGGCGCTCCAGGGATCGGATCAGCTCTTTTTCATGGGTGATGTCGCGCAGGGTCACGGCGAGGCGGCCGTCGGCTGCTCGAGCTCTGACGTGCACGAAGCGTTGGCGTCCGAGTGCGCCTTTGGATATGGTCAGTTCGCCGGCATGTTCGCCGGTCCTGATAGCGGCCAGGAGTATGTCGCGACATACTGGGAAGGAAGCCGGGCCATATAGCACCGAGACGTTTTCCCCGACCATTTCATTGCAATGGCGTTGAAAGAACACGGCACCGCGTTCGTTGCAATCGGTGACTTCGAAATCGACGATGATGCCGGCGGCGTTGCGCACCGGTTGCGCCAGATAAAAACCTTCGCTGCCGCTTTCACTGACCATGCGATGAGACGCCTTGGCAATTTCCAACTGATGCCGGCGCCATACCAGGCGCAGGGAAAATGCCGTCGACAAAAGCGTGAACAGGACCACCGCAACGGTAGTCCAGATGGCGTTGACGGTAGAAGCATGGCGGCGTTGCCAGTAGGGCACCATGATTTCTTGCTCGTCGATACCGGCAAAGGCGAGGAGCGGGTAACCCTCCACCGGATGCGAACTGACATAGCGGTTGCGCTTGTCCAGAAACGCATTTTTACCCTCGATAAAGCTGCTGGTAAAAATTTCGTCGCTGTCGCCCAGGGGCAGGGGCAGATCTGAAGTCAGAAATCTGGGTTCGGCCGGTTGAATGTCGTTACCGACCCGGGCTGCACGCAATAGCCCATCGGTACCGAGCGTGCCGAGAATGCCGAATTGGCCGAGCGTGATCGTATCGTAGTCGTCGTTGAGGTAGGCGGTTTCGACCGACATCAGCACCACGCCGTCGAAATCGTCGTTGGCATCGACTAGCCTCCTGGAATACTGAATGATTTCTTTGCCGGTGATGCGGCTGGTCGTCGGCTTGCCGATATGTAAAAAATCGCCGGCGGATTTTTTATGTATCAAAAAATAAGGCCGGTCACCGACGTATAGAAACGGTGCTGAAGCTTGAGGATCGAAAGTGCTGGTCCGCAGTATGCCGTCGCGGCTGACGATGCCGACGTTGATGCGCACGGCATTGGAAAAAAGGCCGCGACCTTTGAGTGTTTCAAGCGTGACGGCCCCACCTGAGGATTCCCACTGCAACTTGACCAGTAGCAACATCTGATCGATGCTGTCGACCGTGCGTTTTGCGTGACTGGCGTGATTGCGCGCGATGATGCTGACATCGGCCATCGCGCCATTGGCGACCTGTAGCTTTTCCAGATGTAGATTGTGATAAAAAATCGACCACGCCAGGAGAAGGCCGATCATCGCCGCTAGCGGCCAGCACAATACGAAGCGCAGGTTGCCCCGTAAAAAATCGAATTTGCTGGCGAACCGGCCATGCCGCTGCCGCGACCTGAAGTGCGTCGATAGCGAGGGCGATGTGGAAGCGGCGGGTGGGGACATAGGGCGCAAAGGAGAATCGGGCGTATTGTAATGGAATGCAACAATCCGCAGGAGAAGACAAATAATGCGCCGGCAGGTAGACTGATACGCCCGTTGCCAGCCAGCATTCAGCCAGCATTTCGATATCGGTATTCGGCACACACTATTTAACGAGGTCAAATTTGAGTCAACATGACGATGCTCATCGCATCAGCGCCATCATCGGTAAGTACCAATCGGAGTTGCTCGAAGACTGGGTTGCCAACCTGAAGCAGCACATTATCCGGTTCGACGCCGCCACCGAGCAAGCGACCCGCCGCCATTGCAGCCAGTTGCTGGAGCTGATGAGCGGTGCGCTGCGTCAGGGAGAAATCGATAACATCGAAGGCCGCGGCTGGGATGAAATACGACATCTGCTGACGGAGATATCGCAGGAGCGCGCGCGCCAGGGCTCGACCCCCAGTGAAACGGCAATTTTTGTATTTTCATTAAAGCAGCCGATCTTTACGCGGCTACGCGCCGAGCATGCTCAGAAAACCGAGTTGCTCGCCGACGACGTCTGGACTATCACTACGCTGCTGGATAAGCTTGGGCTATTTACAGTCGAGATTTTTCAGAAAAGCCGTAATCAAATCATCGCCCGGCAGCAACAGGAGTTGCTTGAGTTATCCACTCCGGTTGTCAAACTCTGGCAAAACATTCTGGCATTGCCTTTGATCGGTACGCTCGATAGCGCCCGCACGCAAGTGGTGATGGAAAACCTGCTGGAAAAAATCATCGAAACCGGGGCGGCCATCGCCATCATCGACATCACCGGCGTGCCGACGGTCGATACCCTAGTGGCACAGCATCTGCTCAAGACTATCGCTGCAGCACGTTTGATGGGTGCCGACTGCATCATCAGCGGCATTCGGCCGCAGATCGCCCAGACCATCGTGCATCTGGGCGTGAACCTGGAAGACGTAATCACCAAAGCGACGTTGGCCGATGCCTTCGTGGTGGCGCTGGAGCGCACCGGCGCATCGATTCGTAGTAATAACAGCGGCAACCATGTTGGTACCAATAACGCCGGTACCAACAACGCTGGTGCGAGAGACTGACGTGGATCGCATCCCGATACTTCGCATGGGAGATTTGCTGTTGGTCACGATTCAAGTCGATATGCACGACCGCTTGGCCATGACCTTGCAAGACGATCTCACCAACCGCATCGTGCAGGACCAGGCCAAAGGCGTGTTGATCGATATCTCGGCACTGGATGTGGTCGATACTTTCATCGGCCGCATGATCAGCAATACGGCGGCCATGGCGCGAGTGCTGGACGCAGTGACGGTGGTGGTCGGCATGCAACCGGCCGTAGCCATTACGTTGGTCGAACTGGGCTTGTCGTTACCGGGCGTGCGTACCGCTTTGAACATTGAACGCGGCATGGCGTTGCTGGGAAAGCGTTATCACGCATGACCCGGCATTCGATTTTCACAGACCGTATGGAAGCGGATACTGGGGCGATCCGATTGTCGGTGCAAAGCGACGAAGAACTGGTCATGTTGCGCAAACACGTACGTGACCTGGCGATCCAGTTGCAGCTTAGTTTGATCGACCAGACCAAGCTGGTGACGGCAGCTAGCGAATTGGCGCGCAATGCGCTCAAGTATGGTGGCGGCGGCGAAGCCTTGCTGGATGTCGTCAAAGATGGCATGACACAGGGCGTGCGTCTGTCGCTCATCGATGCCGGCCCGGGTATCGTCGATCTGGATAAGGCCATGCAGGATGGTTACACCTCCGGCGGTGGCATGGGCCTCGGGTTAGGTGGTGCCAAGCGTCTGGTGGATGATTTCAATATTCGCACCGCGCCGGGTTCGGGCACGACGGTAACGATCACTAAATGGAAAAAATGATGAACGGCGGTGCTACTGCGTCCGATACCTCCGATAGGTCCGATAGGTCCGATACTTCCATGTCAATTGTCAGGCCACGCACGCAGCGGGTGTTTGCGATGGCGCATGCCAGTGAAATATCGGCAGCGCGTCGCCACGGCCAGGTGCTCGCCGACGAAGCCGGCATTGGATCGATCCAGGCCGGCAAGCTGGCAATCGCCGTCACCGAGGCCGGTACCAATATTTTGAAGCATGCCGTGGAGGGCTGGCTGGTGATTTCTGCCGCGACCCAAAACGGTTGTGCAGGTGTGGAAGTATTGGCATTGGATATTGGCGAAGGTATTGCCAACATCGGGCAAAGCTTGCGTGACGGCGTCTCTACCTCGGGTACGGCCGGTACCGGCCTGGGTGCGATGCGGCGACTCTCGGACACCTTCGATTTATATTCCGCGCCGGCGCAAGGCACGGCGGTGTATATGTTCATCGGCGCCGCCCCCAGCACTGATATGCTTCCTGAAGGGATGATGCAGGCACTGCCGCAACGCTTGCAAGCCGGCGCGGTATGCCTGCCGGTAGCGGGCGAAGATCAGTGTGGCGACGACTGGGATTTGGAGCAAGATCAGCATGGCGCGACGATCGTCGTGGTGGACGGTCTAGGCCACGGGCCCGGTGCCGCCACCGCAGCGCATGCAGCGGTAGCGAGTGTGCGCCGCAGCGCGGACAAGACACCAATCACGATGATGCAGGCCATGCATACTGCCCTAGCACCGACGCGCGGCGCAGCCGCGGCGGTGGCGCGGCTGACATTCAACGACGACAATTTGACATTCGTCGGTGTCGGTAACATTACTGCCAGCGTACAGGACCAGGAACGAAGCCAGCATTTGATGTCGCACAACGGGATCGTCGGCCACAATCTGCGCAAAGCCCAGGCCATGCCGGCTCGTTGGGCCGTAGGTGCCTGTTGCATTCTTTGTTCTGACGGCATCGGCACCCAATGGAACCTGAATCGCTATCCTGGGCTGCTAAGTTGCCACCCGGCTTTGATTGCCGGTGTACTGTATCGTGATTTCAAACGCCTGCGCGACGATGCGACTGTGCTTGTGATCAAGCGCCTGAACTGAGCACGGTGATGGCGTTCCGTATCATTCACCTAGGTATCAGTAGCGAACACGACATGATCGCGGTACGCCAGCGGGCGCGGGAAATTTCCGCCATGCTCGGCTTCGGTATCCAGGACCAGGTGCGTATTGCCACGGCGGTATCGGAACTGGCTCGTACTGTATTTACGCACGCCGCCGGCGGCGATGTCGAATTTTCGCTCGACCATCTGGGGGAGGGTGCCTCGTTACTGGTTGCCATCCGCGGCACGGGCGGCGTTAATTCCGGTTCTGGCATGGATGAAGCGCTCGCTGCAGCACTGGTCAGTGCCGAGCGGCTAATGGACCAATGCAATGTCGATATCGACAATGGCCGGGGCCAAGTGGTGAGGCTGCGCAAGACCTTGCCGGCCGAGAGCATACCCACTACGGCCACGCTGCTCGGCATTGCCGACAGCGTCATGCGCAGCCCGATCTCGAGCACGTTCAATGAAGTGACCCTGCAAAACCGGGAATTGCTCGATACCCTGGCCGAGTTGCGCAGCCGTCAGGAAGATTTGCTGGTACTGACGCAGGAATTGGAAGACACCAATCGCGGCGTGGTGGCGCTGTATGCGGAAATCGAAGAAAAAGCCGAGCGGCTGCGGCAAGCCGATGTGCATAAGGATGAGTTTCTGGCGACGCTGGCGCACGAATTGCGCAACCCGCTGGCACCGATTCGCAACGCCGTGGAAATCATGCGCCGCACGCCATTGCACGATAGCGCCGTTCACGCCAAGGCGCAGCACATCATCTCGCGCCAGGTCGACCATCTGGCACGCCTGGTAGACGATCTTTTGGATGTGGCCCGCATATCAAAGGGCAAGATCACCCTGCAGCGCCAACCCACAGCATTGGAGACGTTTATCAATCTTGCGGTGGAAACCGCGCAGCCGTTTATCGAGCTGCGGCAGCATCGATTGCATGTAAAACTGCCCGGCGAACCATTGCAAGTGCTGGGTGACCCGGCGCGGCTGGCGCAGATCGTCGGCAACCTGCTCAACAATGCCGCGAAATACACTGCCAGCGGCGGCCAGATCGATCTCGTTGCCGAGCGTCTACCGCAGGGAAAATTGCGGATCGTCGTGCGCGACAACGGCATCGGTTTGTCCAGTGAGCGGATCAAGACGGTGTTTACACTTTTTGCTCAAGGCGAGACTGCGCCAGACCGGGCACAAGACGGTCTCGGTATCGGCCTATCGCTGGTGCAACGTTTGGTGAGCCTGCATGAAGGTGAAATACGGGTGGAAAGCGCAGGCCGCGGCAAGGGCAGTAGTTTTATCGTCGACCTACCTCTACTGGATGATCTGGGCGCGGGCGCAGCGGCTGCGCCTAGCGCGACGCCTGTTTTAACCTCTGCAGAAGCTTTTTCTCCAATGCCAACATCAGACACCGAAGCAAGTGCCAAAACATCGGTAAAAATATTATTGGTCGATGACAACTTCGATTCGGTCACCATGACGGCGATGCTGCTAGAAAGTTTTGGGCATACGACCGCAACTGCGCAGGACAGCGTCTCGGCATTGAAGGAAGCCAAACGTATGCTGCCCGACCTGGTACTGCTCGACATCGGCTTGCCCGGAGTCAACGGTTATGAAGTCGCCCGCATGTTGCGGCGGGAGCCGACATTGCACGCCACCCGCCTGATCGCCGTTACCGGCTACGGCACCGATGCCGACAAGCAAAAGGCTGTCGATGCCGGCTTCGACCAGCATCTAGTTAAACCCGTCGATCTCGAAGCGCTGATGCGCGCCGTCGATACCTGCCAAAAAATTTCTACATAGTAAGTAATATCGACAGAGATGTAACGTTTACGCATCTCGTATTAAAAATTCGAAATATTTTTGTAGGACAACGCGCCAAGCCGCGTAAAAGAGTGCATGCTCCGGAAAATCAAATTTATTTGAGAAATTTTCTCCGTGGCATCTTTGAATTTGCCGAACAAAATGATTCAGCAAGCTACAAAAATTCGGCTTCATGCGCCCGCTACGAGCGCATGTCACTACGGCTTCACGTTGATCGAGCTGATCGTAACCATCGCCATCGTCGGTATTTTGGCGTCGATCGCCGTACCGACTTACCAAGACTACGTCATGCGCGCCAAGTTACCTGAAGCCGGCACTCGGCTTACCAGCATCCACGCCAAGATGGAGCAGGGGTATCAGGACAAACAATTCTACGACCTGGATCACTGCAACCGAAGCGCCGGTAAAAGTTTTACTTTTACTTGCACGCTGGGTCAGGGTGCTAAACCGCAAACCTTCGTCGCTGCCGCCGACGGCATCGTTGCTGCCGGTACCGACAAATTTCGCTATGTGATTACGCATACCGGCAACCGCGATACGGTCACGGTGCCGGATGCCACGTGGGGGACCCCTGGGCTGGGATGCTGGATCACTAAAAAGGGCGGTGTATGTTGAGGCTTACGCATTCCGGTATCAACTCGGAGACGAACGGTTTTTCGCTGATCGAATGCATGGTCGCCTGTGCGGTGTTTGCAATCTTGTCTTTGCTGGCGATGCCCAGCTTCAGCTCGGCGATCCGGGATGCGCAAGTGCGCACGGCAGCTCAATCTTTGATCGGCAGCTTGCAACTGGCGCGGGCTGAATCGATCCGCCGCAACGGCCCGGTGATGCTTGTGCTGAAGAACGAGCTTGGCGGTGCGACAAAGCCGGGCGGTACCGATTGGACGATCCTGGCAGACGATCAAAAAACCCCCGGTGTACCGAATTACACGGTCGAAGTGCAAAAGCGTAGTGGCTTAGAAGGCTCGCCGCAAGCGCGCGTGGGTGCGCGTACGACCAATGATTTTGCTACCACGGCCATGCCCGGCGCCAACTTGCCGGCTGCTATTACGTTCACTAGCCTTGGCCGGCTGGCCATGCCGCCAGGTACATCCAGCGCACCGATCTTGCAGATCGATGTCGTGCATGCACAAAGTACCGATGCCCGGCGGCTAAGCATCAGCCTGACGCCCGGCGGGCAAATCCGCTTGTGCGATCCCGCCGTCGCCCTTGCTGCCAATCCGCAAGGTTGCGCATGAACGCACACCACATGGCCGACGAAGCCGGCTTTTCCTTGCTCGAATGTATGCTGGCGCTATTGATCGTCACGCTCGGTATCGTCGGTTTGATGAGCTTGCAAGGCAATAGCATCATCGCCGTGCACGAGGCCAAGATGCGCTCGGACGCCGGTTTGCTGGCGAATGAAATGATCGGGTTGCTGTGGGTTGACCGGCTCAACCTGGCAAACTACGCGCTCAATCCCGCGTCGGCCAGCTGTACCACTAACGGTACCAGTGGCAGTAGTGGTAGCAGCGGTACTGGCGGCTCCGGCGCGGGCGGCGGCCCCACCGGCCCCGGTAGTAATTCCACATCCAACGCCGTGGTGGCAAGCTGGGAGAGTCGAATCGCCGAAGCATTGCCGGGCGCGAGTGCCTACGCGCAATCGATCACCATCGGTAACGGTAACGTGGTCACGATCATGCTTTGCTGGCGCGGTCCGCAGGATACCGCTCCCCGCACCTATACGACCGTTTCCCAGATTCAAGGGTAGGGCGGCATATGCGTAATGCTGGCTTTACCCTGGTGGAGTTGATGGTCGGTCTGGCTATCGGATTGCTGGTAATTTTGGTGATCTTTAAAGTTGCGACAAATTTCGAAGGGCAAAAGCGCACCACGACAGAGGGTGCCGGGGCCCAGGAGAACGGTCTATATGTGATCACGACGTTGGAGCGTGATATTCGTATGGCTGGGTGGGGCACGAGTGCCACGCCACTGCTAGGCTGTAACGGCACGGTCAACAGCGTATTTCGAGGCGCACCGATCGCTGGTTTTTCATTAATGCCGGTGCAAATCACCCACAACGGCACCGGGCCGGACACCATCGCCGTTACGTCCGGCACCGGTATGCTGGCCAGCACCGCCAATGAAGTGACAGCCGTCGGTGCCAGTGGTAACGGCACGTTGAACGTTGCGTCCGCGGTCGGCTTTCAAGATAACGATATGGTGATCGTGGCCAACCCGGACGGTACCTGTACCTTCGGCCAGGTCACGCAGGTGGATACGGTGGGTAACGCTATCGGACGTGGCACCGGATCAAACTTCAATCCGGCACCGTCGGTTCGCGCCACTTGGCCGGCCGAACAGGTCGGCGCGAAAATTTACGACTTGGGAAATCTGGTACGTCGTACCTACCGACTCGACCCCAGCGACGCCACGCTACGCTCGCAAGAGCTGGCTGCGCCTAGCGCGCTGAGCCTGGCCGACAATATCGTCAGCATCAAGGCGCAGTACGGTATTGCAGGCGCGGACCCTGCTGCGCAATCGGTGGAAAACTGGGTCAATGCCACCGGTATCTGGGCTGCGCCTGGGCCTGCCGAGATTTCACGCATCAAGGCCGTGCGCTTGTTTGTCGTCGCTCGCAGCCCGATACGTGAAAAGCCCGACGTCGGCGGTGCCTGTTCTACGACGGCGGTAGCGCCCAAACCCTCCTGGGCCGATGGCGACGCCGTGACGATCGATCTATCCGCAAATGTTCAATGGCAGTGTTTTCGGTATAAATCTTTCCAGGCGATCGTACCGCTGCGTAATGTGCTGTGGGGCGCGACGTGAAGCGTTTGCATCGGCGCTCGCATCATGCGTGTACCGAACGTAGCGAACAACGCGGCATTGTGTTGTTCGTGGCGCTCATCGCGCTGGTGCTGTTGGGCGTGGCGTCGATCGCGCTGGTACGCACCTTCGGCGCAGGTGCCAGCATTTCTGGCAATATCGCCTTCAAGCAGGCAGCTACGCAAGCCGGCGACATCGGCGTGGAACTGGCATTCAATGCCTTGAAAACCTCGATTCTGCCGGCCAAAGCGGAAACCAACATCCCATTTCAGTACTACGCGCTGATGCAACCGTCGGACGCCGCCGGCGTGCCGCGGCCGAAGGTCGGCGGTGTCGCCAGGCCCATCGATTGGAAAACCTATCCTTGTTATGGTGCCAATGCCGACCCGGCACAGCCGCCCATCCAGTGCGACGATGAATCCAGTTACCGCATTCAATACGTGATCGACCGGCAGTGCGTGAGCCCGAGCGATACGCTGCCGGTGGCCGATATCGACAAGCAATGCATTATCGGTCCGGGCGAGGATATCGGCAGCCACCGCGCCGGTAACGTCGTATTCGCCCCGCCAGCGACGGTTTTTTATCGCGTGACGGTCAATATTCGTGGCCCGCGCAATACGACCAGTCTGGTTCAGGCTTCGCTCGCTTTTTAATTGAGGAATAGATTATGAACGACCGCGCCGTTATTTTGGTATCACCGCGCACGGTGGCCCTTCTGATGGCAGCCGCGCAGGCTTTGTCGCCTGCGGCTGCACAGGCGGCTTCGACCGACCTGGCCGACGTACCGATTTCAGCGCGCAGCAATGTGCCACCGAATCTGCTTTTCACGCTGGATAATTCGGGCAGCATGGAGCTTGCCTACATGCCGGAAGAAGCTATGTCGGTCGCTGGCCCGGCAGGTAGGCGTGAGGTGTTCGTACGCAAGAATTGTTTTAAGAATGCGTGGTTCAACAAGATGTACTACGACCCGGCGCTAACGTACCGGACTGCGAAAACAGCAGCCGGAGCCTCGTATCCAAATGCGAATTTCAACGCCGCCTATCCCAACCCGTTCGATACCGGATACGCATATTCCATCACCGGTGCGGGTGCCTATTACGGCGCGCCGCATTTCGCCTATGAATTCGAAGGGCCGGCAGTAACCGGCCCGATCGACCTGGCACAACATTTTCAGGCGATGTTCGACGGCGGTGGCTACGACGACTGGGACAAGTACGAGTATTACGACGATCGGCAACCTGCCTATTACTATGTATACAAAGGCCCCAAACCCAACGACGCGGATAAGCCATTTTGTCACGACGACGGCGATTATCGCAAAGTCGTCGTGTCGGCGACTTCCGGACCCGGTGGTACCGACGAACGGACGAATTTTGCAAACTGGTTTTCTTTCTACCGCATGCGCATGCTGGCGATGAAAACCGGCCTCAGCCGTACCTTCACAAACCTGGACGGTCGTTATCGCGTCGGGTTTTCTACGATTAACAACAGCAGCGGCACCATGAATACCGGCGACGATTTTTTCATCCCGGTAGATGGCTTCGATGGCGTTCATCGCAGCCTTTGGTATGACAAGGTGTTTTCCATCAAACCCAGCGGCGGCACACCTTTAGCCGAGGCGATGCGTCGGGCTGGCGAATATTTCAAGAACGGCAGAATGCCTGGCTCGGCGTTGCTGACCGACCCAGTGCAACTCGCCTGCCAGCGTAACTACCTAATTCTCGCAACCGACGGATATGCGAACAAGCCACCGAGCGTGCCGATCGGAAATCACGACGGTGTCGTGCCTGCCTTGCCGGCACCGGTACCGATGGACCCGGTCGCGAATGCACCATTGATCCCTGGAACGCGTTTTCCGCCACCATTCAGCGAGGGCGCCCGCGCTTCGAACGACAGCCTGGCCGATATTGCAATGAAATACTGGATCGGCAATTCGCGCCCGACGATGGGCCTGTACGTGCCGGCCACCGAGAACGATCCGGCAACCTGGCAGCATATGACCACATTTGCCATCGGTATGGGGGTCAGTGGCGAACTGCCCTATACCAAGGCGACTTACGACAAACTGTTGAAGGGTACGGAAAACTGGCCCTACCCGGTGCTCGATACCAATAGCGAGATCGATAGCCTGTGGCACGCAGCGGTCAATGGTCACGGCAAATATTTCAACGCCAATAATGCTGCAACGCTCGAAACGGCACTGGCGGATTCGATTGCCGAAATCGTCGGCGGGGTGGGCTCGGGCGGTTCCGCAGCGGTAAGTAACCCCAACGTCACGGCTACCGATAACCTGTCTTTCATTACCAGCTATGAATCCGGGCGCTGGAGTGGCGACTTGAAAGCATTCGCTATCGATGCCGCGACCGGTATGGTCAATACCTCGTCACCGGTTTGGCCGGCCAGTGCCCAGACCCAGCTCGACAAGCGCGATTGGGCTACCCGCAACATCGCCACTTACTCCGGTACGGCTGGTATCGCCTTTACCGCAGCATCGCTCACGACGGCACAATTGGCCCGGCTACATTCCCCGGCACAGTCCTCCAGTACTTCTTTCAACAGTTCCGCCGGGACCAACGATGCCGCCAAAGTGATCGAGTTTCTACGCGGCGATGTCTCGCTGGAAGACATCGATTATCGTGCCCGCCTACACCGGTTGGGCGATATCGTGAATGCCGACCCGGTATTCGTCGGTCCGCCCTCGGCCAATTATTCCGATGCGGGTTATGCCGCATTCAAGGCGCGGCACGCCAGCCGTGCAAAAATGGTGTACCAAGGTGCCAACGACGGCATGCTGCACGCTTTCAACGCCACCACCGGTGCCGAGCAATTTGCGTACGTGCCGGGGTTGCTGATCAACGAACCCTATGTAATGAAAAACTCGGGCATAAATTTTCCAGGCACCAGTGCGCTGGTAAATCTATCGCGACAGTCCGGCTTCATGCATCGTTACTATGTCGATGGCACGCCAGTGGTGGCCGATATCGATCTTGCCAAAACCCAGGGCGGCAATGGAGCAGGCAATTGGATCACATTGCTGGTCGGTGGCTTGAACAAGGGCGGGCGTGGTTATTACGCTTTGGACGTGAGCGATCCGACATCGGTGGTCAGCGACGCCATCGCAGCGAATCGCGTGAAATGGGAATTCCCGAACGCTGCGACGGCTGCAGTGGTGGCGAAAAATATCGGTAACAGTTACGGCAAACCGGTCACCGTCAAAACGGCAGCGGCGGGTTGGGTAACCCTGGCGACCTCGGGTTACAACAACGGTGGCGATACCGGTGGCGATGGCCAGGGTCATCTGTTCGTGCTCAATGCCGCCAACGGCAATCTGATCGCCGACCTGCCGACTGGTGCCGGCGACAGCGTGACACCCAGCGGTCTCGCGCAATTGAGCGCCTACGTAAAAACCGGCAATGTCGATAGCACCACCGATTATGTCTACGGCGGCGATCTGTTGGGCAATCTATGGCGCTTCGATTTGTCCGGCCCGACGACGGCGAGTTGGAATATCAAACGCCTGGCGACTCTGGTCGATGCATCCGGCAAGCCGCAGCCGATCACGACCGCGCCAGAGTTGGCCAATGTCGGTGCGGTGCGGACGGTGTATGTGGGCACCGGACGGTTCTACGGTGTGACCGACCTGCCCAATGCGCCAGGTGCAACAGGTGCCGCATTACAGCCGCAAACGCTGTATGGTCTGGTTGATAACGCCACCGCCACGCCGACGATCACACCCTTGCGCAGCAATCTGGTAGCTCAGACGCTCACTGTAAACGGTGCGGTGGCTGTCGCCAGTGCCAACGAAGTCGATCTCAGCACCATGAAAGGTTGGTATATCGACTTGCCGCACAAAGGCGAGCGCTCGGTGTCGAGCGCCAGTGTGGCATTGGGAGCGGTATCGTTTGCTACCAACATCCCGACGGTCGATGTGTGCGGCACCGGTGGCAGTTCATGGCTGTATGTACTCGATTACAAGACCGGCGGTTTTATCACCGACCCGAACGTTACCTGGTCGGGAAAATTTATCAACAACAGCCTGGCCAGCCGGCCGACGCTGACGCGTCTGAAAGATGGCAGGCTGGTGCATTTGATTCGTACCAACGATGCCAAAACTGTCACGATCGTGCCGCCGGTGCCGCAAAAAACATTCAAGGGTCGCCGGCTGCTTTGGAAAGAAATCGTGACAAATTGATCTACACAATTTAACAAGAGCGGCGATAAGAAAATGGTGCGTGTGTTGTTGCCATATGTAAATTATTAATACGAATCCTCATATTATGTAGCCATACAGCAACCAACCGTTGCTTTCAGGGAATGATAATGACGTGGGAAAATAATTTCTCCTGCGGCAAATGTCGCATGTCAACAGATTGCAAGAAATCGAGAGCGACCATGACACGTCATCCCTGCGCAGTACCTACACAGCATTTCATGCCGAAGCGACGTTGGTCGATCCTGGGGTTGGCCGTCGCACTGACGTTGAACGGTTGCGCTAGTTTTCAAAGGCCGTTGGCAAAGCCTCAGCCAGCTATCGTCAGCGCGCCCGAGACCCGTACCGTCGACGAAGCCGGTAGCGACGCCAGCGTCGAGATCGATGCCGGTTTCATTTCCGACGATCTATTCATGTTGAAACCGATGGTCGATAGCGCACCGCTGCCGGCAATGCAGTTGCGCGGTTTGTCGGTAACCGAGTCGGGCGTCTACGATGCCTTGCGTCTGGTACTGAAAGACACCGGTATTACCTTGAATATCGAAGGCGGCACGCGCGGTGGCGAACGGTTCGGATCGGTATCGGCGTTCGACGTAAAAGGTAGCTTGACTGAAGTACTCGATAGCCTGTCGGAGACGATCGGCTTTTTCTACAGCTTCAGAAAAAACACGTTATTTATTCAACAGGAACAGCAGTTCGTAGTGGAGTTGCCGCCAGCGTTATCCGAAGACAATGCCGCCGGCTTGACCAACACCCTGCAGTTCCTGGGTGCCCGCGATCCGTATATCGATCGCTTGAATCGTTCACTGGTATTTCGTACCAACCGGCCATCGCTGGCAAAAATCGAGGGCTATCTGCAAAAGATTCGCGATACCCGCTCCTTGATTATCTACGACGTCAATATTTTTCAAGTCGATTTGCGTGACAACTCGGATGTCGGTATTCAATGGAACAAGCTCGGTTGGGCCGGTACGCCAGGCGTTTCAGCCGGCGTTGGCGCGGCTGGCGCACCGGCTACCGGAGTCGGTGCCTCGGCCGGCAATGCCGTGACCGGCACTTTGTCCGGCCTCGGGCTAGGGCTGGTCTTGTCGTCGTCTAGATTTTCGATCGATATGCTGATCAATTTCCTGCAAACGCAGGGCAACGTAAAAGCGATCTCCCGCCCGCGCTTGGCGGTCATTTCCGGCACGCGCGGAACCTTGCGGGTCGGGCAATCGACTACCTATGTATCGAAAGTCGGCACCAATTTCTCGACCTCTGTGAATCAGGTCACGACCGAAACCCGGGATCTGAAAACCGGCCTGGATCTGGCACTGTTCGGTGATTTTAGTGACAACACCATCTATACCCGTATTGGCTTGGCGATTTCCGAGATTGTCAGCTTAAATAAATTTACTGCGCTCGGCACAGATTTGACATTGCCGACCACCGCCGATCGGGAAATCAATACCGTCGTCAGGGCCAGGCCGGGCGATATGATCCTGCTGGGTGGCATTACGCTCAATCGCGATTCTGCCGATATTCGCCGTGGCGCGACCCAAAACGGTTATTCCGATGTCGTGACGCGTTCCGAATTGGTACTGGCCTTGAAATCCAAGGTGGTAAATTTCCGCGGCAAGTCCAACATGGTCGCGCCGGCAGGCTTGTTCGTGCCGGCCACCGCAGAAGTGTCGGTACCGGTGGCACCATTGCCGTTGCCGTTGCCTTTGGCACCGGCAATGCCCGGTGAGCCGATGGTGCCACCGGTGTCGGCCGTGCCGCAACCGCGTAGAGCATTGCCATCGTCACCAGCATTGCCAGCGTTGCCAGCGGCTCCGAAGTTGCCGGTGCCAGTGCCGGTGCCGACTCAATTGCCCAAAGTTCCTAGCAAGTCCGCATTGGCAGCTGCCCTGACACCAAAAATCGTCATGCCGCAGCGCTTAGCTGTGCCGCACATGACGACCGCGGTCGGGCCGGTGCAATTACGTACGGCTTCCGACGGTTCACCGCCTAAGCCACGTTCTTATGCGCCGGGATACGAGCCACTGCCGCTACGCTTATCGATGAATCTAAACCCCCGCATGACACTCGCCATTGCCGACAAGGCCGGCCGCACGTACTGATCGACAATCAGGCGTGGCAACAGGCATGCAGGCAGATCGATCGATCGATCGATCGATCTGCCAATGCGGTATCCCAAATCCCGCGGCCAGTGTTAATGCTTCCTGCGGTAAGAAATCAAAGCGCGCCGCGTCAGCAGAGCCATCAGGATCACCAGCACCATCAATACCACCAGCGAGCGCCACGGATGCTGAGAAATCAGCAAGCTCAACCCACCTCGCAAGCCGTAGGCTGAAAACGGTGCATCGTCGAGTGACACGGTTCGTAATACGGGCGCATCGGCGTCCCAATAAGCCAAAGCGCCCTGCAGTTGCGACCACGGTCCATGTTGCACCAGCTGGTCTATGCCTTTTTGCAAAACCTTGCCCTGTTCCGCAGTAATTACCGTCAATTCCTTGCCATCGCTCTTCGCCGTCTTGGCAAACACGCTGGTGCGCAAGGTGTTGGCCATATCGAGCTGCGCCACCGCGTATTGCGGTGCAACGGCATTGCTCCTCAACCGGTCTGTCCATTGAGAAAACCACTGCGCGCCTTCCAGTACCGCGAAGGTCGACGTCTTGGCTAGCGGCACTTCGACCGATAGCTCGGTCGGCAGGTTTTTAAAGAAACTCTCCTGAATCGCCGGTGGCAGGTTGGCGTAGGGGCCAACCCAGAATTGATTCTGAACCGCGCTAGAATCGACGGTGCCGAATTGCAACCGGTGCAGTGGGCCGCCATACACCTGACGCAATTTCGCCAACAATGTCATGCCGGCACTCAGGGTCGTGCTGTCAGCGTCGGTCAGGCGTATCGCCATACCTTGCCCGCTCGGCCCGTAGGAATAGAAGCTGCCGGCACCGGTGAGCAAGGCCAAATCGGATAACTCCGAGACATTGCCCCCAAATTTTTGCATGGTGGTGTCTTCGTAAAGCGTCATTGCCAGATTGCCATTGTAGAAAGGGCGACATTCCCCACCGTTACTTACCGGAATCAATATCGGCTTGATTTCCAGTTGGTTCCAGCCTTGCTTCAACGCGCCAGCAGGAATGCTGACGGCGTATTTTTCATAGACGCCACCATCCGGGTTATTCAGGGGAATCGACCCCTGCATGATGCCGTTGACCAGTACGTTGACTGCCGATTGGGTACCCATGCCGCTGGCGTAGGCCAGGTGGACCCGCACTTGCGCGCGGCCTTGCCAACTACCGTTCCAAAATCGAATCGTGGCACCGGCGGCGTCCGGGCCGTTGTAGGTAGTGCTCTTAAAGCCGAGCGCGCGCAATGGAAAGGCACCGGACGCGGCATAGGGCGTGCTGAATCGCGCATCGAACTCGGCGACTTCCGGCAGTTTGAGTTGCCGGATCGTGGTCGAGGCACTGTCCGGCCAAGGTACTTGCCTGACCGAAAACGCTTTGGCGACCTCGACCAGTTGTTCATCGTTACCCGCCGCCAAGATCAGTAAAAAGCGTGTGGCGTCACCAGGAAAAGGCCGCACGGCGATCATCGGCTCGGCGCCGGGTTCAATTTCCATGCCGGCGAGGTAGGGAGCGAGCTGGGCAAAGGTGCCTAGCACCACCGCGCCACCGCTAGAAGGATCGATCTGCGTGGCGAGTTCGCGCGGCATCGGTGGCAGGCGGCGATGCATCAGGCTTACCGGCACATAGTCATAGCGTTGACCGATACCTTGCGCTACCAGACCGAGCGCTTGCATTTCGCGCACGCCCGGTGCCGTTGGCGTCAGTATCGTGACGACCTGACGGCTGCGCCAGTCGGCTTTGTCGAAAAAAGAATCGAGTTTGCTTAACAGCGGAGTCACGGGAAGCGGGTCGGCGACGATCGCCAGCTGCGATTGTTCCAGGTTTAGCTGCGTCCACAACTGCGGTGCCAGGGGATACTCGCACGTGTTGGTGTAATGCTGTGCTACTTCCACACGTACTTCGTTAAAGCCCACGCGTAACAGATCGACCGGAATCTCGAATTCATGCCGAAAGCCTTCGCTACGGCTACTCAGCGGAAATTGCCGAACCACATTGCCATTAACCAGTATCACCAATTGCGAAGTATCGATCAGCGCCCGCGATGCAGTGCCCACCAGCGAAAGCACGACTTGTTTGGCGCGCCACAGTGCCGGCACCGGCATTGAAAACGTGTAAGCAGCCGCCGCTCCGCTCAATTTGACCGGCTGCGATGCGCCGGTGAGCTTGCCCAACGGCAGAACAAAGCGCGTGCCCTCCACCAGCGCGATCGTCGGCACCGGAGCCGGTATCGAGGCAAGTGCCGAAGCCGAATCGCGCGCTACACGCATTGAATCTGCCGTATAGGGCCAGTGCTGTTGTGCAGCCGACGCTAGCGACGGCACGACCAACGACAACAGCCCGGCAAGTGCGATTTTTTTATAAAAGCCATTTGGCCAGAGACGTCGGGTCATGGCGGTGCGCCTTTTTCTAAAGATTTTGCATGAAATAGGCGCGCCGGTACGCTCTTGAGCAAAAACATCAAGTGGCCCAGCCCTTGTCTACCCGCAAATTTCATGACGTAGATGAATCCTTGCGCTACGCTACGGCCTGCATGGCGCTCACTGTTGTTGTCGATGATTTGATCGCTGGACCCGAACGCCAGGGCGATGGCAGCGCGTTCCTGCTCCACCGTGGTATGCCGATACGATAGCCCGATGCTGATACGGTTTGCATCCAGCGCCCGGATCGATTGTGGTACGCCATGCAGCACCGTCGCCGAACGGCTCAGGCTCAGTGAAAGCTCGCCTTGTTTCTTCAGTTGCGCCAGGCAAGAGGCGTCTCCGGCGATCGTGATGCCGGCACCGGATACTGAAGCGTTGGTCGCCATGCCGGGAATGGCGGTGCCGTCCGGCATCATCAACACGACTTCTTCGATGCAACGCGCACGTGGCTCGGCCCGCAGCTGCCGCCGCTCGAAGGTAATACCCAAGGCACCCAGTAGCAATGCGCAATCCAAAAACGCCCAGAACAACACGAACATCACGGCATCCTGGCTCCAGGGTTCGTGGTGATAGCGATACAAGCCACCGATGATGCCTGCCACATTGAATGCCAGCAGAATATAAAAAGGTGGTGCCAGTGCCGAGACGAAGTCGGTATTAAGTACTTCGCCCTTCGGCGTCACCTGGAAAGAAGGCGAGCGCGGCTTGCGTAGTACTTCGACCAGCCCGCGGGTCACATAAACCGATTGAATGATTTCATACAGTTGCGACATGAAAGGCCAACGTACCCTGCCGTAAAAATATTGCGTCGTGATGAGGGACGCAAACAGACTGGGCATGGCATAGATCAAAATATCGTCGGCGGTGGCATCGCACAGGTTGATAGAAAACAGCAAAAAAACCGGAGGTGCCAGCAGCATGATCAAACGCGACGTGGCAAAACCCCAGTAGGTCGCGAAATTCGTGTACAGCAGGCGCTGAACGAACGATAGCCCTGCCTGTGTCCAAGGATTTTTTAAAATAAATATCTGCAACATGCCCTGGCCCCATCGCACACGTTGGACGATGAAACCGGCGTAGGTTTCCGGCTGCAAACCGGAGACCATCGGCCGGTTCAAATAAGCGGTGGAGTAGCCCAGGCCGAGGGCGTCGAGCGTGGTTTCGGCATCTTCGGTAATCGTCTGCCCGGCGATTCCGCCGAGACGGTCGAGTACGCTGCGTCTCAGAACCGCTGCCGAACCGCAAAAGAACGACGCTCCCCACGTATCGAGTCCCGGTTGCATCACATCGTAAAAAAGTTCGTTTTCCGCAGGCGAGGAGCTAAAAGTCGAAAGGTTACGCTCGAGTGGGTCGGGGCTGATGAAGTTGTGCGGCGTCTGCACCACGAATAGTTTCGGGTCCGCCAGAAACATGCCGACCGTATTTTGCAAAAAATCCTCGGTGGGAATATGGTCGCAATCCAAAATCAATATCAGTTCGCCGCTGGTGTGCTGCAACGCGCTGTTGATATTGCCGGCTTTCGCGTGTTCGTTTTTTTGGCGTGTGAGATAGCCGGCACCGTAGCGTTGGGCGATATGGCGTAACTGCGCTGCGCGTTCGCGGGCAGCATCGGCTTTCACCGGGTCTTTGTCGTAACACTTCTGATCGGTGCCGCCGTCGTCGAGCAGGAACACATGCATTTTGTGCCGTGGATAGCGCATCTGGGTCGCTGCGATGACGGTCGGCCGCAGGATGCTGGCGTCCTCGTTATAAGTCGGAATGTAGACATCCACATGGGGAAACAAATCTTCGTCCGCGGGCAGTGGTATCGGCTTGCGATGTAGCGGGCTGCAATTGATGAAAAATCCAAACACCGAATTCAGATAGCCGTAGCACTCGGCGAGAAACAATATCAAACCGAATACCATTGCCGCGATCCCGAAATGCATCGGTAGCGATTCCGTCGCCCGCCAGTACATATAACGCGATGACAGCAGCAAAGCGATGAAGATGATTACCAGTCGTAGCGCGTGGTGATGTCTTTGCCCCATCGGACGGACCGAAATGCGGTAGCAGATGAACAATATGACCAACATGGTATTGGCGATCACTGCTTGGGCGTGTGCTTGAAGCGGCAAATAACACAGGGCCATGAAGCAGCCCGTGGCAAACAACCAGACCAGCGTGATGTTGTTGTAAAAAGTGAAACGTCTGATACTCGGGTGGTGCGACGGGTCGGACAGCGGTCCTGGCTTGAGAGACGATGTCGCGGCAGGTTCGGACATAGATCGGGAGATTTTGAAAAACTGTTGTGCAAGTACTCTATGGCAATTAACGTTTGGAAACAAAGACTTTGTCACACAAAGGCCTGGATGTTTCATTAAAGCAACGTAACGTTGCATGTATGTTCTTGTAGTCCTACAGCAGATCGCTACCCCTTCTGATAGGGAATAAGTTCTGGTTGCAATACGCTACAAGTTGCGATTAAACAAAGTTACTTTGTGGTAATATTACATAGGCGTCTTGCGGCTGTGAAGCTTCAATTTCCGCACGCGACAACTGGAGAGATTTGTGCCTCGACAATTGACAGAGCACCCTCGTATAACCCCGCCAATGGCAATCGCCGCCTTTATCGATGCTTCGCGGCCGCAAGTTGCAGCAATTGCTGCTTCTATCCTGGCCAAAGAAACACTGGCAGCGACGATCGCCTATCTATCAGACACCACGGCTGCAGTGCACGAGCAGCTTGCGATACTTGAAGCGGAATACAAATTATCGAATGAGATGCATGCGGAGTTGCTGAACGCCCTGCAATTGATTAATAGCGCTGAGGCCGCCGGAGACGCTGAAAATGCTGTGAAGGATGATTACGCTTCCGAGGCAGATGCCGCGCGGCTTTCGGTGACCGAGCTTCTTGCTCAACGCAAGGGTATGCTGGATAACTTGGCAACGCACCTTTCCGATTTGCGTCAGCGCCAAGTGTTGCTGGCACATGGTATCGAGCATGGCAGCATGGCGATGACCGATGCCTTCTCCAGAGCGGCAGTCAGTGCGTTGCCCACCACATCTAACTCGGGTGCAGATCGTGGGGCTACTTTGCTGACGGCTTATCTAGTTGTAGCGCAGCTACGGGACCGGCTTCAGGCACCTGGCTTTCGCGGCATCGGTGAGCACGCGGTAACGACGCTGTATGTCACCGCGATGTGCCATTCAGCGAAGCGTCGGATGGATCATGCCTTATCCGATCCCATGGCGCATGCGCTGGCGATGGAACTGGGTTTCAAGTCGGCAAAGGAAGTGCATCAGGCTTTGCAAGCGTTTCATCGTTTAGCTACCGAAAAAACATCCCGGACGCAATTGCTTTGCACGCAGCTATCCAGTGCGATGACGTCCGATTGCGACTATGTTGGTATCACGCTTGCGCCGCCGTCATTGGACCAGCAATTTGCCGAAATCATGCACCGCGCCCGCCAGAATTCACCGGGCGCAAAGAACGCAGGTATTCAGGGCGGTAAAAGCAGGCGCTAGAGCAGCTAGCGATTAGTAGATAGCGATCACGAACTGTCGGCGGTCCAGCCGAACAGCTCCTGCATCGCCTGCCGGTATCGTGTCTCACCCCTCGCATGGAATTGTTGTGATTGGCACCTTCCACCAGCAATAACTGCTTGTTATTTCCGGGAATTGCGGCAAACAGCCTCTGGCTAAATCGCGCCGGCACGTAGCGGTCGTCTATGCCATGCACGACCAACACCGGAATGCTAACCTCGGCAATTTTCGTTACGGAGTCGAATTTTTGTTTTAGCAACAATTGCATCGGCATCCATGACAAGGTAAATACCTTTGCGATGTCCGATAGGTTAGTGAATGACGATTCGACAATCAAACCATGCGCAGCCTGGTGTCTATCGTTAGCAAGACGTGCAGCAAGGTCGATTGCCACCGCACCACCTAAGGAATGCCCGTAGATGTATCGCCGCTTTGGATCGGGCTGCAGTTCAACCAATCGCTTCCAGGCAATCTGAGCATCTTCATACACCGAAGCTTCGGAAGGTAAATCCGTATCCAGATCGCCGAACCCTCGGTAATCGATGGCTAGTACGGAAAAACCGAAATTGCGTAATTGTTCGATACGGAATGTTTGGCCAGTAAGATTGTATTTAGCGCCATGCAAATACAGTATCGTCGGCGCGTCGGCATGGTCTGCTGGCCACCACCAGGTTTTGAAGCGTTGTGCCCGGCCATCTTCGCCTTCCACCGGAAGGTACGATTCCTGTACCCCCTCCGGCAAACCTGCATACCAGCTAGCCACACCTGGCGTGACCCGAAAAAGGAGCTGGCGCTCGGTATAGTTGAGTTGATTGATACCGGCAGCCGCACCAGCGACGGTTGCAACAGCCACAGCCAACATTGCAGCGAATTTTAGGGTTGGTCGAATCACAGGGCGAAGTGGAAAGCGTACGCACTGTAAGCTGGCGACATTTCTTGAACATGCAAGTCTGCCGCTGTAAAAGAACAAAACTTATTGCCTTGCACGCTGATTGCCTTTCAGTTGCTTCAACATTATTTCTTGTAAGAAATACAAGTTACCAGATCTCGTCTACTGAGGACAGCGTTGGTTGTCAGTGCCTGTATGTAAGGAACGACACCTCCAGCCTAATGCTTGACGACGACTTTCAACAATCCGCAAGTGCTTATCAAAACGTCAATCCAGCGGCGGGTTTCGCTCAGGATGTGTTATCTTATTGATAAGAGGAGATGATCATGACTTTAGCCACAAAACTTCCCAGGTTCGACGTGTTGGTAGCCATGCATGAAAAAGATCCTGACGCTTACGAAACCTTGCGGCATCAGTTGCTGCGTTCTTGCATCGATAATGCGCCGGAAATCCATCGTGCCGGGCTTGAGGCCCTACTCGACCGAATTAACATCGTGCGTGCCGAGGCCGGCACGCCGCTGGAAGCCGCCATTGCAGCTTCTCGCATGATGGTCGATTCTTGTCTGAAGCTGCGCGAGGCAATGGTCGACCTTGCTACCGCCAATGCCGCATTACAAACCACGGTGTTGCTCGATAAATTCCGCTTGTAGCCGTTCAGCAGTTCTATTACCCCCCTTTCCTTCCGCACTGCATCGCTCGATCTTCCGATCGTAACAGGCAGTGCATCACGCTGATGACCGTATCAGCGTGGTGAAACGACGCCGATCTAGCGCCGCTTTTCCAACCTGCCCAACTTACCCGAATTTTCTTCAAAATTCTTTCCATCAAGCAACAAGTATTGTCCGCTAAAAAAGTATCCTGAGAATAATTATTTCTTGCGTTCACTTAGTTTCTGTATAGAATCTAAATTGTGCTCAACAAAGATCATGCTGATCGAGCCACGGAACAGGTCGGTGCAGGTAACTGTGCTTACTGCGAAACGGGAACGTCATGACCAGATACTGCAAGCAGCGCAACGTTGGCAAGTTGAAGCGCCCGATGCGTTACACGATGGTTTGTGCAAGTTTGTCGTGGGCCATTGGCGCGGCGATTCTGCCTTCTAGCACCGTGGCTGCCGTTGCGGTGCAGGCAGCAGAGAGTTACCCGGATCAAGACCGTGGATATGCCATTGTCGTGCTAAAAGGCGAGTCATTGTCGACCGCAGTTTCCACTAAGCCGATCAGCGGCAGAAAAATCGATTTCCAAAGTAGTGCCGTTCAACTCCAGCGTACGCGATTGGCGACCGAGCGTGCCAGCTACCGACGTTGGCTCCTTGCCAAGGTACCCAATGCGAGCGTGACCAACGAATTCGAACTCGCACTCAATGCCGTGTCCGTACGACTCAACGGCGCAACGTTGGCCCAAATCGCGGCAATGCCGAACGTAAAGCAAGTCAGTCATCAAAGCCTTTTCCATAAAGTTGCCGCCACTGTCGCTGCTGAGACCGATTCTGCAACCGGTGGAGCCAGTCAAACATGGCAACAAAATGCCACACGCTCCGGGGCTAGCTCAAATGCTAACGCTAACGCTAACGCAGGTGCCGGGGTAAAGGTAGCGGTGATCGACAGCGGTATCGATGTCAGTCATCCATGTTTCAGCGACCTCGGCTATGCGGTGCAGCCCCGGATCGGCGATGCACGTTTTATCAATAACAAGGTAATCGCTGCCAGGGCTTTCACAAACGGTGAACACGGTGCGCGCTTAATGCCGGAAGCTACCGGCACACATGGCACGCATGTCTCGGGAACCATTGCTTGCAATGCTGCGACGGCCGCTACCGTCGGTGGCGTATCGGTCGACAAGATGTCCGGTATCGCGCCGAGAGCATTGCTCGGCAATTACAACGTTTTTCCGGGGGCAGCGACCACGGCTCGGTCAGAAGATATTCTCAACGCGATGGAAGCGGCTTATCGCGACGGCTTTGATGTTGTAAATTTCAGTCTGAATGCCGGCCAGCGAAGCGGCTCCGGCATCGAAATCCGTGCTCTGCGCAACCTCGACCGAGCCAATATGCTGTTTGCGGTAGCGCCTGGCAAGAGCGAAGAAACCCGCGATCTGTTAGGTACCGATATCGAAATCGAGCCCAAGGAAAGCAAAGAAGAAAACGTCGCGCTCGCTGTCATTCGCTCTAGTGGTGCGGAGTATCTGGGCGTTCGGGCGGCTTTTGGTGTCGTGCCTGTAGGGGGCTTGACCGGACCATTGGCACTGGTGCTCGATGCTAGTGCCGACATAGCCACCACCGGCGGCCTTGGCCAAGCCTGTACACCGATACGCCGCTTCAGCCTGACCGGGTCGATCGCGTTAATTATGCGCGGTACATGTGATTTCACCACGAAGCTACGTAATGTGGAGGCCGCGGGTGCGGTTGGCGCTATCGTGGTTGCCGAAGCGGGCCAGCCACTTACAGTCATGGGCGCAAACGACGACGCTGTTCAGCCCACCATCCCAGCGTTTATGGTGAGCTTGGCGGATCGTTCCAGTCTGCAAGACAATCGCGGTATCGCTACGATGCTGACGCAAGGTCCGGTCGATTCTATTGATCCGGTGGCAGATGCCCGCTCCAAAATATTCAATGGCTTCACTAGTCTGACACCGCAGGTGACTGATGCCCGGGTCGAGTCGGCATTGTCGAATGTAGCCTTGCAAATATTGAGTTCTGCGCCGGCCACCGCTTGTGCAACCCCGCCGTGTTTTGCACTGATGAGAGGTACCTCGATGGTATCGGCGCATCTGGCCGGTGCGGCTGCGGCCCTGCGCGCCAGATATCCCGCCTGGTCGGCGGCAGAAGTGCGTTCGGCAATGGCTAATACGGCACTGCTTTCTCAATTCGCTACGAAAACTGTGGCCGCAACGACGCAAAAAACCACTGTGGAAGAGACCGCCGCCGAAACAAATTTAAATATTGCGAGTACTACAGTGGATGCGCCGTCGCCTGTCGTGGAACCTGAAACGTTTGCGGAACTGTCAGCGAAAATTGTCAATCGTTGACGATAGGTCTTCGACTAGTAGGCCAACAACGGGCGGACCTAGGAAAAGTAAAGCGCCTGAGTGAGTTGCCGCACAGTACAAAGCGCGTGAACTTCTTTAACATCCTGTTTTGCAAGTCATTTTGTCGAAAATATTTACAAATTTTCACTTACGATCGCTGTGACAAATTGTAACTACCTGAATTAATGAGATTTTTTCTTTAGGCACATTTAGTGCTTATTGAACGACGTGTTGTCTCATTATCAAGGTAGAAAATGTTCCGACATATAGGTTTGAATTTCCTCGCACTGGCAGTTGCCCAAACTTTAGCGAGCGTTGCGCTCGCCGCTCCTGCGCCGTCGGGTAAGTTGCAGTCGACTCACTCCGCTGGACTCTCACTACAACCCACGCTTTTATTGAGCACGATCTCGGCTACGGACGCGAGCGCATCGTCTGATTCATCGACGCCCTCGTCGAACGACTCATCTTCCGACCTGCGTGCAAACGGACCAGGTCAGGGCCAAGTCGCCAATCAGCAACTCGCTCTAAAGCTCGATACAAGGCTGAAAAAAGCATTCACTAATCCATACGATTCGACGGCGGTAGCGAGTTACGCCTCGACCGGCAGCGATTTTTCGATGAGCTTGCCAGATGCTTACTCGCAAAACATTTTATTTCAAAGCGCTATTGGCCAAGGCTCCAGTTCGCAGTCCGGTCAATCGGGTGAGACTGCTGATTCAACGGATCTGGCTTTGAAAAATTTATTGCCTTCTCCAGGGCGTTCGATTCAGCCGCAGTCGACCGGCCTCGCTACCGCTACCGACCTCACCACCGATGACCTGATGCGCTTTCTAGATGAATTTGCGAGCAGCGAGTTCGCATCGGCCACCATGCGTGCGCCCATTGTCATTAATTTGCAAAGTACTACCGCCGACGCTGAAGCTGCGCTATTTTTGCGGCCCGACGTGACTGTCGAAACAGCGGTGCCGGAGCCGGGAACTTTAGCCCTGCTCGCATCGAGTCTTTTTGCTCTGCATGCGGTTCGGCGTCGTCGGCAAGGGGTGTAAAAGCCGTTTTCTTTAAAATCAATCCTCTGCCGGCGCGTCAATTAACGCGTCGGCGATTCGATCACCACCCTTTGCACCCGCATGCAAGCGGCCGACCAAGCTGTCGAGCCCGCGTTTCAATTTTTCAGAGCTGTTGTGTATTGCCTGATGCAGGCTGTCCGCATGATCGTCGGCGACGACCGGTGAATGACCTTGGATTCGGGCTTCCATTAAGCACCGGTGACTGCCATTTGGGTTCTTCGCCTGCTTGCCTTCGCTCAGGTGCACCACCACTCGCGTGATCTGATGGCTAAAACGGTTGAGTGCAGTTTTGACCACCTCTTCTACATGCGCAGTCAAAAGCTCGTGATGTTCGATGCTGTGATCGGTATTGGTTTGAATTTCCATGGCAATATCCTTAGCGAATTGGTGAGCACCACTATATAGCATCGTCCTCGGAAACTGGATTTTCGCCCAACCGGCCCATTAAATTATTCACCGGGGAATAATTTAATTCTTAGGTGTTGCCAAGGTTTTGCTGTTTATTCAACACTGCGACGCATAGAATCACACCTTTGCTGCAAAGCCACCCAATGAAAACCCCTAAAAGAATTCAGCCGTTAATCGACGAAGGCTTGGTCGACGAAGTCATGCGTCAGCTCATGAGCGGCAAAGAAGCGACCGTCTATGTCGTGCGCTGTGGCGAGGAAATCCGTTGTGCTAAGGTGTACAAGGCAGCAAACGAGCGCAGTTTTCATCAGGCAGTGGCATATCAGGAAGGCCGGCGCGTGAAGAATAGCCGGCAAGCGCGCGCTATGGAAAAAGGCACGCGGTATGGCCGCAAAATGGCTGAGGAAGTTTGGCAAAATGCCGAAGTCGACGCTTTGTACCGTCTGGCGAGTGCCGGCGTACGCGTGCCGACGCCGTTCATCTGTTTCGAGGGTGTGCTGCTGATGGAACTGGTGACCGGGGCCGACGGTAATGCCGCACCGCGATTAAACGATGTGGCACTGACCCGAGAACAAGCATTGGTTTTTCATGCTGCCTTGCTACACCAAGTGGTGCTGATGTTGTGCGCCGGCGTTATTCACGGCGATCTGTCGGAGTACAATATTCTCGTCGATGCGCATGGGCCGGTCATCATCGATTTGCCGCAGGCGATCGATGCTGCAGGCAGCAGCGTCGCCTCTAGCATGCTGGAGCGCGATGTCGATAATTTGGCGACATTTTTTTCTGCTTTCGCGCCCGAACTCGCTGCCAGCAAATACGGTAAAGAAATCTGGGCGCTGTATCATGCCGGCCTATTGACACCCGAGTCGGTCTTGACCGGGCGGGTCGCCGCACCAACGCGTGCCGCCGATGTCGGCGCAGTCATTCACGAGATCGCGCTGGCGCGCGAAGAGGAAGCCGAACGTCAGGCTTATCGCCGCCTGCGCGATGAGATGTAAACCTACGAATTTAAAGTCATATTTTATTGGACGACCCGATGCAAACAGAAAGTTTTATCCCCGGTAAAGATGCCTCCCTGGAGTCGACCATTCGCACCATGCAGCAAAAGCTAGCGGCGCGTGGCTTCCAGCTCGATGAATCATCCTGGCTAAACCCGGTCGAGGCGATCTGGTCGTGTCATATGCGTGATCATGATTGCCCGATGCTGTTTTCCAATGGCAAAGGCGCATCGGAACTGGCTGCCCGCGCCAGTGCACTGGGCGAATTTTTCGAGCGGCTCGGCACGCATTATTTCTGGACCCATTTTTATCTTGGCCAGACCAGAGCTAATCGGGCGTTCGTGCATTATCCGCAGGAGCGTTGGTTCCCTCACGCAGAAGATGGCAAGTGGCCGGCGGAGTTGCTCAACGAAGAACTGCATGCATTCTATAACCCGGATGGCGACATCGACAGCCGGGTAATCGTCGATCTGAACTCCGGCAATGTCGAGCGCGGCATCTGCGCCTTGCCCTACACCCGGCTGCGTGATGGTCGACAGACCTGGATTCCAGTCAACATCATTGGCAATCTGTACGTCAGCAACGGCATGGCTGCAGGCAATACCATGATGGAAGCGCGTAGCCAAGCGCTGTCGGAAATTTTCGAGCGTCACATCAAGTACCGCATCATTGCCGAGGGGTTGTGCCTGCCGGAAGTGCCAGATCATGTTATTGCGCGGTACCCCGGCATCGCTGCCGGCATCAAGGGGTTGCGCGACGCCGGCTTTGGCATTCTGGTACGTGATGCTTCGCTCGGCGGGCGTTATCCGGTCATGAACGTAACGTTGCTGCATCCTAAAGATCAGGGTTGCTTCGCCAGCTTCGGCGCGCATCCACGCTTCGAGATTGCACTGGAGCGGGCACTCACTGAATTGCTGCAAGGTCGCGCACTCGATTCCCTGGAAAGCTTCCCGGAGCCTGGATTCGACATGGACGAAATCACGGCGGTGGCCAATCTCGAAATTCATTTCGTCGACTCCAGCGGCGTCATCAGCTGGAATTTCCTCGGTGACCAGCCGGACTTCCCGTTTGCAGACTGGAATTTCAGCAACACCACCGAAGAAGACTACGCTTGGCTATGTGCCTGTGTGGAAGCCGAAGGCAAGGATATTTACGTTGCCGATTTTGAAGAGCAGGGCGCGTACAGCTGCCGCATCCTGGTGCCGGGCATGTCGGAAATTTATCCGGTCGACGATCTGGAGTGGGAAAACAATAGCGTCGGCAACGATATCCGCGCAGCGATGGTCCGTCTGCCCGAACTCAACGATGCCGAGGCCAGCGAACTACTGGAATATTTACAGACGTCGAACTTGAACGACGAGCGACCCTTGTGGGAAATTCTAGGCTTGGCTATTCCCGTAGGAACGACGTGGAAAGAATTGCGGGTCGGCGAACTCAAAACTTTGCTAGCTCTGGCAATCGGCGATCAAGATGCGATTCGCGAGGGGTGCGACTGGATTCATTCTTACAAACAGATGAATCCCGCGCGCCGGCTGGTGTACCGATGCATCGAGGCTCTGGTGCAGATGGAGGACAATGCGCAATTCGACCGGGCGCTGGTGCTGATGTACGGACAGGAAACAGTGCGTCAGGCACGCGCTCTGCTCGATGGTAGCGAACGCTTCTTCGGGTTATTCACCCTTGGCGCTGACATGGAAGGCAGCCAGATGCATCAGGGGCTACTCGCGGCGTATGACAAACTATTCAAGTGACCAGCTTTCGCACAGTTCGAGGACGAAGGATTGTCAAACTTGCGAAATTGCAGACACGCAATCGCATTCGCGTCCGAACGGTGTCGACTGAGTGATAAGTTGAAATGATTTAGTAAAACAGTGGGTTGAAAGTGTCGCACCACTCTTGTACCGTAGGAGAACCTGATTTTAGGAGATTCTCATGCCATGGCAACCCACATTCACCCCGGCCTTTTACGACCTCAAAACATTTGACAAGCCCAAGCCGCAGGAGGAGACGCCGTCGCCAATCTCGCCGGAAAATCCCACCGCTAGAGAATCTGGCTTACAACGATTCGATAGCGGCCGACTCGAGCGATTCGTTGAAAGAGAAAGCAAGCTTCCAAAAGACCACCGGTTCGAATCGATGGTCGATCGGGTCGTCGAGTTTGTGCAAACTAATGCACCGATATTGCAGCCGCCCATGACGAGCGATCGCCTGGCGGCGATCGAACTAAATTTTGCTCAATTCAAGGAGCACATCACCAAAGAAAATCATTACGATGTGCATAACCGGGCTATGTTCGGCGCTGGTAAAGAACTGTTGGGCGAATTTCAGACGCTTTTGCATAACGAGCGGGTTCCTCTGCAGCGAAGGATCGATGCCATATCCACCATGGCGCCTGCCATGCCCCTGTGCGCGGGTGGCGTCTTGACAGCAGTACAGGCCGGCGTTGTGGAACTGCGGTATGCCGCCTGTGGCTTGAAGGGTGCAGCACAACTCAAAAAAGAGGCGATGATGGAAGCTGCCATTGGCAGCTTCGTTAAACAAAAACACAAATTCCTGGAAGGAAACCACGTTCATTTTGTGAATGGCTATTTCAATGATGTGGCGGAAAGTTTTGGCCTGCCCAAACGTAACGACCCGTTCGATACCATTCCTCAAAAAGATATGACGCCCGCGCTTCGTACGCAATGTAAAGAGCTTGTCGAGCAAACGTTAGAGCCGGTTTCGCTTGCTGCCGCTCTGGCAGAAGGGTATCTCGGCGAACTGCAGGCGGCAGTCGCGAGTGCCAAGCTCGATCCTCAGGGATTCCACGGGGGTGAAGCGCTGACTAAACTGCATAAAGTCACCGATGAACTGAAACACGCGGTGCTGAACGAAAAGTTCGGGCAAGTGCCGGCAGAGCATTATTTGACCCCCCAACTCGACGGCGAAAATGCGCACATGCATTTTCAGTTGACCAAGCAGCCGGAAATGATCGTAAAACATTTTCTGGATGCCCTGAAAAGCGAGAAATTGATCGATTTCGACGACACGATCAGTTTGTCGAAAGCAAATGCCGACGCTGGCAGCTTGAAAATGCTGGGTTTGATGACGTGGGTCGAACGCGATGGCGCGGGTTTCGGTGCCGAGGTGAAGGACCTGCTCGCCGTTTCGCCGCACGACATGGTTGAAAACTTGGCCGAGCAAGGAATTCCTCCGAACGAGCATGCCGACATACTCAAGACGATCGCGCAACAATTGCTTGAAGCAGCGGGTGCGACGCCGGGAATAATCAACAGTGAATGGGCCGAGAACTTCGCAACAGCCTGCAAGAGCACGTTGCCGCCATCACTGCAGGATATGCAGCCGATGGTCATGCGCGGCGCGGAAGCGGGTAACCCTGAGTTGTTGAGTGCACTGTTCAAGCACGGCGCAAATCCGAACGCGGTGGCAACACAGGATGGTTATTCCGCCCTTATGTGCGCTTCACGTGCAGGGCACTTGGCAGCGATGAAGTGCCTGATCGATGCCGGTGCAAACCTCGATCAAATGGATGAGCGAGACAACACGGCAGTGATTTTCGCCACCGGCAACCGTCAATTACCTGCCCTGCAGCGCTTGGTGAAAGCTGGCGCGAATCTCGACGTCGTCTCGAGGGAAGGCGATTTCGCATTGATGCTTGCCACAAATAATGGCGATACAGCAGCCATGCAGTGTCTGTTGGACGGTGGTACAAATAAAAACGTTGCAAACTGGGACACGCTTACCCCACTGATGAGTGCAGTCCTCAACGACTCCCATGCTGCAGTCGACCTACTACTAGAAAAAGGCGTCAATCTTGACGCGCGCTGTATTAAAGGCCATACAGTGTTGTCGATGGCTGTGACCGCTGGCTCGCTAGTTAGCGTGAAAAAATTGATTCGAAAAGGCGCAGACTTGAATAACTGTAGCCAGGCTGGTGAAACACCGGCGATATTGGCTGCAGGCTCTGGGCGTGCAGAAATATTAAAGGAATTGATCGAACATGGTGCAAGCACCGACACGCTCGATGCAAGAGGTATTCATGCGGCGATCAGCGCCGCGGTTTACGGACATCCGGACGTAATCAAAGTGTTGGTCGACGCCAAAAAGGATATCGACACAGCAGATTCACAAGGTATGACACCCGTCTTGTACGCTGCACGCGTGGGCCATGTCGAAGCGCTTCAACAACTGAGTGCCGGTGGCGCAAATCTCGATGCAAAGGACAACGAGACCAACACCGCATTGACCCGCGCCGCGTTCGACAAAAAGCTCGACGTTGTCCGTTGTTTGATCGATAACAAAGCCGATCTTAATGCCCGCTTTCAAGACAGTTTCACGACATTGGCAATTGCCATTGGAATGGACAATCAACCCCTCGTTGAAATGATGATCGACGCCAAAGCTTCTTTGGAAGTAAAAGATAGCCAGGGCCGCACGCCTTTGATGTTCGCAGCCACCTGCGGCAATCTGAGTGCCGTCGAAGCGCTAGTTGCCGCTGGTGCGAAGGTCGATACGCAGGAGCCCGACAACCAGTGGAAAGACATTATGAGCGCTGCAAAGCAAGAGCATCCAGAAATTCTGAAGTTACTGATCAGAGCAAGTGCACCAGCATTGTAGACGCATGCTTCCGCTAACTTTTTCTCATGACACAGCGACCCAAATTCTCTCCGGCGTTCCACGACCTTAAAACGTTTGGCGATTTCAGGCCGCTCAACACGTCTGCCCGCTCAGTCACAACTGAGAGTTCTGCCAATAGATAACCTGGTGTCAGACAATTCGACAACAACCGACTAAAGCGATTCCTGGAGAAAAAAACGCGCTTTGAAAAGAACATCGATTCAAAACTACGGTCAATCGCGTGGCGACTGTCGCCTACACCAATGCTTCCAAACTGCAGCCGGCCATGTCGGATAACGCCTTGGCGGCGATCGATCAAAACTTCGGGGAGTTTAAAAAGCACATCTCCGACGAAGATCATTGCAGTGTGCATAACCAAGTAATGTTAGCGCTGGCAAAGAAATGTTTAACGATTTCGAGGGTCTGCTGGCGAATGATCAAATTCCACTGCAGCTATAGAAACTTTGCTAGCGGCCCACGCCAATTTCGCGGGATAACTCCGACCTATTTTACTGGCGAGCCGGAGTTTCCGATTTGAAAACGAATCAACCGGCGTGGTGCAGGATGACCCAGGCCGTGAAGCGGTCCATCCATCCCTGCATGAATTTTCGGCTACCTTCGCCGATGTTGCCGGCTTCGTCGAACAGGCCGGCTTTCATCTGCACGTAAGCTTCCGGCTGACCTAGCGTCGGCATGTCGAGATAAGCCAAAATATTGCGCAGGTGCTGCTGCGCAGTTGCCGTGCCGATTGTTCCTACCGATACGCCCAAGATGCCGGCTGGCTTGCCGGCCCAGGCGCTTTGACCATAAGGGCGGGATGCGTGGTCCAACGCGTTTTTCAGCACGCCTGGAATCGAGCGATTGTATTCCGGCGTCAGGAACATTACGCCATCGGCTGCGGCAATTTCGGCTTTCAGTCGCTTCACGGACGGTGCCATGTTGTCGTCGTCGTCTTGGTTATAGAGCGGCAGGTCGCCGATTTCCAGGTGCTTAAAGCGAAATTCCGATGGTGCCAGTTTGGTTAGCGCTTCAGCCAGCGTTCGGTTGAACGACGCTTTACGCAGACTACCCACGATGATTGCAATGTCGTATTGACGCATAAAAATTCCTTCGTAATGTTTTTTGCCGATGGGGTAATGAGAATGTTTGACAATTTTGGGCATGTTACACGCTGCCGCGAGGCTCCGTGCACTACAAGGCTTAGTGCTAGATCAATGCATCGTGACCGTAGCCAGCAACGAAGTGATCGCCTCTAGGCTGACCGGTTTGACCAAATGATGATCGAAGCCTGCCAGACGCGCTTTTTCCTTGTCCTCAGGCTGGCCATATCCGGTCAAAGCTACCAATATGGCATCTGCAGTTTCGTGCATGCGTGCCAGCCGTTCGGCCAATTCGTAGCCATCCATATCCGGCAGGCCGATGTCGAGAAACATCAGTGTCGGCGCAACCTCGCGCGCCTTATCCAAAGCCGTGGTCGCATTGTGTGCAACCGACACCCGATGGCCGATGGCTTCCAGCAGAAGCGAAAGGGTGGTGGCTGCATCTTCGTTGTCGTCTACTACCATCAAGACCAAACCATCGTCGTCGCCGGAAAGTGTCGGCGACGGCGATGTTTCGATAATGTCGTTGGCTCCCGTAAGCGATATCGCCAGCGGTAGTCGTACCGCGAATTCACTACCTTTACCGATTCCCGGGCTAAAAGCCGAGACGCTGCCTTTGTGTAATTCCACCAGACTTTTTACCAGCGCCAGGCCCAGCCCCAGACCGCCTTGCGAGCGGTCGGCCGAGCGCTCGCCTTGGGTAAATAATTCGAAAATATGCGGCGATAGATTGGGTGCCATGCCGATACCATTGTCTGTGACCCGGATGCAGATGTTCTGGTTTTCCAGCGCCACTTGCAGATGGATAAATCCACCCGCCTGGGTATAACGTACTGCATTGTTAAGCAGGTTAGATACGACTTGAATCAATCGGGTACGGTCCCCAACCAAGCGTGCCGGTTCCTCCGGTAGCAGGACGCTGAGCTCTTGCTGCTTGGCGACAACCAGCGAATGCACCTGCTCGACGGCTTCGCTCACGATGTCGCCGATATCGAGCGAGTCGGCGCGCAGGGTCGCCAGACCACGGGTTACACGGGATACGTCGAGCAGATCGTCCACCAGTTTGGTCATGTGCTTGACCTGCCGGGAAATGATCTTCGCGGTTTTCTTGACACGCACTTCGTCGGCTGGCGCAATATTGAGCAACTCTGCGGCCGTGCTGATGGGTGCCAGCGGGTTGCGGAGTTCATGAGCGAGCATGGCCAGGAATTCGTCTTTGCGGTCGCTCGCTGCTTTCAGCTCTGCACGTGCAGTTTCGATATCTGTAACGTCAGTGTTGGTGCCGAACCACTGAATGATCTTGCCGCCTGCATCTTTCAGCGGCGCGGCTCGCGTGAAAAACAAGCGAAATTCGCCGTTGGCTGCACGCAATGGAAAAGTGTTCTCGAACGGCGTACCAGTAGCGAGCGAATAAACCCAGTCTTTCATTACCGTCGGCAGCGTTTCGGGGTCGTGCACGCTTTTCCAGCCCCAGCCACGCATCTCTTCCAGCGTGCGGCCGGTATAAGCATGCCATCGGTCGTTGTACCAATGAATTTCACCATCGGGATTCGCCATCCAGGCCAAGTGCGGAATCGTATTGGCGAGCTGCCAGAGGCGCTCTTCGCTGGCCTGCAGAGCCTGACTCGCCAAGACCGATTCGGTCACGTCATTGCCTTGCATGAAGATACCCGATACCGATCCGCGCGCATCGCGGATCGGCTGATAGACGAAATCGATGAATCGCTGTTCGAGTGGCATATCTGGTTGTCGTTGCAGCATGATCGGATATGCCTGTCCTACGGACGACTCGCCGGTAGAGAAAGCCTTGTCGAGCAACTTCATAAAGGCTTGCCCTTCGAGTTCGGGCAATATTTCGCGCAGGGTTTTTCCAATAATGTGCTGGCGCCCGATCAAGCGCAGATACGCTTCGTTGGCCATCTCGAAAATCAAAGCCGCGCTCGTCAGCACGACAATGTACCCCGGTGCTTGATTGAACAGGTTTTGCAGGCGCTCGTTTTGTTCGGCCAGGTGAGTCTCGGCAGTGACTTGGCGAGTAGTTTCGGTAGCAGTACAAAAGACTCCGGCAACCTTGCCGTCGTCGTCGCGTATCGGTGAATAGGAAAATGTAAACCAGGCCCGCTCGTCATAGCCATTACGCCGCATGAGCAATGGAAAATCTTGGAAATAACTGGCCTTGCCATCCAATGCATCGATGACTACCGGCAAGATATCTACCCAAATGTCCGACCAGATCTCATTAAATCGCTGTCCGAGTGCGGCCGGGTGTTTGCCACCGAGCATCTCGCTGTAGGCATCGTTGTAGAGTAGTCCGAGTTCCGGGCCCCATGCCACGAACATGCCGAACTTCGAATCGAGCATCAGGTCGACGGTGATACGCAACGAAAGAGGCCATGTATCTGGATGCCCGAGTGGCGATCTCGACCAATCGTAGTCGCGCATCATGTCACCCATCAGGCTAGTGTTAAAAGCCAAAAATTTTTTCGTTTCGCTCATGCGACATCTGTGCCGGTCACTACTGGCTTGTCTAAAAGAATTACATAGTACAAGGAATGATTCTGCAATTGTGCGTAGCAAGGCACACTCGCCCGACGACGGCAGCTTTGCCAGATCGGTGCAGCCTGCATCTCAAGAGCTTAGATAAGCGTGCAGATCATTTGCCGAAAGCGGCAGACTGAAAAGGTAGCCCTGTGCAACCGTACAATGGTTGCTGGTTAAAAAAGATACTTGCTCGGGCTTGGTCACGCCTTCGGCAACGACGTTCAAGCCGAGGTTGTGTGCAAGCGTAATCGTTGCAGCGACGATCATGGCGTTGTCCGTATCCTCGGTGACATCGTCGATGAACGAGCGATCGATTTTTAAAGTATCGATCGGTAGTTTTTGAAGGTAGCTCAGTGACGAATAGCCAGTGCCAAAATCGTCGATCGATACTGATACACCCAACGCACGAATCGCATCCAGCATCGCCGAAGACGCCTGAAAATTCTGCATCAGGACCGACTCCGTAATCTCCAACTCCAGCCACTGCGGTTCCAAACCGGTCTGTGTCAGGGTGCGCTCAAGGGTTTGCGCAAAACCAGGGGATTTCAATTGGTTCACCGACAGATTCACTGCGATTTTTACCGGCTTTAGACCTTCCGACTGCCAACATCGATTTTGCCTGCAGGCTTGCAACAGTGTCCAGTTGCCGATCTCGTCAATCATGCCGATTTCTTCGGCAAGCCCGATGAAGTCGGTAGGCGCGAGGATGCCACGTTCCGGGTGTTGCCAGCGAATCAGCGCTTCGACCCCGATAATATTGCGTGATGGAATTGCGACGATCGGTTGATACAGTAATATCAGCTGTTGTTTGGTCAGCGCCTGCCGTAGATCCGATTCCGCCTGCATCCTCTGCATCGCCTTACGATTGAGTTCGGCGTTGAAGAAACGAAAATGGGGTGCTCCCTGACTTTTCGCCTCGTACATGGCTAAATCCGCGTGGCGCATCAACGTGCCAACGTCCTGGCCATCCCTGGGAAACACTGCCGCGCCGATACTGGTCGATACGTGAGCCTGATGCCCGTCCAGATCGAAGCTTTCATTCACCGCCGCCTGGATTTTCTCGACCACATCCACGATATTTTGCAACGATTGGCATTCTTCTACCAGTACCACGAATTCATCACCGCCGAGACGGGCAATCGTATCGCCCTCGCGCATGACCGCACGAAAGCGACGGGCCAGAATCTGTAAGAGCAGGTCGCCTTTGTCATGGCCCAAACTGTCGTTGATGACTTTGAACCGATTCAAGTCCAGGAACAGCAAGCCGATCAGCGACTGACGCCGATAATCGATCGCATGACCGAGACGCTCGTAGAGCAGCGCTCGGTTCGCCAGCCCGGTCAACGTATCGTGCGTAGCCAGATGTTTGATGCTACGAGCATGCTGCAAGCTTTCGGTGACGTCGCGCATGATCAAATACACGCCGACGCATTGCGTACCCACCAAGATCGGCACGTTCGTGACCTCGACTTCGATCTGCTTCCCGTCTTTGGATAACAAGGCAGCCTGCAAGCTATGTAAGGTTTTGTCGTCCAAGATGTGATTGAACGCAACCGCGAACAGGTTGCGTATGCGCTGATCGTCGTTTTGGCTGAAATAGCGTGCCGCAGGGCATTGGTGCAGCTCGCTTTCGCTGTAGCCGGTAAGCTTCTGGGCACTCGGATTGGCAGACAAAATGCGGCCTTGGGTATCGACCGAAAAGATGGCATCGCTATGCTGTTCAAATAGTGATTTGGAACGCTGAGCGCTTTCCAACAGCGCCGCTTCGTCGCGTTTGCGCTGGGTGATATCGCGAAAAATACAGAGCGCGCCTTGCAGTTCCTTACCGTCCCAGATCGGATAGACATGATATTGCACCGCCAAACTGCTACCGTCGCGCCGAAAAAACAGTTCGTCGGGCACGTAGGCCGCCTTGCCGCTTCGCGCCGTCTGATAGATCGGGCATTCGCTACGCGGATAAGGGCTGCCGTCTGCGTGCGTATGATGAATCACTTCGTGCAGATGTCGGTTCATGATTTCATCATGCCGGTCAAAGCCCAGCATTTTTAAGAACTGGTTGTTGCAAGTCGTGACCACGCCCTCGCAATCGACAACGTAATATCCTTCATCCGTCGCATTCAGGAACATCAACAACTGATCCATCGTACGTTGACTTCGATGCTGCGCATCTCGCAACGATTGCTCGGTTAGTGTCTGATCGGTGACATCGCGCCCGTAGACCATGACACCACCGACGCTGCCGTCTTCCTCAAAGTAGGGAATCCGGTTGGTCTCGATATAAAGTTGCTGTGGCGGTTGTTCGCCAGTCAAACGTAGCGACGTCGCTACCGTCCGACGCATTTTGCCGACACCCGTGCGAAATACTTCGTCGAGTTCCTCGAAAATACCGTATGCCTCGAGTTCAGGTAGAACCTCTCGAAAAGGTTTACCAATCAACGCCCGGTTTCCCACCAACTCGAAGTAAGCGCGGTTTGCCAATTCAAAAACATGATCCGGGCCGCGCAACACAGCCATAAATTCCGGTGAATTATTAACTAAGTGCCGAGTGAGGTCGCCCTGATCCGAAGTCACAGAACTAGAGAAGAGGAGGGAGGTGCGACGCAACCGAAGAAGTCGTTCCAGCGGGTTGCCCGAATTGAGATCACGGAGGGTTTTCGTAGCCATAAGCAATCTTTTTGCTTGAGACGGCTAGAATATTTCAAATTGCAAAAAGTTTGTGAGAAGAATTAACAATTACGCGCATACCTTTGTGCAAAAGCAATATGAACGCGATAATTCGAAGAAAACTGAGATGCCTGTTTTTTAATCAACCCGCGCAACAGCCTGTGCTTGTTACCTTCGACGCATAGAAAATGCACTTATCCACAACTTTGTCCACGCTTAGGAGGCATAACTTATGCAGCAAAAGTTATGCCTAGGTAATATGACGACGTCGCAGGCATCGCGTGCCAAAATTTCACCGTGCCAGCAATGCTAATGCAGCTGGGTTAACGCTGTCCGAATCTCTGGTTAAACGGTATAGCTTCCAAACGTTTGGCGTGTGTGCAATGGTGCTAACCTTTTGTATTGCCGCAGGATTTGGTTGAATGATTGCTTTGAGATCAGATTTTTCGCGCCGTGCCGGTGCGAAGGATGCAAGCAAGTTGGATAGCAAGCCTGCATGGCCAGAAAAGGCGGAAGATAGGGTAAGTATGCTTTGCGACATGTTCTGCTCCTCATTACGTTAGTGTTTCGACGTGATGAAGTATGAATTCGGTGTCGAAATAACGCCAATTTCAATCTCTGATGCAAGTAATTCACCGGACAGATAACTGTGCGCTGGCGCAACATTTTATATTTCATCATGCACTCGCCGCGCAATTAGCACTGCATTCGTTCCGCCGAACGCAAATGAATTTGACATGACGGCATCGATTTTTTCGACGTTGCGCGCGCGGTTGGGTATGAAGTCGAGGTCGCACACGGGATCAGATCGATGCAGATGCATCGTTGGCGGCAACTGTCGAAGACGAAGTGCTTCCAACGCAACGATGAATTCGAGCGCGCCGGCCGCGCCTAACAAATGCCCATGCATCGATTTCGTAGAACTGACCGGTATTTGCGGGGCTGAATACCCAAAAACGTCTTTAATCGCTAAAGTTTCAACCGCGTCATTTGCTACGGTACCGGTGCCGTGGGCGTTGATGTAATGGATGTCGTGAGGTTGTAATTGCGCCGCGACCAGCGCTCGCTTCATTGCTGCTGCCTGGCCCACAACCGTCGGCTTCGTAAGGTGTGCAATATCGGTCGCCAGGCCGTAACCGGCGAATTCGGCCAGGATATTCGCTCCCCGAGCCACTGCATGCTCCCATTGCTCGAGCACAACGACTGCCGCGCCTTCGCCGAGAACCATGCCGCTACGATTTTCGGAAAATGGTTTACAAGAAGCCGAGACATCGTCTTTGTCCGGCGTAGCCAAGGTGTGCAAGGCTTCCCACGCTTTGAGCGTACCGAAGGTCAAAGGGGCTTCTGCACCGCCGGCTAGCATTACGTCTGCCTGGCCACTGGCGATGCGCAGCGCTGCTTCGCCGATCGCTACCGCCGACGACGAGCAAGCCGTTGAGTAAGTCAGACAAGGCCCGGTGAGCCCCAGCTCGATGGCAATCCAGGCGGCTGGCGCATTATTCATCGCCATCAGCACCGTGAATGGCTTGACCCGGTCGGATTGCTGCGCATACACGGTGCGATAACCGTCATCGGTGGTCTGTGCGCCACCCATTCCGGTTCCCATGAAGACACCGCAACGGTCGCCACCGAAATCGGGTGCTTGGAGACCGGCGGCCGTGACGGCTTGTCTTGCGGCAACCAGGGCAAATTGACTGACCCGGTCGAGCATGCGTAGTTTGGGTGCCGCAAAATAGGTCGTGCTTTCCAAAAATGCCGGCGCGGCAATCGGCCCAGCCAAACGCTCGAAATCCAAACCGTCGATTTCTCTTATCTGTGACTGGCCAGCAATCAAACCTCTGAAAAACTCTACTGGTGAGCTCCCACCAGGGGCAATCAGCCCAATTCCTGTGATAGCAACGCGGTTCAAACGGTCGTTTCCGAATCGCGCTGTACATGTTGGGCCGCAATCAAGTCATCGATGTAACGTGCGACTTCACCAATAGTCTGCAGCGCTACCTGTTCCTGCGGCACCGTAATCTTGAATACATCTTCTACCAAAAAAAATAACTCCATCACACCGAGTGAATCCACTCCTAACTCTTCTAAACCCGCTTGCGGATCTAGGCGGTCTCGGCTGAGGCCATAATCTTTCTCCAGTGTCGTTTGCAGCCATTCGAGTGTGGTCATGTAAATTTCCTGCCGGGTTTAAAGTGATCAATTCTGTGCGCTTGGCTGTGCGCTTAGTAAATAGGACTTAGGCATGGCTGGATAGATCGGGCGCGACTTGCCGCTGTAACGCGCCGCCATTGTCAATAACGATGGCCAGCGCTGGAGCACAGGTAACGTTTTCGACCATATGTGCGGCCGCATTGCGGTATGTGCAAATAGCGCCGCCAACCGGATGCGCTGCGCAAAACAAGCATGCCACCGATCGACATAGTCATGCTGAACACGACGAAACGCTGTTTCGTCGGCTAGCAAATGTCGCTGGGCAATCAAGGTTTGAGTAAGTAGCCAGGCGGACTGCAGCGCCATACTCATGCCTTCGCCGACGATCGGATGCGCCTCGCCAGCGGCATTACCTATAAGAAATACGTTATTGGATTTACGTTGTCGAATGCCCGGTCTAATCGGCCCGGTACTGAGCCATGAACCGACTTGTTCGGCGGGAGCGAGTGCGCGGCGCACACCATCGCAAGAGTCCGTTAGTATGCGGTGCACGGCCTGAGCTGCAGTATGCGACATATTTTCCTGACGCGCGGCCGCCAGGCGATCGCGGCGAACGCAACATGCCAACGTCATGACGGCCTCCTCGCCCAATACCATGCCGCCGTATCCACCTTGAAACGCCAACACTGAAATTACATCGGCGGCAAGGTCGGCGTCGGTAAAATTCGCTTTAAAAGCAAACAAGTCATCGGGTTTTGCCGGTCTTTTGCCTTCACGCGTGCCGACGTCGGTGCCTGGAGCAAGCTCCCATGAACCGTGAGCGGCGATGACGATTGGCGTATGTAGGTATTGCGCTTGACCGGAATCGACGGTGACGGCTTCGCAGCGGTAATCACCGTGTTTGCCGGTAATCGATCGTACGTTCCACGGCTGCAACACCGTAACACCTACCTGCGCGGCGCGTGCTACCAGCAGCGTGTCAAGATGCTCCCGGCCGAGTGCTTTACCCCAGGCATGCGTGCCCGTTTGCAATGGCGGTAGCTGTGCGTGTACGGTGTGTTGTCCGACGATCAACGCCACTTTTCGTAGCGGTGCGCCGGCCGTCGCATGAAATACGGTACCGATGCCGAGCGCGTCCAATAGTTCGAGGTTCGTCGCTGCGATGCACTCGCCGCACACTTTGCGCCGAGGAAACTGCTGTTTCTCCACCAAGGCCACTGACCAACCGGCTTGTGCCAGCAGTATCGCCGCACTGGCACCAGCGGGACCGCCCCCAATAACCACGGCATCGAAGCGGTTAGTCATTGCTTGATTGCTTGTTCCGAGAAGCTAGAAAACAATGACTAAATAGCCCGGCTGAATATTCTTCGAGATGCCAGCTTGAAGAGGCTTCCTGTGGCCAGGCAAGCGATAATTCATGGTCACGAAATCCGGCGTGGACGCTCAGTACCGCATCTGAACGGGTGACCGCGTTGGCACCGATCAAACCGACCAAATGGCTGCCGAGTAACGGCAGACGAGCGCGCCGCGGTTCACATGCAAAGAACGTTCGGGTGCGCGAGGATAAGGAAGTAAGCAAATCAGTTAGCGCCGGGTTGTCGAAATGGTGCAGGAACAGATTGCATAGGATCAAATCGGACTCAGGTGCGCCTGCCAAGTTCGCCCAATGCATGACGTCGTCGGTAATCAGTTCCACCTGCCAACCCAAATCGGCAAATGCCCGTATGGTCGGCTGGTCCACCAGCGCTTGCCGGTCCACCAGCGTCAGGTGCACGGCAGGCCAACGTCGATGCAGGTAGCGGGCAATGTCGAGTAAGACGCGACCGTCTCCACAACCAAGCTCGACGATGCTGCGCGGTGGCGCTCCAGGTAATGCCGACAATGCACGCACGACGACGGACGACGTGCGCATCAACCGATTGATTCGATACAGGTCACGGCGGGAACGCACAGCGCGTGGATCGTTTGCCAGCAAGTGGTCGAGTTCTTCGACATCGACGCGTCGGGGAAGCGTTGTTTGCCGAAGCTGCATCAGGTCGCTCAAGCGACCTCCAGCAAAGCACCGTGACAACTGAAGCCTGCGCCAAAAGAGGAAAGCCACCACCAGCCACCTTCTGCATCGTCATTCAGTGCTGCCTGCAATACAAAATAGACGAACGCGCTACTGAGATTGCCGTATTGACGCAGCATTGCAGCGCTGTATCGAAAATCGTCGGTCTCGACACCGAATGTTTTCTGTAAAGCCAGCAATACGTCTCTGCCGCCAGCATGCATGATCCAGGTTCTAATCTGTTTTTTTTGCACATCTGCTGCATCCAGTACGGAATCGAGCAATTGTTTTGCTTGATCGCCGGCGAGCTGTGGTACGCGGCGCGTTAGGATATTGCGCAACAAACACTGGCGCTGTTCAAACTGTAGAGCCTGCCGTTGCGTGGTATCGATCGAGGAAGCGCTTCGATGCCACTGCATGCGCCGGCGGTGTTGCGCTGGGTTAGCAGATACCACCGCCGCGCCCGCTCCGTCGCCGAACAGGCAAGCGCTAATCAGCACCCCTGGATCATTGTCCAGATACATCGCGGCACTGCAGACTTCAACGCAGACGGATAGCACGTGCCTACAACCCCCCGAGGCAATCAGCGCATCGGCCATTTGCAAATTGGGCAGAGCCGCAGCACAACCCTGGCCCACCAAATCGAAAGCGAGAATATTTTTGCGCAGACCCAACGCTTCGATGACGTAACCGCTCAATCCCGGGCATATATAACCGGTGCACGTACTGATGACGATGGCATCGATCTCTTTTGCTTGTAACTCGGCATCGACTAGCGCATCCGCACCTGCCTGCGATGCCAACGAAGGCGCGTTAGCAAGAAAACGTTGATGCAGGATATCCGGGTCGATCTCAAAAGTTTCAGCGAGCGAATCGACAGCGAGATAGCGAGATTCGATCCCGTTATCGCGCAGCAATACGGCCTGCGCCACTGCATGCGCTCGTAAATCGAGTTTGCCGAACCAGTCGGATTTTCTGAAGGCTTCCCAGCATTCGGCCTTTGAGTAGCATTTCTCAGGCGTTGCTGTGCCAATACCGTTAATGAACATCAATCGTCGACATTTTTAAAGGAATGTTGGAGCGGCGTGAACAAGGTGATCGTAAGGTGGTCGTTATAGCACGTCAATGGTGAAAATGGTAAGGTAGCGGCCATTCGACATACATACCCCTCGACCATCAAACACTCAGCTACTCAACTAAACCAATACTACCCACCATGCCAACCGTTCGCAAATCGCCCAACGAAGTTCAGGTCGACGACATCGTCTATATTTTCGATAACGTCTTGCATGCTGATGCATTCGAGGCATGTGTTGCAACCGTCGACGTTTCCCACTGCGTCACCGATCATCCGCCTTCTTCGCAGGTACCGGCCGACAAGCCATTGCCTCCATTACCCTAATTTCTGCGTGTTTAGAATATTCGATCGACACTTCATAACCCTAGCCTGAAACCAGGCTCTTAGGGCCGTTGTGGAAATTTTAGCCGGGTTATACATAGACAAAGCGCTTTTTGTCTGTCACGTTGGCGAATATCCGTACTGCGACTCGATCACTCTCTTTGCTGCATCGTAACAATCATCTACATGGCTGTTGCCGACGAACTTCATCGCGCGAAATCCAATGACTGCGTTGACGGCCCATCCAAGAAACGGTACAAACTTCAGTACTTGTTTTTTAACGGCACGTGCAGCGATCTTACGCAGCGCATAAGTGATCAGCGTCTTCGTAATCTCTGCACCGACCATCGACATGCCTGCGCCACTTTTTCCATGGCCGCCGGCGATGGCTTCCTTGACCGCAGGGCTGTATTCGGCAACCTGCTGTTTGGATAGCCCAAAACGCTCGTTAATTTCTGGCACTAATTGGAGGAGTATGCCGACATCCGCGGCGATATCGAGCCCTACCACGGGTATCGCCGATGCTGTGGCCGACAGTCGTGCGCGCTTCTGAACCAAGGCATAGCAGTCGTCTCGTGTTTGGTTCAGTTCTTGAATTGTCGTAATCATGTAATCTTTCTAGACTTTATCGGATTGGCAACGATAGCACTGCCCCGAAACCGATTCTAAGCGTTGCCCAACTTTACGATGCCACCGGTTTGTCGGGCAAAGCGATTGCTCTCGATCGAACTTTTGCCCTTTGCATCACTCCGATTTGTTCGGCGGATAAAACGGCAGCTATTTTTGGTGAATCTTATAATTAAAGATTGGAAATTCATGAATCAGGACCAAATAAAAGAACAAGCGCAAGCGTTCATAGCGGCATTGCAGACTCTTGAAAATAATGGCTCAGAAGGCGTAGATCAGATTGTTGACCTATTCTCAAATGATGCAGAACTGACCAATCCTGCAATTGAACGGGAAGGTGCCGCCCGCGTTGGCCGCACGCAGATTGCCGGGTTTTGGCAAACATATCGAACGGCGTTTTGCGAAATACGTTCGGAGTTTTTCGAGGTAACGTTGAGCGAGCACGCCGCCGGCTTGTTTTGGCGATCGACCGGCGCGCATGTGACGGGAGAGCCGGTGAGCTACGAAGGCGTCAGCCTGCTAAATTTTAACGACGACGGAAAGATTGTTCGTTTTAAAGGGTTTTACGATAGTAATCAAGTTACAACGAAGGTATCGGTCTAAGAGATGTTGAAGTTGCGTCACTTTACATGGCGGTTTTTAAATGACGGTATTTAGATGACAGCTTCGTTATCCGTCATTTTTGCTCTAGGTATATTTCTCACTGTTGCCGGTATATCTTTGAACGTTGCACTGGGCCGGCGAAAAATCGCCGAACTTGGCGATATCGTCATAAAGGGAACCGGCACTGAAAGCCGCCCGGCTTCGGTTTCCATCATCGTGTCTGCTTGCAACGAAGAGAAAACCATCGAGCCAGCTCTGCGCTCGTTATTGCAAATAAATTACCCAAACTTAGAAATCATTGCGATCAATGATCGTTCGACTGACGATACCGCGAAGATTCTCGATCAGCTAGGCCTGAACTTTCCAGCGCTGCGGGTGATACATATCGATACGCTACCCGGCGGCTGGCTCGGTAAGAACCACGCGTTGGCCTGCGGTGCCGATCAGGCGCGAGGCGAATACATCATATTCACTGATGCCGATGCAGTGTTTTCCCCCGACGCGGTTTCGCGTGCGGTGACGTATTGTCAGACCCGCCAAGTCGATCATCTGGCTTTGTTGTTCGACGTGATCGCGCCGACACGTTTATTACAGATGCTGATCATTAGTTTCGTCACCGGCTTCATGGCGAAGTTTCAACCGTGGAAAGTCAATCGTAGCGCGCGTCACTTCATCGGTATCGGTGGTTTCAATATGGTGCGTACCACTGCTTACAAGCTCACCGGCGGGCACCGCGCGATGCCGATGGCGGTACTAGACGACTTGACGCTCGGGCAGATGATGAAAACCTTCGGTCATGCACAGCATGTCTTGATGGGCACTGGAATGATCACCATCGAGTGGTATCCGAATACGGTTGGGCTCTGTCGCGGCATGGAAAAGAATATTTTTGCCGCGTTTAATTACAACCTTACTTACCTGGCAAGCGTAACAATTATTGCTGCCGGCGTTAGGATCTGGCCTTGGATCGCGCTGTTTCTCGTGCAGGGTGCCGCTTGGTGGTTATATGCTGCAACCATTGCATCAAGCCTTGCGCTTGCAGCCGATCTCTTGCGTGCGCGTAGGTGGCCGCTGAGTAATCTACTAATGGCACCGCTTATATCGATCTTGGAATTGCTGATCTGGTGGCGAGGTTGCCTGTTGACCTATTATCGCGGCGGCATTATTTGGCGCGATACATTTTATAGCTTGCAGGAAATTCGATGTGCGCATCGCGCGCTGCAACGATCTTTTGCCGACAAAATGGTTCATGGCAGCAAGTAAGGTCTTGAGGTAATTTTTCCCGCGCAGCGGCACTTTTAAGTAGAACGCGGGTCTGTCATCGTATTAAACATTCATTTGCATAATAATAATCAGGAGACGGCAATGACCGCATCGCCGCAGTTGCATGCCGACGTTTTTGATACTGCTAAGCTGATCGGCGGCCTGTACGGAGAGGGCATAATCAGTTGCAAAGGTGCATTTAGCCAGGAATGGGTACGGGGTTTGCGTGAGGACATCGATTTGCTGTTCGCCGAAGCTCAGGCTCGACCTGACGGTGCACTTCAACGCGGCCCTAACCGGTTCTACGTAGAAGTTCACCCCGAGCGTATTCGCGGTTTTATCGAGTTGGCAACGCATCCTTGGATAACCGCAGTGTGTCGGTCCGTCCTAGGCCCTGAGTATCGGATCGTGGAAACTGGTTTCGATGTGCCTGGGCCAGGTGCGCAAAAACAGCCCTGGCACCGTGACTTTGCCATACCCCATGCAACCGCGGTCCAGCGCCGTCTTAACTCTTTGGCATTCAATCTCACGACCGTCGACGTCACGGAAGAAATGGGCCCGTTTGAAATTGCTCCTGGAACACAATGGGACGAAATCGACAAGTCAGACGACCCCACCGGCATGTTTCCACCTGCGTCCAGTTATCCGCGTTATGAAAGCCGCGCGCAGAAAAAATATCCATGCGTGGGCGACGTATCGGCCCGTTCCGCTCTGGCGATTCACCGTGGGACGGCCAACGTTTCCAAATATTCTCGTCCGGTATTTGTGCTGGGTGTGGATGCACCGGACGCTAGCAACGCCGAGCATCACGATCTGCAGGTAAGCAGGCAATATTGGCAAAAGCTACCGTTGGCCGTGCAGCAGCACCTCACGTGTCGCATCGTGGAGCAGCTGGAGCCGATCGTGCAGGTGCACACTATCGATGGATTGCTCGCAGGTGCCTGACATTGATTTCTGATTTCTGATTTTTGATGTTTGCGTCCGGCGAGATGCGTAAGAACTCCGCTATTTAAAAGGATCTTTCGAAATGTCGTTCTACCGCTTTCAGTACGTGCATCCCCTGATCGCTGCTGCAGCCGTCTCCGTAGTGTTGGTCAGCATTCTCGGGGTCGCAAATCTTACCGGGGTGCTTCCTGAACTCGATACCGTTGCAGCGTCAGCGCCAAAAGCACGCCCGATTCTTCCGGCACGCGCCGAAACAGCGAGAGTTGGCACACCGGTGGTCACAACACCGCTCTCAGAGCCTCGCTCGGGCATTGCGCTCAAGGTCGGAGCTGTAACGACTTCGTCGCAAAGCAAACCTAACACCGGTCCGGCAGTGTACGTACATGTGCTGGACGAGGCAGCTCGAAAACGCGTAGCGCTCCTGGCACCTAGCTTGGAGAAAAACGGTATTGCGCTAGCCGGTATTAAGGTGGTTCCGGCAGCGCCGGCAAGATCGGATCTGCGTTATTTTCGTCAAACGGAAAAAGCTGAGGCTTTGAAAGTGCAGGCCGCACTCGTAGCGATGGGTTTGCCGGCACAGCGCCTTAAACGAATCGATGGCATGGAACCGTTGGCCAAACGTCGTCAATACGAATTATGGCTTTCCGAAGGGTGACGTCAGGCCGTAGGCGCGGTACGGGTGCGGTGCATGAGACGGTGAAACTCTTCTTCCGGCGTCGAAGCCCGATAATAACCCCGCTCGAAAGCAATTGACGTGTGCTTCGGAAAATCGAGAAACTCCAGCTCCTGCATCGACTTTTCGCCGATCAGCGTCTGGTGTAGCTGGTAGAAGCACTGGTGCAGACGCATCGCCGACACAAAACCGATTGCTGTCGCGATAATGCTTGAAATAGGATCAGCGACGAAACGCTCTTTGCTCTGGCGACGTTCGCAACCGATCGCATTTAAATACAGCGATATCAGCGTTTTTTCGCCTGCCCACCGAAAGCCGGCAGTTTCCAGATGGTCTTTTAATCGAGCTGCGACCAGATAGGCGACGACGAATGCGCGCGCTTTGTCCATCATCGAATCCGGGTCTTGCGATAAACCGGCGACGGCAAAGGTTGCAAAACGGTTGAGCATGCCGGCACGGGCCAGTTCCATACCGCGTTCGAGCGTGGTTTTATTACGTCGAACTGCGGCCAAATGGGTAGTAAGCCTGGTGGAAAGTCGCCTGCGCAGCCGAGTCATTGCTTCCTCAGAGAGCGACTGAAACTCGATCATATGACCGAGCCGATTCGCACGGAGGTCGTCGAGCATCTTAAGACAATCTTGCTCATCGGAAGCTAATCCGGCAAGCTTCGCACGCAGCGCGGTGGTGGTATGTAGTAGGCCGGCAATTTCATTGGCCAGATTGGATTTTGCTAATACCGAACCGGTGATCCGCTCCACCTGCAATGCCGAATCGCTGATCAAGTTCGTGATTACCGATAGTGGCGTCGTTTTCATTTTATGGTCAGCATTCATTGCGCAAGCCCTCGAATGATTCTAAAGTCGATCAGCACATTGCTCGTGTTTAGGTAATATTACATTAAGGAAACAATATCAGAATAAGGTTTTTAGCATTTGCTGCTACCGATGTCGCATTAATGCGGCATGAAATTTCAGGTTGCGTTAGGCCAGGGGAACAGAAACGTTCTTTCAATGCTCTAGGCGAAGCGCGAAAGCTAATAACAACGCTCAACGTGCGTTGTCCTCCAGCTAATTCCGGGACTTTTACTCGCTATTGACAGCCAATTTGATTTCGATCTAATTTTTTACGGAGAATCAGCTATGTCGCACACCCCCCGAGCACACGATGATACGGTGGTCGTAAAAGAGTTCCACGAAGTCGTCAACATGTCGTCCTCTGCTTTGAAGAAATGGCTCGATACCGACGATTCTCGCCGTGTCGGGCAAAAAGCGGCAGGTAGCGACGAATCTATCGGGCATCGTTCGGGCGAACGGATTTTAAAGATATTGGAAAAATCAAAAGATGGGTTGAAAGCTGACGACTACACGCATATGCAGAAAGTCGTTTCCTACGTGCGTCGGCACATGGCACAAGGGCCGACGGTTAAGAATGTAGCGGATAGCGACTGGCGTTTTTCACTCATGAATTGGGGTCATGATCCGCTGAAAAAATAAAGGCACCCGCCGAATTGGCTAATTAATGGAATAAGCAGGCAAGTGGTCTTCTACAACGGTTTGGCGCAGGATCGAACCAGACGGTGGCAGGAGCAGATACCCATTTGCCTGCTTGAAAATAACCAGTGCTTCGGTACCGTCGTTGGCAGTGATGTGAATAGATTGCGTGTCCTCCCGATTTCCCGGTATTCGATCAATGACCATCGTCGCACATAAGGTATTCGCCTCTGTTTTCGTGATATCGCTAGTCGACACGGTCAACTTACCAGCATGAACGCGGTCGTCTTGCAATCGCATATTGAACGCGCTGCGAGGGACGGCATTAGCGTTGGCGTGGTCGCCGTAGCATCGGCGATCCCAATAAAGTCCAACCGTAATTTCATCTTGCACAGCAACGGTTTTGCTATCGGTTGGCGCGGGGGCACCTAGGTTAGTTAAAGGCGCGACGTCTTCCCAAATCCATTGACTTAGATCGAGCGGCCCGACATCAACCAGGCGCGGCGAAACACCAAGACTGGTTGCAAGCGCATAGCCCACACTGGTAGCAGATTGCTCTGAGGAAATCTGCCTGACATCGAGCACTCGTGCATAGATCTTCACGCCGTTGACAAACACTGCTTCGCTAGTGTTTTGCTGCGTAACAATAACAATTTCAGTGGTGTTCATGGAAGATGAAAAAAGTGGTGGTCATGCCCGCGCTCGCGTACAAAAATCATTGTGCGGCAAAATTTTGTGTTGATTACACAGTCGTTATTAAATAGTGCGAGAAAGGTTTAAATTGCCTTAAACCTGTAGGAATTTTGCCTCACCTGCTGCACTGCCCAGCGACGATTCGAAGCACATGCTCCTCGATGTCGGCTTTCTCGGCCGGTCAATCTGCTTTAGCGACCCGGCTAGCATTCGTAGTCTTCAATAGGTCTTATAGTTTGGTCAATCGGTGCCGCGCACCTTTAAAAAAAAATTATTTCTCCAAAATTTAAACCCAAAATTTCATGAAAAAAATCGCAATCGTTGGAGCAGGTTTTTCAGGCGCAGTCATCGCTCGCGAATTGGGCGAAGCCGGTTATCAAATCGAAGTATTTGATTCACGGCCACACCTGGCAGGCAATTGCCATACGGCGCGTGATGCGCAAACCAATGTAATGGTGCACGTGTACGGCCCCCATATCTTTCACACTAGCAATGAAAAGGTGTGGGACTACGTACAACGCTTCGACGAATTTATGCCGTTCGTCAATCGTGTCAAGGCATTGACGAATGGCCGAATTTTCTCGTTGCCAATAAATTTACTGACAATCAACCAGTTCTTCGGCAAAACCTTTAACCCTAAGGAAGCTGCCGCCTTTATGGCGTCGATCGGTGACGAAAGTATCGTCGATCCACAAACCTTTGAAGAGCAGGCATTGCGATTTGTGGGCCGCGACTTATACGAGGCATTTTTTAAGGGGTACACCACTAAGCAGTGGGGCTTGCATCCTTCCGCGCTGCCGGCAAGCATATTGAAACGCCTGCCAGTACGATTCAACTATGACGACAATTATTATCCGAGCAAATACCAGGGTATGCCTAAGCACGGCTATACGTACATCGTCGAGAAAATTCTCGCCCAAGAAAATGTGAGCGTACGGTTGAACACGCCGTTTCAGCGTGGTATGGCCGACAACTATAGCCATGTGTTCTACAGCGGCCCGGTCGATGCCTGGTTTGGATACAGCGAAGGGCGACTTGGTTACCGCACACTCGATTTCGAGACCGAACGCCATGAGGGGGATTACCAAGGCAACCCGGTCATCAATTATTGTGACGAGAGCGTGCCATTTACCAGAATTTCAGAGCACAAGCATTTTTCACCATGGGAGTCGCATGAAAAAACGTTGATCTTTAAAGAGTACAGCCGACTTTGCGAAGAAAAAGACACGCCCTATTATCCAATCCGTTTAGCTAAAGAAAAAAGCCAGTTACAGCGTTATGTTGGACTGGCGCAGCAAGAAACCAAGACGACATTCGTCGGCAGGCTCGGTACCTATCGCTATCTAGATATGCATGTGACAATTGCCGAAGCGCTCGATGCTGCTGAGCGTTTTTTAAGCTTGGACGCTGCCGGTCAGCCGATTCCTGCTTTCATGCTTGATCCATTGAATTGAAACATAAGTTTTTGCTGCTACCAATGCAGCTGACCAAAACATCGATGGAGTTACTTACGTGGTAAATAAATCCGAGACTGCTCCGACCAGTGTGCTGCTGCTTGAATTCGACCCCGCGATCGATGATGCAAAGCAGGGGAAGGCACTTCACACCGGATTATCAGTTGCATTACAAATCGGCAATTCGCTATGGGTAGCAAACGACGAAACCGTGTGCCTCGAGCGTTTGACTCTTACTCCGGCAGTTGGAAGCGGTACCTACGTATTCGGCCGCAATCACAAACGTTTCAGGCTGGATGACTATTTAAAATTACCGGTTCCCTCAACCGAAGATCCTCCCGAATTCCAGGAAATTGATATTGAAGGATTAGCTTATGAAGGTGGCTATTTATGGCTAACCGGTTCGCATAGTATTAAACGCAAAAAGCCCGGTAGTGGCAAAACTACAAAGCAAATGCGTAAACAGCTGACTAAATTATCTGCTGAAGCCAACCGCTACTTATTAGCACGTGTACCAGTTGTCGAACGCGACGGTCAACACGAATTGGTAAAAGAAACGACTGTAAAAGGTAAAAGTTATACGGCAGCGCAGCTGCAAGCGGTTGGGGATGAAAACGAGTTGATGGTCGCGCTGAAAAACGATGAACATTTAGCTGCTTTTCTTGCAATTCCGGGCAAAGAAAACGGTTTCGATATTGAAGGTCTTGCGGTTTCAGGAAGTAAAATATTTCTGGGCTTGCGTGGCCCGGTATTGAGAGGTTGGGCTGTAATACTTGAAATAGCACTTACCGAAAGTAAAGAAACCCCGAGCCTTTTAGCTTTGAAACCTGTGGGTACTGATGGCCGCCTTTACAAGAAACATTTTCTTAACCTTCAAGGGTTAGGCATACGTGATCTCTGCATGCAGGGTGCAGACTTGTTGATACTCGCGGGCCCGACAATGGATCTCGACGGGCCGGTAGCGATATATCGCTGGAAAAACGGCATACATTCCGAAGAAGAATCTGTCTTGGATGCGCCACAACTAGAACAGATTGCAAGCTTGCCGTTTGGGGTAGGGATGGATCACGCCGAAGGCATGTGTTTGTATGCGCCGGACGGCGGAAAAGCACACTCATTATTGGTTGTGCACGATGCGGCCGCGCCCAGTCGCCAGGTTGGGGCGAATGGGCTTACGGCGGATGTGTTTACTTTAATTTAAATTAAAATTTTTCAAAAAATAATTATAAAACTAAATTATGCCGGAATTTTTGGGAAAGATGCCAAGAAAGCAGGCAAAGAAAGAGATAATCTAGGCTCGAGTTCTTCAGCACGCGCCATTATTGCAGGATAAAGAGGTACTAATTCTTTTTTGCATAATGTGACAACGTATTGGTCGGGTGTAATAATCGTGACATAGACTTCGGCAAATATGGTACGTAGCATCTTTATGTAGTCTGCTCCCCATTCAGGCCCTGGACGGTAAACATTTACCGTCATAACGCCATCTTCGCGAAATATATGATGGCAGGCACGAAAATGTTTTTCATTATGCAGTGCCTGAATTAATCCATTTTTTTCATCGTATGTATCCGAAATTATAAAATCGCACCTGCCGCTAAATTTGTCGATAAACTCAGCGCCATCACAAACCACTATTTTTAAACGATTGTCATCAGGTGGCACGGAAAAGTATTTTCGTGCAATGTAGACCATTTCTTCGTCGATTTCCAACGCTACTAGATTTACCTCTGGTAAGTGGTCATAAATGAATCTTATTTGATCGCCCCACCAGCACCTATCAAAATAATATCCTTTGGTTCTTCTATGAAAACAATTGGTCGCATCATCGTTTTCGACCAATCGCTGTGAAGCGAGGTTGGGTCCTCAGTTTTAAATAGACTATGTGCCCAGGAATTTTCTCCGATGACTCCTAATAAGCGATGTCCATTTAATTCGTAAACACTGAAACGTTTCCCTGTATAAATTTCTTTTTTTTCATTAGTCATATTTAAAAGTCCATGTACTAAATGTTAGAGTTATTTGAACAAATCCGTTTTGTACAAAATCGCTTTGATATAGGTGATGTTAAGTTATCATGCAAATAATTGCGGATGTTGCAGGTGACCAATATCGCATTCAAATTAGCCGTCGTCAATCTACTAATTCAGCTCTCGAGCTGCTAACAAACGTCCACAAGTTTCAATTGATTTCGCTGAACAATGTTTGCAATTTTGCCATTTCAAAACTAGCTCGCTCTTTTGATCATCTGGCTCAGATATTGGTTTTTAATAGCAATTATCGAGTTGAGAGAGTCGCAATAATATCTGTCTCCATCTGACCAACTTATAAGCCATGTGTCGGCAATATTGACTAACGAAATTGCTTGAATCTCCGCAACCGTTCAAAATTTAGGTCTAATAATTTACATTATGTAAAACAAAGTAAATCACAAGGTAGCTGGATCGTCTGTCGTGTCTCTTACCTTATGCTGCTTTGTCCACAGACAAACCAGCATCAGCAATTTGCCTCCGATATTTTCGATCGCCAGTTGAGTCCTGATAAGGTGTCATTCTCAGGTAAATACTCGCAGCCTACCCAACCGGTGTAACCCAACTCGTCCAGCAATCGTAGCAAGAAGCCGTAATTGATCTCCCCAGTGCCAGGTTCAGTTCGCCCCGGCGTATCTGCAATCTGAATATGTGCGATTTTGTTCAGGTTCTGGCTGATGGTATTTGCAAGTTCACCTTCCATGCGTTGCATATGATAAACGTCATATTGCAATAAGATGTTCTCCGCACTAACCTTTTTCATTAGTTCAAGCGCGTATTTACTAGTGCTTACGGAGAACCCGGGTATGTCGTAGGTGTTAATCGGTTCAAGCAAGAGCCGTAAGCCGACTTTGTTTAGACGTTCTGCTGCATATCGCAAATTCTTTTGGATCGTTTGGTCCGCAACTGCCGGACTGACTTCAGCTGGGCGGATTCCTGCTAAACAATTCAACTGCTTTACACCCAATGTCTTGGCAAACGATATCGCAAGGTCGATGCTGTCTTCAAACTCGCTTATTCGCATTGGATCACAGGCTAATCCTCTATCCCCTTTATTCCAATCACCTGCTGGAAAATTGTGCAATACCATTATCAGATTGCATTTAGCCATGCGTCTGGCAATTTCATCGGCGTCATACGCGTAAGGGAACAAACACTCTACAGCTTCGAAACCGGCTTTTGCAGCAGCGTCGATACGGTCCATGAAATCCAGTTCTTGAAATAGCATCGAAATATTTGCAGCAAGTTTTGGCATGGTGGATGTAGAGAGTGAAAAACTTAAAATATGGTTGTTACTAATCCTACAGCAGCTATGCATCCATAAATGCATCTAACAGTCCAAGTTAAATTGGCTTTACCGAAAAAATGCTTAATAGTCAATCACCGATGTCATGATCAAGAGTTTAAATCTATTAATCTTGTCCGTTAGTTGCATTCAACATTTACCAATTTTTGGTCTTTGCGCCGCATACCGTAGAGAAGGGAAAGTGAAGTGCTTCAAGCAATGTTTTGTGAAACTACTGCTTGCATTAGTTTGCATCGCGATTATGTTCACGCCGAAACATTGCCCTTCTTGAAATCACTAAGCCATTTCCTTTTTAACGTGCAATTAGTTGTTATGATTATATTTAAACCGCCGTCAGATTAAATCGGAAAATAGTGTCGGACTACTCTTACAAATAAAAGACATACAACGTAACAAAATGTTTCAAGTGTTTGATTTATAAGGCATATACGTGCTTTTAACCGGTTTGTTTTGTCCGCAAAAATGTAATTCCCAAAAGCATCTTATTTAGCAAAACACCCCATTTGACAAATCTTGCTGTTAGGATTCATGCAACAACTCGTTGTATTAATAATAGGTTTATTTGTCGTCAACATGGAAATCTCAACGCTACATGCACATTCTGGAACTTCTGAAGCCGGACGGGCGTCACCTCACTCTATATAGCCAAACTCATATTTCGAATGTGGGGGAAGCGCCGAGTCCTTTTCCCGAGCCGCAAGGTGCCAATCCTCACTTGCGCTGGCATCCTTTACGCGGTGAGTGGGTTGCCTATGCGGCGTTTCGCCAGAATCGTACGTTTCAACCGCCACCGCAGTACAACCCGCTTGCTGTCACAGTAAGTGCAAACAACCCGACCGAAATGCCAGCAGGAGATTACGAGGTAGCGGTTTTTGACAATCGCTTCCCTACCCTTGCACTGGAAGCCACTGACTTGCCCTCGCTGTCGATCGAAACAGGATTAGCTAACGGACATTGTGAAGTCGTCGTTTTTACGCAAGATCCGGCTGCTTCGCTCTCGTCGTTGCCGCTTGATCGCATTGAATTGCTGCTAAAAGTTTGGGCAGATCGTACGACGCGTGCCGCTGCCAATCCGCAAATACAGTATGTGCTGCCTTTTGAAAACCGGGGCGCCGAAGTTGGCGTCACACTCCACCATCCACATGGCCAAATTTACGCTTATCCATTCGTGCCACCGGTTCCGCAAAGAATGGTGTTGCAGGAAAAATTGTATTTCGAGGCTCATCGAACCGCTATTGCGAACGGTTCTACAGCGACTCCGAGCGGCAATATGCTGTGCGATTTGGCTAGCGCCGAACTGAAGGACGGTCGGCGTGTTTTGTACAAGGGCGAACATGCGACAGCGTTCGTACCAGCCTGTGCACGTTATCCCTATGAAGTGTGGGTCATGCCAACTACGCCTGTTGAAAACTTCGCTGCGCTGACCGATGAGCAACGCGTCGACCTCGCACGTGCTTTGAAAACGGTCTTACTAAAATACGATGGGTTGTGGCAGCGGCCGTTTCCTTATTTAATGGCTTGGTATCAAGCGCCCACAGACGGCATCGCGCATCCTGAAACCCAACTGCATGCGCAATTTTATCCACCCTACCGGAGCCGCGACCGGCTTAAGTATCTTGCTGGAACAGAATTGGCTGCCGGCATGTTTGCTATGGATGCGCTACCGGAGGATAAGGCGCTTGAGCTGCAAAACATTCATGTGGAACTCACGACATGATGCAAGCGGCCGATTTTCTGCGAACTAACAATCCTGTGCACGCCTCGGCGCCTGGCCGGGTGAATTTAATCGGTGAACACACCGATTACAACGATGGATTCATGCTCCCGGTTGCAACGCCGCAACGCACCCATGTTTGGGTTGCGCCTAGCGACGACGACAAATTCCATTTTTATTCCGCAACATTGAACGAAACGGTTAGCTGGAACAATTCCGCAGCACTGCCTAGCGGTTTCAGTCTCTATATGATCGGATGCATACGGCTTTTAGAAGAGAGAAATATTTCTGTGCCCCCATTGCGCATGTTTGTCGACTCAAGCCTCGTCGTCGGCGCAGGTTTATCCAGCAGTGCGGCACTGGAGCTGGCCACCCTCAGAGCATTGCGCCAATTTCTCGGTTTGGCATTCGACGACGTGGTTCTCGCACAAATCGCACAGCAGGCAGAAATTCAATATGCCGGTGTCAACTGCGGCATCATGGATCAGATGGCGTCGAGTCTGGCGGATGAACGCCAAATGCTGTTTCTCGACGCTCGCAGTCTTCAAACGCGACTCTTGCCGTTGCCCGATAACAGCGAATTGATCGTTATCGATACCGGCATCGCTCGCAAACTCGGCGCAACCGGTTACAACACACGTCGCGCCGAATGCGAAGCGGCCGCAGCATTGCTTCACGTACCCACACTACGTGATGTTCAAGACCCTGGATCGGTGGAAGCACTTGCAGAACCCTACCGTCGCCGCGCCCGGCATGTAGTACAGGAAAATCTACGTGTGTTAGCAGCTTGCGACGCAGTTGATGCAACGCAATTTGGTGTGTTGATGAATGCTTCTCACGCTAGCTTACGCGACGACTACGAAGTTTCGATTCCCGAATTGGACGAATTGGTCGCGTTGTTGCAAGAGGAGCCGGGAGTTTTTGGGGCACGCCTCACTGGAGCCGGTTTTGGTGGCGCATGCGTCGCATTATGCGTTAAGGGCTTGGCAGCGGAGATAGGCCAACGCGTGTTGATGCGATACAACCAACATGCGGTTGCAGCAGACCAACCGAGACACGGACAACTTTTAATCCCTTTCTTGCCAGCGACAGGGCAGGGACTCAGGCCATGAGTGAATTCATGTACCCTCGGCCGCAACTGGTACGCACTGCATGGACCAATCTGAATGGTCAGTGGCAATTCGCGTTCGACGATGAAAAACGTTACCGCCGTCCGAGCGACTCGATCGTTTGGACACATGAAATTACCGTGCCGTTTTCACCGGAATCTAACGCGAGCGGAATAGGCGACACGGGTTTTCATAGTAGATGTTGGTATCGCCGGGAATTTGATACGACGACTGTAGACGGCAGCATCATTCTGCATTTCGGTGCAGTCGATTACAAGGCTCGGGTTTGGGTCAACGATGTAATGGTCGTGGAACACGAGGGTGGACACACACCATTCTCGGCGGATATCACCACCGCGCTGAATTCGGAAGGCCCGCAACAAATTACAGTCTATGTGGAAGACGACCCGCATGACTTAGCAAAACCACGCGGCAAGCAGGACTGGCTGCTCGAACCGCATTCGATTTGGTATCCGCGCACCACCGGCATCTGGCAAACCGTATGGCTTGAGCAAGTAGCAACGACGTACATTCAAAAATTGCGCTGGACACCGATCTTCGACGGTTATGAAATTGGCTGCGAGATATTCGTGTGTGGCGAAATCGCCGACGATTTAACAGTCGAAGTCAAGCTGCACCATGGCAAAAACTTGATCGCCGACGACCACTATCATCTCGTCGGTGGCGAAGCGTATCGCAAAATTGGTTTATCCGATCCAGGCATCGACGATTCCCGCAATGAGCTGTTATGGAGCCCTGAGCGACCAACGTTAATCAATGCCGAACTCACACTACGCCGTGGCGACCAAATCGTCGATGCCGTAAAGTCGTACACCGCGTTGCGTTCGGTAGCCATCACCAGAGACCGGTTCATGTTGAATGGCCGGCCATATCCGCTGCGGCTCGTGCTGGATCAAGGGTATTGGCCCGAAGGTTTGATGACTGCACCGTCGGACGAAGCGATACGGCGCGACGTCGAGCTGGCCAAGGCGATGGGGTTCAACGGCGTGCGCAAGCACCAGAAGATTGAGGATCCGCGCTATTTGTACTGGGCCGATCGACTGGGCCTTCTGGTATGGGAAGAAATGCCTTCGGCATACCGCTTTACCACCAAAGCCGTGACCCGAATGGTGCGCGAATGGATCGAGGTAATCGAACGTGACTACAGCCATCCTTGCGTAATCGTCTGGGTACCCTTCAATGAATCGTGGGGTGTTCCCAATCTGACCATGACGCAGGCACACCGCAACGCGGTAGAAGCACTGTTTCATCTGACTAAAACCCTCGACTCTACTAGGCCAGTAATCGGTAACGACGGGTGGGAAGCCTCTGCCACGGATATTCTGGGTATTCATGATTATGAAACCGACCCGGAACGACTGCAGGCACGCTATGCAACCAACGAACCGGCGCAAGCCTTGTTCGACCAACGCCGTCCTGCAGGTCGAATCCTGACGCTGGACGGGTTTCCACATCGAGGACAACCGATCGTGCTGACGGAATTCGGTGGTATTGCTTTCGACGACTCGAATGAAGGAGGCACATGGGGATACTCGCGCGCGATGACTAAAGAAAGCTTTTTGGCGCAATACCGCCGATTGCTCGAGGTCGTCAATACCACGCAATTATTCAGTGGATTTTGTTACACGCAGTTCGCCGACACATTTCAGGAAGCTAACGGCCTTTTGCGCGCCGACCGCACTCCCAAGATTGCGCTGGCACAGATTAACGCGGCCACGAAAAATATACCGTTCGAGTCTGCTCATGACCAAACGTAATTTCTTTCCCCAACATTACACCGTGTCGGGGTGGCCAAGGCGTCTCGACCCTGGATAGTGCCTTCGATGCGGAAAATCTGTACCCATCCAAATTAATGCTCTGACCGGAGCGAAAGGAAAATATCATGCCGACCATAATCGTTTTTTGCCACTTACGTTGGGACTTTGTATTTCAACGGCCCCAACATTTGCTAACCCGGCTGGCTAATTACTACAACATTATTGTCGTTGAAGAACCAATATTTCACGACGGCGAAAGCTTTTTAAAGAAAAGTACACCCTCCTCTAACATTACTATCTGCCAGCCTCACACGCCCGTACATGCCGCCGGATTTCACGACGACCAGTTGTCGCTATTAGAACCTCTGGTCATGGATTTAGTGCCCGAAGGCGAAGACCCGATCGTCTGGTTTTACACACCGATGGCATTACCGATTCTGCAATCGTTGCACCCCAGTCTCGTTTTGTACGACTGCATGGATGAGCTCGCGGCGTTTCGCAATTCGCCCAAGCAGTTACTACAACGTGAAACGGCGCTATTGGGCATTGCTGACCTGGTGTTTACCGGCGGCCCGAGCCTTTACGAAGCTAAACGTAACCGGCACCACGATGTTCACTGCTTCGCCAGTAGCGTCGATGTCAGCCATTTCGAACAAGCGCTTGACCGTCTGAATAGTCATATCGAGCATCGCGATATCAGCGGCCCCCGACTGGGGTTTTACGGTGTCATCGACGAACGCCTGGATCTCGATCTGATCGCTGCAGTAGCGGATGCCCATGCACAATGGCAAATCGTGCTAGTCGGCCCGGTCGTCAAGATCGATCCAGCCAGCTTGCCACGTCGCGATAATATTCATTACCTCGGTCAACAGTCGTACGAAGCATTGCCGCAATTCTTGGCCGGGTGGGATGTATGCCTGTTACCGTTTGCATTAAACGAAGCGACGAAGTTCATCAGCCCGACAAAAGTGCTGGAATACATGGCAGCCGAGCTGCCGGTAGTTAGCACTGCCATTACCGACGTTGTGCAACCGTACGGCGACGTCGTCAGTATTGCGCACAGCGCCCAGGAATTCGTTCAGGCTTGCGAAGAAGCGCTCGCAATGAATGAAGTGCAACGCACCGCGATGGTTCGACGCATGCGCGAAGTGGTTGCTAAAACCTCATGGAACGCAACGGCAGCTCAGATGCGGGAGTTGATGCAGCATGGACAACAGATGAAGCTGGCGGCAGCAGCTGAAACGATGGGACAGGCGCTGTCGGAAATCGACAGCTTAGCTGATACGTATGTGGGCAAGACAGAGTCGCTCGCACCGAATGTAAGCGCATTTCGCAAATCGTCGAGCACCCATTTTTCGGCGCAATCGGGTAGTGCTGCCCATCTCTCGGCTGCTACACGAACGATCGGTGCGTTTGAAGACCATAGCGAGACGGCTTTGATAGATGGCAATACGGTTGTCAAGCGTGTGTCTGAAGCCAGCCGTACTCCGGACCGTCATACCGAAGCGAAATAGCCAGGCTAGGCAGGGATCGATCAAGCAATGTATCGCTCGACCGTTTTCTTCTGATTCAAGCCGCAGCGAATACGAAATGCAGTAATCTTCAGGCCAGGTTCCGTGTGGAACCTGGTTTTTTTATTTTATGTAACTTCTTTTATGCAGTTTGCCCATGAGCATTCCGACCGCGCCATCGTTATCTACCGAATTAATTAAGCCTACCGAACCTGCCGATTGGTGGCGCGGGGCAGTCATTTACCAGATATATCCCCGCAGTTTCAAAGACAGTAACGACGATGGCGTTGGCGATCTGCCGGGAATCATTGGCCAGCTCGACTACGTCGCTGCGCTCAACGTCGATGCCATCTGGATATCGCCGTTTTTCAAGTCACCGATGAAGGATTTTGGCTACGACGTATCCGATTACCGTGCAGTAGACCCTCTGTTCGGCACGCTCGAAGATTTCGAACAGCTTATTTCGGCAGCGCATGCCCGGGGAATCAAAGTAATTATCGATCAGGTGATCTCGCACACTTCCGATCAGCATGTCTGGTTTCAGGAAAGCCGTAGCAGCCGCGATAATGCGAAAGCCGACTGGTATATCTGGGCCGACCCAAAAGCCGATGGGTCACCGCCGAACAACTGGTTGTCGATTTTCGGGGGCTCGGCGTGGCAGTGGGAAAGCCGTCGGCGGCAGTATTACCTGCATAATTTCTTGTCTTCGCAACCGGATTTGAATTTTCATGAAGAAGCAGTGCAGCGACAAATACTCGACGATGTCGAATTCTGGTGCCGTCTTGGCCTCGATGGTTTTCGGTTCGATGCCTGCAATTTCCACTTTCATGACCAGAGCTTGCGTGACAACCCGCCGGCAGCCGCCGGTGCCGTTTCCAGTAGCGTACGTGCGGATAATCCATACAGTATGCAACAGCACTGCTTCGATAAGAATCGTCCGGAAAATCTGGCTTTTTTAGAGCGCTTGCGAGGAGTACTCGATCGCTATGGTGCGATCGGACTGGGCGAAATCGGCGATGAAGATGCTCCGCCACTCATGGCAAGCTATACCGCTGGCAACGAACGCCTGCATATGGCTTACAGCTTCGGGCTTCTGACGCCGATCTTTTCTGCATCGCATATCCGAATGCAAGGCGAGCAGCTTGAAACCAGTATCGGGCCAACCGGCGGCTGGGCATGCTGGTCACTGTCGAACCATGACGTGCCACGGGTGCTATCGCGCTGGGGCGGCGACGACGCGGATCCACGACTGGCAAAGCTTTTGTTGTGCCTGCTCGGCAGCCTGCGTGGCACCGTCTGTTTGTTCCAGGGGGAAGAGCTTGGGCTGCCGGAAGCCGAAGTGCCCTATGCCGATATACGAGACCCTTACGGCATCGCCTTTTGGCCGGAATACAAAGGACGCGATGGCTGCCGCACCCCCTTTCCATGGTCGAGTGCGGCACCGCATGGCGGATTCTCTGATGCAAAACCCTGGTTACCGATTGCCAGCACACAATTGCCTCGCGCGGTCAATATCGCGCAACAAGATGAGAATTCGATACTGCACTTCTACCGTCGTTTTCTGGCATGGCGGGCGCACCAGACCGTGCTGAAAATCGGAAGTATTTATTTTTTCGATACGCCGGAACCGGTGCTCATGCATGTACGCTCTGTCGAAAATGCAATCGTAAAATCGGCAATGCTGTGCGTATTCAACCTGAGCGCTGAACGCATAAGTGTTCCAGTTATCGCCGCCTTGACCACCGCGTTTCCGACATTTAGGCGAACCGATCTGACCACCCTCACCGGCCATGGACTAACCGGCGCACGCTTCGACCAAAACAATCTGATTTTGGCACCCTACGGCGGTTTGTTCGCGCAATTGACGTTGTCGAGCAAATCGACATGACAATGTCATTGCAAGCAGGCTCGCCGTATCCACTAGGTGCCACCCGGAGCAACCATGGCATAAATTTTGCCCTCACCGCGCCGCATGCGGCCAAGGTAGAACTTTGTTTATTCGATGAACAGGGCACGATCGAATTGCAGCGATTTGCCATGCCGAAGTGCGTTGATGGCATCTGGCACGGGTTGCTGGCACATGCTGGCTACAGCAGTGCGCCACTGATTTATGCTTATCGTGTGTATGGAGAACAAAAGCCAGAACAGGGGCATCGTTACAATCCTGCAAAAGTATTGCTCGACCCCTACGCCCGAGAAGGCGTCGGTTGCTATCTCGGGCAGGACGCATTCCGAAACGACGACCCCACCGATACGGCGGCAATCGCGCTGAAAGCAAAAATCGCGGTGGTGGAAGAGACGCCATACGATTGGGGCGACGATACAGCACCGCAAATCACGTCCGACAAAACGATACTCTACGAGTTGCACGTACAAGGATTAACTCGCCTGCATCCGTCGATACCGGAAAACCTGCGCGGAACCTACGCAGCGTTAGCGCATCCGACGATGCTCGACCATTTACAAAACCTTGGCATCACCACGGTTAATCTGCTGCCCGTGCACCATCGCGCCGACGAGGCGCAATTGCAAAAAGCGGGACGCGCCAATTACTGGGGTTATGCCAGCATCGGTTTTTTTGCGCCCGAACCGCGCTATTGGTCAAGACGCACTGGCACGACAGCGATATCGGAGTTTCGCGACATGGTGCGCGCGTTGCATCGTCGCGGTATCGAAGTGGTGCTCGATGTGGTCTATAACCACACTGCCGAGACCGATGCCGATGGCCCGACACTGAGTTTTCGTGGCATCGACAACGCCTTGTACTACCATTTACCCCCCGGCAGGCTTGCCGAATATGAAAACTGGACCGGTTGCGGCAATGTATTGAAATTAAGCGAGCCACGTGTGTTGCAGATGGTGATGGATTCACTGCGCTATTGGGTTCAGGAGATGCACGTCGATGGATTTCGTTTTGACCTGGCACCGATTCTGGCGCGTGATGGAGAAAAATTCTGTCAACGCGCGGCATTTTTTTCAGCATTACTGCAAGACCCGGTGTTGGCGAAAACCAAGCTGATCGCCGAACCCTGGGATATTGGCCCGAATGGCTATCAACTCGGTAACTTTCCCGAGCGCTGGCAAGAATGGAACGATCGTTATCGCGACACCATGCGAATGTTTTGGCTGCGGCGTTCTACGACGTTGGGCGAGTTCGCGCATTGCTTAACAGGCTCGAGCAAGGTGTTTCATCGGGCTGGAAAAATGCCGACGGCGAGTGTCAACTTTATTACGGCTCACGACGGTTTCACGCTGGCCGACCTGGTCAGCTATCGCGATAGGCATAATGAAGCGAACGGCGAAAACAACCGCGACGGACAAGCTGAAAACTTCAGCACCAATTGTGGCACCGAGGGGCAGACCGAAAACGCCGGTATCCTGGCGTATCGTGCGACGCTCAAACGGGCGCTGGTGGCAACGCTGTTTTTTTCACAAGGCACGCCGATGCTGCTCGCCGGCGATGAGTTCGGCAATAGTCAGCGTGGAAATAACAATGCTTATTGTCAGGACAACGATATTGGCTGGCTGAATTGGGATCAGGCAGACTTGACTCAGCAAACATACGTACGCAAAGTCATCGATTTACGAGCGCGCCATGCAGTCCTGCGGCACGCCACCTGGCATATCGGCAGGCCGAGTTCAAATGGTACGGAAGATGTCATGCTCGATTGGTTTGCCGCATCGGGTGAGCCGATGGATACCCTGGCGTGGCACGGTCGGGATTGTTTGGGCATGTATTTGCAAGCCAGGCAGCGCGAAGAAAGCTGTCTTTTATTGTTTAATGCGGATACCTTGGCACATGCGTTTACGTTACCTGAAGGCGTCTGGCGAATCGTGCTCGACAGTAGCGAGCCGACCGGGCAACCGGCCATACAGGTTGTTACCAGCTCGGTGACGGTTCCAGCTCACGCCATATTGATGGCGGTCATTCATTAATCGGGAAACCACATGACGCAGTCCATCGAACAGTTGACCCTGGCGCGGCAGCTTCCAAAAAGAACCATCGCACTGGTGCTGGCCGGAGGCCGTGGCTCGCGCTTGGAACAACTCACCGACTCGCGGGCGAAACCGGCAGTTTATTTTGGCGGCAAATTTCGCATCATCGATTTCGTATTGTCGAACTGCGTCAATTCCGGCATCCGTCGCATCGGCGTGCTGACCCAGTACAAGTCGCATTCCCTGCTGCGCCACCTGCAACGTGGCTGGAATTTCCTGCGTGGCGAGGCAGATGAGTTCATCGACCTGCTACCGGCGCAGCAACGCCTCAATGAAACTCATTGGTATCGCGGCACTGCAGACGCGGTGTATCAAAACATCGATATCCTGCGTTCTTACGATCCCGAATACGTGCTGGTGCTGGCCGGTGACCACATCTACAAGATGGATTACTCACTAATGTTGCTCGACCATGTGCAAAACGGCCACGGATGCACCGTGGGTTGTATCGAGGTACCGCGCATGGAAGGCACCGCTTTAGGCGTCATGGCAATCGACGCGCAACGCCGTATCGTCAGTTTTCAAGAAAAACCGTCCGATCCGCCGCCAATGCCGGGAAAGCCCGATACCGCACTCGGCAGTATGGGAATCTATGTATTCGATGCGGAATACCTCTACCGCCTGCTCGACGAGGATTTGGCGAATCCACACTCCCAACATGATTTTGGCAAAGACATCATTCCGCATGTAGTGCGTACCGGGCATGCGCTGGCGCATCCGTTGAATCTGTCGTCGGTGCCCTATACGGTAGAGGCCGGCGGCACGGAATGCGCCGAACCTTACTGGCGCGATGTCGGTACCGTCGACGCTTTTTGGTCGGCGAACCTCGATCTAGCCTCGAATATGCCGGAACTGAACCTCTACGATCGCGACTGGCCGATCTGGACGTATCAAGAGCAATTACCACCGGCTAAATTCGTACCGGACAATAGCGGCACGCATGGTATCAGCGCCAATATATTAGTGTCCGGTGGTTGCATCATCTGCGGTTCCGATATCCGCCACGCCGTGCTATTTTCAAATGTTCGGGTGCAATCCTACTGCACCATCAGCCGATCGGTGATCCTGCCAGACACGGTGATCGGTGAAGGTTGCCGGTTGCATCAGGTGGTGGTCGATCGTGGCTGCCGAATCGCCGCCGGCACGGTGATCGGCGAAGACCCGGTGGCCGATGCGCAGCGTTTTTACCGCTCGGATAACGGTATCGTGCTGGTGACGGCGGCAATGCTTGCTCAGCTATGAGTCGGAGCATTTGAATGCAAGTACTGCATATCTGCACCGAAATTTATCCCTTGCTCAAGACCGGTGGGTTGGCCGACGTCACCGCGGCTCTGCCACCGGCCCTGGCAACACTCGGCGTCGATGTTCGGATGTTGATACCAGGGTTTCCGGCAATCTGCAGCGGCCTGAACCAGCGACAGCTTGTTGCGGTATTGCCTGGCCGTTTCGGTGCCGACGCGATTCGGCTCACGCTGAGTGTTCTGCCGAACGGCATTTTGGCCTATGTAATCGAAGCACCAGCGTTATATGACCGCCCCGGCAATCCTTATGTCGATGCTTCGGGCGTGTCTTATCCGGATAATTACCGTCGGTTCGCATTGCTGGGATGGGTCGGTGCGCAATTGGCAGCAGGTCTCGACCCGTCATGGCGCGCCGAGATCTGTCACGCCCACGATTGGCATGCCGGGTTATGTGCAGCCTATTTAAAAGCCGCGCGGTTAAAAGCAGGGCCAGGGCGCGAAAATATGACCAGAGCAGGCAGTGTGCTGACAATCCACAACCTGGCGTTCCAGGGATTATTCCCGCCGGAGGTAATGGCGGAATTAGATCTGCCGGCAGATTTCTACGACATGCACGGCATGGAGTTTTACGGCCAAGTCTCGTTTTTGAAAGCCGGTCTGTTCTACTCCGATAAACTGACGACCGTCAGCCCGAGTTATGCGCGCGAGATACAAGAGCCGTTACAGGGCTGTGGATTGCAAGGGTTATTAGCGGCACGCGCAACAGATCTGACAGGTATTCTTAACGGCGTCGATGCCACGATATGGCATCCCGCGACCGACCCAGCTATACCTTGCCGATACGACCAGGCATCGCTGCACGACAAACAGCGATGTCGCGCGGGGTTGCAAGGCGAAGCCGGTATCGCACAGCAAAGCCGGGCACCGTTGTTCGGCGTAGTCAGTCGGCTGAGCGACCAGAAAGGCTTGCATCTCGTATTACATGGCATCTCGGAATTGCTCGCCCAAGGGGCGCAACTGATCGTGCTCGGTGAAGGCGAGCCAGAATTAATAGCAGCATTTCGACAATTCGCTCTCGCGCATCCGACATCGGTTGCAATCACGGTCGGCTATGACGAAGGCAAAGCTCACCGCATGATCGCTGGCTGCGACGTACTACTCGTGCCTTCGCGGTTCGAGCCCTGTGGACTCACACAGCTCTATGCATTGGCTTACGGTACGCTGCCGCTGGTACGTCGCGTTGGTGGTCTGGCCGATTCAGTGGTCGATTTCACTCCGGAAAACCTGATCAGCGATCTTGCGACCGGATTCGTGTTCGACGAATTTAATGAGGCAGCATTCATCTCGACTTTGCAACGTGCCTGTCGTATGTTCAACCAAAAGAATGTCTGGCTTGCAATGCAACAATGTGCGATGCGACAATCCTTCAACTGGACCGCATCTGCCGTGCAATTGTTGCCGATTTATCGGCAGCTCATTTTTTGAGCTTTCTGCAACCGTGTTTTTACCAATAAAATTCCATGACTCAGACCGCATTCGACCACGATCATCTTGAAAGCGATGTCGCAAGCCTCAAGCGCTCGATTTCCAATAAGCTTCTTTTCGCAATCGGCAAAAACCCCGTGACGGCGACAGCGCGCGACTGGTTGCAAGCAGCCGAACTCGCCGTGCGCGATCGCCTGGTCGAGCGCTGGCAAAAAACCACACGGGCATACAACGATCAATGCGCCAAGCGCGTGTACTACCTTTCGATGGAATTTTTGATTGGCCGTACTTTCACCAATGCCGCCCTGACGCTGGGCATACATGCCGAGTTGAAGTCTGCGCTCGACGAGCTGGGTGTCGATATCGACGAGATTGCCGGTTTCGAGCCGGACGCGGCGCTCGGTAATGGCGGTCTGGGCCGACTCGCTGCCTGTTTTTTGGATTCGATGGCGACGCTAAGTATCTCCGGCATGGGTTATGGCATACGCTACGACTACGGTATGTTCAAGCAGCAGATTGTCGATGGCTATCAAATCGAAGGCCCGGACTACTGGCTAACCGGTGGCAACCCTTGGGAGTTTCCACGCCCGGAAGTGCAATATCGGGTGCAGTTCGGCGGTCATTGCGAGCAATCCGGCGATGCAGCGGATGGCAAGGCGCGCTGGATCAGTACCGAAGACGTTTTAGCAATGGCGTACGATACTATTATTCCAGGCTACGCCACGCAGGCGACCAATACATTGCGGCTATGGTCGGCCCGAGCGACAACCGAAATTAATTTGTCGGAATTCAACAAGGGCGATTATTTTCGGGCGGTGGAACAGAAAAATCATTCCGAGAATGTCTCGCGGGTGCTGTACCCGGACGATTCCACGTTGTCGGGTCGTGAACTGCGGTTGCGACAGGAATATTTCTTCGTGTCGGCCAGTATGCAAGATCTGATGCAGCGTCATTTGAAAAAATACGGCACGTTCGACAACCTGCCGGATTGCGTTGCCGTGCATCTCAACGATACGCATCCGGTGCTGGCGATTCCCGAATTGCTACGTATTCTGATAGACGAGCACGGCGTGGCCTGGATGCGAGCCTGGCCGCTGGTTCAACGCATTTTTTCCTATACCAATCACACCCTGATGCAAGAAGCGCTGGAAACCTGGCCGATCGATATGTTGGGCCGGGTATTACCGAGACATCTGGAAATCGTTTTTCGCATCAACGAAACATTTCTGGCTAGCGTAGCTCAGAAATTCGGCCACGATAGCGACCTGATGCGGCGGATTTCTCTAATCGACGAGGGTGGCGAACGGCGGGTACGCATGGCTTACTTGGCGGTGGTGGCCAGCCATAAAATCAACGGTGTGTCGAAGTTGCATTCGGAATTGATGAAGGAATCGATTTTCGGCGATTTTGCCCGAGTATTTCCCGAGCGTTTCAATAACAAAACCAATGGCATCACGCCGCGACGTTGGTTGTCGCAGGCAAATCCGTCTCTGTCGGCAGTAATCGACGCGCGGATCGGCAAGCAATGGCGCCGGCAGCTCGATCAGCTCGCAGCATTGCGCCCGCTTGCCGAGGATGCAGAATTGATCACGTCATTTACTGCCTCGAAACGACAAAACAAGATTCGCCTTGCCCAGTGGGTACAAGCGAATCTCAACATCGCACTCAATCCAGACACCTTGTTCGATGTGCAGATCAAACGCATACACGAGTACAAACGGCAGCTGCTCAATGTATTGCACGTCGTTACCAGGTATCAACGCATCCTTGCCAATCCTGATCTAGCATGGGTACCCCGCACCGTGATCTTCGGCGGCAAAGCGGCCTCGGCTTATCACACCGCCAAAACCATCATTAAGCTCATCAACGACGTCGCCACGACCGTAAATAACGACGCGCGCATCGGCGACCGTTTAAAGGTCGTGTTCGTACCGAATTACAGTGTCAGCCTGGCCGAGTTGATCATTCCCGCCGCCGATCTCTCGGAGCAGATATCGCTGGCCGGCACCGAGGCATCCGGCACCGGCAATATGAAATTCGCCCTTAATGGTGCCCTCACCATCGGCACTTTAGATGGCGCAAATATCGAGATTCTGGAACAAGTCGGCCCGGAGAATATTTTTATATTCGGCAACACCACGCCTCAAGTCGATCAGATCCGTGCGCAAGGATATGTACCGGCCGAGCTCTATCAACACAACAGCCAATTGCGGCAAGTGCTCGATCAGATAAAAGACGGTGGCTTTTCAGCGAACGAGCCGGATCGTTATCACGCTATTTTTGATGCGTTGGTACACAACGGCGACCATTATCAGCTGCTGGCCGACTACGACGCTTATATCACTGCGCAAGATGCAGTCGATGTTGCCTACCAAAATCAACACGAATGGCAGAAAAAAGCGATCCGCAACGTCGCCGGCATGGGCGTGTTTTCTTCGGATCGCACCATTGCCGATTATGCTCAGGAGATATGGCACGCACAGCCGCTTAAGCTGTGAGATTGCAGCTTGTGGCTTAACTAAGACTAAAGCTCAGTCGAGGTAACCCTTCGGATTCGTCGATTGCCAATGCCAGCCGTCACGCGTCATTTCGGCAAGCGTACGGTTCGCAGACCAGCCGAACATCTTTTTTGCCAGCCCGGGATTGGCCCAGCACTCGGCAATATCCCCGGGCCGACGGGCCGCGATGTCATACGGTATCGCCTTGCCGCTGGCGGTCTCGAACGCGGCGATCATTTGCAACACACTGGCACCATTACCGGTGCCCAGATTGACGGTGACCAATCCTTTGGCATTGTCGAAATACTTGAGCGCTGCAACATGGCCTTCAGCGAGATCCATCACATGGATAAAATCGCGAACGCCCGTACCGTCGGGTGTCGGATAATCTCCACCGAAGACCTGCAGGCGCTGGCGGCGGCCGACAGCCACCTGGGCGATGTAAGGCATGAGGTTATTCGGTATGCCTTGCGGATCCTCACCGATCAATCCACTTTCGTGGGCACCGGCAGGGTTGAAATATCGAAGGCGGGCGATATTCCATTGCAGCTCGGCTTTGAACAGGTCGCCGAGAATCTCTTCGATCATCAGCTTCGAGCGGCCGTAAGGATTGGTTGCCGACAGGGGAAAATTTTCGTCGATGGGTGTGCTGGCGGGGTCGCCATATACCGTAGCCGACGATGAAAACACCAGTGTATAAACGTTTGCCCGACGCATTGCAGCGAGCAGCTCCAACGTACCCCGAACGTTATTGTCGTAATATTCCAGCGGTTTCTCCACCGACTCGCCTACCGCTTTCAAGCCCGCAAAATGCAAAACCGCGCCGATCTCGTGTGCGGTAAATGCCTTATCGAGTGCAGCGCCATCGCGAATATCGCCATGAATGAAGATCGGCGCGACACTGGTGATTCGCTGTAAGCGCTCAAATACCTTGCTGTTGCTGTTACACAGGTTATCGAAAATTATCGGCACATAGCCGGCTTCGAGTAGCGCGATGAACGTGTGGGAGCCGATAAAACCGGCCCCGCCGGTGAGAAGAATTTTCTGCGTCATGATGATGTATGCGATCCTGCGGAATTAATGTTTGCGTTCCTGTTTCTTGCCACCGCCTGCACCTTTTGTGCTGCCAGCTTTGTCATGGCTTTTGGCATCTTGGCTGCTGTGTGCGCTTTTGTCGGCACGATGCAATATCGATCGGGCATCGGCTTCTGTTTTGATTCTTTCAGCAGTCGGTGCAGATTTCGGAAGAGGTGTCTTAGTACTTGCCATGGATTGCGCTCGTTTCTTAAAAAATGCGGAGGGTAGAATTTTTTTAGCCGCGTATTCTGTTTCGCAGCACAGCGAACTGTAGCAGACGGCCCGTAATATCAAGGCTGAATCGCCTGCTCGGGGTGTGCTATCGCACAGATACGAATCAAACCTATCGATAATTTTCGTTCGATATTAGTTTTTAAACATGCTGCGTTGAATGAACAAATTTTATATCTGTGAAATTATCCTACCAGTCTGCAGCTGTATTCTGAAACGATGCGCTATCCAGTAACGCCGGATGGTCGTTATTTTATTGTTCGGGGCCGCCTTTGGCGCATGACCAATCCGACGCTTTCAGTAGCCTTGAAATCGCAATTAACCAGTGAGCTGATGCTGGCGCGCCGACAAGTCGGAATGGCGCTGCGCAAAAATGACGCGCCAGGATTAGTCGTTGCCCGGAAGGCAGTCAATGACGCAAAAATTGCGCTCGGCGAGCGCGGCCCGGTCTGGTGGGACGATGGCGCGCCGGATTTGAATCGGTATCTGGCAAAAAACACGCTGTACGCGAATTGTGTATGAGCCGAGAATATTATTGCTACTATGTAATAAGCGGACGTTACCCAATGAGTACGGCTAGACGGCTGAGGTAAAGCCTGCTGTCTCGAAGTGTGTGTAGGGTGGCAAAACGCGCCGTCACACGTCGAAAATTATTACAGTTCGGGCACCGTGATCGAGGGAATTCGCCGTTGTTGAGATAGTCGGCGTAAACAAACGTTGTAGCGCTTTGATTCAAAACAACTTTTGCAGAGTTGTTATAAATTTGGTATGATTCTTGCTGGTAAAGAACAATTTAGGCAATTCGTTGCGGCACCGGACATGAATATGCGGGCACAAGGTCTCGCGGGAGAAGTAGAAATGACCAACGATATAAATAAGAACGATGATGCTGGTAACACTTCGGTATCTTCACTGCCGGCCACGGTCGACGGTAGCCGCCGCCGATTTACCAGTGCAGGTATTGCCGCCACCGGCGTCGTCATGACACTAGCTTCCCGTCCGGTGTTGGGTTGTACCAGCAGCGAGGCAGCATTGTCGCCATCGGGCTGGTCTTCCATCAATGCTAGCCGTTGTGTGGGCCCAGCGTCGACCGTATCGTTAGGAAAAAGTCCTGGCTACTGGAAGCATGAAGGCCGCGAGTGGCCAACCAACGTACCCAAAACGACGCTCTACCGCAGCGTTTTCCCGGTTTGCACGCCACCGTTCAATAACTCTCAGCTTGCTTACACGCTCCTCGACGCATTGACACCTCAGGTAGTCAATAATGAGTTCGGGCGATTGATTGCTACCGCGTACCTGAATGCGGTCTCCAGAAAAACTGCGCCTTACCTCCGGCCGGAGCAGGTAGTACAAATGGCGACTGGCAGCTTCTTGCCTTCGACCGGCGGCAAGGTTTGGGATATGAATACTATTATTGCCTATCTTAAAATCACTTTCGATTGAGGCAGGCACTGCCCTGTGACCTGGATCGTTAGCACGGCGCACCCGGTGTTGGAACGGCGCTGGGGCGATGAGTACATTCTCTACGATGTGGATTCGGGCAACACGCATCTGGTAACACCTTTAGCTGCCGACGTGCTCGCCCGCCTGAAAGCCCAACCGTGCGATACCGATTCTCTCGTCCTGTTCTTCGCAACTGACGAAGAACCGTCGAAACTGCCTGAAATTCGTCAGACACTGGCCACCATTCTCGACGATTTAGAACGCATCGATCTCGTGCGCCGCCTCTCTGCATGAACGTATCGCACCTGTCTGCCGCCGAGCTTAGCGCACGTTTGGCCGGGCCAGGCCTGCACTTAGCGACCGGTCAGTTTCAGCTTTGCATCCGCAGTCCAATCGTAGTGTTGGCTTCTGGCATTGGCTTGCTTTATGCGGATTATCCGCTGGGCAACCCGCAGGGCTTCACCGATTTTCATGTAACGCTCGACTACCCGACGGGTCTGCGCCGCTGGTGGCGCAAGCAAGTTGTGTTCGAATTCGATAGTGCCTTGCCCTTCCGGCCATTACCGGCTGCCCAAGCATTTCCGATGCTTGAGTGGGGTTTAAACTGGTGCGTGTCGAGTTATGCCAATCTTTATCTGATCATTCACGCTGCCGTCGTGGAAAAAAATGGTTGTGCAGCGATACTTCCGGCACCGCCCGGCTCAGGCAAAAGTACTTTGTGTGCTGCGCTGGTGACGCGCGGCTGGCGCCTGCTGTCGGATGAATTAACGCTGATTCGCACCGCAGATTGCCGAATCACGCCCCTACCACGTCCGGTCAGCTTGAAAAATGCCTCGATCGACATCATGCAGTCCTATGCGCCGGATGCTGTATTTAGCCCAAAGGTGTACGACACGGTCAAGGGCACGATCGCTCACATGAAAGCGCCGGCCGATAGCGTGCGACGGGCAAACGAAGATGCGCAACCCAAGTGGGTAATTTTTCCGAAATACGAAGCTGGCAGCGCTACGAACATGTCACCGATCTCGCCAGCGCACGGCCTGATGCGGCTGGCCGATAATGCATTTAATTACAGTTCGTTAGGATTGCAGGGGTTTCAGACCGTGGCTAGCGTCATCGACGCCTGTGAGATTTATAATTTTACTTATAGCGTCATCGACGAGGCGATCGCTGCATTCGATGCACTTGCTGAATCGGTTAACCGTCCGCCGGCATTGCTGCCATGAGTGCGCAATTGATTCTTCAGGCGTTGCACACGCCAAGGTCTATGTTGACCTTGGACCTCCCACAGTGGGATCTGTTGATCCGGCAAGCCCGGCGCGGCAATCTTCTGGCACGGTTGCACAGCCTGCTGGCACAGGAAAAGTTGCTGCAGGACGTACCGCACCAGCCACGTCAACATTTGGAGTGGACCCGCGTTACCGCGGATCGCCATGCCCAGGCGGTGCACACCGAAGTGAGCCGAATACAGCAGGCGCTGCCGGGCCAGCCGGTGATCTTGCTCAAGGGTGCCGCATATGTCGTGGCGGGTTTGCCGCCAGGTGCCGGACGGGTGTTTTCCGACATCGATATTCTGGTGCCCAAAGCGCAGTTGCTGGATGTGGAAAGCGCTTTGTTGGCCCATGGCTGGATGGCGAGCCAGCATGATGCCTATGATCAGCGGTATTACCGCGAATGGATGCATGAATTGCCGCCGCTGCAACACATGTTGCGCGAGACGACGATCGACGTGCATCACGCAATCCTGCCGCAAACGATGGCAGTCCATCCGGATTCGGAGGCGCTACGCGCCGCCGCGATACCACTGGCCGGGTATCAAAATCGACTGGTTCTAGCCCCGGTGGATATGGTGCTACACAGCGCCGCACATCTGTTTTACGAAAGCGAATTGTTCAATGGGTTGCGCGACTTGGCGGATCTAGACGCGCTGCTTCGGCATTTTTCTCAAGACCCGGATTTTTGGCAACGACTCACCTTTCGCGCTGGAGAATTGGGGCTGACGCGATGTCTGTATTACGCACTGCGCTATACGAAAATGTTGCTCCGGACTTCGGTGCCGCCACTGGTAATGAGCAACCTCGATCATGCTCGCCCGCCATCTCCAATAATAACGATCATGGACACGCTGTATAAACGGGTTTTGCTACCCGACCATGTTAGTTGCACCGATCGTGCAACATTTGCAGCGCGCAAGTGTCTGTATGTGCGCGGCAATTGGCTGCGCATGCCGCCTTTAAAACTGGCACGTCACTTGTTTCACAAAGCGTTCATCAGTCCTCGACCTTAATTTCGGAGCTTTTTTGACCACCTTACGCTTGATCCTGGGTGACCAACTCAACCCTTTGCATTCCTGGTTCGATGCCGTCGTGCCGGACGTTGTCTATCTCATGATGGAAATACGCCAGGAAACCGATTACGTATTGCATCATGCGCAAAAAATTTTGGCGATCTTTGCCGCCATGCGCGACTTCGCAGCGCGGCTGGAAAAAACCGGGCATCGAGTGCACTATCTTGCCATCGACGACCCTGCCAATCGCCATGCTTTGCCGGCCAATCTGGACTGGCTGTTGGCACATTACGATGCCAGCAGTTTTAAATATCAGGAACCGGACGAATGGCGGCTCGATGTGCAACTGGCAGCTTATGCAGCACAGCAGACGATTGCCAGCGGTATGGTTGAGAGCGAGCATTTTTATACCAGCCGTCGCGAAGCCGGCGAATTTTTCAAAGGCAAGCAGAAATGGCTGATGGAGAATTTTTATCGGGGTATGCGCAAACGCCACAACGTCTTGATGGATGGCGCGAAACCGGCCGGCGGTGCCTGGAACTACGATGCCGATAATCGCGGCGCATGGCCGGGGTCGCCGGCAGAACCAGCGGACCGACGGCCGGTACACGATCATTCAGCATTGTGGGCCACCATCGTCGGCGCAGGCGTAGCCAGCTTCGGCCAGCCGCATGCGAATGCACTGCGCTGGCCGCTCAATCGCGCTGAAGCGCTGCAACAACTCGATGCCTTCATCGAACATGCGCTGCCACGGTTCGGCGATTTTCAAGATGCGATGAACACTCATGCCTCGCGCCTGTTTCACTCGCTACTGTCGTTTGCGATGAATACCAAGATGTTGAACCCGGCGGAAGTAGTGGCGCGGGCTGAAAAAGCTTGGGGCGAGCAACGTGCACCGCTTTCGGCCGTAGAAGGCTTCATTCGTCAAATACTCGGCTGGCGCGAGTTTATACGCGGCGTGTATTGGGCACGTATGCCGGACTATGCCCAGCGCAATGTTTTCGATCACCAGACGCCATTGCCGGAGTGGTTTTGGAGTGGCCAGACGAAAATGCGGTGCCTGGCGCATGCAATTGGCGATTCGCTGGAAAACGCTCATGCGCATCATATACAACGCTTGATGATCATTGGAAATTTCGCCTTGCTGGCAGGGTTGCAACCGACCGCTGTGCACCAGTGGTACCTTGGCATCTATATCGACGCGTTCGAATGGGTCGAGATGCCAAATACCTTAGGTATGAGCCAGTTTGCAGACGGCGGCATGCTGGCGACTAAACCCTACGTTTCGAGCGCTGCCTACATCGACCGCATGAGCAACTATTGCAAAGGTTGTCATTACGACCGTAAGGCGCGTGAAGGCGAACGTGCTTGCCCGTTCAATGCGTTGTACTGGGATTTTTTCGCGCGTAACGCCGGGCAATTAGCCTCCAACCCGCGACTTGGCATGGTTTACCGCCATTTGGAAAAAATGGCAGGCACGCAACTGGACGCGCTGCAAACCAAGGCGAACGTGCTGCGTAGCGATCTTGATGCGCTATAAAAATTTTTTTAAAGCTATTGGCAATGGTTGATTATCGATTGCTTATCTGCCAGTTGTCCTATCAGCGTGCGTGCAGGTAATATTGCTACCTCACATCTGGAGCGAGAAACCGTCATGACCAAATTGAATGCTAGGAATCGATCAAGCTATTTGTACCGCCCGACCGGCATGCTAGCGAGCGTCCTATTATTAATCCTGGGCTCCGGTGGTTGCGCAAAAATGAAAATGCCCGACGCAGTGGCGCACAAGGAAGTGATTCACGCGGTCACGGCATCGAACCAATTGATCCGGTTTAATGCCGCGCAACCCGACATTATCATTTCAGCAAAACCAATTCTCGGCCTCCAGGCCGGAGAAAAATTGGTCGGCATCGATTACCGCATTGCCAAGGGAATGTTGTATGGCATCGGCAGCACCGGTCGCCTGTATCAGATCGACCCTGCCATGGCCACAGCACGCCTGGTTGGTAGCGGTCCATTTCCAGTAGCACTGAGCGGTACTGAAATCGGCATTGATTTCAATCCGACAGTAGACCGTATTCGCGTAGTGAGTAACCTCGGTTTGAATATGCGTCTGCATCCGGATACTGGTGCCGTAATCGATAGCGACCCGGTGCTCAACGGCATACAAACTGATGGCCCGCTAGCGTATACGATGGGAGACGTGAATCATGGCAAGGTACCTAGCTTGGTTGCCGCTGCCTATACCTATAACAAGACCAATGAAAAACTCACCACGAATTTCGCCATTGACGGCAAGTACGGCGCGCTGGTCACCCAAGGTTCGCGCGAGGGCGTCGTGCCGGCGGTTTCGCCTAACACCGGGCAATTACAATCAGTCGGGCCACTGGGTATCGATCGCTTCGAGCAGGCCTCGTTTGATATCGCAGATGTCTCAGGCACGGCGTTTATCGCCGCCACTACCGTCGGCAAGAAACGCTCCGAGTTTTATCAGATCAATTTGGCGACTGGCAAAGCGGCTTTGATCGGCCGCATCGGTGTCGACGACGTCATCGTCGGCATGGCTATTGAGCCGTGATCTTCCGGTCGACCGCACTTCGACATTAGCGGTCGGTTATAACTCGCTACGCCGAGTGGAATCCTCGGCGGGCTGCATCTCTTCGATGAATTGGCGGGTCACCCGTGCAGCGACGGCATCGTACAAAGTGGTCTCGGTGGCAGCCTGGGCATCCAGTGCATCGAGCCAATTTTGCTCCGACATACGCGGCGGCTGTAAGGCAAGTTGATCACGCGCAACCTGCATCAGATCTTTCGCCTGACGGAAATCTTCGGGATACTTTCGTTCCATCGCCTGACGCCACGGCGACCATTGCACCAAAAAATCGACCGACTCTGTACGTTCGAGCTTGGTCAATACCTTGTCGCGTGCATCGGCAACGTCTTGCTCCGACAGGTCGGCAGTTCTCTCATACAACATCTCTTGTGCTACGCCGGGAAGACTCAGCGTTTGTGCCAGTGCCGTATGGTAGGCCAGCCTGATTTCAATCGGATCAGGCTCATATCGAATTTCTCCCAGGCGATAGGCCTCTTCACGCTCTGCAATCTTCTCCACTGCAACATCGTCCAAAATAGCCCGCTTGAACATACCGTCGCCAATCTTCAGAACGTCGATGGTGGAAAGCTGACCCGACCTGGCCTGCTGATCGATATGCGCCATTTCCATGTCACTAAGCGCTAACGCGACACGGTCGCCGCAACTGCCCACACCTTCGGAGGCCATGTCGAAACAGAGTGCCTGCAAGTCGGGCGATTCCCGCATCGCTGCCACTAATACATCGACGCGCGCGATCATACCTGGACGTAGCGCGGCATTTCGGTATTCGCCAGTGCCCGTTAGACGTGTCAGGAACTCGTTGAATGTAGCGGCGTGGTCCAACGATTGAGGAAAGCCCCAACGCGCGATATTCGGGTCGGGTGCCCGACGCGGAGCAATGCGTTAGCAGGCTGGCCGAACACCTGGGCGTTCAACCGAGAACCAGCGGTGGTATCGATACGCGGATTCAACGTTCCTAGATAATGCTCGAACGACCCGCTGGAACTGCTGCTTTGGGAAACATGTTCATGCAATCCGAAGCTGGCAATGGCGTCGCGGCGGCGATTGATCGCGTGCTGGTTGTGCGGAAACGAGTCGCTGGAAATTGCCGACGACACCTGTGTCTGTGTGGCATCGTAGGACGACGCAATCGATGGTTGAGCGGAACCGAAAACTTGGGGCGGCGGTGCAAAACGGCTGCGGGCACCCGCGCCCAAAACATTCCGTAAATTCACGCGCGGCGCTGTGTCTACCCTACCCGATGATTCCAAACCGGCGTTGCTTGCGGGTTGACGTACTGCAGGTATGGGCGGTTGGCGCAGAGCTTGTGTCGGGGGTTGCCGCACCGCGGGAATACGCGGGTGTCCTATTGGACGACGGCCAGGGGTATTTGCACCATCTGGATTAGGTGCCTGACCGGTGTGCGAAAAAGAATTTTCAGGGGCGGCAGAATTGGCAACTTGCCTGGGCTGCGGTCGCTGTCCGCGAGAACCGGCACCCAACAATTGCCGGAGGTTAGGCGACCCTGCGCCACTGACGCCTCCAGATTCGCTACCGGGCCCGTCTGGTAGCGGGCGCACCGCCGGCAAGGGCCGGTGACGAAGCGGGCCTTGGCTGGCTACATCCTGGCGCAGACGTGCCAGGTCCGATAATTCGGTTGGCATGTTGCCAGTACCACGCGCACTGCCACGCACAGGAACTGGTGTTTGGACACCGGAAGATGTCGAACCCTCATTTGACGATGGGGCACCATTGATATTTCTCGAATTGGGTGGCGGCACCGGGCGCATTACATTCTCCTCAGTCTATCGAACCGATTCGTGTGGGTTGCCATATGTGATGGACAACTCATTGAAGCCTGTGTAGTGCCGCATTTGCTACTGCAGTGACTCTGGCCTCGGTATTTATGGTTACCAGTAAATTCGTTGGTAGCGCTAAAACGTATTCTCTACGCTATCCACGAAGTGCATACGGGCAATATCGTTGCCACGGCAGCTATTTGAAAATTAATGAAACTGCGTGGTACCGTCAGGTGGAAGATTTAGCAAGCAATCGTCGTTGCAGTCGGCATTAATTGCCGTTTGGTCATCAATTGCGCCATCTGGCTGGCAGCCACTGGTTGAGAAATCAGAAAGCCTTGTAGCTCGTCGCAGCCGAGATTCTGCAGAATCGCCATCTGCTCGAAGGTTTCCACACCTTCGGCCACTACGGTCATATCAAGCGCATGGGCCATAGAGATGATCGCCCGGATGAGTACTTCACCGCCGGTGCCGGCAACCATATTGGCCGTGAATGCACGATCGATCTTCAGCACATCCAAATCCAGGCGTTGCAACTGCGATAGTGATGAGTATCCCGTACCAAAATCGTCGAGTAACAATTTTAAGCCGAGGGACTGCATCGCCGCCAGCTCCGCGGCGACCGGCTTTTCGTTACCGAGCATGCAGGATTCGGTAATCTCTATCTCGATCAGGTTGGCAGGTACCTCATGCATGGCCATCGCACGGGCGATAGTGTCGGCCACGGCACCATCACTGAACTGACGTGGTGAAACGTTAATCGACACCGGAACCATGGGTAAGCCCATCTTTTGCCACTGCGCGATCTGCAAGCATGTCTGATCGATCACCAGCGTGCCTAAACGCAGGATGAGACCGGTTTCCTCGGCTAGTCCGATAAAGTTAAGCGGCGCGATCAAACCCTTGAGGGGATCGTTCCAACGCACCAAAGCTTCCATGCCGACGAGCAAACCGCTTGCCGCGTCGATGCGGGGTTGATAATGCATCAGAAAATCGCCATTGACCAACGCACTGCGCAACGCCGATTCGTTCGCGCGACGCGAACTGAGCCGGTCGAACAATTCTTGCTGATAAAAGCGGTAGCGTGCCTTACCGGATTTTCGGGCGTCGTCCAATGCGATACCGGCATGCTTGATTAACAGTTCGGCGCAATCACCATCGCGGGGAAAACTGCTGATGCCGATGGACGCGCTGATCGCCTGGTCATTACCTTTGCCCAGATCGAACGATTGAATGAACGAGCCGATCAGCCGACTCGCCAGATGCGTCATCGCCTCGGTATTTCCGGCATGCAGGATCAACAATAGAAATTCATTGCCGCCCATGCGCACGACGCGGTCGGACGGACGCATCATGCCTGTGAGTCGATTGGCGACACCTTTGATCAAGTTGTCGCCGAGATCATGGCCGACGGTATTGTTAAAATCTTTGAAATCATCGATTTCCAGGCAAAACAGCGCAATGACGTCGCCGGCCTGCTGGCTTCGGACGATGAGATCCGGGAGATGCGTCATCAACCAATGCCGGTTCGGCAATCCGGTCAAGGAATCGAGGTTGATCAGAGACGTTACCTGCAACAGGTGCTGCTTGGTTTCGGTAATGTCGCGTATCGTAATCGCTAGCCCTGCCATGGTACGCACGATGCGACGCGAACCCCAGAATTCTTTGTGCCCATCCTTGGCGTAGGTATGAAATTCATCTTCGTACAAACCGGTAGCCATGGCGTTGCGGCAGATCGTCAAGAATTTTTGGGCGCGCTTTGCCGACAATATCTGGGTGAAGCCTCTTCCAAGAACTGCATTGCGGTCGTAGCCGATCAACTTGGCACCTTGTTCGTTGCATTCGTCGAGCACGAAATCGATGATTTCACCGGCTCGGTCGCGTACCGCCCAAAGACTGAAGTATCCTTCTTTGCTCCCCGAAATTGCATCTTGATACGATTGGCGGGTCACCCGTCGTTGCTCGCGGCGGCGTAGTGCGTGAATTGTTTGCCAACCGCCGAATACCGCGCCAAGCGTGCAGATCACACTGGCGATAATTGCGTACACAACGCTTTCCCGAGCACTGTCGAGGTGGCTGGCATAGACATCTTTTTCCGACAAGCCTGCTACGGCATAAAGGGGGAATCCCTCGACGGCATACCAGGACATGATTCTCGCCTGGCGATCGGTAAAGCGTTCGGCGCCGTAATGCGTGGTAACGCTGGTACCGGCCAACGTCGGTGGTGTGCTGAATAGTTGCAGGCGCGGCACGACCACTCCACCCAGCGTCGCCACGATCATGGAACCATCTTGCGTACTAATGGATAGATAGTCGCCGGGGCGACTGCCGCGTTGCTCGTAACCGGATGCAAGATAATGGGGGTCCACCGCGACGCTGATCATGCCGGCGAAACCACCGTCGCGATAATTCACGCGACGCGACAGCGAGATCACGGTTTCCCCGGTAGCACGCTGTGGTAAAGGTTTAAATATCAGCAAGGTCGGCAGCGGATTGACGCTATGCGCTTTAAAGTCTGCGCGACTGCGCACGTTCGCTGCTTCGAAACTGCGCGAAGCGACCTCCGAGCCACTACGCCCGGAACGCGACACCAGAGCCCCGGTTTCGTCGAAAATACTGACGACGTATTTTTGAGATTCCCGGAACGGGCTTTTCGTCGGCGTGCCTTCCAGGCGAAATCTTAGTTCGGATTCCTCTTGTACGAACAACAGACTCTGCAACACTTGATCGAGTTGACCGAGCGTCAACGAAAGTTGGCGTGCATATCCTTTTGCTACGAATGCAGCATCTTCATATGCTGCGCGCGAGGCCGTCTCGTAATTGGCTTGTATACGCAGCCACGTCGAAAACCAAATAATGGCCAGCAGGCCGATACCGCAGAGCGGCCAGGCGAATAAAACCGGTTGTTTGAATAAATCGAGAGTTTGCCGGAGAGATAGCGGACTGGCACCATCTGGATTCGGCAAGTCGACATCGGAAATATCGTGCGTGACACCGGCCGGCGGTATCGGATGATCGAATTGACTGGTTCGGTTACGCTGCCGACGCCACATGCATTATTCTCTCGGTCGACGCAACACTGACATCGTTAAATTTCTTCTCATACAAGGTTACATCAACCCGGTTCGAACGCCACTGTTCTGGGTGAAAATGCCGGAGCTGCAAAGACAATATGTTTGTTTCATGCAACAATATTTTTAGGATTTCGAACACCGGTTTTTCGATGTTAGGTCTGCAACTTTCCTTCCCGCACGCAATTCCGGCCATCGCTTTTTGCAACATAAAGACCGGTCCAAAACAAGGAGAAGCAATGAGGTTTTAGCGCAATATATCTGAGTGTAGTGGCATTGTTTTGCACTTGGGAATAATTTTTCGCTTGTGACCGGCACGACGACTCGCCACACCTCATTGTGACTTTTTCTTACATAAGAAATTTCGTTTTCTTATAGCGGCCGCGCGGATGTCAATTTATTATCTACCGTGACCCACAACACTGGGTTAATTTTATTACTTAACTATTGAGGAAAAAATGAAAAAATTTATTGTGATGGCAATCGTCGGATTTTTTTGGAAAAAGTTTCAAGGCCGCGCCGGTTCCCGTATCACCAACAAATACGCACGCCGTTATTAGACCGACGGTGATGTACAACGCCGGTGCCGCCTGATTCGCTCGAACGCTTATCTATGTTGCATTCAGTTTCTACCAAAATCGCACCGGCAATTTTTATCGCATCGTAATTTTTTCAGTATTATTTTTTCACGCAGTTGTTTCTCCCATTTTTCCTTTTCCGAAATTTCACTGATTAGTACTTTTTCCTTAGTTGCTTTTTCTGTGCCTTAATCCAATGCGGCTGGAGACAAATGTTTTACGCCGCAGCGCCTTAGCGTCACAGAGCCTTTTCCAGAGCCTACTTTCTGATCAAAACCCCACAGTTAATTAAAGTGTTGCATATTTGCATGTTGTTGTGCGTTCAACCGCGGTAAAGTACGGCTACGACTGTTCAGGTTGATCGGATAGAACCATGCAAAACATCGACGCTTATCGACAGATCGCTAGCGAGGCTTCGCGCGGCGAATTGAATTTTCCGACAAACGTCAATACGTCTCTGCAGATACAAAGCGCGCTAGACGATCCGGATTGCCACGTCGATCGCGCGGTAAAACTTGTGTCGGCAGAGCCGTTACTGGCGGCGCGGGTGGTAGCGGTGGCCAATTCGGCCGCCTACAACCCCGGCGGGCGGGAAATCACCAATGTCAATGCTGCAGTGTCGCGACTGGGATTTCGACCATTGCGCTCGCTGGTGATGGCAATGATCGTACGCCAGTTTGCCAGTATGCTGTCCGAACCAGCGTTACGAATCAAAGCTGCCCAGTTATGGGAACACTGCGCCCAAGTCGCGGCGATTTCCCATGTGCTTAGCAAACGCATTACTGGAGAAGACCCGGAAACGGCATTTTTCAGCGGCATCGTGCATGAAGTGGGCGGCTTTTATTTGCTATCGCGGGCTAGCCAGTTTCCTGACCTGCTCGACGGTGGCGGCGAAGACTGGCGCGCCTACGGCGAGCGCACCATCGGCCGGGCGGTCATGAAAAAACTCGCGGTGCCTGACTCGGTGCTGCTGTCCATGGAAGACGTTTGGTTTGGCGCACTCGTACTGCCGCTGGTGGCAAAGGCAGACAGCTCGGGATCGCAAATCGGAAATACCATCCTTTTAGCAAAGCAATTGACAACGACTCCTTCTCCCCTGGCACCAAGGGCGGGCGTCAGCACGCAAGGCTTGCACGCAACAATCGATTTTGCATGCGGCAACGGCACGCTGCAAAGCATTTTGCAAGAGTCTTCAGACGACGTGCATTCCCTGATTTCGGCACTATTAATCACTTGAAATCGATACAGTGCGTGCCATCCATTCATCGAGCATACCTTCGGTAGCCGATGGGCTGTGCAGTCCGAGCTTTGAGCGCCGCCACAGGATGTCTGCAGCGGTGCAAGCCCATTCGTGGCGCATCAGGTAAAGCACTTCCACCGCATAGAGACCAGGACCCAACTCCACTCCCATATCCGGTAGCGCCTGGCATTGCGCCAACAATACGTGGATACGCGTACCGTAGGCACGTGCATACCGCGCGATCAGCGCCGGTGGCAAAAAGGCATACTGTTTTGTTAATTCACTGATAAATTCATCGAACTGACGCACCGATCGATCGCTCGGCTCGGAACCAAAAAGGTCGCCACCGGGCAGGCAAGCTCCGGCGGTCCAGCCACTTGCCCGACCGTTCGCATTACCGTGGCCCGCGGTGCCCAGTTGCCGCGCAATTAAATCGACGGCTTCTTCAGCAAGTTTGCGAAAGGTCGTGATCTTGCCGCCAAAAACCGTCAGAAATGGCGCAGCATCACAGTCGAACGCCAATGTGTAATCTCGGGTTATGGCCGAGACTTCTGTTGAGTCATCTTGCAACAGCGGCCGCACGCCTGAGTACGACCAGACGACGTCTTTAGGTGTAATCGCGTGCTTGAAATAATGATTTGCCAGCCCGCATAGATAATCGACCTCGTCAGAGCTGGCAGCGACATGGTTTAGATCGCCGGTATATTCCAGGTCGGTGGTACCGATCAGGGTAAAAGCACCCTCGTATGGAATGGCAAAAACGATACGTCGGTCCGTGTGCTGAAAGATATAAGCGTACCGATGGTCAAACAGTTGATGAACAACGATATGGCTACCCTTTACCAGACGCAGGCAATGCTGCGCGCCTCGTGAAGTTGCCTGCCCAAGAAATTGCGATGCCCAAGGCCCGGTGGCATTCACAACACACCGTGCATGTATTTCCGCTGAACCGCCATCTCGGGCGCGTAACTGTGCGCGCCATTGACCCTCATACTGCTGCAGCGACTCGCATTGCATACGAGTCAGCACCGTAGCACCTTTTTCTGCAGCATCTATGGCGTTCAACACCACCAGACGCGCATCGTCGACCCAGCAATCGGAGTAGCTGAAGCCACGCTTGAATCGACTTTGCAGCGCAGCGCCGGTAGGGTGCTTGGCCAAGTCGATGCCACCGGAGCCGGGCAGTAGTCTGCGGCGGGCCAGCAGGTCGTACAAAAAAAGCCCAGCGCGGATCATCCAGGCCGGGCGTTGTTCGGGATCGTGCGGCATGACAAAACGCAGAGGCCAGATGATGTGCGGCGCGGCGCGCAGCAGCACCTCCCGTTCGATCAGCGCTTTACGTACCAACGAAAACTCGGCGTGCTCTAGATAACGCAAGCCACCGTGGACCAGTTTGGTGGAAGCCGATGACGTGTGCGCAGCGAGGTCGTCTTTATCGCACAGGACGACCGATAAGCCACGCCCTGCCGCATCGCGTGCGATACCCGCACCATTGATACCGGCACCGACCACCAGCAGGTCGCAGTGCAACTCTTTCGAGTCGCCGCCTGATCGCGCGAACGATTTAGACGAACGCGCTTCAAAAACTTGGGAATCCTCTTGCATTCAGCCAGACCTCTCGGCGCAGTTTCTCCATCGCAATGTAACAGGATTTTTCGATTTGATGTACTGGACGATTGGTCGATAGTGGACTGAAAATTACCAAGGCATCGTCCAATTCTTGCAAAAGCTATACAATTTGAGAACGACTGCACCATTTACCGAATAGTAAGCGAGACCACATGCTAGCCCCCGCAACCTGTAATCGCGCAACGACCGACTGGATCGCAGAAACCCGGCTTCAAATCGATGCGCATCTCGACAGCCTGCTCGGCCCAGCGCAGCCTTCGCCGGTTCTGGAAGCAATGCGTTACAGCGTGCTCGCTCCTGGAAAACGCATCCGTCCGTTATTGACGCTGGCTGTAGCAAATTTCCTGGGATATCCGGCGAGTCGAGCCATGCACGTAGCATGCGCCGTCGAACTGGTGCATTGCGCTTCATTGATCCTGGACGACTTGCCGTGCATGGATGACGACCGCGAACGGCGCAGCCGTTTATCCACGCACATCGAATTCGGTGAAGATCTGACGATCCTGGCAGCTGTTTCTTTGTTGACGCAAAGTCAATGCATTATCGTCTCGGACGAAGCACTGGATATGCGGACCCGGCTGACGCTGGTACGGCTGGTATGCGACACGGTCGGCCCGTCCGGTCTGTCGTTGGGCCAATATATCGACCTGACTTCAAAAACCGATACACCTGGGCCAACGACAATCACCGGTATTCATCATTTGAAAACTGGTGTTTTGTTTTTGGCCGCTGCCAAAGCCGGCTGCCTGATCTGCAATGCCTCACCGGAGCAGGAAGAAAAAGTCATGCGATTCACCAACAGCATGGGGCTGGCGTTTCAGTTGCTGGATGACCTGAAAGACGTAGGCGAAGCCGGCCCGAATATGGTGACGCGTATCGGCGTCTCGAATGCGGAGCACAAAGTGCGACAGTATTTACAGAATGCAGTCAACACGGTCGAAGGCGAGCCAAATGCCGAAGTTTTACAGCATCTGGCACAGGCGCTGATCGTTAAGAGGTAAGGAAGGGAACAAACGAGGACGTAAGAAAAATTAAAACGGAAAAATTGGTGGTCAGCGAGTCCAGAGGCCGGTGCGAGGCGTTGATGCAGCATAGTGCTTCTGCCGAACGGCATGCAATGCTACAACCCCACCCTGACATAAGCGCCAAAGTTTACGGCGATTCGAAACGTGTGGGCGTTGATCCCAAATATTGACACCACCAGCACGCACCTGCAGTCCGATATCGCGGTAAATTAACAGCGCACCGGCAATTGCCCAGGCGCAGCGCAGCGGTAGCTGTGCCATACCGATACGCGCCGAAACATAGTATTGCTCTGCCAAAGCCACCAGCTCACAAGCCAATTCATGCAAGGCAGCGCGATGCTCGAATGAGTCGATTCGTTCTAACGGAATGTGCATGCGCGTCAACCATTCTTGCGGCAAATAACAGCGGCCGATACGCAAATCGTCCACGACATCGCGGGCTATATTGGTCAATTGGAAAGCGATACCGAGGTCGGTCGCCCGGTGCATCACTTCTTGGTCTCTGACGCCCATGATCTGCGCCATCATCAGTCCCACTACGCCGGCCACGTGATAACAGTAGCGCAGGGTATCGTCCAGCGTCACGAAACGAGCATCGGTTGCATCCAGAGCAAAACCTTCCAGCAATTCGAACAGATGCTGGCGAGACAGTCCATGTTTATCCACCACTTTTTTCAATGCAGCGAATGCCGGTATGTCGCTGTCGTGACCGTCGCAGATGCGCTGGGTTTCTTGCTGTAATTGCGACAACTGCGCCTGCATTTGGGCGGTCGTTTGCAGTGTCGAATCGTGACCTAACGTCTGGCCATCGATCACGTCGTCGCAATGACGGCACCAGGCGTACAGCATCGTCACGCTCTGCCGTGTTTCGCGATCGAACAGCATGGCCGCCTTGGCAAAACTTTTAGAACCTTGCTTGATCGTCGCTTCGCTGTAACTTGCCAGATCCTGCATCAGGCCGCACTCCGCAATGCATGATCTTCCAAAATTATGCCAGCGGTAGCCTTGGCAGAGCCGACGACGCCAGGGATGCCAGCACCGGGGTGGGTACCGGCACCGACGAAATACAGGCCGCCAATCTCTTGATCCTTATTATGTGTTCGGAAATAAGCGCTCTGCCACAGCACTGGCTCCAACGAGAAAGCCGAGCCGACATGGGCATTGAGCTCGTCGCGAAAATCGAAAGGCGTGAGAATGCGTGAAGTCACCAGGTCGCGCTGGAGATCGGGAATGTAGTGCTGTTCCAGATACCCGAGAATGCGATCCCGGTAACGCGGCCCTTCCACGCTCCAGTCGATATCGGCGTTACCCAGATGCGGCACCGGTGCCAGCACGTAATAAGCGCTGTGCCCAGGAGGTGCCAGCGATGGATCGGTCACAGTCGGGGCATGCAAATAGAGTGAAAAATCGTCGGCCAACTCACTACCGTGAAAGATTTCCTTGAGTAACTCGCGATATCGCGGGCCGAACAGCACGGTGTGATGCTCCAGATTTTTACGCTCGCCTTTCAAACCGAAATAAATGACGAATAGCGACATGCTGAAGCGCTTGTTCTTCAAACTTTTGGCTCTGCGCTGCGCCAAGGTATTCCGGCGCAGCAGTTTGTCGTAGGTATGCACGACATCGGCATTGCTGGCCGCCAGCGTACAGGCGATGCGCTCGCCCGATTGCAACCGTACGGCTGCTACCCGTCCATGCTCCACCACGATTTCATCGACATCCGCGTTCAGGCGCACTTCCCCGCCAAGATCAGTGAAAAGTCGAAGCATGCCTTGAATCAGAGAGCCGGTGCCACCCTTCGGGAAGAACACACCCCATTGCCGTTCGAGCGCGTGAATCAACGCATAGATCGAAGAAGTTTCGAACGGATTGCCACCTACTAGCAGTGAATGGAAGCTAAAAGCCTGACGCAAATGCTCGTTCTTGATGAAGCGCGAGACGATGCTGTAGACGCTGCGATAAGCTTCGAGCTTGACGAGTTGCGGGGCGACCCGAATCATGCTGCGAAAATCCGGAAACGGCACATGCCCGAGCTTGATATACCCCGCATCCAGCACGGCCTTGGAATAATCGAGAAACTTGCGGTATCCGGCGACGTCTTCAGGAGAAATCAGCCCGATTTGCCGATCCAGTTCAGCCTGATCGTTGACATAATTGAATACATAGCCATCTTCCCAGCAAAGCCGGTAAAACGGGCTGACCGGTAACATCGTCACGTAATCTTCCAGGCGTTTCCCGGAGAGCGCGAACAACTCTTCCAGTGCCGTGGGATCGGTAATAACGGTCGGCCCGGCGTCGAAAATAAAACCCTGGTCTTCATAAACATAGGCTCGCCCGCCCGGCTTGTCGCGCTTTTCCAGGATCAACGTATCGATACCGGCAGACTGCAGGCGGATGGCCAATGCCAGACCGCCGAAACCGCTTCCTATCACGATGGCTTTGATGATGTTTCCTTTTCAACGTTTATGTTGGTACTGATTTTCGTATCCATCATGGCTCTAACCGCAGCCATGACCGGCACAGGCGGTTTTCCCAGGAGGATGCGCAATTTGTCCACGAAGAACAACTGGGCTGCATAAAATCGCTCGATCAGATTTTGCGGTAGCCGGTAAAACCGCTGCAAAAGTCGATAGCGCTGCGGCGGTGCACTGGCAAAAAATAGCATCCGGTTTAGCAATCGCATGAATCGCTGGGAACGCCATTGCCGCAGCGAGAACTGATGAATATGGCGATATATCATTCCTGTGCCGAGCGCCGGTGAGGCAGCGATCTCATCTGCGAGCCGTACTGCATAGAGTAGCGAATAACCGGTCGTGGCGTGAAACAGGCCGGCGCGCAGGCCGCTGCAAGCCATGGCTTGGGGTTTTGCCTGCCAAAATGCTCGCATATCACCTGACAACGAGATGGGAAGTACGCCGATCTCTTCCCGTACCAGGCTGGCGACTTGCCAGCCACGGGCAGTGATGTATGCCGCAATATTTTTACGGATTGCCGGAAAATCCAGATCAGGTGTCGTGCCGTAATACGTATCTTCCACAAGTATACGATTTTCGGAAAACGGCAACGTATAAACGAAACGATAGCCGTCGTCCTGCGCGACCGTAGCATCCATAATGATCGGCAATGCCTGCCCGTGCGGCTCGGTCAATATCACTTCATGGCCGATGAATTTTTGGTATGCGTATCGCATGTGCGCCGATGGCATATGGCCACGACCGTCGATGACGCTCTTGCCTCGGTAGCGCCGACCATTGATGCGAACCGATTCGGCATCGACATCGCCGACAGTGGCATTGAGTAACACGCTGGCACCGAGCGCTTGTATCAATACCTCGTGAAAACGCTCTGAGGTGATGCTGTAACAAGGTGTTTGTAAGGTGCGACTATGCAGTGGAAAACGCACTTGATAGCCTGGCCAGTGCTGCACGACGAGCGGTGCCATCCAGGCATGCTGAGCAGGTGTGAGATCGCGTTGATAGAACGACCAGGTGTGGTTGCCGCCTAATACGCCCTCTTTTTCCACGAGCAGAATGCGTAATGCCGGCTGTTGCATCTTTAAACGCCAGGCGATCAGCCCGTTAGCCAGCCCGCCGCCGACCAAGATTACATCGAAGGTCGGCTCATCCATGCAACGGTTCCGTTTTCATCGCGGTTTCCATCACCACCTCGATCGCATCGCACGCTGCTTGCACGCCATCTTTTGCTCGTGCGCGCGCCGCGACCGCGGTCGCTTTTTCGATCATGGCCTGGTCATTCAGTACGGCATTCACGGCGCTGCGCAAGGCTTTCCAACCTGGACGGTGGCGATGAATCACGGCTGCCACACCGAGATGCTGCAGGCGCATGGCGTTGTCACGCTGATCGTGCGCGTGCGGCACGATAATCTGTGGCTTACCGGCCTGCAGTGCTTTGAAAGACGTGGCCGAGCCGCCCGAGTGTACGATCGCAGCCGCATAACCGAACACTTTTTCGAATGCTACATAGTCGACCCGAAAAACTGAGGTCGGCAATGGCTCGGGCAGGCGAGACTGTTTTGCCAGCCCACCCATGATCAATAGCGCGCGCATACCTAACGCCGTCGCTGCCCTGAAGCTTTGCAGGTAAAAATCCCCGGCATCATTGCTGGACGCCGATGACAGCGTAAATATCACCAGCGGCGTGTCGTCGCGTTCAACGAACGCCAACAGCGCCGCTGGTAACGCAGCAGTTTCAGGCGTGTGCAATGCACAGCCAGTCTGGACGGTACCGGCAGGCCAGTCCGGCTGCGCCGTACCCATCAACGGAGAAAACATCGCCAATACTCTGCGTGGTGAGTGTTGGCCTTCATAAAGCGGATGTCGTACATCGGAAATGTCTAGTTCGTGTCGCAGTTTCGACACCGGCGCAAACCAAGCCATCGTGTGTTTTTTCACGTAATGCAAGACACGCGCATGCAATGCCGGCGAGCGTGCGCAGGCCCACGCTAAAGAGCGGGGTAAATAATTCGGCCTGTCGTGCACCGAAAAAAACGACATCGGCTGTAGCACAGCGGAAACCCAGGCGATATTAGTTTTTGCAGCAACCAGCGGCGCAGCGAGAGCCATCAGAGTTTGGCTCACCAGCAAATCTGCACGCTGGGTTATTGCTAGCAAATCGACATAGCTGGCTTGAATTGCCGGTGCCAGATAGTCGCGGTAGACAAACTCGCCACCGGTGGCCGGGTGCATGTATCGCGCATGAAATGCCGGCGTGTCTTCGGGGTCGGGACGCATGTGATGAAAATTCAGGAATGCATTACCGACCTCGGTTTCATACGCGGCGTTTGTGGCAACCGTCACGCGATAACCACGGCGGCGCATCTCGCTGCCGAGCGCTAGGAATGGATGCAGATCGCCCAGCGATCCGGCAGTGGCGAAAACGATGTGACGTTGCATCATCGACATCGCATCACGGCCGTTGCCGCAGCCTTGGCAGATACCACCACGGTGCCGAGGGATGCAGATGATGCTCGTGGTGATAGCCGAAATGGAAACAACTCAGCAACGAAGCGAGATACCCGACTTCGTTGCTGCGTGCGTGATGCGCATCCGCGAAGTCGTCACGACCTTCGCCGCCCTCGATGTGCCGATGCGGTAAAAAAGTGCCGAAGTAAAAAAGCTGCAGGGAAGATAAAATGCCCGGCACTGCGAAAAACAAAAGAATATTTTCTACCTTCGCACCTGCCAACGCGTAAAAGCCCGTCCGCGCCACCATAAAAAACATTTCGCGCGACTTGAAATATGTCGTCATGAAACGTCCGTACCATGCCAAGGCGCGAGTTGGTGACAACGCCGCGAAATCTGGATCGTCTGCCGAGCCTGGATAACGATGGTGCAGATGATGTTTCGGGCGTAAGGTCGAAAAACAGAATCCGGCATACAGCAGCAGAGCGAGCCATCCCGTGATATCGCCGGCCCGTTGGCTGGCAGGACACAATGAACCGTGCATGGCATCGTGCGCGATGATGAACAGCCCGACCGAGAGCCAGGTCAGCACAGTAACCAGTAGCGCTGATAATGGCAACCCAGCGGCATCCACGAAAAAGATCGCATACACGTGCAGGCATGACCATGCCGCAATAATCAGCCCAGCCAGCAACATGCCGATCCAACTCTGTCGGGAAGTGCTCAAGTCGTCTCCGGATGCTGCACTTGGTGTTGCACCTTTTGTCGCGTCTTTTGCTGCACCCCTTGTTGCGTTTTTTGCTCAATCTCCTGCCGCATCCGGCGACGAATTTTTGAGAGCGACGGCGCGTAGAGGAAGCCGAACGACACCCCGCCATGACGTGCTGTGGAAGCGTGGTGCAAATGATGTGCCGTCACGAGATGTTTGATATACCGATTCCGAACCCGCCATCTAAATGGCAAGCGCTGGTGCACCAGCACGTCATGCAATAAGCCGTATAACAATCCATAGACACTAATGCCGAGTGCGACCCACCACAATGGCGCATGCGTGCCGCCCAGTATGAACAATAGCAACGTAGCGACCGAAAACACGATGGCGTACAAATCGTTTTTTTCCCAAATGCCGTGACGCCTGACGTGGTGCGATTTATGCCAGCCCCAGCCGATGCCGTGCATCACATACTTATGTATAAGCATCGCAGCCAATTCCGTTGCCAGAAATGCAGCGATTGCGAGAAATACGTGAAGTGGATTCATGCTTGGCGTGTTTTCAACTGGCTAGACAGGAAGTACGTGACTGAATTATCACCTTCTTTTCGATGCGGTGCAGAAGCCACTCATGCTGGCACCGTTTGAACTGTTTGTGTTTTTTGCAATCAGAATAACCGCTGGGGCCGGAAACACTTTGCAGCGGTCCCGATGGTCACAAAAAAAGGATAATCATATGAATAATTCTACAAAACTTAAAATGGCCGCGCTGTCGTTGATGTTGGGCACGGCAGTCGTTGGTTGTAAAGGTAGTAGCGAACAATCCAGCGCCATACCTTCCGGCGTACCGGGACAAGCGATGCAAAACAGCAGCGCCAGTGCACCAAGTGGCGATGCCACAGGAAGCGGCGTAGTAGGAAGCGGAGTCTCGGGAAGCGGAGTTTCGGGAAGCGGTGCCTCTGGCACCGGTATGACCGGAGGCGATGCTAACAATGCGCCCGGCATGGCGGCCGGTGCAAACGGCCAAACCGGCTCGACTACCCAATCAACTCAACCTGCCCGTTGATCGATGTAGCTTTGGTCTGGCTCGATCCGCAGGGCATGACCGATCAGACTGATTAGGATGGACGCATCGCCGTCAATCCGACGGCGGCGATGCGTTCGACCAAATGATATTGCGGATGAGTCAGTTCCTCGCCGAAAATATCCGGATCGATTTCTTCGTAGTGCCAAAGGCAACCGGCAGCTTTCAACAACGGCTCGAGCATAGCAATAAATTCATCTACGCCACCGATAATCGGTACGCCTGTATAGAGCAGCAGGCGCCCGCCAGGGGTCAGGCGTGATAAAGCTTGTGTTGCCATACGCAAACCTAACGCGCGCCCGAGGTCGCCGCCGCCGTGCCGATACGTCCGCGTTTGTCCGTCCTCTAGATAAGGCGGATTGCAAACGATCAAATCGAAATCGCCTTGCACGACCTCGAATGCATCACCCAATACAGTGTTGACTGATACCTGTGCGAACCGTGCATTGACGGTTGCGAGCGACAATGCTTTGGGATTGATGTCGTTTAAAACTACTTCCAATTTCTCAGCTTCGATTTGTTGGCGAGCCGCTAACAGGCGTGCGCTGAAGATCCCACCAATGCCGCTACCGCAGCCGATATCCAGAATTCGACGCACTGGTGCCAGCAGCGGATTGTGTTCTAGCGATTGACGAATGAAACGAACGAAGCGGTAGGTATCAGGGCCGAAAAATACCGCATCCTCCTGAACCGTTGGATACATGGAATGCAGGAATAACAGATCGTCGAATGTGGCAATTCTTAAGGTACTTTTCAACAAGCCGGTGTCGCTTGCTGCAATCACATCGGCAGCACGCATCAATGTCAGCAGCTCGGAGGTAATTTGCGGTGCATCGAACGGCAGGTTCCAACCGAAAATATCGCGTAATGTTCTTTCGGTGGTGGCACGACGGTTCTCAAGCACGGTTTCATGCGTTGTCGGCGTCGGTGTGACGAAGCAATAGCCGCACGTTGCTACATAGTTGAGCAGCAAATCCAAAGCGTTGGATTGAGAGTTCTTTGAAAAATCCTGCGGCAATGCAGTTTTGCCGTCTTCGCTTCCGGTCATTTGTCTTTAAGATTCAGCATACCTAATTTGCCAGGCGGAGGGCAGACTTTAGCGCAACATGCGTCGCGTCACTTCGCCTGCCCGATCTACCTACTATTTAATGATCGAAGCGATTATTTGTAAGCGCCAACTGTCAGGATCATGTCGCCCGACTTCAGTACATAAGCAGTCTTGTTCTCGACCTTGCTATTACTGGGATTTTTATACTTGTAATCGACCCAACCCTTACCTTTTGTAGCGGCGAGATCGACGCGTTCTTGGCGAAACATTTTTCCATCGGCATCAGGCACGTCCAACATCGACTTACCGAGTAGTTGGCCATTTACCGGATGTGCCAAGTGATTGCCCTTCATGTCCAATGCGACTAAATAAAGCTCGCCATCGACGAACTGCGGATCTTTAGCATTGATCTTTTCGATCAGTTTATCTTTACCGTTTGCCTTAAGGAAGCTTTCTCCTTTTTCGGCCATGGCGACGGCGTCTTTTTGTGTAGCCTCGCCAGCAAATGCGGCGTTTGTGAAGCAAAACGAGAGGGAGATCAGGGAGATTAATTTACGCATCAAGATTCCTTTTTTAATAATGATAATGTTGATAAATGCAATACAATTTTTGTATAGCGGGCTGCATTGTATACAACAATAATCAAATCGACGACTGGGCTTGAGACAGATAGCGTATTTTTCCTTTGAAAACGGTGCACCGTACGTCAATGCACGCCTGACTCGAGCTGCTCGCGTAACCAACGATGCGGCGCTTTGCGGCTGTCGCGGTCGTGCCATAGCATATCGACATGCACCACCGGTAGTTCGAAAGGTAATTCCTTGACCGTCAACAACTCTTCCATCCCAATGGTTTTTAGCAGGTGCCGGGGCACGATGGCGATTAAATCTGACTCTGCGACGACACGCCCGACCGTATAGAACTGATTGACAGTTAAACCAACGCGCCGGGTGCGCCCGAGTTGTTCCAAAGCATCGTCGGCCGGTCCGTGCGAGCGCCCGGAAAAACTCACCAGGGCGTGCAGCGCTGCGCAATAACTGTCGACTGTAAGTTCGGTGCTGGACAAAGGATGATCGCGACGCATGATGCAAATATATTTACCGCTGTATAACCGTTGATGCCGAATGGCTGCCGAGCCCTGCTCACCCGTCAGTTGGGCAACTACGCCAGGGAAAGAACCGACTGCCACCTCGATCTCCCCATGTAGCAGCATTGGACGCGGGTCGCGCGACGTCAGGGCAACCATGCGCAGGTCGATTCCGGGTGCATGCGCCTGAATCGTTCGCATCACAGACGGCAATAGCAAGGACGCTGTGGAGTCCGCCATCGCAAGTCTGAATGTAGTCCGTAACTCTGCCAGGTTGAAGGCCGGCGGTGCCAATAACGCTTCCAAATCCGACAATGCCACGCGAATCCGCGGCCATAGCTCCTCGGCGCGTGGCGTAGGCCGCACCCCGTGTGCGGTACGCACAAACAACTCGTCGCGCAAAGACTCGCGCAGACGTTTCAAAGCGTTCGATACAGCCGGCTGCGTAGTGGCGAGACGATCTGCAGCACGCGTCAGGTTTTGCTCAGACATGATGACGTCGAAAACGCGCAATAAATTTAAATCGAGAGTTAAAAATGACATGGGGCTTTATTAAAAATATAGAAAGAAACGAAGCGTAATGTTGTCAGTATCGCATTCCCGGCGGAAGACTGTCGGCAAGCATATGAGCGAGCAATTTGCAAATTTTCATGCGAGTCAAGTGCTGCATCCGACACCACTGCAGTTAAGCGACACTGCAAAAATTTTAACCGAATTTATATTGCTTACAGGAAATTAATGGCATGATGATCGGCATGATGATCGTCGATGACCACACTGCAAAAGAACGTACCTGGGCAATCCCGGCTATCTGCGCCTTGATTATCTTGCACCATGATTTTCCGGTACCACGGTTGGCGCGGATACGCCGGCTGGCGTGGTCCGAAGCCGGGCTCGAGATTACATTTCAGTACGGTACCTGCAATGTCTCCGGCAATGTACTCGAAGCGACCGATTTTCTGGTGACGCTGCATCGTGACGGTGCGGTCGGTGTTACGGTCAAAGATGAACGAGCGACCGGCGCGAAAGTGGCGATGGTACGCTTCCTTGCAGGCGAAATTGCCCGGGAAACTAGGCGTTGGTCGGAAGACTTGATACCGTGGGCTGAAACCGATCCGGCATTGCCGCAAGAACGAGCCGCGGTGCTTAACATCGTCAGTGCTTTGGTTGCCTACCCGGTCAATGCTTTCGATGTCGAGGTGGCAAAGCAATTGCACAACCGGGCACGTGTTAGCAAAGTACGCATCGTCGGAGACACCGCCCTCATGGAAATCACTTCGGCGGGCACCCGTAGCGCCAGTCTGTATGTGCAGCCGTTGACAAAACAGTCGGACACCGTGCGGTCTTATAAAAAATACGACATTCCGGTTGTCGGTACATGGCGCAAACCACCCCACGCACGTTTGATGAACAAAGTATCTTGCTCCACCATTCGGCTGGCATTGCTGCCAGTGGATTTCATGATTTATCTTTGTGAAAAAGCGCAGAAACATCCGTCTCGAGCCGGCACCGCTCACTCACCGGCGAAACCCGCGCAGGTAATCGATGCCAATGCCGGCGACAATCTGTCGGCTCTTTTCAACTGACCTGTTGCCACAAAATTTATTATTGCCAGATTTATTGTTGTCTGGTTAAAACGAGCCGATCCGTATCGAGACCGTTGCGCCGCAAGCGTTCGAGCAAAGCCCGATAAGCCGATGCATCTGGCTTGGCATTGCGCGACAGAATCCATAGATACTGCCGCTCAGGTTCGCTCACAGCAGCCAGGCTGTAAGCCGGGTCCAGATCGATTATCCAATAGTCGCCCCACACCATTGGCAGAAAAGATAGCCAGGCTGGCGCGAAACGCACTTCGAGCGTTGCCGCGCCTGTGCCGCCAATTTGGCGTGCTTGCCCCACTGCGACATCGATTCGACCGTCTACCTCCCGGCACTGATTCGTCACTTCGACGCTGCCGTCCGGCTGTGCACGGTAATCGGCTTTGGTGAAACCAGCACAATTTCTTTGAAAACGGTTTGGAAAGCGGGCGATTTCGTACCAGGTGCCCATGTAGCGTGGCAAATCGAGGTTCTCGACCGTTCGCATAGGCGAGGCAACAGGCGCGGCTGTAGGAGCGGCCACAACGTCAATACATAAAACTTGAACAAATACCAGCAAACCCAGATTTACCAGCCGCGCAGAATTTCGCATTTATTTTTTTCCGATATTGCAATTTTCGCTCAGAAACTGCAAGGCGAACGTCAGCTTGGGATCGGCTTCGTCGAGCAACCGTGTTTGCGCTTCCGGGAAAAACTCATCTTCCCACATGGTCAACAAAGCAGCGCGTATCGAATAAGGCGCGCTGGTATTGATCAACATCGGTACGGCCGTGTAGTCGAATCCTGACTGCCGCACCCGCCGGATCAACGCACGCGCTTCGGTCAGCGACAATGTCGTCTTCGGTTTGATGCCAGCAGCCAGGCAAACGAACAAGGTCAATCGAGAGTATGGATCTTCTTTACCGCGGGTCAGCTGTTGCCACTCTCTGGATACGATCGCATCATGCTCGTCGATATCTTCCAAGCCGGTTTCTCGCAGAAAATAACGTGGCTCCAGCATATGCACCATCGCATCGAGGGCCAGCTTCGGATCGGCCAGATACGGTAAGTCCTGCGTAGCGATATCGCGTCCGATGGAAGCAGCCACGGCACGATGCTGCTCCGGTACATCGACCAGCAGCGCTTCCGGAAATTTACATGCATCGGGAGATTTTTTACTGATACGTTTGTGGAGCACCGTGATTCGTTGTGCAAATTCCTGCAAACCCGGCCACCCGCTTGAGCCTTCGAGACGGTTCAGCAATGCCGTACGAATCACTGCGTCGGCATCGATGGATTCCAACGCAACGGTCGGCACGCTCATGCCCCGCGCGAACCAGCGCGCCGCAGCCATGCTGTTGGCATTTGCTCGTCGACGGTCAAATTCCTTGCGGTATGCCGCGCAGGATATCGGTTTAGCCAACGTCCGCTCATCCTGGAAATCTTTCAGGCTTTGCCCGCCCCCATCGAACATCGACGACTCGGGAAGTGCGTGCAACGTCTTCAGCAATTTATTACCACCGCGTGAATGCGATAAAAAACTATTGTCACGCAGCGACTGGGCTGCTTGTGTAAGGTCCGCACCGTAGTGGTATTCGAGGTAAAGGCTTACGAGGGTCACGATGCGCTTGCGGGCGCTGTCGAGCCCGGCCAGCAAATGGCTGGTGCCGAAATAATCGGCCACCTGAACCGTGCCCTTGGCGGCATCGATGACCATAGTTTCGCGACGCGCAGCGTCGATCAACGCATGATCGGCAGCATATTTCAGCGCCTTTTCGAAGAAAGGCCGTTTGTCGACCGCGGCAAGTCCGGTGCGGCCAGTACCTGCGGCAGACGTTTTCACCAAAAACTACCTGCTAAGCGGTACATCGAAGACCAACTCTTATTCAAAGTGCCGACTCCTCGGCACCGTCGGTGGCACCACCACGGCTCGGCTTGGCCGGTTCCGGTTCCCGCATCAAAGCAGACAGGCCCTGCTCTTCCAATAATGTTTCTTCCGCCTCCAGCCGCAACCGGTTTTGCCAGCGATTCTTCAATACCGGCCAGATCTGCTCGAACATATCCGGGTGCTCGTGCTTAAGCAGCCAGGTCAGCTCCTTCCAGTCACGATCGCTGACCTCGCTACGATCGACTGCGTCGCCTGGCTCCGCCAGATTGACATTGAAGGTATCGAAATGCTGAAAATGCACGACTTCCTCATCCCGATCCGACAGATAGTCGACCAACGCTTCACAGCCGCCGTCACGCTCACCAAGCGCAGCGATGAAATCTGCGGTGTGAATATCGTCACGAAAAATCACTGCATTGATCATGCCGCGCAAATGCGCATGGGTACGGTCGTCGTACAGTTTTTCCATGACGACCGCGCGGGCAAATTGCTCCGGCGTGACCAAAAGATTGACGACCGATTCGTGCGAAGCGTCAAACTCCCGAATCACCGCCAACAAATCTTTCGGTGCCAGTTCTTCGAGCACGGCGACCAGAGCGTGGTCGCCATCGGATTCAGCCAATGCCACCAAAGCATATTCGGCACCTGCAATATCGCCGGCTTTGATAAGGCTGGCAGCTTTGACAACCAACGAATTTTCCATGAATCGATCCAATGTTCAATCAGCCACGACGATCGAAGCCCTGGTCGGCAAGCCAGTCGGCACCTGCCTCATCCAGATCTTGTTCGCCGGCTTCGGTGTCAGTTTCTTCGTCGCCATCGCTTTCGGCGTCGGTGTCCGCAGTTGCTCCGGCATAAGACGATTTATCACTATTTTTTTCTAAAAGAAATTCCAGACACACTGCAGAAATCAGAAACCGCGCGCCTCCCGGCTCGCGAAGTATCAGTGCGATAAATTTCCGCGCCCACGGTTCGAAATCCACCGACGGTTCCAGCATTTGCCAAGTCGGAAAATCCGCGGGCTCGGTAAAAGAAAGTCGCACCATTGCGTGCGGGTCGCGGAACGTACATGCGCCATGGAACACCGGTGCCACCATCTCCGGTGCTTCTTCGATCATCGGCAGCAAAGACGCCAGTTGGGTACGTTTTTCGTTGAGCCGACGCGATAACACATTTTTACCTTCGGAATCGGTTTCGAGATCTTCCAACTCGGCGCGATACGCTTTATATAATTCTTCGAAATATTCAGATAGCATCAGTGCAATACCCTGTTCAAATATGTCTGCCACAACTGTTTGGCGGTTTCGAGCGGGTTATCAAGCAAGCTGCGACGACGATTTTCGTCGAACGCCTGGCGTTTCTCGGCATCCGACAAGATTTCGTAAGCTTCCTGCACTTCACGAAATCTGATCGCTGCATCGGCAGATACATTGCGATCAGGATGGAACGCCGCCGCTTTTCGACGATATGCTGCCTTGACCACGGTATCCGATGCATCTGCTTCGACGCCCAGTATTGCGTAAAGATCGTTCATGCGTATCTGGCGTGCACTGCTGCAGGCGTTCTTTTAATGGTGGATCGCAATCATACACGGCACCCTGACTTGCGGCAGCACCAATATCGTCAGCAAGTCCGATATTGAGAATGCCGAACTTTCCTTAAAAATTGCGATCCCATAAGACATTGTCAAAGCGGAAACCAAAAACGGAAACGACAATCGGCGTCGGCAAAACTGAGCCGACTACTTTTGTTACCCGCAACGACGTTTATCCTTAAAGGAACATCATGCATATCCCAACTACATCGTCTTCTATCTGTGTTTCCAAGTTACTGAAGTCACTGTTAACGGCCGCTGCCCTTATAAGTGCTTTCGCGCTCAGCGGCTGCGGGCGTCCGACCGGGTCGGACCAGTCGGGTGCTTCCAGTGCGGGGGCCACTAGTGCTGGGCGTGGCGAAATGGGTTCCAATGCCGACGCCGCCGGTACCCCGACCACCGGCATGTCGAGCGGCAGGACTGAAAGCAGCACGCCTGGTAGTAGCATGTCTGGCACTGCGGATCCTAGCGGCCTCGCACCTTCAGGTGCCGGCACGGCAAACCCTGGAGCAACCGGTACTGGGCTATCCGGTACCGCCAACCCCGGTTCTTCCGCGAATACCGGTGGCTCGGCTTCCAGCCAAAGCGGCACCGGTCAGTAATAAAGTCATGCCCTGATCGTCCGGTGCATCTACATCACGACGGCAGGGCAAACGATGGTGTGGGTGACACGGTGGACGGAAAGACGTTGCCTAACCCAATCAATTTTTAAATTTAAAACGCAAAAATTAACGGGTTGTTTAATTTTTATAACCGAGCCGTTTGCGAAAAAAATTGGATGCGACATTAAACCAGTATTGAATTCGTTGAGCATATTCCGAAGTCGATATAAAAACCCAGGTGGTCACTATAGCGTTCAGTAATGCTAGTACTAAGAAAATCTGCGGTATCGTCAATCCGAATTTGAGTAAGGCACCGACACTAACGGCGCTGATGATCATAAACAATGCATTTAAAATGTTATTTGCGGCAACGATGCGCGCCCGGTGCGTAACGGGTGCGCGTAATTGGATCAAAGCGTACATCGGCACGCTGTATAGCCCTACGAAAAGACTTAACAACCAAAGGTCAGCCATGACCCGCCAATACGCCGGCGTCGTGACGAATTGCGAAATACTCATGATGGCAGCCGCTGGCACGGCATGGGTCGCAAAATAAAGTTCGATGGCAAAAATCGTCATGCCGATGGCACCCAACGGTACCAATCCGATTTCCACCTGACGCCGGCTGAGCACTTCGCACAGCAGCGACCCGACACCAATACCGACTGAAAAAATCACCAACAGTAGCGAGGCAACCTGGGCATCTCCATGTAAGATTTCTTTAGCAAAACTGGGAAACTGGCTTAGAAATACCGCACCGTAAAACCACATCCAACTAATTCCAATCAGTGATCGGAATACGACCGGGTCACGCCGTGCCATACCGAGATTACGCCACGTCTCGGTAAACGGGTTCCAATTCACTTTCATTTGCGGCTCGTTGGAGGCCTGTGCCGGCACGAAATGCGCACTAATTCTTCCAAGAAGGGCGATGAGGATGCAGACACCGGCTGTTTTAGCGGCTCCATGGTGCGGGTCGGCAATGAGTAAGCCACCGGCGACATTACCCAGAAGAATAGCAATGAAAGTGCCCATGCCGACCATGCCATTGCCACCGGTTAATTCCGGTTTTTCCAATACCTGCGGTAAATAAGCAAACTTCACAGGGCCGAACAATGTCGAGTGCAAGCCCATTAAAAATGTGCATGCCAGGAGCACGATGATGTTCGCGTTTAAAAATCCGTACGCCGCAACCAGCATGATTACGACCTCAAGATTTTTAACGAGTCGCATCAACTTAGCTTTGTCGTATTTATCCGAGATCTGTCCGCTCGTAGCCGAGAACAATAGATACGGAAAAATAAACAACGCACCGATGACCAAACCGGCCAGTGCAGGCGGTAACCAATCTATTTGCAGTTGGTACGTCACCATCACAGTGAAGGCAAACTTAAAAGCGTTGTCGTTAAATGCCCCAAGAAACAGGGTCCAGAAAAACGGTGCGAAACGCCGTTGTTTCATCAATGCAAATTGATTTGGCGCTGGGACAGTGACTTGTCGAGGGAGTGTCATTACTTTCCTGCAAAAGGCGTGGTGCCCGGACTGTTGTAATGCGCGCGGTTGCCTGCGAGATTCTAGTACATCCCCACAAAATACTATTGACTTTATATTTCTATGAAGCAACTATGTAGTTGCGGGGACTTTAAATGCCTCATTCGATCATTTCGCTACTCAATGTCGTCTCATGCTGCAAATGGAGGTAATTCCATGGCCTCGTTCAAAAGTTCATTTGTGATTGTATCGAAGGAACGCGACGCTTCGCCTACTCAGGCGATCGACGATATAGAAACCTGCGAAGCCCTTGAAGAATTTTCGGGAGACGCCGTGATGATTGAAGAAATCACGATCATCGTACGCGCAGATGTCGTACAGCCAGACTCGAAAGATGACGATCAAAAAGCACTTGCGACATTAGACCCGCTATCGCAACTGCTGTGGCTACAAACTTTACGCCATTTACACTGATCATACAAAAATGCCGCTGCCCGTAATAAACGAGCAGCGGCACAGATGTACGCGGGTCAGTGCTGTGTAATTTCAGCAATTGTCAAATTAGTTACGACCCGAACTCATCACCAACAACCTGCGCGCGCCACTTTTTGCGGCACCAAACATCGCAGCCAATGCACCGAGCAGTGATGCGATGAAGGCCAGCAGCGCTGCCTGGGCTACGGCTTTGGCTGTTGCGTCGGCCGCTTCACGTGCTTTTGCCTCGGTCTGGCGCTTCACCTCTTCGTATTTTTGTTTAGATTGTTGATAGCTTGTTTCCCAAGCCGCGACTTGTTTTTCCGCATCGGCTCGGTTTTTACCAGTGCGCTGCATGACGACGTTAATCACAGCTTCCCTATCGACCTGCGATGCTGCGTCCTTGCCACTAGCGAACAGTTTGTCGAGCATTGCACCGATATCCTGTTCACCAGCGGCTGCCGCGCCTGCAGCATTGCTAACCGTATTGGCAGCAGCGTCTGGTTGAAGCGCCGGTTTGCCGGTCTGTGCCAATAGCGTGCGGGCTTGGCTCTTGATGTCATCCCAGGAGAATCCTGCTTCTCCGGCAGCGTCCTTCGCAGCAGCTGCCATGTCGGGTGCAACCGCGGCCACGCCTTTTGCCGATACGTCTGCAACTTTTCCCAACGCATTAGCAGCGCCGCTGAATGCGGAGCCGGCGGCGCTGCTGAGCATATAAAGAACAAGAATCGTCGTGAGAGCCCAGGTCGCCAGACCGTGCAACACGGTGTCGCTCTTGTGCGCAGTGCCGGACAAATGGCCCGCGATCCAGCCGGCAGCAAACATTGAAATTAAACTCGATACCACCCACCAAATACCTGCGCCGATGCCGAATGCTGCAGCGCTTGGCGAACCCTCAACCTTCGATGGATCGATCGTGCTGGCACCCAATGCCGTACCCAGCATCCCGAGCAGCGCTTGCAGCGCAAGGCCGACGACGACTGCCGCGAAAATGGCACCCCATGAAACGCTTGGGCGCGCTTCTTTGTTCAAATAATCGTTATTCGACGTTACCGTAGTTGCCATAGAAACTCCATTGATAGTGATAGATTTAAAAAAACGGATGCCGGCATCCGTCGTAGTCGTCGTATAACTTGACCGCACGTGTTCATTAACCGATAACGGCGCTATTTTGTGATTTTGACACTGCCGCAGACAGTGGGAATGCTCTGAAAACTTTGTAGGAATTTGTGAAAGATCTATCACTCTTTGTTCCATCGCAGCCAGTCTCAAGTTGTCTCTCGGTCGACGTGTATAGGCTTCGACTCTTACCTTACAATTACCGGTTGACTTCAACCAGCCAATTCATGGCAGCTTCCTACTTTCCTATTTTTTAAACGTTTAAGGTGCACGATGGATCTCATACGCAGAATGCGTTATGTATGCCAGACACTGTGGCTCTGCGCTGTCATATGGGTGCCCGATGCGCTTGCATGGAGTCACGCCGCGCATCAAGCCGTAGCTCTTGCAGCAGAAAACACGCTTACACCCGCAGCCCGCAAAAATTTGCAACGACTGCTATCTCACGAGCGCGGTGCAAGTCTGGCATCGATATCGACATGGGCGGACCGGCAGCGTGCCGCAGGCACAGCAAAATGGCACTATTTGAATTTCCCAGAAGACCGGTGCATGTATCAGGCGGCACAAGATTGCCCGGACGGTGCTTGTGTTATATCGGCAGCAAATCGACAAATTGCCATTTTGCGCTCGACGTCAGCCAATGATGTCGAACGGCTGGAAGCGCTGAAATATGTCGTGCACTTGGTAGCCGATGTGCATCAACCTTTACATGCCGGCTTTGCCCACGACCGAGGCGGCAATGGTTATCAGGTGCAGGCAGTCGGTCGCGGCACCAATTTGCATGCCCTGTGGGACAACGGCCTCGTGCATGCCATCGAGCCCGACCCACGAAAGTTGGCTGACAAACTATTGGCATCGCCCCCGAACGTATCCGAGGCATCTTCAAAGCCCGATAGATTAATGGTCGAAGCTGCCGAGGAGTCTTGCCGCATCGTCAGGTCGCCGTGGTTTTATCCCTCTCGCCAGGTGTCGACGGATTACATGAAGCAATCGACACCGGTGGTATTGGCACGCCTGCATTTGGCTAGCCAGCGGTTGGCGATAATTCTTAATATGGCTTTGCAAAAATAAAGTGCAACTTTATGAAGACGAAAGGCAACCATGCGATTGAGGTTTTATAGTCTGCAAAGTCACCAGTGCTCACTTCGATTATTGTTGTCGACGATGTTGCTCACAGTAGCGCTTGTATCGACAGCATGCAGCCACCTAAAATCACCATCACCATCTTCACCAACAACAACACTGCCGTTCAAAATTTGGAGCGTGACCGAAAAACGGCAGGTGTCCTTTTCTGAACTCATGGAGCGCGTAAGCCAAAGCGATGTGACATTACTGGGTGAATCGCACGACAATCGTCAACATCATCTCGTGCAGAATGCGATCCTGCAGGCCGTGGCCAAAACTCGCAACACGCCAGTTGTGGTCATGGAACAATACGATCTTACGCAGCAAGAGCAACTCGATGCAATCGCCCGATCCAACCGTGATCCAGTCGAGCGCTCGAACGCTTTCGAAGCGTTAATGAACGATGGCTGGGATCGGGCCGGCTATCGCCCTCTGCTCGACACGGCCGTCCACCATGGATTGCCGATTGTCGCCGCGAATATATCGCGGCAGTCTCTGCGCGAGGTTTCGCGCGAGGGCTTCGATGCACTCGGTATACAAGAAGTGGAACGGCTCGGTCTACTAGCGCACTGGACCGACGCGCAACAGACAGTACTAGAGCGCGAAATTATGCATGGCCATTGCAATGCATTACCCACCACTGCCGTCGGTGGGTTGTCGAAAGCTCAGCGGGTGCGTGACGCTATCATGGCCGACAAGATCTTAGCTGCTGTTTCAAAGCGTAATGTGCATCCTGCGGTAGCGATACTGGGTCGCGGACACGTGCGGGCCGATCTGGGAGTACCCTGGTATTTAAAGAATCGGGCGCCCGGTAAATCTGTGCTCGTGATCAGTCTTGAAGAAGAATCGGATAGTGCATCGCCTGCACAGTCGAGTGCTGCGATCGGTGTAGCAAGCACAGGTTTGTTTGACTACGTTATCAATGTCAAACGGGAAATTCCTGCACCCGATTATTGCGCTGCATTTAAAACGTCATTACCTCCTTTAGGCAAATAGAGTCTGTGACGAAAATTATGGTTTTGTAGCAACTGCATCATTTTTGATGGCGGGCGTTAAATTAGGGAGCACGGGAGACGCGCACCATCATTTATTAGTTAAACTGCACGACTAGATTTCAATCTTATTTATACTTTACGTCAGCGAAAGCATTCCTTGGAAGACATTCTTCATACCGAACTAGTTGGTCCAACGCTTTCAGTCCGGGTCGGATGTCTGCTGGGATACGTGGCAACCGCGCCGACGCAAATATTTTTGCTTATCAATCCTCATGATGATTCCAGCGGCATCATCGTAGAAAGTGAATGCACATTCAATCGCGACACACCGTTATCGCATGCTGTGGATGCGTACGGCAATCGTTATACCCGTACATCGCTGCAAGCCGGTTATAACGAAATTCGTCAGGAATCGATTTTGGTGGTGCCCGATCGGCCAGACAATTATGGCTTACCGACCTTTGTCGTGCCCATCGAGCAAATGCCGTTAGACGTACTTCGCTATACCTTCCCGAGCCGTTATTGTGAATCGGATAAACTCGCGGCGTTTTCATGGAAGCGTTTCGGACGCTTACCGCAGGGATTGGCTCAGGTACAAGCCATCTGTAATTGGGTCAACGAACATATCGAGTATCGATACGGTTCCGGCAGTTCAGTCATATCGGCGTGCGACATTATTCAGCGGGAATACGGCGTCTGCCGAGATTTTGCCCATGTCGCTATCGCCCTGTGCCGGGCACTGGACTTGCCGGCCAGATACGTTGCAGGTCATATTCCCAGTATCGTCGGCGACGACAGCAATGACGGAGACGATTACCATTACAACGATTTCGGTCGTGACTTTCATGCATACATGGAAGTGTATCTGGGCAACCGCTGGCACACATTCGATGCCAGGCACAACCGCCCATTGAAGGGCCGGATTAAAATCGCTCATGGCATGGATGCCGTGGATGCTGCATTTGCCACTTTCTACGGCAATGTCGAAAGTGTACGGTTCGAAGTCTGGTCGGAACAACTGCATCCTGTATTTTCCGAGACCACTGAAAAACGGTCGTGGGAGGTTCAAATGGGTGTTACAAAGAATTCGGTTCCAGCCTAATAAAGTCCGGCTGCTCATCGAATCGGAAGACCGGCAACGTTGAATAAACTATGCTAATCGTTAATTAGCCCATGTGTGCAGGTTCGCCACCTACACCGTGCTTTTTGAAATCGTCCCGACAATCAATATCCCACACCACGCCTGGATCATCGACCGAACAAAGCACCAAATGTTGTCGATGTTTTTCCAGAAGGATTTTTGCACCACGATCACCCGACATCACGATCAACTGCCGACGCCAGGCTTGCGAAAATCCCACCGGGTGGCCTTGCTTTCCTTGGAACTGCAAGGCCACCAAACGTGCGCCGGCACGCAAATTCGCTGCGACCAATTTATTGCTGGCGTGAGTGATGAAGGGCATATCGGCAAGGGCCACGATCCAGCCGGATGCAGAAGCCGTGGCACGAATACCCGCAGCCAAGCTGTGGCCCATGCCGCCTTCGGCCTCTGAACACCAGACTATTTCGCATCCAGTTCCGATCAATATTGCCGCTAAATCATCGTCGCCGGGCCGTATCACGGCAACTAGATGGTCACAAGCTGGCTGAAGTGCCGAGGCGGCCGCGACTGCCATGGGCGTGCCGTCGGCCAGCGGGTGCATCAGCTTATGGCTACCGAATCGCGTGCCGGCACCGGCGGCGAGAAGCACGCCGACGATTCCTGGCGTGGCAGTGGTCATGCAATCACGCAGCCGGCGTCGACTTGCTTGCGCTTACGCTGCAAACCGTTTTTAGTCCAGACACCGTTTCGCACCGCGGTCATCTCGGCTAACACGGAGACGGCAATCTCGGCTGGCGTGCGGCTACCGATGGCAAGCCCAACCGGTCCGTGCAATTTGTCGATTTCCGACTGTGATAGATCGAAATGCTGAAGCAGACGTATGCGACGTCGTTGGTTATTGGCGGCAGAGCCCAGAGCACCGACATAGAAAGCCGACGACTTGAGCGCTTCGAGCAGCACCATGTCGTCGAGCTTGGGATCATGCGTGAGAGCCACGACGGCACTGTGCGGATCAAGATTCATCTGGATCGCTACGTCGTCCGGCATACCCGCCAGGAACACCGAACCTGGCACATTCCATTGCGCGGCATATTCCTGACGCGGGTCGCAAACGAAAACCTGATAGCCGAGCGCCTGGGCCATCTGCGCCAGAAAGCCGGAAGTCTGCCCAGCACCAACGATCAAGAGGCGCCAGGTCGGGCCGTGCAGAGTCGTGAGTGTATGGCCATCCCAGCTCAGCTTATCTTGCATGCAGCCGGAGGCGATCACCGTGCCTGCATACCCAACGCAGATACTGCGTCGTACCAGCTGACCATGGGAAATTCGTTCGTGCAGTGCTGCCAGAGCAGCGAGATCTGGACGTGGCTCGATGACTAACTCCATCGTACCCCCACAGGGAAGACCGTAGCGCTGGGCTTGTTCCGGCGTGGCACCGTAAGTCACGACAAAAGGCAATGTCGACTCGAATCGGTTGTGCAACATGCGCTCGATCAGGTCGTCTTCGATACAGCCGCCGGAAACAGAACCCTGAACCTGACCGTCTTCACGCAAAGCCATCCATGAGCCCGCAGGACGCGGTGCCGAACCCCAAGTCCGGGCTACCGTCACCAGGGCGAATCGATGTCCTTCCTGTTTCCAACGCACTATCGCGTCAAGTACCTGCGCATTGCTGTCGACCAATTTTTCCATATCGGCAATCAGACTGCCATCGGCAATTTTGTAATCAGTTTGTCGAGGGTGATCGGGTAGTCGCGCACCCGTACGCCCGTAGCGTTATAGATCGCATTGGCGACGGCTGCCGCAACCCCGCAGATGCCGAGTTCGGCGATACCTTTAGCCTTCATGGGCGAAGAGATCGGATCGGTTTCGTCCAGAAAAATGACATCCTGATGCGGTATGTCGGCATGCACAGGCACCTCGTATCCGGCCAGATCGTGATTGACGAAAAAACCTCGGCGCTTGTCTACCACGAGGTGTTCCATGAGTGCCGCGCCGACCCCCATCGTCATGGCACCGATTACCTGGCTGCGCGCCGTCTTGGGATTGAGGATGCGACCAGCGGCGCAAACGGCGAGCATGCGGCGCACGTGTATCTCTCCGGTGGCGCTGTCGACGGCGACCTCGACAAAATGCGCGCCAAAGGTCGCTTGCTGAAAACGCTTATCCAGATCACCATACTCGATAAAATCCTCGGCGACGATTTCCCGCGCGCTGGCGACCTCACCCAAGGAAATACTTCGACTGCCCGAGCGTACCTGACCGTCTGCAAATGTGACATCACCCGCTGTGAACCCAGCTTTTTGCAGAACCGCTTCGCGCAGTTTCATGCAGGCTGCATAGACGCCTGCTGTCGAGTTGTTGGCACCCCACTGCCCGCCTGACCCGCAAGAAACCGGAAAATCGGAGTCGCCCAGACGCACCACGACTTTGCTGACGGGAACACCCATTGTTTCGGCTGCAGTCTGCGCAATGATGGTATAGCTGCCGGTGCCGATGTCGGTCATATCGGTCTCGACCGTTACGATACCGCGCTTGTCCAGGCGCACCCGAGCCGCCGACTTCATCAACATGTTGTCGCGCAGCGCAGATGCCACACCCATACCGACCAGCCATCGCCCCTCACGCATTTGTCCCGGACGCGAGTTGCGCTTGTTCCAGCCGAACTGCTTGGCACCTACTCGAAAGCATTCGGTAAGTTGTCGTTTTGAAAATGGCGGATGAGGATTCGGTTTCTCCTTTGGTGCGCCGGACTGTGGATCGTTTGACGGTGGTTTTTGCGGATTGTCTGGCACGACCTGAGTATCGTTAACGATACGAAATTCCACGGGGTCCATGCCGAGCTTCTCGGCCATTTCATCCATGGCGACTTCCAGTGCCGCCATGCCGGGCGCTTCGCCCGGTGCACGCATTGCGTTCGCTTCAGGTAGGTCGAGTACTGCAAGTCGCATCGAGGTCATGCGATTGGCCCCGGCATAGAGCGATCGCACCGGAACCGCTGCGGTCTCCGGGCCGCCGCCCGGCAGGTTACCCGACCAGCTTTCATGGGCGATGGCAGTGATCTTGCCGTCCGTCGTCGCGCCGATCCGCAGACGCTGGATCGTTGCCGCTCGATGCACGGTATTGTTGGGTATCAAGGCACGCTGTAACGACACTTTCACGGGCCGCCGAGCCGCGCGTGCGCCGAGGGCAGCGAGCAGGATATCGGCACGCATAAATAGTTTCCCACCGAAGCCGCCACCGATGTACGGCGAGGTGACGCGAATTTTATCCTTGGCAATGCCAAGCGTGCGTGCCATGTCGGTGACGCTCCAGGCAATCATTTGAGACGAAGTCCAGAGTGTGAGCGCATCGCCATTCCAGGCGGCAATGGTGGCGTGCGGCTCCATCATCGAATGCGACTCGTCCGCCGTAGAAAAGGTGGCGTCGAGCCGAACAGGTGCCGAAGCGAACGCGCCTGTGAAATTACCGACTGTGCTTTCAGATACACTGCCGCCGGCCATTTTTTTGGCAGGCTGAGCCGTGTCCTTGACCGCGGCCAGATCGAACGCGCCTTTGGCCCGCGTGTAATCGACGCGCACAAGTTGGGCTGCGGCACGCGCCTGCTCAAAGGTCTCAGCTACCACCAGTGCGATGGCCTGGTGATAATGTTCAATCTCGGGGCCACCCAGCAACGCAGCGATATTACGGCTCCCTTTTGCAAGCTTGCCGGCATTCGCGGCAGTGACGATGGCAATTACGCCCGGTGCCGCCTTCGCCGCATCGAGGTTCATGGCAACGATGCGGCCCTTGGCGATAGCGGACGGTACGATGTAACCATATGCTTGATTAGCCACGACATCATATCGATCGTAAGCATACGGTGCGACACCAGTGGTTTTTAATGGGCCATCGATGCGGTCTATCGGCTGGCCCACGACCTTGAGCTGGTCAATGGGGTTGGTAGTGGCTGGAGTATCGAATTTCATGAATCAACCTTTCGCTTCAGCGAGAACGGAAGCGATCGTGCGCTCCACCAACAGTACCTTGAATGCATTGTCGGGCGTCGTGCGCGCGCCGGAAAGCACGCCGCTCGTGACCGCTTTGGCACCCTGCGTCATTGCCTGCTCGGCAGCTTCCACACGCCAAGGCTTGTGCGCCACACCCCCCAGTGCGATACGGCCGCGACCGTCGCGCTGCACGATCGCCGCCACCGAAATCAAGGCGAAGGCGTAGGAAGCCCGATCTCGAACCTTGCGGTAAAGTTGTGTGCCACCGACAGGCCTGGGCAAGCTTACCGCAGTGATCAACTCACCTGGCTGAAGCGTATTCTCGACATGCGGCGTATTGCCGGGAAATCGATGAAAATCGGCAATCGGAATAGTGCGCACCGATCCATCCGCACGGATCGTCTCGATCGTGGCGTCGAGGGCGCGCATGGCTACCGCCATGTCGCTCGGATGTGTCGCAATGCAGGCATCGCTGACACCGACGATTGCATGTTGCCGGCTATATCCGCCGAGCGCGCCGCATCCGCTGCCAGGTCGGCGCTTGTTGCACGGCTGGTCGGTGTCATAGAAATAGGAACAGCGCGTGCGTTGCAACAGGTTGCCAGCCGTGGTCGCCTGGTTGCGCAGCTGCCCGGACGCACCGGAGAGTAAGGCACGCGACAGCACGCCGTAGTCACGTCGCACTTGCATGTCGGCGGCGAGATCGGCATTGCGTACCAAAGCGCCGATTCGCAAACCGCCGTCCGGGGTTGGCTCGATCCGGTCGAGCCCGAGGTCGTTTACATCGATCAGGTGGGTGGGTGTCTCGATCTGCAGCTTCATCAGATCCAAAAGATTGGTACCGCCTGCGATGAACTTGGCTCCTTGATTGCGGGATGCCGCGGCAGCTGCTGCGGCAGGCGAGTCAGCTCGTTCGTAGGTAAAAGACTTCATGCTCTTACTCCCGCGACTTCGGCAATCGCTTCCTGGATATTGGAGTAGGCTCCACAGCGGCAGAGGTTACCGCTCATGCGCTCGCGAAACTCGACCAGCGTGGCCTGTGGCGACTGCGTCAGATCTGCAGTGACATGACTCGGCATGCCAGCCTTGACTTCGCCGAGCATGGCGACGGCCGAGCAAATTTGCCCCGGTGTACAAAAGCCGCACTGATACCCGTCATGCTTGATGAAAGCCGCCTGCATGGGGTGCAGATCGTTCGGTGTTCCCAGGCCTTCGATCGTCGTAATATCGTGCCCTTCCTGCATTACCGCCAGCGTCAGGCACGACGCGATCCGGCGGCCATCGACGATCACCGTGCAGGCACCGCACTGACCTTGATCGCACCCTTTCTTGCTGCCTGTGAGATGCAGTCGCTCGCGCAAAGCATCCAAAAGCGTAGTGCGCGGGTCGAGCATGACTTCATGATCTTTACCATTCACGCGCAGTAAGACATTAACCGCTGCCGGTGTCTGTGCTTGCGCCGCTTGCACCACGGCCGCAGCTTGCGCCTGCGGTGCAATCTTGCCTGCAGCAACTGCACCGCCGGCTGCGGCAGCAGACGCTTTGAGCAGTGTTCGGCGGGTTGGGTCGAATTGGGTCATCTTCGGATCCTAGGGGGTTAAAGAGCAGCGGCAGGAGCAGGTAGTAGCCGCGGCGATGCGGGGAACTTACGAACTGTTTGCTTTACGACATCGTAGAGAGCATGTAGTTCCAATATTGGCACCTTAACTATCGAACGTCGTGGCATGCTGAGAATGCACACTATATAGTGCATATAACGTTTATGCACACTGTAATAATCATTCATCATAAAAAAGCATAATGCCTGTTATGATGTGCAAAAACTATTGATGAACAACATAACTAGCATATGAATCTATGACGACGCTTTTCGATCTCGGCAGACAACTACGCGCACAACGTGAAGCCAAACATATGTTTAAAACAACATTGGCTACCGCCAGCAGCGTGCATCGCAATACGCTTTCGCAACTGGAATCCGGCGCAGCTAATGTCGAACTCAACACCCTGATTGCCATCTGCGATCAGCTAGGTTTGGATATTTGTTTGACACCAAAGGCAATCTCGACGATGAATGCTACCGATGCGACTCGTACATCGTCATCGATGAGCAAGATGTTGACACGCAGGCTTGCCAAAGCGAACCAGGAGCCAGAATGAGTTCGGTTCGCTCGCTACGCATCAAGATAGGCGGCGTCGACGTCGGTTCATTGTTCGGGCTCGACGACGGCCGAGTTTATTTTCGTTTCGACGAAAGCTATGCGCTCGATGCACAGCCCCCTATCTTGTCGGTATCATTTCAAGCGGAATTCGAGCAAGACACGCGCGCGCAGTTATTGAGCCAATCGTTGAGCGCGACAATCGGTGCGGGCGGTGGCCGCCTGCCGGTATTTTTTCAGAATCTGCTACCTGAAGGCATGCTGCGTAAGCACCTGATCCTGACCGGGCAGCTCGATGAGCGCGACGAACTCGGTTTGCTAGCCTATTGCGGCGAGGATTTACCCGGAAACGTTCAGGCACTAGGCGAGCAGCTGGACCAGAAAGCATTGGGCCGCCTTATTACCCAGAGCCGTGACAGTTATGAAATGAGTTCGCATCAATTGCCGACGCCGGACGCTATATCGTTATCCGGCGTTCAACCAAAAGTTTCGCTCGTCAGTGCCGCTGGCAACCGATACGTCATGCGCTCCAAAAATGCCAACGGCCAGCACTTTATCGGCAAATTGCCGGCCTCGGATTATGCTGGATTGCCGGAAGTCGAATACACCGCCATGCAATTGGCAAGAGCTGCGGGTGTCGCCGTCTGCACTGCAGAACTGTTGCCCCTAAGTGCAATTGCCAGCCAGCTTCCTTTTGCCCTGCGCGACGATGCAAGAAATTTTTTGCTGGTACACCGCTTCGATCGGGATGCCGGTACCGGATCGGGCCGTGTCCATATGGAAGACTTCGCCCAAGCTCTGGAGTTGTCACCCGATGAAAAATACGATGGCACCTACGCAGCGATCGGATTGATCCTGCAGTTTGTCTCCAGCAACGCCGAGGAGGATTTGTGGGAGCTACTCAGACGCATCAAGACGAATGAGTTACTGGGTAACTACGATGCCCACGTCAAGAATTACAGCCTGCTTTACGAAACGCCAAGTGCAGCCCGGCTCTCACCCGCCTACGATATCGTTGCCTACGCCGCATATCTAAGCGGACAGGGACATGCTCTAAAATTCTATCCGCATCAAAAAGCAAAAACCTTGTTAACACCGGCAGTGCTGCGGGAGTTGGCCAATCTATGGGCGGTGCCGGAAGCGCGTTTGAAAAATGTGGTTATGGCGACTGTAGAGCGTGCCATGAAGTCTTGGCCCGAAATGATCGAGCAATCGCCCATGACGGTTGCGCAAAAGACAAAGTTGCTTGCACATCTCGAGAGTAATACGAGTGTGCAAGCCTGGCGGCGTCGGCACACGTGAGCCGTCGAATCCGCTAGAAAGTCTATTTTTAAATTAAACCCTCGTGCGTCATTGCCTTGATAACAGCCGGACGTGTCGAAAGTCGATCGTAGAAAGCAATGAGCTTGCTCGGCACTTCAAGGCTATTTTTCTTGGCCCAGAAAATCATCACGAACAAATAGAAGTCAGCGACGCTTATTTGTGAGCCGAACAGGAACTCGCCTTGCATCGTGTCGGCGAGATAACCCATCCGCTTTAAGATCGTCTCGCCGGCTTTGGCTTTTTCTTCGTTGCTGCCGCCTGCGAAAAAAGGCTTGAACCCCTTGTGAATTTCGGTAGAGATATAGGCCAGTGCCATGAGCAGGTGCGTATGTCCAAGTGGGCCGGAAGGCTTGAGCTGTGTTTCCTGGTGCGCGATCCAATCCAGAATCGCGATGTTTTCGGTTAGGGTTTCACCCGAATCGAGCGTGAGAGCAGGCACGTAACCTTTGGGATTGATCGTCTTGAAGTCGACGCCGCTTTCGGCACGTCCGGTTTTCAAATCGACTTTCTCATGGTCGAAAGACAAACCCGCCTCGTGCAGGGCAATGTGGTCGGCAAGGCTACAGGCGCCCGGTGTAAAGTAAAGTTTCATCGAAATTCTCCCTAACGATACGCAAGCACGCATCGTAAAAATGATTGGCACCGTTCAATATCGGCAATTAAAAGTATGCGAAAGAAATGCGCGCGCATAACCGGTAAGGGCACGCTGCCGCGCAAAACCGTGTCTTTATTATAAGCGTCGGGAGAATATACTTTTTTTACAGCGACGAAACGTCCACAAACGACGCACGGTTTGGGAACTTGGGCCTCATCCATTCCTGATTCAGTTGCAACGCTCGCACTACGTCCTAAGGCGGTGTCCAGTACTTCAGCATCTTCGCTCGGCGTTTCGGCTAAAAGGCTGACTAGATGCATGCCCGAAATACTGAATCGTGCGCTGTTGGCCATGCGTTGTGCTTTCTACAGTAGATAGGATTTTTTGTTTTTTGATGCCTACGCCATGCTTTTACAAGAGTAAGCTTGCCAGCAATGTTGCGTAAAACAGTTTCAAAAGAAAGAACGCGTTTGTGAAATGAAATTGCACCAATCCTTAGCTTCATGTGTTTGCCAGAACATTTCGCCACGCCTTAGCCCACCACCGCCCTGTACTGTCCGATACAACAGCGGGAGGCCTCAATGAGCGCCAATCAGAAAAAATATGATGTATTAATCGCTGGCGGCGGCATCGTTGGCTGCTATGTCGCGTATTTCTTAAAACGAGACGATCCAGCCATCAGCGTTGCAGTCGTGGAACCGGATCCGACCTACGAATTTGCTTCGACGGTACGCGCCTCGGGCGGTGCACGACGCTTGTTCTCTTGCCCTGAAAACATCGAGATGTCGAATTTTGGGATCGAGCGCATCCAGCAATTTTCCAGCGAAATGGCAATCGACGGCCAGCCAGTGCCGATTGATTGGGTGGAACAGGGTTACCTGTTTATCGTTCAGGGAGCGAAGCCCTTAAAGATGCTCGAAGAAAATGCAACGGTACAACGCTCACTCGGTGCTGAAATTCAGTTACTGGATCGGGCTGGCCTTAGAAACCTGCTGCCTTCAATGTATGTCGCGGATCTGGATGGCGCTGCCTATTCGCCAAGAGATGGCTGGTGCGACCCGAACAGTTTTCTGCAAGGCACCCGTAAAAAAGCGGCTTCCCTCGGCGTCGAATTCATCCGCGACCGCATCGTCGGTTATACCCTGACTGGCAGTCGAATTACCGGCGCTAACCTGGCCAGTAGCACTGCTCTCTCTGCGGACCATTTTGTCAATGCTGCCGGTGCATGGTCAGCGCAGATCAGCGCCATGGCCGGCATGTACCTGCCCGTTTCGCCATTGCGCCGCTTCGAGCATTACTTCACCGGGCATCGCAAGATCGAGCCCCTGCCCTATGTAAAAGATCTGGATCGGCTAGCTTTTCGCTCCGAAGGCCAAGGGTTTTCCGGCGGCTTGGTGAATTCGCAGGAACCACGCGGATTCAATTTTGATGTCGACCACGATTATTTTGAAAATACGGTGTGGCCAGCACTGGCGCATCGTTTTCCAACGGCATTCGAAGGCGTGAAATGCCACCGCACCTGGTCTGGACTCTATGAACAATGCGAGCTGGACGGCAACCCGATCATTGGCAGCTGGACCGACAACCATCCCAATTTTCATGTCGTTGCCGGCTTTTCCGGTCACGGCATGATGCATGCGCCTGCCGCGGGAAGGGGAATCGCGGAATTGATTACCAAGGGACGCTTCGAGACCATTGATCTTGAGCGGATGGGATACGGTCGGGTGTTGAGAAATTTGCCTTACTCAGAGCGCGGAATTTTGTGATGATTTGTTCCCGATAGCGACGAATTTCCTGCTGGTTAGGCTGACTTACTGAAAGCATGGCGTTGTGCTTCAGATAAACTTATTTTGATAACGGTTAATGCCTACCTGGGCTGGCAGCTGGGCAAGACCAGCATCGGTAAATCTATGGTTGTAGCCTAACATCAGTGACTTCAATTGCGTCAGCGGCTTAAGAGCAAGAAGATCGGCGTCGCTAAGCAAGTTGCATCCATCTAGACACACTATTTGCAAGCGGGTCAGCAATAGAAGATGGGCGAGACCGACACCCGTGAGTTTTTTACAATGACTCAAAACCAGTGACTGCAGCTGCGTCAATGACCGAAGGTGAGCGACGCCGGCGTCAGTAATATTGTCACATTGACACAAATTCAACGATTGTAGCTGCGTGAGCTTTTTAAGGTGGGCGAGACCATCATCGGTAAGTTGGCTACAGCTGTATAAGTCCAGTGATTGCAGTTGTGTCAGGTTCTGAAGATAGGCGAGACCGTCGTCAGTGAGTTCGTTACATGAATTTAAGTCCAGTAATTGTAATTGTGTCAGGTTTTGAAGATGGGCAATGCCGGCATCGGTAATAGAAAAGCAGTCATTCAAATCCAGTGACCGTAAATTCGGCAGCGACTGGACATGAGCAAGACCGGCATCCGTAACATAGCTATATTCCAGATCCAAATGCTGAATTTTGGCGCGAATATTCGGAGCAAGCTGCGCCAAAGTCGCAAGATGGGCATCCGTGTCGTCGATTTTCCTATCGAACCCTTCGATCGTCACGTCAGTCACCGCCGGCAATGATGCCAACGTGGCTTCGAGTTTATCGAACTCTTCAAATGGAATAATAAGCTTTGTTAGATGCGGTGCCACAGCCTGCTGAAAGCTTTTGTTTGTCAGACGTAAGGCCTTTTTGTCCTCTGGACCAACAAGCCCTGCAATAAGCTCTTTCAGATCAAACAGGGTGCTATTGAATGGCGAGGCATTCACCTGCGCTTCAGATACCGAATCTGTTGAGGTGCTAAGTGTGCGAGACGTTGAACCTGCAGTGGCAGCAGCACGTGTCGACGCCGATGGCGGCAGTTTCATTTTAATGGAGCCGTTGCTCATGATGTTCTCGCTTGATCGATACGCTGTCTAACAAGTATAGACTTGCCAAAATGGCTTGCAATCAGTCGTCAGTAAAGTTGTGAAAAATCAACCAGGTGTGCGACGCGGTAGTAATTTATAGCCGCCGGTGCGTTCGCTTGGTTCCGCTCATGCCAATCAGATGCAAAATGATGAATGCCGATTCATCACTCCGGAATGGCGCGCGACTCAATGAGTTTTGTGCTCGAAGCGTACGATCTCAGCAAAATTACAAACGTATAGAGAAATTCAAGTGCGGCATCCATGCTTTTAAATACGGAGCATGATGACCACGTTGTGGGCTACTACACTTTACAGGCGTATACCGTTTCCGGTACACATCTCTCTCAGTTGAGCAACGGGTTTTTACCGAACCACGTGCCATGTGTGAAATTAAACATGATCGGGCGGATCGGGCATGCAAAGCTCAGGGCCTCGGCCGGCTACTGCTGCGCGACGCAATTGAATGTATGGCATTCAATGCACAAGCGCTGGGATTCCACTCTTCTTGTAACGAAACTCGTTTATATGATATATGATATACATATCACATTAGGGAGGTTTCCATGCGTGCTTTGGTAGATATTCCAGATCAACAAGTTGCGGAGCTTGCCGCAATTTGTGAGACGCGAAAGATTTCACGGGCGGAAGTCATTCGGCTGGCGATTTCGTCTTATCTGGAAAAACATCGAGTTACCGAGGGTGAGGCGTTTGGCATTTGGAAAAGCACTAAAGAGGATGGACTAGCGTATCAAAATCGGGTTCGTTCGGAATGGTAAGAACGCTTTTTGATACAAACATCCTGATCGATTACCTCAACGGTGTAGAACAGGCACAGGCAGAACTTGCGCGTTTTTCGGATAAAGCCATCAGCTTGGTTACGTGGATGGAGGTAATGGTTGGAGCAACAACTGAAACAGCGCCTGCTATAAGGCGCTTCCTGTTTTCCTTACAAACAATTCCAGTTGACAATGCAATTGGTGAACTGGCCGTTTCATTACGTCAACAGCACAAAATCAAATTGCCGGACGCCATCATATGGGCAACGGCTCAGGTACAAGGTCTTATTTTAGTGACCCGCAATACAAAGGATTTCAGCGCTACTGAGCCCGGCGTCCATATTCCTTATCTGCTTTAGTAGACAATTCTTATTCAACTGGGCCAAACATGACCTGCTCCCGATTAATCCAAAACTACCATGGAGTCTGCGGTCAAGAATCTGTCCGCAAAACTGCTCGGCGTCCGCTAGCCGAGCTAGCCCCAAGCCAATAAAGGCACGGTTTGCCAACATGCGAGAACATCGGCGGCAGTTCACATGACACGCGTGAAGCGACGGACGGTAACCGCGCCAACACCGAAACGCCAGCAAAAAAAGCCACCCGATAAGAGTTGAGACGTCAGATATTGGGGGTGGAGTACAGACCCTGGTTCAATTCCGATCTCGAACGCCTTGGGGGCAAGTTCACGTAACTTGACCCCCGCTTTTGGAGATTGCCCGTTTTCATATCATGACAATCATCAGACTGGCGTTAACTCTATTTTGATGCGCTGACCAAGAGCCGCTGCCGCACCTGCCAAGGTCGTCAAAGTAAGGCTGGTATCGTTTTCGTCTAGCAAACGGTTGAGCGAAGCGCGACTGGTCCGCATCTTCTTCGCCATCGCGGTCTTGGTGATCTTTTGAGCGGACATCTCTTGCTCAATCTGCCAGGCAATCACTCTCTTCACGGCCACGGCAGTCACCTCTTCAAGCATGCCCTCATCCGCAAGAAAATCATCAAAATCGCTACCGATGTTTTGATTTTTCATTTTTGCCTCTTCAACAGTTTAAGCCGCTCTTTTGCCAAATCCAGTTCTGGTTTCGGGGTCTTCTGCTCCTTCTTGATAAAACCATGCAGTAAAACCATCACATCCCCATCTAGAGCGAACAACACTCGTGCAATCCGATTGCTTAACCTCGTGCGGACTTCCCAAATGCCACCTTCGAGATGCGCAACCAACGGCATGCCCAAAGGCCAACCAAACTGAACGGTTTTGATGTCTTCGCCAATAGTCTTTCGCTCGACGACGGGCAGATCCTTCAGCCAATCACGAACCGGCTCGCCACCGCCATCCGTCTTGAAAAACCGTGCGCCTAGGGTTGGTCGTGCTTTTTTCTCCATGATGTATGGTACCAAACCTGGTACGTTTTGCAAAGCCGAATTGCCGGTAGCTTCGTGGCATTACTCTACGTCGAGCGCCACTTGGCTAAAACCCTCGCCCGAAGGGCCTGCGATCGGGCGATCTGTTCATGAGACAGCCGCGCATCGAGCTTCAGACGAAGAACGTCTCTGATTTTACGCATAGGAATCCTTTGCACGGGCGTGCTGTCTCCAGACAAAAAGCTGGCGGCGTACCCGCTAGGCTGGTTCTATGCGCAACACCATCACACTGTCGTACGGTACCGTTCCGGTACCGTAACCGACAATTCCGACAGCATCACGAAATCGGTCACGATGATTTAGAATGGCCGGTCACGATAAATCGGAATTAGCGGTCACGATCGTGCAGAATTACTGGTCACGATGGCCCGGAATACCCACCAAGTTGAACTGGTCCTAAAAAACCAGGCAGGTCACGAGCATAACCTCGCGAAAAGTTAAATTAGTCTGAAAATGCATATGGCGAGTCGATGCTCTGCAATATTCGGTGGCACTCGGCAATATTCAGCGCAGTTCAAGTTAAATCCAACCCCATACAGTTACGATTGTGAAGATGCGCTAGACCAGCATAGGTAACATGTCTGCATAAACACAAACCCAGCCATCTCAATTGTTTCAAAGAATATAGGTGAGCGATGCCGGCATCGGTAATCGCGAAGCATCGACCCAAATCCAGCGACTGCAATTGCGTTAATGACTGTAGATGGGCGATGCCGATGTCGGTGATCTTTTCACATTCGCTCAGATCTAGCGATTGCAACTGCTTTAGCGACTTCAGACCAGCGACGTCGGCATCGGTGAGTTGTTCGCAGTGATTTAATTTCATTGATCGCAACTGCGTCAACTTCTGAAAATGAGCAAAACCGCTACCACTGATTTGCTCGCACCAACCCAAATCCAGTGACCGTAAATTCGGGAGCGACTGGACATGAGCAAGACTGGCATCTGTAACGTAGCTACATTCCAGATGCAAATGCTGAATTTTGGCGCGAATATTCGGAGCAAGCTGCGCCAAAGTCGCAAGATGGGCATCCGTGTCGTCGTTTTTCCTATCGAACCCTTCAATTGTCACGTTAGTCACCGCTGGCAACGATGCCAACGTGGCTTCGATTTTATCGAGCTCTTTAAATGGAATAATAAGCTTTGTTAGATGCGCTGCCCCGGCCTGCCGAAAGCTTTTGTTCAACAGGCGTACGACTTTTTTATCGTCCGGACCGATGAGCCCTGCAATGCGCTCTTTCAGATCAGCCAGTGAATCATTGAATGGCGAGGCATTCACCTGCGCATCAGGCACCTGATCTGCTGAAGTGCCAGCTGTGGGGGCCTTTGGAAAGGCGGCTGCAGCAGCTGGTATCAATGCCGGTCCTCTCGTTTTGATAGACTTGTTGCCCGTGGCGTGCCCAATAATCTACGTGCTGATTCAACGAGTATAAAACTACTATCTGGCTAGCAACTAATAGTCAATAAAGTTGTAGAAAATCAACCTCATAGATAAATGGAATTCAAAATTATTAAGAAAGTAAATGAATTTCTAATCAGCGGGGCAGGTTTCTCAGGGCTCAATCTGGCAGCATTTGTGCTGGAACCCGCCGAAGCACGCGCTCAGCAAGTCATAGCAGGCAGCACGCCGTTACAACTAGCTTTCACCCACCAATAGACATTCCTGCCCAACTTTACGATGATTCCCAGCAGACATTCAGCGTTGCGCACCGGGCAAACCCTGCAGAATTGCATCCGTAATTCCATGGCATCCAAACAGATTTACCGACTGCAGTTGCGGTAATACGCGAAGACGAGCGACGCCGGCATTCGTAATGTTTCCACACCACTGTAAATCCAGCGATTCCAGCTGTTTTAATACTTGAAGATGAGCCAAGCCTGCATCGGTAATCTTCTCGCATGAACTTAGATCCAGCGACCGTAACCGGGTCAGCTGTTGGAGATGACGAATGCTAGCATCGGTGAGCTTGAGGCATATGGCCAATGTGAGCGACTGCAACTGTGTCATGGTCCGCAGATGCGCAACCCCAGCATCCGTAATTTGATAGCAGCCGCTCAAATCCAGCAATTGCAACTGCGGCAGCGACTTTAAATGGGCAATGCCGACATTAGTAATCCTGCTACAACCAAAAAAATTAAGCGATCGCAATTGTGGCAGCGCCCGCAGATGTGCGACGCCAGCATCGGTAAAATTACGAGAATACTTTAAATCCAATGAAGTCAACTGTGTCAGGCCTTGCAAATTCGCAAAATCTGCATCGTGAAGTTTGTCGCACTGACTCAATTCAAGGGAGCGCAGTGCGGTGAAGTGTTGAAGTTGGGCAATACCGGCACCGGTAAGCCCGTCGCACCCGCTTAAAATCAGTGACCGTAATCGCGGCAAAACCTGTAGACGAGCGATGTCCGCATCTGTGACATTTTCGCAGCTGCTTAAATGTAGCGATTCAAGCTGCGTTAGCAACTGGAGAGAAACGATGCCCGTACTATCAAAATTGTTGCACCCAGATAACTCCAGCGATTTCAATTGCTTTAACGGCTGAAGGTGAGCAAGGCCGGCACCGGTAAAATTGCGGTAGTGGCCCAAATCCAACGACTGCAATTGCGCCAGCGACTGGAGATGCGCAAGGCCGGCATCGGTGAAGTTGTTGTTCCAACCTAAATTCAGCGACTGTAATTGCGTTAGTGGCTGGAGATGGGCAAGTCCAGCATCGGTAAGGTTGCGGCTCCAGCACAAATTTAATGATTGTAATTTGGCCAGCGGCCGGAGATGCGCAAGGCTGGCATCGGTGAGGTTTTCACACCCGTGCAAATTCAGCGATTGCAATTGCGTAAGCGATTGGAGGTGCATAAGGCCAGCATCGGTCAAGCGCTTGCACCCGCGTAAATCCAGCGATTATAGCTGCGTGAGCGATTGGAGATGCGCAAGGCCGACATCGGTAAGATTGCTGCACCCAGTCAAATCCAGCGATTGCAACTGCGTGAGCGACTGGAGCGGCGCAAGGCCGGCATCGCTAAGATAATTGCAACTATGTAAGCACAGTGTTTGCAGCTGCGGCAACGATTGAAGAACGGCAATATTGGCATCGCTTAAACCGCCGGCATGACGCTTGTAAGTCCTGAAATCTCGTAAGTTCAACCGCCGAATTTTGGCGCGGATTGCAGGGTGCAATTGCGCTAGAGCCGCAAGGTTGGTACTGCAATCGTCGCTCGTGTCAGTAATGGTGAGATTGACGGTGATATCCGACATGGCTGGTAACGCTGCCAGCGTGGTGCGCAGGTGACCGGGTTCGATCGATGAAATTACCAGCTTCTTAGGAATTGATGCTGTGGCTAGCCGGAAGCTGCGGTTTACCTCGCGCAATGCTCTCGTCGTTCGTGGACCAGCAAACTTTGCGATACGTTCCTTCAGATCGGGAGGCAATTCATCAAGTGGGAAAGAGCTGGACGGCTTTTCGTCAGCTGGCGCTGAGGATGCACTGACATCGTGAGATGTACGCGTGGAAACATAATCATTCGGTGGCGACGTTTTCACCTTGACGAGGCAGTTGCCCATGGTTTTCTTTCACATTAAGTACATTGGTACAAAATTAACGGGGCTGGTCAGTTTGCCTATGGCGCGCCGTTCGTATTAGTTGAAACCAAGTATAACGTGTATGAAATAACAACTATTGTATAAAAGAAAAGTTGTATAAATTCAACTCTACAACCGCAAAAATCTGGATCTGATACAACCCGGCAACTCTGCCACTGTATTTCCTTGATGCACTAAAAACCCTGTGAGACGATTGGGAATATCTTTCAACGAGACATTCCTATGCTGGCGCTTTTCAAATCCACGCAACAAGCCGCAATGCCCATCTCCAATGAACCGGTTATCAACGAAGAATTGGCTCGCGAAAACGACAACTTGCGCTGCCAACTCGAAGATCTGCAATCTCGCTTCGAGCTCGTGCGCGACGCCACGACCGACGGTCTCTGGGATATGGAAATCAACCAGGCGGACCCCACGAGTTTCACCAACCCGTTTTGGTGGTCGCAGCAGTTTCGCAGATTGCTCGGATACCGGAACGAACGGGATTTTCCGAATGTTCTGTCCAGCTGGGCCGGTCTGTTGCATCCGGAAGATGCGGACAAAACTATCGCCGCCTTCGGTGCCCATATGAACGACCGTACGGGCAACACACCCTACGACGTCACCTATCGCCTTAAATGCAAGGACGGCCACTACCGGTGGTTCCGCGCTGTCGGCCAGACCCTGCGCGACGCATCGGGCGCACCGTTGCGGGTTGCAGGTTCTTTGTCCAATATCGATAACGACGTGGCCAGGTCTGCCGATTTGGAATGCACGCTTACACGTTTCGAACTTTCCCGCGATCTGATTGCAGACGGAATTTGGGATCTGGCGGTTGAAAAAGGCGATCCGGTCAATCCTAAGAATGCTTTCTGGTGGTCGCAGCAGTTCCGGCGCCTGTTGGGTTTCGAGACGGTCGAGGAATTTCCAGACGTTGTCGACAGTTGGGCATCCCGGCTGCACCCGGACGACAAAGATGCAACGATTTCTGCCTTCACGAAGCACTTGATGGATAAGACCGGGGCCACCGGCTACGACGTCAAGTATCGATGCAAGTGCAAGGATGGTCAGTACAGATGGTTTCGAGCCAAAGGACAGACGAAGCGATCAGACGACGGCAGCCCGGTTCGGACAGTCGGCGCATTGATTGCGCTTCATGACCAAACCATGGCCGAAGAAGCCAAGGCCAAGCAGCTGCAATACCAGGATCGGGCCGCCAAAAGCATGACGCAGATCGGTGAAATCGTCGGCACCATCGACCGCCTGGCCCGCCAGACCAACCTAATCGCCTTGAACGCCGCAGTCGAAGCGGCGCGTGCCGGCGAGATGGGTCGTGGCTTTGCGGTGATTGCCGGTGAGATCCGTAGCCTGTCGATCAATACCAGCGATGCCACCAAGGAAATCGCACGGATCCAACAGGGCATGTTGCAAGAATAAGAAATAAGCCGGTTTGTAGCGCTCAGAGGCGTGTGAATCCTCGAAGGTATGGCAGATCAAGGTGATTTTCTTGGCTTATACCGCCTCTTTTTGCGAAACCTGTGCAAACGATTGCAACCTTGCCTCCTAGATCATGTCCGGCTTCGCCACTCAAGCTCATGAAGTTCCTTCGCCGGAAGCTCGAATCAAGCCAACCCTAACTCCCCGATCAAGCTTGCAAGCAGTTCACGGTCGGCTCCAGTAACAGCCCTTAGTGGTACCGGTAAACTTGGGCTATCGACCAATTTAAGTAACTCCGCAGCAGCTGCGACAACGCGTAAGCTGCCATGTTGACGCATTAGTGCCCACAGTGGTTCCAAACGTTCGGAGAGCAGCAACGCTTCTTGCGCATTGCCGGCTTGAGAGGCCCGGGTGATGGCCAAAACAGCTTGCGGAAAAAGACCGCCAATTGCCGAATACCATACTTCGCAGCCAGCATTTAGGCCGGCTGCGCCGAAGGCATCGCCGCTGACGCCGATCGTTACATGTGCGGGAATGAGCGCACGCAACTGATTGACGCGTAGGCGTGCAGACACGGCTGGCACACCGGGAATTTTTATTGAGGCGACATTTGGCAGCTGTGCAATTTGGCCATGTAGCTCGTCGCTGAATTCAAAATGCGTCGTGCTTGGGTTGTCATATACAACCAGCGGCACCGACAAAGAGCGGGTCACTGTTTGATAGAGGTTAATCACCTCGTCTTCCGACAGTTTTTGATACGACATCGGTGCGAGCAGAATACCGCGAGCACCTGCTTTTTGCGCCTCTTCTGCCAAGGCGAGCATATCGCGGATGCGCAATGCGCCGATACCTATAAAGACCGGCACATTGCCGGCGTGCTCAACAGCTAACTGCGTAATGCGTATCCGCTCGGAACAAGACAGGTAAGCGTAATTGCCTGTGGAACCCAGGGCGCAAATAGAATCCACGCCTGAAGTAGCAAGGCGCTCGACCAACCGAGCGAACGCGACCTCATCGATAATTCCATTTTTTACGGGAGTTAATGGAAAAGCGCTCAGACCTGAAAACATGTTTTTCTTTTGCAAATTACTTAATTTAAGCAACAAAGCCTAATTGTATTAGAGGCATGGCTTGACAGACAATTTTAGCCAGGATTACAGGCTAGCAGTGCATTAAAAGCCATCTTGCAATGCGGCTTTTTGCAAAAACTATGCGATAGGTTTCAACCTTACATTCAAAATAATGCAAGGCTTCGGCATTCAAGCTCTTGAAGTCCGGCTGCGCAGGACACTGCTGATTATGTCAACGCCTACTCGCCAATCAGCCTGCAATCTGTTCCCGATCCACTCCAGTAATGATCCTTGATGGTAACGGCAGGCTGAGGCTATCGGCCGTTCGAAGCAACTCTGCAGCAGCCGCGTTAAGAGAACTATATTCCAGAATCCCAAGTTGAAATTTCTGGTAGAGATTTGAAGCCAGGACGAGCAAAATAGTAGCCTTGCATAAGCCGAATTCCGTTTTTCCTAAACAGCTGGCGGCTCCTTTTGCAATGAGTTTGCCTGCGGCGTCCAAGCACATCAAAGTGTTGCACAACGCTGGCCTCGTCAGCAAAGGGCGGGACGCGCAGTGGCGGCCCTGCCGTATTGAAGGGGAAAACCTCAAACAAGCCATGGACTGGATTGGCCAGTACAAACAAATCTGTGAAGACCGGCTAGACCGCATGGATGCCTATTTACTCGCCCTGCCCCCCGCCCAACACAAACCCTAACCCTAAAGACACAGCATGAAACCCACCTACCAGCCCAACTCGGAATTAGACCTCAGCTTCACCCGAATCGTAAATGTGCCCAGGGACTTAGTGTGGCGCGCCTGGACCGAGCCGGAGTTACTTAAGCCCTGGTTTTGCCCTTTGCCTTGGAAAACGATTGACTGTGAAATTGACTTGCGTCCCGGTGGCATGTTTCGCACCACCATGCAGTCGCCCGAAGGCGTTAAGTTCCACAATACGGGTTGTTACCTCGAAGTGGTAGCGCTTGAGAAATTGGTATGGACCAATGCTCTGCTGCCAGGTTATCGGCCCAGCCAACCGGCAGCCACCTGCGGTGACGTCGACGCGAAGTTCATGTTCACGGCCATGATCGAGCTGGCAGACTCAGACCGAGGCACCCGATACACCGCCACAGTGATTCATGCCGACGAAGCAGGCTGCGAAAAACACGCTTCCATGGGCTTTGAAGGCGGCTGGGGTACGGCTCTGGACCAACTTGTGGCCATGATTCAGCGAGGCATCTGAGTTGAATAATGAAATACGCAACGATCGTGAGCGTGTGCTGACGCGAGAAGTGCGTTTCCCGCGCAAACTGGTGTGGTTGCCCATGACAGTGCCTGAGTACCAAAACAAATGATGGGTGGTTCCTGGACCTATGTCATGGTGGCCCAAGACGTTGCTATCGAAGGTGGCAAACAACATATGGCCAAGCTGGAAGCCTATCTTGGGCAGATGCTTTGCTGAGATCAGCCCACTTCTTACGGACTTTAAAGGAAACGGCAATGCAAAAACTAGTGGTACGGGGATATGCCCTATCAATCGACGGATTTAGCTCTGCGCAAGGGCAGAGTTTGGAAAACCCGTTCGGTAAGGACGGCTTGGCGATCATGGATTGGGCATTTCAAACCCACACCATAAAAACGATGTTTGGTCAGGAGGGCGGCAGTACAGGAATCGATGACACCTTTATTGCGAAGGCGTTTGACAATATTGGTGCAAATATCATGGGGCGCAACATGTTCGGACCGGTTCGCGGCCCTTGGAGCGATGAAGAATGGAAAGGCTGGTGGGGTCCTAATCCACCCTACCATTCGCCCGTCTTCGTAGTAACCCACCACGCGCGAGCGCCATTGCCCATGGAAGGGGGTACAACGTTTCACTTTGTCACCGATGGAATCGAGTCAGCATTGCAGCAAGCGTTTTCCGCCGCACAGGGAATGGATGTGCGCTTAAACGGCGGCGCGACACTCATTCGTCAATTTCTCAAATCCGGTTTGGTCGACGAACTGCATCTCGTCATGACCGACAAATTGTTAGGCGCTGGAGAGCGCTTGTTTGACGGAACGGACCATATCGCACGCGACTATGAATGCGTCGAATCCATTGGCTCTGAGACGGTCACCCATGTTCGGCTCGTCAAGAAGAGTCGAAGCTAAAACCGAATTGTGCATACAGCGGAAATTGGTTTGAGCAGATGTTTTCTGCCTGTAGACGTTTGTTCTCGATAGCTCGATCTGACAACGGTTTATTAAGCCAGTCATAAAAACCAGCACGCGCAACCTTGAGCACCCGACACATGAAAACTAACGAATAAAGGTGGCGATGATCGTTCATATAGCGAACCTTCACGCGGACGAAGGATCTCGCCTTCGGCCTCGATCAATTCTGCTGCCTGCTTCTCATCCTTGGAGGGCACAACCCCTTTAACCCATTTTTAAAGGCTGTGGCCGGAAACGCCTAGCCTTGCGCCAACATCGGCTACAGAATGACCACGTTCGGTCACCTGCTTGATTGCTTCCTCTTTAAATTCCGGTGAATATCTCGGGGTGCTCATTGACTTCTTCCTATGGCTAAATCATAGGGCAGGAATGTCTACCTGAGTGGGGGAAGTCCAAACCATCAGACAGGCGTTAACTCAAGTTTGATGCGCTGACCAAGAGCCGCTGCCGCACCTGCCAAGGTCGTCAAAGTAAGGCTGGTATCGTTTTCGTCTAGCAAACGGTTGAGCGAAGCGCGACTGGTCCGCATCTTCTTCGCCATCGCGGTCTTGGTGATCTTTTGAGCGGACATCTCTTGCTCGATCTGCCAGGCAATCACTCTCTTCACGGCCACGGCGGTAACCTCTTCAAGCATGCCCTCATCCGTAAGAAAGTCATCGAAATCGCTACCGATATTTTGATTTTTCATTTTTCTGGTGCGCGACAATCATTCTGTCCGGTTTAACGACAAACATCTTGGCCGGTAGCG
>JAZKGZ010000002.1:0-69675 GCA_040385645.1 Pseudomonadota bacterium
AGATTTTTAACCGCAGACTCTATGTCGGTTTCGTACTAAATTGGGTAGCAGGTCACTAGCATAGCCATTGCAGCGACCGCTCCCGGCTCGTTCGCATGCACGCAATTAAGCCGCAAATGATGCCCGAGCTGCCCGGAAGCAGAAAACAATGGCCCCGGCATAAAAGCGATGCGTTGTGCCAGCGCTTCCCGATGCAAAGCCAACACATCTACGTCCGGCGGCAACGTCACCCACAATACGAAGCCGCCTTGCGGTTCCGAAACGAGGCACTCCCCGGGAAATGCCTCGACAACAGCCTGACGCATCGTGGCGATGCGCTGTGCCATCAGGCGTCTGATCTTTCGAAGATGATTATCGAAGCGGCTGCTGCCGATGAAGTCGGCAACGACAGCTTGCGATAAGTGACTGGTTGCGCCGCTCGACACCGTTTTCAGAAAAGCCACGCGTGCTGCGTATTTTCCAGCAGCGACATAGCCTACTCGCAGTGCGGGGCCGAGGGTTTTGGAAAACGACGAACATAACAACACGTTGCCGGTCTCGTCGTAGGCTTTCAGTGGCCACGGCTGGGTCAGAGCGAATACCAGTTCGCGGTACACATCGTCTTCGATTATCGGTATGTCGAAGCGTGATGCCAGTCCTGCCAGCCGTTTCTTATCGGCTTCGGGCATGATGCTGCCGGTAGGATTATTGACGTTCGGCGTTAGCAAGCAGGCATTGACCAATCCTTCCCGCATCGCCAGTTCAAGCGCATCGACGGATGCGCCGGTCGATGGATGCATCGGTATCTCAAGCGCTTTCAGGCCCAGGCTCTCCAACAATTGCAGTAAGACGAAGAACGATGCCGATTCCACCGCGACCGTGTCGCCCGGCTTGGTCACTGCGCGCAAGCACAGGCTGATGGCTTCGGTGCAGGAACTGGTGACGACGATTTCGCCGGCGTCGACCTGGCCCCAGTCGAGCGAACGCCGAACGATTTGCCGTAAAAATTGCGGCTCATTGATGTCGAAATAACCGTGATGAGAAAACAGCTTGCCGGCCCGCCGCGCAACTGCACCGACATCGCGCTGCAGCCTGGCCGTGGGCAGCAGTTCTTCGGTCGGCAATGCCGAACCGAGATGCACCAACCCAGGTGCGTTGTGGGCAGCGATCACATCCGACAAAAAATTGGATACGCCGACATGCGTCGATGAGCTTAAAGCCCGCGCTTCCGTATGGTCAGTTACGACACGAGCACGATGCCGCACATAAAAACCGGCTTGCGGCCTGGCCTCGACCAAACCTCTGGTTTCCAATAATTGTAAAGCTTGCACCACGGTGCTGACAGACAAATGTTTTTGCTGGGCGAGGCGCCGAATTGACGGCAAGCGCTCGCCTGCTACGAATACCTGTGCATAGATGGCTATAGCCAACTCGTCGGCCAGGCGTTCGTAGAAAGGCGTACGTTGATCGGTCGACATGAGGGTTTGCGCTAAAGAAATGCACGGATGGTTCGTACTGAATGACGCTAGCGATAACCTCGCCAGGAAACAAGATACACCTGCATCGAAATTCAACCGATACAGTTTTTCAGCATGGAAATTGTACGCAATACAAAAATCGTTTGGTGCGTCTGTTTCTTAGCGGAGGTCTTGTCTACGATAGTGCTCTACATAGACAGGTGCAACATGATCAATCGTTTATTTTGCAACAGGCGTTCTTCGGAACAAATCGTCACGCTGGTTAGTGGGCAATATGTGCGTATGGTATCGATAGCGGGATGGCGTGTTCAGGCATTCAGTGGCATGGCGTTACTAACTTTTTACAACGTCGATGAAGACACTCTGTTACATGATGGATGCGTATCGGTTATTCCAAACGACGGTCTGGTAATCATCGAGGCGATCGGCGCGTGCCGATTGTGCTTACGTGGCCCTGAGCGAAGATTGAAAGCATTACGTGAAAAATGCCCGCCGGACGTTCGTCGGGCGGGCATTTTAGGGCGACTCGGTTTAGATTTCTACCGGTTCGCTTTCTTCAGGTGTAGTAACGGTGATCGAATCAAACGGTAATACATCGGGACTGTCACCGTCCAGTGCAATCAACGCCCGCACTTGGGCAATAAAACCGTCGTCGGCTATGCCGCCATTACCATTGGCGCCGATACTACGGTCGGTGCCACCGCCGCAGCCGGCCAGCGTCAACATCATGCCTGCGGCTGCGATACCGGATATCCATCTTTTGGTTGAGGTCATCTGCTGCTCCTGGATTATTGATTGCCTGGAAGCGGCGTGTTGAGGTACGGGAATGCTGGCTTGAAGTCGACTGCCGTCTTACGCACGCCGTCGGTGATTGCAGCACCGCCGGCAGGCGCATCCGATGGCTTACAACCGACTGCCAACGTGTCGGTGTTACCCGTCAACGTGCACAACGCACCCATGGCTACACGCAATGCAACGTCGACCACGTCGTCACCCGGACGACGACCGTTCGGAAAACCGGCAGTATCGCCACCGGCGAATCCCAACGGACTTTGCGCAGCTGGTGCCACTGGCGCGATGGAAGTATTCAACCGCAGCATTTCCGACGGGGTAACAACCGCTTGGCGATTCAATCCGGAGAAGCCGGTCAGGAACGCAGTGACCAGATCGGTACGCGGGAAGTTTGTCGGTGCCGGTGCAGCCGGGAACAATGTCTGAATCAGGGCTGGCAGAGTCGGGTTCGTGACGTAGTCGGCAAACTGGCCGTCGTCGCGTGGCTTCGATGCGTTAAAACGATCCTTGTCTTCCATGCCGATGATCACTTCATTCACGAGCGGCATACCGAGCCGTGAAACTTGTACCCATGGCCCGCCCTCCTTAGTCGCCAGATTCAGATTCGAACCGGGTTTAGGATTGACCAAACGACCTTGCCGCACGCTGGCAGTGGTGAAAGCACCCACGACTGGATCGGTACCTTTAACCAGACATGAAATCGGCAGCTCCATTGCAATCGACGTAACGTTCTTGTCTTCGAGATTGTTCGCATTTCCATTGACTTCTGGGCCAAGCGGATTCACGTTGATCAAGTCGAAAACTTTGCCTAAGGCGATGTAGAAAGGCTCTTTGCGCTGACCCACGAACACGCGGGCGGTACCGCAACCGGGTATTGCAACGTTATAGATATGTTGATTGGCATAGGCTTCGTAGCCAGCTGCACTGCCGAACGATTTGTCGCCAATGTTATCGACTGGCTTGTCGAACTCGGCCGAACCGTTCGCTGCGTTGGTTAAACGGGTACGCGCACCGGTACGGCGATCGTCGGTCACCATGTCGATGGTGTAGGTTTCACGCACATTCAGCGACGCTGGATTCACACCGGAAACGGTGCCGGAATTGATCAACGGTATCAACACGTTCTTGCCGCCCACGGGTAATGCTGTGCGCTTAGACGTATTTTTAAAACGGAACTGAAACGTCGTGTGTTCCTTGGCATCGCCGACATTATCGAAATGAATTTCGTACAAGGCATTGGCGTCGAGCTGATTGAAGTTCGGTCCGCTGTAGGCATCTTGCAAAGGCACATAATTCGCCAGCACCGTTACGAAACCCTGCCGATTAGGCTCGTAGCTACGAAAAAAATAAAAATCGGTGCCGTCCACCTTTGGTTGGCCGGCGATGAACGGGCCCTCGCGGTGGCTGGAAGCCATCGACGGGGCTGTTGCGGCAGCAAGTACAACACCGGCAACGATCGCCGCTAGTGGATGTAATTTTAAATTCGTAGGTAGCATGGGAAAGCTTTCGAAAGGGAGACCGGTTAAGGCCGGATGAAGTACGCGATAGAATCAAGCACGAATTAGGCAACAAAGCAGTACAGAAACGAAGTAGGACAACCGCACACAACTAAGTTACGCAACATCCACGTTGTCGCTCTTCTTAAACAACGTGTTGAAAATGCGATGCAACGTAGACTTACAACTGGTTCGAGCAAGAAAACAAACAATTACGATACCGACTTGCAACAGCGAGCCACTCTCTGCTAATCGACGAACCCTGTATGTTCGCTATCAAACTTACTTAGAGCAAATTTTGCAGTTGTTGTTTTTTCTACAGCGTAAGAGTGCACCTTCCTACTTTAGCCACCCTCGACGTCGGAAATACCAGAGCGGAACCACGGCGCTGGCCAACATCAACCCTAGTGAAAGCGGATAGCCCGCAAGCCATTTCAACTCAGGCATGAAATCGAAATTCATACCGTAGATGCTGGCTACCAGGGTTGGCGGAAGAAACGCCGCGGCAGCAACTGAAAAAATTTTGATGATTTTATTTTGATTGATGTTAATGAAGCCGACGGTAGCGTCCATCAGGAAGTTGATCTTGTCGAACAAAAATGCCGTATGCCCATCTAGGGAATCGATGTCGCGCATAATGCGCCGCGCTTCCTCGAATTGCTCGCTGTTGAGTAGCCTGCCGCGCATCAAGAAGCTAACTGCACGCCTCGTGTCCATCATGTTGCGGCGAATCCGACCGTTCAAATCTTCCTCTTGCGCGATGGCATTGAGTACGCTCGCGGCACCTTCGTCCGTCATCTCTTTTTGCAATACCGAATGGCTGACTTCTTCCAGGCTCTGATAAATACCTTCCAGAGCATCGGCCGAATATTCGGCATCGGTGGCATACAGATCTAGCAAGACATCTTTGTATTCTTCAATTGAGCCAGGACGAGAACGGGCGCGCAGCCGTACCAGTCGGAAGACCGGCAGGTCGTCGGTATGCACGGAAAACAGCATGTTTTTAGTAAGGATGAAAGCGACGGTAACGACGCGCCAAGGGCCATCGCCCTCTTCCAGCAGAAAATCCGTGCGCAAATGGATGTCGCCGTTTTCCGCTTCGTAGTAACGCGCCGAGGCTTCGATATCCTTGACCTCATCCTCGCCAGGCAAGGTCACGCCGTAAGTCAGTTTGACGAGCGAACGCTCGCTCTCGTCTGGGTCGGTCAGATCGACCCAGACCGGTTTGGCCGCCTGCAAAGCCAACGGCCCCTCGATCGGAACCTGATTCAGCCGTCCATTTTGCAAGATGAATGCGTTGATCATATGGCGGGTCTATGGCTGATGCAATTTAATTTGCACGGATTGTAACTTGAGCAAAGCTAATCTGCTGCAGTGTGCGCCCATCTTTCTATCGTTCTTTTTAAGCACCCGGGAAAGCCATTCACCTTCGACTACAATTCATTCATCATTTTATTGGAACGACTCATGACACAAATCTATCCCGCACGGACGCGCATTCTCAAAACCTGCAGCATTACGCTGTTTTGTCTGGCGGGTTGCCAGTCGGTACAGACGACCCAGCCCGGCGTAGTCGGCGTCGGCAGGCCACAGCAGATGTTGATCTCGTCGAGCGAAATTGCCCAGGCTTCTGAAAAGCAGTATGCCGAGGTAATCAGCAAAGCCCGCCAGGAGGGCGTGTTGAATAAAAATTCGGCACAGGTAGCGCGGGTGCGTTCAATCACAGAACGCTTGATACGGCAGACCACCGTGCTGCGGCCCGATGCTCAGGCCTGGAAGTGGGAAATCAATGTGCTGGATTCGTCCGAGGTGAATGCCTGGTGCATGCCCGGTGGCAAAATCGCGGTCTACACCGGCTTAATCGATAAGTTGCGCGTCACCGACGACGAGCTGGCTGCCGTGATTGGTCATGAGATAGCGCATGCACTGCGTGAGCACGCGCGGGAAAGGGCTTCGCAACAGGCAGTTGCAGGCTTGGGTATCCAGGTCATATCGACCGTCGCTGGTGTCGGCGCGCTCGGCACCAAAGGCATGGAGTATGCCTACATGGGCTTGCTGGGCTTACCGAATTCGCGCAATCATGAAGTCGAGGCCGACCGTCTCGGTGTCGAACTGGCTGCACGTGCCGGTTACGATCCCCGCGCCGCCGTCACGCTTTGGCAAAAGATGGGCCAGGCCGGCGGTGGTGAATTACCGAAATTTCTCTCGACCCATCCGTCGAGCGCCGACCGACAACGGGACTTAACGGACTACGCGGAACGTGTGATGCCGTTGTATAAGAAATAACCGGCAGGTGTAAATAGTCAGCGACGATTCAACGACATGCATTATCGTTCCGACTGCTTGAACGGTTAAAACCGTTGTGCGTGAATATTGCCTTCCTGCGGTCGGCTCCGCAGAATGCAGGATTGGCGCTATAGTCTCGGGTTGGTAAACATGCCTGGCGACTTACATGGATGACCTGCATAGCTACGACCTCATCATCGATGCGCGCTGCCCGCGTGAATTCGCCGAGGACCATATCCCCGGTGCGGTCAACCTCCCGGTTGTCAACGATGAAGAATATGCCGAGGTCGGCACCCTGCATCGCACCGATGCCATGGGCGCTTATCAAATCGGGGTGCAATATTCATTGCGCAATATTGCGCGCCATCTTAGCGAAAGTGTCGCCGGCCTAAATCGCAAAAGCCGGATTCTGGTTTACTGTTTTCGTGGCGGCAAACGCAGCCGATTATGGTTCGATGCGCTGGACGTCATCGGTTACCGTGTGGACAAACTCAAGGGTGGCTGGAAAGGGTATCGCCGCTGGGTCAATGAGCAGCTAAAGGTCGTGCCCGGAAAGTTTCAGTACAACGTCTTGAACGGGCCGACCGGCTGTGGGAAAACCCGTTTGCTGACTGCGTTGCGCCAAGCCGGCGCACAGGTGCTGGATCTGGAAGAGCTAGCGGCGCACCGCGGGTCGGTGATCGGTGCCCTGCCGGGCCGGCCACAGCCGCCCCAGAAATATTTCGACAGCCTGTTGTTGGATAATTTTTCCAGTTACTCCCCCGATCGACCGATTTGGGTCGAGGCCGAAAGCAAGAAGATCGGCAATGTTCAGCTGCCAGAATCCTTATTGGTCGCCATGCGGGCTAGTAATGTGTTTTCGGTAAAAACCGCGATGGCGCAGCGGGTACGGATGTGGCGCGAGGACTATGCGCATTTCGAAGACGATCCGGCGGCGCTGGTAACGAAACTGCAGTTTCTCGGGCCACTGGTGGGTAATGCCGAACTGAAGGAATGGGAAAACCTTGCGGAACGAAAAGCGATCCCCGAGTTGTTCGAACGCCTGATGACGACCCATTACGACGTTGCCTACAAGCGTTCCAGCCTGCGTAACTATCCGCAGTTGAGTAATGCGCCGGTGATCGCGCTTGACGATCTCTCTCCGGAGGCGCTGGGGGAAATTGCAAAACTGCTAGCCGAACGGTGGTAACTCGGCATAAAAAATACAGTGAGATGCTACTAGGAATCACCGGATTTTTCCAGTAGCTGGCTGTTTGAATCCAGCCTGACCTGCAAAACATTTTGCAATTCTTCGGTCAACAGCGAACGTACATCGGCATATGCCTTGCGAACATGCACGATGAATGATTCAATTCGCGTTTCTGCCGCTTGCATAGTCGGCAATCCAAAGCGCGCATGATCCGCCAGCAGCGATTGCCGGGTAATGGCCGACGTACCTAAAGAGACCTGCATGAACAACCGGCTCGGAGTTTCATCCGGGTTGGGCACCACATCGAACGCCGGAGATAGGCGCCAGCGCTTTTCCGCATGCACATACGTTGCCGCATGATTGCGTGGATGATCGTCGTCGTTGCCGACGATGGCGTTAAATAGCATTCTGTCGAACAATTCGTGTAGATCTTCTATTGGCGCGCCAATGCGTTGCAACTCTTCTGCAAGCCGTGGATAACTTGTGCGATCGGTATCGGCTGCAGTAGTCGGCGGGTAGGCAGTTTGCAGCAAAGATGCTGCGCTGATTGCCATACTGCGACGGCTGCCATTGCGATCGAATCGCAGCACGCGCACGGCGCTGCGCATGCCGCTCAACGCATGGTGCCGCGTGTCGGCAAACCTCAATCCCGCGGCTCGTCCCCATTGCTGGGTTACATGTTCCAATAATGCAATATCCACTGTGTCGGTTGGAACCGAAGGTTTTACCAGCCAGTAGTCATTTCCATCCTGTAACGTCATCTTTGGTCGGGCACCACCCATGCTGGGCGTAGCGAACAAGCGTTTGCGAATTGCTGCATTGCTTGGCGGTCGAGATGCCGCAATGGCCAGCATTTCATTGGTAAAAGCTTCCAGTTGCGGCAATTTCGGCGTTGCCAAGGCAGCGATATTTGGTGCCTTCGCCGAGCCGATGGCCAAGGCTCCCCACCGGTCGCTATTGCTCGACAAACGCAAGTAACGCAGTGCCCCGGCGCCTGCGGACAGGCCATGCTCGCGCTGTATCAACATCTGGCCCCACGCATCCGGCGCAGCATCGCGCAATACATCATGCAATCCCCCATAACGCTCACGTTGCTGAAATTCACCTTGGATAAACGGCAAATTTACTGGATCGATCGACCAGGTAAATCCAGCTTCACGATAACTGTCGGCATAGCGAAAGATGCCCGGACCGTCTTTATTTGTCAGCCGAAAGCGACCGACCACTATCCATTCACCGCTGTCAGGGCGCTGCAAATACACATACAGTGGATTGGCTGGCTCAGAAATACTCATCGTCTTCGTCGTTTGCCAGATGGACTCTCGCTCGCGTACTGCTCGTGGTCATGTGAAACCATTCCTTCGCCAACGGCGGTGTGGATTGGTCCAGAAACCCCAGTACATGCATGGCTGCAAGATAAACACCGGCACCCACGGTTGGTTCGCCCTGCTCCAGACGCCGCAGTGTAGGATGCGAAATATTCAGGCGATGAGATAAATCGCTGGCGCGAATGCCCTGCGCGATGCGCTGCTTTCGCACTGCAGCCCCCCACGTCCGTAGTTTTTCCATCACTAGTGTAGGGGCTAGAGAGTGTTTGGGATCTCGTTTGGGCATGTGAAATACATGAACATTAAAATTACATTATGCGCTATAAAAGAATTTTAATGTTCATTTTTTGATTCGCTTACACACTTGTAGGATTAGCGATCTTGCTTTCGTTACACTATCTCCAATCTTTTTAATCTCACACGCAATGCTTATAGCAATCTGCAATTCACACTCTCCCTGATGTCTGACTTCCTAATTTCCTCAATTCACGATGCAGCCCTCGCCGCGAAACTCGATGCGCTGATTGCCGATAAAACCAAACCACCCGGCAGCCTCGGCATGCTGGAAGCCTTGGCAAAGCAGATCGGCTTGATCCAACAAAGTACGTCACCGGGTTTGATACAGCCAGCGATCGCAGTATTTGCCGGCGACCATGGCATCGTGGCGGAAGGGATTTCCGCCTACCCACAAAGCGTGACATGGCAAATGGTCGAAAACTTTTTGGCAGGTGGCGCGGCGATCAATGTATTCGCGCGGCAAAGTGGGTGTGCATTGCACGTAGTCGATGCAGGCGTGAACCACGTATTCGGCAAGCGCGCAGGGCTGATCGATCGAAAAATCGCATCCGGTACGCATAACTTCGCCAAGCAGCCGGCCATGACGCCCGAACAATGTGAAGAAGCGATGCGCCATGGCAGCGAGTTTGTGGCCTCATTGAGCGGAAACGTGCTGGGATTTGGCGAAATGGGCATTGGGAACACCACGGCGGCTGCAGCATTGATGCACCTGCTGACCGGTGAACCACTGGAACACTGCGTCGGTGCGGGCGCTGGCTTGCCTCCGGAGGGCGTGATCCACAAACAACGCGTCATTGGAAATGCCGTCCGATTGCACAAGGTTGCCGACAATCCGTTCGCTATACTGGCGACGTTCGGCGGCTTTGAAATTGCGATGATGGCCGGCGCCATGCTGGCCGCGGCACAACGCCGTATGACTTTACTGATCGACGGCTTTATCGTCACCAGTGCGCTCTTGGTGGCAGCTAAGATTCAGCGGACGATTCTCCAATACTGCGTTTTTGCGCATCGGTCGGATGAAAATGGCCATCGCCGCATGCTGCAGCATCTCGATGCGCAACCCCTGCTCGCACTCGGGTTGCGCCTGGGTGAAGGCACCGGCTGTGCCCTGGCGTTGCCACTACTGCAGGCGGCGACAGAATTTTTGAACCAGATGGCAACGTTCGACTCGGCGCAGGTCAGTGGCAGTCAGTAACTTCCGGTCTCGATGCTGCCAGGAGCTTCGGTTGTTCTGCATTGCGCTGCAGTTCTATACCCGCATACCCATTCCCAGCCGGGTCGGGTTCGAAGCAGCCTGGCTGCAACATGCCACGCGTTATTTTCCATTGATCGGGTATATCGTGGCTGCGATCACGGCTGCGGTGTACATGCTCTCGATCTGGCTTTGGCCGCAACCGGTTGCCGTGCTTCTGTCGATGGCCTGCGGCATCTACCTGACCGGCGCATTTCACGAAGACGGCTTTGCCGATATGTGCGACGGCATGGGCGGCGGCATTACACCTGAGCGGGTGCTGGAAATCATGAAGGACTCGCGCATTGGTGCATATGGCGCGATTGGCATCGGCCTGCTGTTGGGGTTCAAATATTTACTGCTTTCCAACCTGCCGCCGCACGAAGTCGTGCTGGCGTTGCTGATCGCGCATCCGCTTTCCCGGATGGCGTCATGCGCCGTGATCTGGCGCCTCGACTATGCACGGCATGAGGGCAAAGCCAAACCACTCGCGCAGGACATGTCGAATGGGGAATTTGTGGTGGCTGCAGTGACCGGTTGCCTGCCCGTATTACTGATTGGCATGGCTGGATGGCTGCCGTGGTCGAGCATTATCGGATGTCTCCTGGGCGCTGCATTAACCACCCTCTGGCTTGCCAGAAAATTTCTGCGCCGCATCGGCGGCTATACCGGCGACTGTCTCGGCGCGGTACAGCAGGCTGCTGAAGTCGCGTGTTACCTGGCATTGCTCGCCAATTTTGCGCGCTGAAGTCGCCAACAATTTCATGCGCCTGTATCTGATTCGCCATCCACGACCAGTCATCGAGCCCGGCCTGTGCTACGGGCATACCGATCTTTGCGTGGATTCGGCGGAAGTGACACGCCTCACTGCCTCTCTTTCACGTGGTCTGCCTAACCCGGCGATCGTTTTCTGTAGCCCATTACAGCGCTGCACCGGGTTTGCCGATGCCCTGGTCGAAGCTGGCGGCTACGCAAACGCCCGACGCGATCCCGATCTGATGGAGATGTTTTTCGGCACATGGGAAATGCAGCCCTGGGAAAACATTCAACGCAGGGAAATCGATGCCTGGGCCAACGACATGGCCCATTACCGACCCGGCGGTGGCGAAAGCGTATGCGACGTGGCGCGCAGGGTCTTGCGCTTTCGCGACTCGATGCAGCAAATGACATGGGCGGATGCAATCGTGGTCTGCCATGCCGGCACCATCAGATTGCTGCAAGCCTGGCGAGAGGGATTCGATGCGGAGGCTCTCGCAGTTGCCGCCGCAAGCAAGCCGCACGCAATCGGTTATGGCGAAATCAGCATGATCGATCTACCCTCGAAAATTTGCAGGCCGTATGCCCAGCGACTATAATCGCGCTGTTTTGGTGCTCGCAGACACGTTCGTGCCTGCAGTTAAACGGGAAACACGGTGCTCGCAATCAGGCATACGTGTGCTGCCCCCGCAACGGTAAAGCAAGCGTCATCGATATCCGATGACAGGCCGCCCCTCAAACCACTGTGCGTGTTGCATGGGAAGGTAGGGCGGTTCGACTTGCCAGCCCGGATACCGGCCAGAATAGGTGAAAGTTGCTACGGACGGGGATCTTCGTGACGCGAACGGTATAGCGGTAGGCAACTATCCGCCGTCTTGTTTCAGTTCCGAATTGTCGGCCAAGCGCTTTCGTTCATTCCAGCCTGCGGGGAAGCCGGCTGGTTGCCCGTTTTTCGTGAAGTGCATCATGACATCGAATGTTTTACCGGCGGCTTCCGCCGTTGCCCGCGCCTATGCGCTCGTTACCTTTGCAGCTCTCGCCACATCGTCTTTTTCCGCTATTGCACAAATCGGTGCCGACACGACGCTACCAATGGTCGTTACCACCGCCACCCGCTCGCCACAAGCGGCGCGGGACGTGTTGAGCGACAACGTCGTCATTACCTCGGAAGAAATCGCCCGTTCCGGTTTCACTTCGCTACCCGATTTATTGCAGAAAAAGCGCGGTATCGAAATCTCGCGCACCGGCGGGCCTGGCACGGCCGCATCGGTATTTCTGCGTGGCGGCAGCAACAACCAGACCGTGGTGCTGGTCGATGGCGTGCGATCGGGCTCGTCCACTTCCGGCGGAGCCACCTGGTCAGTGATTCCCGTATCGCAAATTGAGCGCGTGGAAATCATCTACGGCCCGTTAAGTACGCTCTACGGTGCCGATGCTGTGAGCGGCGTGGTGCAAATTTTTACCAAAAAAGGGAGTGGCGCGCCACGCCTGAGCGCTTCGGCTGGTGCCGGTAGCTACGCGACGCGTGCACTGGCAGCCGGTATTTCGGGAGCAACCGCTGGCGAGACAGCGGTGCACTATGCCTTCAATGTGGCGCGGGAACGCGCCGACGGCTTCAACGCGACAAAGCTGGGAAATTTTTCATTCAATGACGATCGCGACGGTTATGTCAAAGAAAGCGCCAGCGGCCAGTTCGGCTTGCAACTGGCACCGGGTCACGATCTGGGCCTGAATTTTCTGCAAAGCCGGCTGGAATCGCAATTCGACAACGGTGCAGCGCCATTCGATGCCAATGGTGTAGGCAAGCTAGGCACCTTGGCGCTGACGTCGACCAACCGGATTCTGCCGAACTGGACCAGTCAATTACGCTTATACCGCTCAACAGACAAATCGGACTCACGCACAAGCGCCGATCCGGTCACAGGGCTCAGTGTCTTCGACACCACCCAGCAAGGCTTGAGCTGGCAAAACGATCTTGCAATAGGCACGGATATGTTGCAGCTGATCGCCGAACGCCGCATCGAAAAAATCGATTCCACGACTACCGCACTGGTCGGCCGGCGCAGCACCAATTCTGCCGCCGGATCGTATTTGCTGAAGCGCGGGCCTCATTTGGCAAACTTCAGTGCCCGCACCGACAATAACTCGCAGTTCGGCTCGCATGCCACTGGCAGTGCCGGCTATGGTTATCGCATCGCCGAGACGCTGCGTGCCAGTGCCAGCTACGGCACGAGTTTTAGGGCGCCGACGTTCAACGAACTATATTTTCCTGGTTTCGGGATTGCAGACAACCAGCCGGAAAAAGGTAAAAACGCCGAACTCGGGTTGTATTACGACGACAGCCTCACGCAGCTCAATGCCACGCTCTACCGCAACGACATCAGCAACCTGATCGTCAATACCCGGCCCTGCCCGGTGCAAGTGGCAGCCTACCCGTTCGGTTGCGCCTACAACGTCAACAAAGCATTGCTTACCGGCTTGACCCTGGGTGCCGCTACCAAATTGGGAAATTTTACGATGCGTGGTTCACTCGATTTTCAAAATCCTGAGGATCGCACGACCGACAAGCTGCTGGTGCGACGGGCAAAACGGCATGGAACGTTGGCGCTGGATTATGCACTCGGCCCGATGACAGCCGGCGTGGAAACGCAGTTTTCAGGTAAGCGGTTCGAGAACGCCGCCAACACGGTCGTGCTGGCCGGATATGGGCTGGTGAACCTTTACGGCAGTTATGCACTGGATCGTGACTGGTCTGTGTTCGGCCGTTGGAACAACGTCCTGGATCGAGACTATGAACTGGCACGCAATTACGCGACGCCGCAATCCGATCTGTTCGTCGGCTTGCAGTACGGTTTTCGCTAAGCGGTAGCGATTCAGAAAGGCGCATGTGAAGTCGATGCCACAAGACAGGCGCAACAGTGCTTTAGCGCGTGCTTCACGGCCGTGCAAGCGCCGCGTCGCTCCGATATTGGGCGTGTTGGCGATGGCGGCGCTGGTCAGCATCCTGTTTGCCTGCAGCATCGGTTCGATCACGCTGCCTGCACCTGCGCTTCTGCAGGCGCTGGCCGATTTTTTCGGCATGTCTGGAAATGGCGTGCCCACAGCCGATTCGGCGTTGGCTACGACATTGCTGGAATTACGACTCGATCGAGCGCTGACCGGATTCGTCACCGGTGCCATGCTGGCACTGGCCGGGGTGATGATGCAGGCGCTGTTGCGCAACCCCCTTGCCGATCCGTATGTGCTGGGCGTTTCAGGGGGCGCGGCAGTCGGTGCATTGGCGTCGATGCTGTTTTTCAGCGCCGCATGGATCATCGACATGGCTGCATTCGGCGGTGCACTGGCGGTGGCACTGCTGCTCTTCATCCTAGCGAATCGCGACTTGCGTGGCGGCATCATCGATGGCAATGCGCCGTTTTTATTGCTGACCGGCGTGATCGTGGCTTCCGGCTGCGGCGCGCTGATCGCCATGATGTTGTCGATCGCACCCGACAACCGCCTGCGTGGCATGGTGTTCTGGCTGATCGGCGACCTGTCGGGCGCACAATTGCGCTGGCTTCCGTGGCTGATTCTCGGTGGCGCCACTATCTATGCCCTGCGCATGGCGCGCAGCATCAACCTCATCGCCCAACATGCAGAAGCCGCAGCGACATTGGGGGTTCGGGTCGGCGCATTGAAGCAGGGGCTATTCATTTGCTCTGCGTTGTTGACCGCAAGCGCGGTGGCCAATGCCGGCAGTATCGGTTTCGTCGGGCTGATCGTGCCGCACGCCTGCCGCTTTGCATTCGGTCCGGATCACCGGCTGCTGATGCCGGCGGCAACACTGGTTGGCGGCGCTTTCATGGTGCTAGCCGATACCTTGGCACGCAGCGTGGTGGCACCACAGCAATTACCGGTCGGCGTAATCACGGCACTGATCGGCGTACCCATCTTTTTACTACAGCTGCATCATGTACGCCGGCGCTGACTTACTGCAGGTTGCCGATCTTCATTTACGCGCCGGCGAGCGCGTGCTGGTGAGCGAACTGAACTGGGCGGTTTTACCCGGCCAGTGCTGGTGCGTCATTGGCCGCAACGGTGCCGGCAAAAGCACCCTGCTGCAAACGCTGGTCGGCATGCGGGTGCCATATGCCGGCACGGTGCGACTGAAAAGCCGGGCCCTGTCGGATTGGCCACTGCTGGCATTGGCACGGGAGCGGGCGTATCTGCCCCAGGGTCGTAGCGATGCTTTCGGCTATCGAGTGATCGAATCGATCCTGACCGCCCGTCATCCCTACCATGCCAACGGCTACTGGGATAGCGACGCCGATTATCGGGCGGCGCAGGCCTCGCTACAGGCGCTGGATGTTGCCGATCTGGCCGAGCGCGATATTCGCACGCTATCGGGTGGCGAGCGCCAGCGGGTGGCGATCGCCGCAGTGGTGGCGCAGGACACGCAATTAATCTTGCTGGACGAACCGGCAAATGCGCTGGACCTTGGCCATCAGGTAAGCGTCATGGCGTTACTGGCAAAGCTGTGCCGGGATTCCGGCAAGACGGTGGTGATGGTCAGCCACGACCTGAATCTGGCGCGTGGCGTGGCAAGTCATGCGCTGTTGCTCATGGACGAAGGACGCTGGCACGCGGGGCCGGTTGCCGAGGTGATGCAGGCATCATTGCTGAGCGCCTGCCTGGGCCATCCGATAGAAGCCGTGCAGCATGGCGAGCGCATCATTTTTATTCCGGGAAAGGGAACACAGCATGAATGAGGAGAGGCAGGAACAAGAGCAGGAAGTCAACCAGCGTCACCACGCCAGGATGCAGCGCAAGAAAGAAGTGATCGACCAGAAGATCGATTCGGCAAAGCGTAATGCCGGCGTGCTCGTGATTAATTCGGGCAATGGCAAGGGCAAAAGTTCCAGTGCGTTCGGTATGGTCGCACGGGCGCTGGGACACGGCATGCGCGTCGGGGTTGTGCAGTTCATCAAAGGTGCGATGGCGACCGGCGAAGAACGGTTTTTCAAGCGGTTTTCCGATGAGATCAGTTTCCACGCAATGGGTGAAGGCTACACCTGGGAAACGCAAGATCGGAAGCGCGATATCGCTTGTGCGCAAAAAGCCTGGGACCAGGCATGCGTACTGCTAGATGATCCGGCCATCGGGTTGGTCGTGCTCGACGAACTCAATATCGCCCTCAAGCATCGGTACCTGTCGACCGAGCGAATCATTGCCGATCTAGCAAACCGACCCGTCATGCAGCATGTCGTGGTGACTGGCCGCGGCGCACCCCCGGAACTGATCGCGGTAGCCGATACCGTGACTGAAATGCAACCGATAAAACATGCGTTCGCCAGCGGCATCGCCGCGCAGGCCGGCGTCGAGTGGTAGTGGTATCGGTGACCGCGACGCGCATCCACACCCTGGTGCTTGGCGGCGCGCGTTCGGGCAAGAGCGCCCATGCCGAGCTGCTGGCAACAGAGAGTGGCAAGGAAGTACTCTACATCGCCACTGCGCTACCCGGCGATTCCGAGATGGCAGCGCGTATCGTCAGGCACCGACAACAGCGCAGCGCCGCATGGACCACCGTAGAAGAACCGCTTGCACTCGGTGCGGCGATTATGTGCTGGAGTACGCCGGAGCGACTGATACTCGTCGATTGCCTGACGGTGTGGCTATCCAACCTGCTGTTTGCAGAGGCTGGAGATTTTCCGGAAATCGGAGAAATTGTTGCGCCGGCGCGTTTTCATGAAGAACGTGCCGCATTGCTGGCTGCGCTCGATGATTCAGCGGGCGATGTGATCCTGGTATCCAATGAAGTGGGCATGGGTATCATTCCCCAGGGTGCGGTATCGCGCTGGTTCGTCGACGAGGCCGGACGGCTGCACCAGAGCGTGGCTGCCGCCTGCAACCGGGTGAGATTGGTCGTTGCCGGATTACCGATGGCATTGAAGGGCTGACATGTTGACAGGGCTGAGCTTCACCGCGATCACCGTCCTGATGATAGCCGGCGTGCTGCTGGATCTATTGCTGGGCGAGGCGAAGCGCTGGCATCCGCTGGTAGGATTCGGTCGGCTGGCAAATACGATCGAAGGAAGTCTGAACCGCGGTAGGTTCCGTACCTTGCGAGGTGTCGTGGCATGGTGCATCGCCGTGGTGCCGATGACCTTGCTTGCGTGTGCGGGTATCGCTTCGGACACTGGTGCCGCAGTGTGGCTACATGTCGGGTTGCTGTATTTCAGCCTCGGGCTGCGCAGCCTGCACGATCATACCGCCCCTATTCAACGAGCCCTGTTATCGAACGACTTGCCCGCTGCCCGCGTAGCGACGGCACGTATCGTCAGTCGCGATACCTGGCAAGCGGATGCTTCCGCGCTCGCCAAAGCCGGCATCGAATCATTACTGGAAAATGGCAACGATGCAGTCTTCGGCACGCTGTTCTGGTTCATGATCGCCGGTGGGCCCGGCGCGCTGCTCTTTCGGCTGGCCAATACCTTGGACGCCATGTGGGGGTACCGCACCCCGCGCTTTCAGGCATTCGGCTGGGCAGCTGCACGTATCGACGATGCGTTGAACTGGATACCGGCACGCCTGACCGCGCTCTCCTACGCGCTACTCGGCGACACACGATCAGCCTGGCAATGCTGGATGCTGCAGGCACCGGGCTGGCCAAGCCCGAATGCCGGACCGGTCATGGCTGCGGGTGCCGGCGCACTAGGCGTGGCGCTGGGAGGTGCCGCCATCTATGACGGCCAAATCGAGCACCGGCCGGCATTGGGTGGCGACCAGGCTGTGGCGGCTGAAGATATCGGGCGGGCCTGGAAACTGGTGGCCGGTACCACTGCTTTGTGGCTGGGTGTGGCCGTTGGATGCGCGATAGCGATCTGGCTTTTTCAAGGGAATGCACATGCTTGAACATGGTGGCAACCTGCAGGAGGCGATCGTACGGTTCGGCCGGCCGCGGGAAACATGGCTGGATTTATCCACTGGCATCAATCCGTTCGGATACCCGGCACCGGCCCTGAGTGCGGAAGCCTGGCACCGTTTGCCGGAAACCGACCCGGCACTGATCCGGGCTGCTCAGGATTACTACAGCGCGCCGTGCGTCTTGCCGATGGCCGGCACGCAAGCCGCGATCCAGGCGTTGCCGCGCTTGCGTGCGCAGGATGGCACCGTTGCAAGTGTGGTCGTCGCCGCACCGACTTATGCAGAACATGCACATGGGTGGAACAGTGCGGGCCATGCGGTACGGGAAATATCCTACCCGCAGCTGGATGACGTCATAGCCGAATGCGACGTCATGGTGGTCTGCAATCCAAACAATCCGACCGGCGCGACGATTGCACCGCATCGCTTGCTGGCCTGGGCCGACCGGCTTGCACAGCGCGGCGGATGGCTGGTGGTGGACGAGGCATTCGGCGATACGGTGCCGGAGTTGAGCGTAGCGGCTCATACCGGCCAGCATGGATTGATTGTCCTGCGCTCGCTGGGAAAGTTCTTTGGGTTGGCAGGGGTACGGCTCGGTTTCGTAGCGGCGCATCCGACCCTGCTCGCAGCGCTGGCCGACATTCTGGGTCCTTGGACGGTGAGCGGTCCGGCACAGGAGATCGGCCGAGTCGCGTTGCAGGATCGCTCCTGGCAGGCGGCGATGCGCAGCCACCTCGCCGCCGAAGGCGAGCGCCTCAACCAATTGCTCCGTCGTCGTGGCCTGCAAGCGAGTGGAAGCGCGCTTTACCAATGGTGCCCGCAGGACAACGTCGCCGATGCCACGCGGCTATGGAATCACATGGCGCAGCACGGAATCTGGGTCCGGCTATTTCGCAGCGCTGCCTGCGGCGTGCGCTTTGGATTGCCTCCGAACGAGTCCGGCTGGCAGCGGCTTTCACAAGCGCTGTCCACTTATGATCCCCTGGTTTCTCTAGGCGACCAGACTTTGGAAGGTTTTTCATGAACTACGCCGTAGTGCCCGCCATCGCACTGTTTTTCATAAGCTGGCTAACTCCCGTACTAGCCGAAGCAAGCGTCTCCGTGCAGGACGATGCCGGCACCACCATCACGCTTGCGCAGCCAGCAAAGCGGGTCGTGTCATTGGCGCCGCATGTTACGGAAATGTTGTACGCGGCCGGCGGCGAGGGGCGCATCGTCGGTGCGGTCAATTACAGTGACTATCCGGCGGCTGCGCTCGCATTGCCCCGTGTGGGCGACCATCATCGTCTCGATCTCGAACGGATTCTGGCACTCAAACCAGATCTGCTCGTGGTCTGGCTGCATGGCGGCGCAGCGCGTCAGATGGAACCATTGCGCAAGCTCGGCATCCCGCTGTACTACAACGACCCACGACGATTGGAGGATATTTCAAAAACCGTGGAGCAGTTAGGCCGCTTGATGGGCACTGAGACCCAGGCACAGGCGACGGCGAGCGGCGTGAGGCAACAGCTCGCCGAACTTGGTAGCCGGTATCGTAATCGCTCGCCGGTGCGCGTGTTTTACCAAGTGTGGGACCAACCGCTCTACACCTTAAATGGCGAGACGATTCTGAGCGACGTGATCCGGCTCTGCGGCGGCGAAAACGTGTTTGCCAGCCTGGTGATTAAGGCACCGGTGGTTGGCATCGAAGCCGTGATCGCAGAAAATCCGGAAGCGATTTTTAGTGGCGACAGCCGCAATCGAAGCAATAGCGCACTCGAACGCTGGAAAAGCTTTCCTTCGCTGGCAGCGGTAAGACAGGGCAATCTATTTTTGGTCAATGCCGATTTGCTCAATCGTGCGACACCACGCATCGTCGCCGGTGCTACCGATATGTGTGAAAAAATGGAACAGGCGCGCAGCCGACGGCCACTTGCGCAATCGAGACCCTGATGACTTTTCCTTTCACCACGTTGATGGTTCAAGGCACCACCTCCGATGCCGGCAAGAGCACGATCGTGGCCGCGTTATGCCGCCTGCTGGCGCGTCAAGGCGTGCGCGTGGCACCATTCAAGCCGCAAAATATGGCTTTGAACAGTGCCGTGACCGCCGACGGCGGCGAAATCGGTCGTGCGCAAGCGCTGCAGGCACAGGCAGCTGGCGTACCGCCACATACCGACATGAACCCGGTGCTGCTGAAACCGTCGAGCGACACCGGTGCCCAGGTGATCATTCATGGCCGGGTACGGGCCGACATGAACGCCCGCGATTATCACCAGTACAAGACGATCGCCATGCAGGCGGTGCTGGAATCGCATCAGCGCCTGCTACAGCAATACGATGCAATCATCGTGGAAGGCGCAGGCAGTCCTGCGGAAATCAATCTACGCGACCGCGACATCGCCAACATGGGGTTTGCCGAAGCCGTGGATTGCCCAGTGATCCTGGTGGCAGACATCGATCGCGGCGGTGTGTTTGCGCATATCGTCGGCACCCTCTCCTGCCTGTCCGAGACTGAACGCGCACGCATCGTCGGCTTCGTCATCAATCGCTTTCGTGGCGATATCGGCTTGCTGACATCGGGTCTGGAATGGCTGGAACGGCAAACCGGCAAACCCGTGCTGGCAGTCCTGCCGTATCTGCAGGGTTTGCATCTGGATGCCGAAGATGCGATTCAGGTGGCGCAACCAAGCTCGGGCAAATTCCGCGTTGTGGTGCCAGTTTTTCCACGCATAAGCAACCATACCGATTTCGATGCCTTGCGTGCGCATCCCTCGGTCGATTTGCATTTCATCGGTCCGGGGCAAATATTGCCGCCTGCTGATCTGATCATCCTTCCCGGCAGTAAAAATACTCGGGCCGATCTGGAATTTCTACAAGCCCAGAGTTGGCAAACCGGCATACAAAAACACTTGCGTTACGGTGGCAAGTTGATCGGCATCTGTGGCGGTTTTCAGATGCTGGGAAACAGCATCGCCGATCCGCACGGCGTGGAAGGTTTGGCAGGATCGTCGCCGGGGTTAGGATTGCTCGACTTCGATACCGAACTTACGCTGACTAAACACCTGGCGCAAGTTGCCGGCCGCTGCACCTTCGCCGATGCTGCCGTCACCGGATATGAAATCCACATGGGAAGATCGCACGGTGCCGCCCTCGCCGCGCCCGCTTTCGAAATAGGCGGCGCACCTGAAGGCGCCCTTTCTGCCGATGGTGCCCTGCTCGGCACTTATCTGCACGGGATATTCGACGACCCGCAGGCGTGCCAAGCCTTGCTACACTGGGCAGGCTTGCGCAGTGCGACCCGCATCGATCTAGCACAGCTGCGCGAACAGAGCATCGACCGTATCGCCGATGCCGCCATCCCCCTACTAGAATCGTTGGAGCGTCTTACGCCACATTGATCGATGAGCACTGAAACTCGCCGCATCGCCCATCTGGACATGGATGCGTTCTACGCTTCCGTCGAACTGTTGCGCTATCCGCAGTTACGCGGTTTGCCGGTCGTCATCGGCGGCCGCTCGGTGGACCGGCCGACTTTGCAGGAAGATGGAACGCTAACCTTCGTCAAGCTGCGCAATTACGCAGGGCGAGGGGTGGTGACGACTTCCACTTACGAAGCACGCGCACTCGGCGTTTTTTCCGCGATGAGCGTGATGCAGTGTGCAAAGCTGGCGCCCGAAGCGATTCTCTTGCCGGCCGATTTTGACGCCTATCGACATTACTCGAAGCTCTTCAAAAGTGCCGTCGCCGAGATCGCACCACTGATTGAAAATCGCGGCATCGACGAGATCTACATCGATCTCACGCAAATGGATGAGGACACCCACGCGCTCGGAGCACGCATAAAAAATGCCGTTAAGGAAACGACCGGCCTGTCCTGTTCGATGGGTGTTGCGCCCAACAAGCTGTTGGCAAAAATCTGCTCAGACCTGGAAAAACCCGACGGCTTGACTATCCTGCACCCCGCCGATATCCAGACGCGCATCTGGCCGTTGGCCGTTCGAAAAATCAACGGCATCGGACCGAAGGCAAACGACAAACTCGCCGGCCTCGGCATCCGGACCATCGAGGAGCTGGCCAAGGCCGCGCCGGAGGTACTCCAGGCACATTTCGGTCTCACCTACGCAACCTGGCTTCACAACGTTGCCCAGGGCATCGACGATCGTCCGGTCGCGACCAGTTCCGAGCCGAAGTCGATCAGCCGCGAAACCACCTTTGAGCATAATCTTCATCCCAAGCACGATCGGGATGCGTTATCAGCCATTTTTACGCGGTTATGCAATGGTGTGGCCGACGACTTGCTGCGCAAAGGATACGTCGGCCGCACCGTCGGCATCAAATTGCGTTATGCGGATTTTCATACCGTAACGCGTGACCTGACACTTCCAGAACCGACCGCCGACACCGCCACTATTCGCCGTGCGGCAGGAGAATGCCTGAAGCGGGTTCCTTTGGAACAAAAACTCCGATTGCTCGGCGTGCGGATCAGCGCACTCGGTCGACCCAAGAAAAATCCCGCCGCCACGAACTTCTCGCAGGGAGAACTGCTCTTTAACCAAGATTTGTAGGTGGAATTATTCAGGCCAAGTTGCCTGACTGGCTAAACTCTGCCTGTTTTTGGATTAAAACAATACGGCACCTGCGCGCCAACCGAAGAAGCGCGCGATACCTCCTAACCTTGCAGGTTTGCCGGCAAGGCCAACCGCCTCACGCGATCTGGCCCAAACATCGATTGCGCCAGCTTCACACGATTTTTTTCAAACTTCCCGTTTAACAAGTGTCTCTCACCGACCGCGGCGACTGCGCGAACGAAACGCCGCCTTCAAATTGGCGATGAGACTGAGATATCTGGGCAACTTCATCAAAATCTGGAGGTGAAATATTTGCACCGGCTGATTCCCGCCATTGCATCGGAGTTCGCGGGCAAAAGAATTAATGAAAAAGGCATGCAATTACGACTAAACCTTTTGTTTTTAGATAATCCCGACATGGTTGCGCCTATCGCCCGCCCTGCGGTTGCTTTTTCCATTACCGAAGCCTTAACGCGTGGCCGTTTGCCGCTATAAAATCCCACTCCGAAAAATTCCAGCCAGCGCAGAGCTGTAGAGAAATGCCCGTGCCAGTTCGGTATCAGTACGTGCGGCAGCCAGCGAGGCCCCGGACGGCGCGATGCGTATCACGCCGTACAGCCCCGAGTTTGAGCGCCAGATGACCCTGGCCGAGACGATCATGCACGACGACCGCGAGATCCTGCGGGTACTCGCTAAGTAAGCCGGCAATGGGTGTAGCGTGCTACCGTTTTGCCTTCCACGATAAGCAGCTCGCCGTGCACGGTGGTTTGTCCGGCACTACGCCTACGGCAATCCGCCGCTGGACAAAACAATCCGCTGTCTGATTGCTCGGATTAGCTGTCGCACTTCACGACTACAATATTCCCTCGCAAAAAACAGGTTCACGGAGTTCGAGATTTTTTTCCCCACGAAATAATCTTTGCTAAAAGTTTTTTGCTTTTCGACGGTTTTTCCATAACCGGTTCTTGAGGTGTAGACGACTCCCGAAGTTTGGATGCCTGCAATTGCGTCTCGAACAACACGCCTCTCGCCTCTTTCGTGTCCTTGTAAATCTCTTTGGTCAGTAACTTGGATAGCGTCCTTTCCGACGAAGTATTTTCCGGCGTTGATGCGGGCAATCCAAAATACTCCACCAGATTGCCTAACAGGTTGGCTCTCTCTGCCTGATCCATGCCGTTCGCTTCAGACGATTCAGGCGACAGTTTTTCAGCGAGCTGGACGCGTTCGATCTGTGCCAGCATTGCCTGCGAGCGCTCCAGTTCAGCCTGATCTTTTTCGATCAACGCATCCTGTTTGGCCAGGTAGCTGGTATAGGCTTCTAAAACTGCCTGTGCGTCTTCGGAAGGTTCTTCCGGGATCAAAGGCAATTTCTGATTCGCCAAGTCCAGGCGGACGGCTATTTTTTCTTGCAGATAAGCGGTTTTTGCATCCAGATCGTTTTTTGCGAAACGCAGCAATGCCTCGCTACCTTCTGCAGAGCCGATCCAGTTTTCTAGCTGGCGACTACCCAGATCTCTTCGCGCCTGCATCCGCTTATCTCTGGCAGCCAGCCTCGCCTGTGCCGGGCTAAGCGTAGCTGCAAGCGTCGTGGCGTACGAAGCCGAAGTGCGGATGCCCGTGAACCATTTGTTCCAGATGTGATTTTTCGGGTCGCGTGGAGGCGTCTTGCCGTTGGCTTCGGCGGCTTGCGCCACGAAGGTCGTCAAGGATTGTTTGCGTACATCCAGGCGTTGCAGGCATGAAGCGCGGGTATTCAAACCAAGCGCCGACCACGTCAATGCGGCTGCCGGATCAGGCTTGCCATTCGGGGACAATACCCGAAAGAATTCGAGAGAAGACAACAATTCCCGATCCACATCAGGGTGGTCTTTCGACGTGTGCTTGGAGTAGCGGCCCTGCTTTTCATGACCATAAAAGAAAGACAAGGATGCGCCGCCCATGATCAGCGCGCCGACAATTCCCACGCCGAGAATGATGCCCAGGCCGACCGGATTGGCAGCTGCGACGCCAACGCCGGCCAGAGCCAGCGATGCAACGACCATCTTGGTAGTCGCGCTGGCTGCGTATAAACCGCTCCCAGATAAAAAGGCCTTATTCCAGTTGCCGAATTTCTTGAAAAAACTGATGCGTTTTTCTCCCTGGCGCAGGATGAACTCGTTATAGGTCGCATGATGCGCCTGCGTCATGCCGGCAGTTTTGTTCAATGCCATGTTGGCAGCGATTTGCTGTTTAGCCAGCGCAAACTCTGTTTTGAGCTGCCGATGTTTGGTGGTCGACTTTTTTACAAAAAACACGCCGAGCGTTGTCGCAAAAATCCCTGCAAGCGGGCCCAGCACCAGCGTACCGGCGGCACCGGTGACCAAACCAGCGGTGCCGATCTGCGTGCCCTGCTGAGCGATGTCGAGCAGGGAGAATTTCTTTTGCAACCCCACCAACGTCGTTTTGAGTCCGATGTCCATTGTCGACTTGACTGCAATAGCGCTGCCCGACAGAACCGAGCTCACCCCGATGCCCCGGTCTGTATGCGCAAGGCGTTTTGCGAAGTCGATGTTTTGTCGAGTAGCATCTGCGCGGGCGATCTCTTCCTCGATATCCGGTACAACGTTTTTTAAGTTTTCGAGTATTGCCACATCGTCGTCAAGCGCTTTGCCACGACGATCAAGCGACTTCAATTGGTAATTCGCATCTTTAATTTCGTGAATGCCGGCATGGATCGCCAGCGCAGCCAACGGCAACACACCGACGCTGGCTGCAACGCCAGCAGAGAAATCCGCTACCCCATCTGGCACGATATCTTTGATCAAGGAATCTTTAGGTTTGACTGCTGCCAGCAATGCATCCTGCTTAAGTTGCTGGCCGATCTGGGCCGGACCGCCGCTGGCGCCATCGACGATGTATTTGGTCGCGGCGTAGGTACCATGTGCGGCTTCGTCCAGATCGACGGGTACGAGGCTGGAGGAATGGTCGTGATCGTGTGGTTTGATATCTGCGTCTTTTGCACCCGTTTCGACCGGAGCTGCGCAGCAGCCGCCGATGTGGTTCGGTTCCAACGATGCCAGCAGCGCTGCGGAGAACTCGTTTTCCTGCTTCCCGATTGCCGGCATCGGCGAAAATAATCCTCCATCTTCGCTTCGAGCATTTTCAGTGTCGTCGTGCCGCTTGCGTACTGCTTGCCGGGAAAAGTATTGCTCGCGTGCCTGAAACTGCGCCTGCCGGTCTGATTCGACACGATGCCAGGCGCTTCGCCAATTTCCTGCAAGCGGTATGGCTCCTTCGTCGTTAGATGGCTGAAAACATTTGCTTACCTTGAATTGCCGCTCTGTTGCTGCCTGTTGAGCCAGTTGATGTAAGAGTTGATGTGAATAGGCGGCATTTGTGATTGGCGCAGAGAAATTCAAACGGGCCGCAGACATGCGCTTTTGCTGCAATGTCTTTAATGGCAACGGCAGTATATGTTTGGCTTGCTCCGCTAAAGCGGGGGAGTGTAAGTCGGCGATGTTTGGTTGATTTGCAACGTGAGGTAGTAGCGAGGCTCTAGTGCGGGCGCGGGGCATGATTGCTCCAATTAGATAATGTGAATGTATGCAAAGGGCGAGTCGGAAAATGGCGCCAAAGATGCCAGAGATGTCGGAATCAGACACGGCAAAACTCTGGCAAAGTTTTACCGAGGCATGCGAGAACCTGCGAAAAGACCAAAAGATAGCAATTGTAAATGATAATCATTATCATTTACAACATATGGATCTTCCGAATCTGGGAAGCTGAATAAACGGCTATCAGAAATGCGCAGCAACCGGCAGCGTTCTCGCGCTGCCGATTGTTTGCTTCAAACCGCAGACTTGGTGCCTAGCTCCAGCACCAATTCAAATAGCCGCTAAGAATTCCGAAGTCGTTAAAAGTTTGTGCGGACCCCAACGATGAGGTTGCGTCCCGGTGCCGGAGCGAAGTCCTTGAGCACCGATGTCGATACGCGAATATCCCGGTTCAACAAATTTTTTGCCAGGGCGAACCAGGTGACGCGGTTGCCGCCAAATTTCTGTGTGTAAGAAAGGTTTGCATCCAACAAGGTATGACCCGGGGTGGGCGTCTCGAAAGTAGCTAAGCGATCCTGGCTGGACGCACGTAATACGGATGCACCGCCGCGCCACTGACCCTGACGGTAATTCACATCCACACCGAAACGCTTTGCCGGTTGCAGCGGCAAACTGCCCGCCCCTTCCAGAGTGCCGCGTGAATGGTCGGCAAAGCCACGCAAGGACACACCTTCACCGGAAGCGTTATAAGTCACTTCCGCTTCCGCTCCTCGGATGGTTGCCTCGCCCTGGCTGAAATTGCGTAGACGCAGATCACCGCCCGGGTTACCGTCTTCGTCGACTGTTGCGCCGCTGATCTCGCCGAAGACGAAATTCTTCACCCGATTGCGGAACACGTTCGCTTGCCAGCGCACCAGCCCGGCAGTTTTTTGCAAGGTCAATTCCAGGTTGCGCGAAGTTTCCTTGGCAAAATCCGGATTGCCAATATCGAAGGTGGCGGTGGCTTCATGCGGCCCACCCGAATAGAGTTCATCGGCCGTCGGTGCCCGCTGTGCGATCGAAGCCGTGGCACCAAAGCCGTAGCCGGGCATGAATGTCCAGAGCCCGCCCAGCGAATACGAACCCAGGTCGAACGTGCGTTCACGGTTACCGCTCGGCTTGCGCTCGACCGACTCCAGCCGCAGGCCGGCGTTCATTCGCACCGACCCGAACGAGCGCTCTTCCACCAGAAACATGGCAGCGGTGTTGGACCGGGTCGGCGGCACTGTATTGACTCCGCCGGTGGCGGCATCGAGCGCCGAGAAATTTGTACGGTCCGCCTGAAAACCGAGCGTTCCCCGAAAGCCTGCGATCGGCGCGTGGGTCAGCTCGGCACGGGTTTCCAAGCCGCGATTTTTAAAATCGGTCTGGGGTACGCCGTCGGCACTCAATTCGGTATGCTCGTAATCGCTATAACCGACGTTCAACCTGAACGATTCGAATACCGGCAAAGGATTGTCGAATTGCGCAGCGATATCGTAGCGTCGTTGCGATAAATCGATGCGCGCCGCTTCCTCGGTCGGGATGCCGTATTGACTATCGAAAGAAGATACCGAAGCACCGATGTATCCCCAGCGTTCAATTAGCGATGCACCCAGGCCGATGCTGTCTTGCTCGGCAAAAGAGTTGGGCAACCGGCCGGAGGGCGAAGTGTTGTCGCCCAGCGTAGCGTTGTCAGGAATTCGATAATCATTAGCACGGCGCAGGCTACCGTCCACGTGGACGCCGATCCGGCCATAGGCCGCGTCGCCGGAAGCCGAGAAGGTCTTGGCGTTATCGACCGAACCATATCGAGCTTCAATTTCGCCGGTCGGCACCGGTGCTAGCGTTGTCGGTATGCGGTCGTTGACGACATTGATCAACCCGCCGATCGCACCCGAGCCATATAACAATGCTGCCGGCCCACGCAATATTTCAATTTGCCTGGTAGTGGGGCCGTCCGCCGAAACCGCATGGTCGTTGGAAAGACCCGAGACATCGAATACCGACATACCGTTTTCCAAAATTTTTACACGTGAGCCTTCCAGGCCACGAATGATCGGACGTGAGGCACCAGCACCGAAGCTCGATGACGACACCCCGAGTTCGTTCGATAGTGTGTCGCCGAGCGTGGCACCGAGCCGGTTTTTCAGGGCATCGCCAGATAAAACCTTGGCCGGCGTCAGGATCTGGTCGCCGGCACTATTGCCGAAAGGCGAGGCGGTGATGACGACGCTGGGAAGCAATTGCTCAGCGGATTGGGGGACAGCTTGGACGAACTGGGCGAACGAAGGCGATGCAAACGCGGATAGAACCGCGGTTGCCAATAGAGTACGTTGGACGTGCATGGTAATTCCTTAAGAACGAATAAAGGTCACCGGGGCAGTCTCGATTTTTACGAGGTGGTAGTCCCGGCGCTACGAACGAAGCTGATGTAACAACAATCAGCCCGCAGGCGGCGCGCGGGAAGAAAAGCAGGGGAAGAAAGGTACCGACCAGGAGCGAAAGGCGGTACGTTGATCGATATCGAATTGCGCAGCGATCGCCGGCATGACGATGGGCGTCGGCACCAATGCGAATGCTAGGGTTGCAGCATCGAATGCCTCGCAAGAGTGAGACAGCGTTTCGCTCCCCTCTTGAAACAGCGCCTCCCACGAAGTCAGGTGCTGCACCGATCGTATTTGGGTCGTCGGAAGTTCGTGTGAGAATTGTGACGCAACAACACTTTCACCGACCTGTATCAAGCCACTGTGCGCAACACGATGCATCACGCCTATCCACTGCGTGGCGAGCAATGCCAGAGCGAAAAATAATATCAGCCCGAAGCTGCGGAGACTGGCGTGGGTACGCAACGGATGCATCGGTTAGGCGAAGGTGCGGTAATCGAATTAGCGGAATGGGCGGGATTGTAAGGCAATACAACCGGCGTTGTATAGCCGTATCGAGTGAATCACTTAAAAAGCAGAACAACAATTACTAAGGATAAAACGCCGGTTTGCCAGGCAGATCAGGCAGTGGAATGTATTCGGTTTCATCAGGCACTGGTGAGAAGCGCTGGTTGCGCCAATCCTCTTGCGCATGCTCGATGCGTTCGAGCGAACTGGAGACAAAATTCCAGCTCACAGCACGCGGCCCGTCCAGCGGCTCGCCGCCTAGCAACATCATCCGCGCTGTCGTTGTTGCACACGCCAACGTTACGCTTTTGCCCGGCTTTAATACGAGAAGCTGGCCGGCAGAGAAGGTACCGTCACGGCCGAGGTCGAGTGTTCCCTGCGCTACGTAGATCGCTTGCTCGTCGTACTCCGGTGGTATGTCCAGGCGTGCGCCTTGTCGCATCTGAACATCTACATAAAACAGGTCGGAAAGCGTGGGTACCGGCGAGCGTCGCCCGAAAAAACTTCCAGCGATCACGCGCGCCGTCACACCGTCGCCCTCTTCCACCGGCAAATCCCCCGCCGCCAGATGCATAAAGGCCGGATCGGTTTCTTCGTGCGCCTTCGGCAGTGCCACCCAGCATTGGATGCCGAACAGGGAAGACGCTTGTTCACGCACCGCCAGTGCCGTGCGCTCGGAATGCACGATGCCGCGACCAGCAGTCATCCAGTTGACTTCGCCGAGGCGGATAGATTGCACGGTTCCCAGGCTGTCACGATGCAGTATTTCACCGCCGTACAGATACGTCACCGTCGCTAGGCCGATATGCGGATGCGGACGCACGTCCAAGCCTTTAGCGGCTGAAAACACATGCGGCCCCATCTGATCGAGAAACACGAACGGCCCCACCATCCGTCGTTGGGTGGTGGGCAACGCGCGCCGTACTTCGAAATTGTCACCGAGATCGCGTGAGCGCGGCACAACGACTAATTGCAACGCGCTATCCGCATTCGTGAGTTGGCTCATCGTCGTGCCGCTCCTACTTATAGAGTGATGATCGGTTGCAACAGTAGTTTGCAGTGATAGCTTGTTAAAGCCTGCGCAGACCTTAGCCGGCGATCGCCTCCAGCGCGATATCGATCCGCACTTCGTCGCCGACCTGCGGGGCATTTTTACCGGCGTTGAAGTCAGAGCGTTTGATCAGTGTATAAGCGTTGGCACCGATGGCATTTTTCTTCAGCATCGGGTGTGTCGCCGCCTGAAACGAAGTCACTGTCAGTGTGACGGGTTTGGTCACGCCTTTAATCGTCAGATTACCGTCGATCGACACTGGTTGGTCGCCATTAAAATTTATCTTGGTCGATTTGAAAGTTGCTGTCGGATGATTGGCCGTATCGAAATAGTCCGGCCGTTGAATATGCTCGTCGAATACCGAGAAACCGGTATCCACCGACTTCATGTCGATGACGATATCTACCTCGCCGGTCTTGGCCGCTTTGTCGTACACCACTTTGCCAGTGGTTTTATTGAAGCGGGAAAGCTGCGTCGAAAAGCCCAGGTGGCTGTATGAAAAACGCGGATAGGTATGGGTGCCTTCGACGACGTAGGTTTCAGGCGCGGCAAAGGCTGGGGCCGTAATTATCGAGCCAGCGGCAATTGCCAGGGCGATCAGAAATTTTGACGAAGCATTCATTGGATGGATTCCGATTATGAGGTTGTTGATCAAAGTTGCCACGGTGATGTCTCGTCTGCAAAGTCGGCACCGTTAGAGACGCAGCCGCCGGCTATCTTACCCTGCCGTGATCAATTGATGCTGGCGTTAACTGCGCTTGATGAAAGCGGCTAAAAAAAGAACAAATAGCGAAGAGCAAGTAGCGGCAAACAAAGGCCAGCAGTTTTACTTCAATTTATAGCAATCTTAGTTTCAGCAAAAGGAAATTGTATAAACTAAGAATTTCAAAAAAATCTACTGTTGGTCAAGAAAAAGTAGATGAAATAACGGGGGAATTTACAGCATGTATTCAGTCAAGCTCGCAAAAATGCAAGTGGGGGATGGCCTGGCGTCGCTGAAGCTGAAGTATGAGCGGGCACAGTCCCCTACACCCGAAAATTCGCTCAACGGGCTGTTTGACTACACCACTATAGCAAAGTCGCTTCTTTCAGAACCGGTGCAAAACAGGACTAGCATCGGTAGTTTTAATGCAAAAGCGCGGGCGGTATTACAGGAAGAACTAACGCGCCAAAATATTGGCCCTGCAAAATTTAAGCAGGTGTTCAAGCAAATGCCCGAGCAACTGCTGACAGGATCGCAGCGCGCGGCATTCACGATGCAGACTACCCCTGAAAAAATAGCGGTACGGATGCAGGGGACGATCGATCAAGCAGAAATTAACCACGAGCATTTTCTTGCCAACCAAAAAAATAATGAAACCGGCAACTCGGTCGAACGGCTGTACTGGGTGATCAAGCTGGAAGGTAACAACGATCCACAATTTATCGATGCCATGAAAATGCTCGATACCGATTCGATTCGTTCTCGCATCGATTCCCATGCCCGCGTCGGGCTAAAAAAAGGCCATGCTTTGGAATTGATTAACGATGCCGTGAAAATATTGATCTCGCAAACCATGACTGAAAACTCGATATCCGACTATCGAGGTAAATTTAGCTTGAAACGTCCTGGAGTGCTCGACGGCGCTTTAGTAGTCATTGGCGAATCCGCGCAGTTTGGCAAACGCACCGACAGCGTAGCGGCTCACTAAACGCTTTGCAGGCAACTTAAGTTGGCAGACCAACAGACCGTCATTTCTGGCGGTGCTACGTTGCGTAAAACATTTGCCCACCTAAGGTGCCCGACATTTCTCGTGTGCCCCATTTTTAGGATGACCCGATGAAACTTCGTTTTCCGATTACTGCATGCGCCCTTTTGGCAGGTATGACAAATCCAGCTGCAGCGCAGCAAGGCGACGGCACTAAACTCGCTATTCCAATTTCAATTTTCAAGCCCGCCAAGATCGAGGCGACGAGCGAACGCATCGCTAGCCTGAAAGCACCAGCCGGATTCACCGTCTCGGTATTTGCAAAAGACTTGAAGAACGCCCGCATTCTTGCGGTTGCACCGAACGGCACGGTCTACCTTAGTCGACGGGATCAGGGCGATGTACTTATGCTGCGCGACGCTGACGGCGACGGCCGCGCCGATGCTGCACCGGTGGTCGTGGCCAGTCGTGCCGGCATGCATGGGCTGGCGGTACGCGAGAATAAGCTTTACATGATTACCGTTAAAGAAGTGTTCGTTGCCGACATCCAGTCGGACGGCCGTCTCGGCACGCCGAAAATGATCATCGGCGACCTGCCCGACTCCGGGCAACATCCCAACCGCACCATCGCGTTCGGCCCGGACGGCATGCTCTATATTAGCGTCGGCTCTACTTGCAATGCCTGCATCGAAAGTAATCCTGAAAACGCCACCCTGTTACGTGCTTCGCCGGATGGTTTGCAGCGAACGATCTACGCCAGCGGCTTGCGCAATACCATCGGGTTTGGCTGGCATCCCCGCACCGGCGAGCTGTGGGGCATGGATCACGGTATCGATTTTTTGGGTGACGACCAGCAGCCAGAGGAATTGAACCGGATCGAGCAAGGTAAGCAATACGGCTGGCCGCACGTTTTCGCTGGTGGTGAGATTTATCCGGTTACCACACCTGCAGGCGGGATCAGCAAGGAAGAATGGAAAGCACGTAGTGCACCGATGACAACGGGCTACACTGCCCACGCAGCACCGATGCAAATGGTGTTCTATAGAAACGGCTCGTTTCCCGCCGAATACAACGGCGATGCATTCGTCGCCATGCGTGGTTCATGGAATCGCCAGGTACCGTCCGGCTACGAAATTGCGCGGGTGCGCTTTGTCGACGGTCGGGCGAGCAAGGTCGAGCCATTCGTCACAGGATTTCTAACCGATGACGGTCAGCAGCATATCGCGCGTCCGGTAGGGCTGGCCCAGACCACTGACGGCGCGCTGCTGATGGCAGACGATGCCAACGGCGTTATTTACCGCGTGGCATTTACCGGCAAAGCAGCAACCGCCGCTGCATCTGCGCCGATGCCACTGGCAATATCCGCAGCTGGTAGCACCGAACAACCCAAGCCGCTCGCGAAAGACCGGCCCGAAACCCGTGCCGAAGGCAAATTGACGGTACGTTCCACCAGTTTTAAAGTCGGCGCGCCATTGCCGGCCAGATTAAGCGAATACGCCGATGGCGTTTCCCCAGCCCTGACCTGGGACGCCGTGCCAGGCGCAAAATCGTACGCGGTGATCATGGAAGACCCTGACGCCGAGCCGAAACCGTTCGTGCATTGGCTGGCCTGGAACATACCGGGCAATGTCACTTCGCTGCCGGAAGGGTTGCAAGAACAGGCGCGTCTAACGGAACCGGAAGGGGTATTACAAGGTTCCAACACGCGCGGCACCGTCGGCTACTATGGTCCCCGCCCACCGCCAGGGGATAAGGCACACCGGTATCATATTCAGGTACTAGCGCTCGATTTGATGCCGAACGTTCCTTTCGGCAGTCAACGCGAGCAGCTCATGACGGCAATCAAAGGCCACGTTCTGGCAAAAGGCGAGCTAGTAGGCAGTTATAAAAAAACGTCGAAGCCTGAAAAATAAGTTCTTTAAATCTATAGGAACAAGTGAATGGCTTGGTTCATGCTGACAATTGCCGGGATCCTCGAAGTTATTTGGGCATATTTTATGAAGCAGTCGGACGGATTTACCAAATTGGTGCCGTCGATACTGACAATCGTTTTCATGATCGCCAGTTTCAGTTTACTGTCGTTTTCCATGCGCTCGTTGCCGATCGGCACCGCCTACACGATCTGGACTGGTATCGGTGCTATCGGCGCATTCACGGTCGGAATCATCGCCTTCGGCGAACAACTTTCCCCTGCCAGAGTGGCTGCTGCTACGTTGATCGTTAGTGGAATGGTCTTGATGAAGTGGGCGACGCCCAGCTAGCATTGTTAAATTATTCATAGCAGCGTCGGTTAATAAACTTTTGTTGCCGCGCAAGCATCCAAAATTGTATTCCACACCACAAAACGCTTTGATTGGGCGCACTAACTTGCCCTAGCGCACATTGTTCTCGTTACACTTGGGTATTGCCATACTCAGTTGTCACATGAACATGTTCCGCCAATCTAACATCACCCGTCTCTGTGCCGTCTGCGCAATACTGCTCGGCACAGAGCTGATTGCCGGTTGGCTGCTGCAAAACGAGGCGATGGTAAGAATACTGCCGAGCTCTAATTCCGTCAGTTTTAATACCGCAGTGTCTTTCGTTTTAGCCGGCATTGCTTTCTGCACGGGGCGCGAACGTTTTGGAGCATTACTGCGACGTATCGTAGCGATCGTATTAATCATCGGCTCGAGTGTCATACTTTATGAAAATATTTTCGATGTGGCGTTCGGAATAGACTGGGAATCGCTACACCGCAAAGTGCAAGACGGTAGTCCGCGTCCGGGGCGAATAGCACCGAATACCTGCATTGGCCTGTTCTTAACGGGCATGATTCTGTTTTTTTACGATCGCCCGGTTACCCGCTGGCGCTTTACAGCGGTGATTGTGATCGGCGCATTGCAAACCATGCTGGTCGCCTCCGGTATCGTCGGCCTGTTGATGGACCCGACCTTGATGTTCGGCTGGTATAAATTCAACCGCATGGCCGCGCCGACCGCGTTCGGCCTGTCGCTGCTTACGATAGCCGGCCAGCTCGGGTATCGGGCTCTAAAACCGGCAGCGACGGCGAGTGCCCGTCAACACGAGCGAAGTATCTTGGTGACAGGCGCGCTTCTGCTGCTGGGCATGGGCATGGCCGGCACACTGACAACGTTCGTCATTTTTGCGAACTCTCAGCAAGAATCGATTCGGCACAAGTTGCAGGCTGAACTTTTGGGGCAAACCCGACTGGCGGCAATCGTCATCAACCAAGCTGCCAACGAAACCGATACGTTACTCAGGCGCCCGCTACTAGCTAACTTACTGCGCTCGGTCGGTGACGGTCACGATCCAGACCAAACGCAATTGCTGGCAACGACTTTCAACGGCCTGCTGCAAACCGGATTCACCAGTGTCGGCGTGGCATGGGACGATCGCACTCCAGGTACCGTAGTCGGCAACGCTGCCGGCCCGATCGAATTAAGTATTAATTTAAAAAACACGGTAGATAATCGATTGCTATGGAATGGCCGCACTTTTTTTTATCAGGCGCATGTCCCGGTTTCCGACGCCGCTGGAAAGCAGATCGGCATCGTGACTACCGAGCGGCCCCTCGATGCGCTGACCGACATGTACCATCCGATTACGGACGACGCCGAGAGTGCAGAAGTCGTTTTATGTGGCACATATCGAGACACCATCGCCTGCTATCCCTCGAAGCTTCATCCCACCGTCTTGCTACTCAAACCCCGCACCGAGCGGCGCGCGTTGCCAGTTGACGAGGCATTGACCGGAAAGAGCGCTATTCGTACGGCACGCGACTATCGGGGTGAGAATGTCGTCGTTGCCTATTCTTCTATCGGCAGCACCGGGTTAGCGCTATTGACCAAGGTAGATACGGTAGAAATCTACCGGCCGATCAACACCTTGATCCTGCGCTCGGTCATCGTTTTGATAGTGAGCCTGGCGATCGGCATGTTTTTAATGCGCAAAACGGTCGGGCCATTGGTAAAGGCGATCCTTGAATCGGAAAACAATGCCGTCCGGCTGGCGCGGCGCATGAAATCCATTACCGACAACGTACCTATCCTGATCGGCTTCGTCGATACCGATTACACCTACCGGTTTGCCAACGCCACGTATGAAAGTTGGTTCGGCAAACCGCTTTCCAGCATTCTCGGGAGGCATGTTAATGAATTGCTGACCGAAGAAAATTTCGCCAAGTCCTGGCCTTTCATGCAGCGTGCCATGAATGGCGAGACTGTCAGCTTTACAGTCAAGATCCAATCGTCGCAGCATGGCGAGCTTCGCCATTTGGCAGTGACGTATATTCCGGATCGCAACGAGGAAGGCGTTATTTTAGGCTTCAATGTATTAGCTTTTGACGAGACTACGCATCACAACCATGAAGAAGCGCTGAACCACATGGCGCACCACGACAGCCTGACGGAATTACCTAATCGGCGGATGGTAGAAGACCGTCTACAGCAGGCACTTCTGCGTGCCGAACGCCACCCTTCATTATCGGCGTTGTTCTTCCTCGACATCGATTACTTTAAAACGATCAACGACACATTCGGACACGATTGCGGCGACATACTCCTCAAAGAATTCGCTGCACGGCTGCGAGCAACGGTGCGTAACTGCGATACGGTGGCACGCCTGGGTGGTGACGAATTCGTTATTTTTATGGAAAATCTGCGCGCCACCGAAGACGTAGATATTGTCGCGCGCAACATTCTCAGCGCCATCCGCGCTCCATTCAATATCAATGGGCGCGCGCTGAGCGTGACGACCAGTATCGGGGTTTCCTTTTCCAGCGCCGATTACCAGAGCCCGCAAGCCTATCTGCGGCGTAGCGATGAAGCGCTATATGACGCCAAGGCGGCCGGACGCGATACATATGTTGTTGCGAATGCCGAATCGCCTAATTGAATCGACAATTAATTGTTTTTACCCAACAAGATAAAATGTTTTTCTTAGGAAATCATGCGCACATCGATTCTGAATGCGTCTCTCGCTACGATTCTGGCATTTTGGGCCGGCATCGTCTGTGCACAAGCCAGGCCGGACATGGGCAAGCTGCTTGCGACCGGCGGCGTGACGCAAGTCGAGGGGGCCGGCGGCGGCGGCCTCGTGCCCTGGGCGTTGATCACCGGATATGGCACCGAAGATAGTTATGGTGCCAATGCGCACATTACGGCAGTGCGTACCCAGGACTATGCCCTCGATACGCAGGGCATCGCGCTCGGGCTCGCGGATCGTCTAGAGATCTCGCTAGCCAGGCAGCATTTCAAGGGAACCGGCGGCCCGCTTGACGACGTTTCGGTGGGGCAAGATATATTTGGACTCAAGCTCAAGCTTGCCGGTGACGCACTGTATGGACAGGACGACCGCCTGCCACAGATTTCAATCGGTCTGATGTCCAAACATCACACTGGTATTAAAGGCTTGGCTGGCGTCAGCAGCGTAAAAGACATCGGTGCCAGACGAGAACACGGGATGGATTACTACATTACAGCAACCAAGTTGCTGTTGTCGCACCGACTATTATTGAACGGAACACTACGTGCGACCCGTGCCAATCAAATGGGGTTACTCGGTTTCGGCGGTGACGGTCGCAACCGCTACCAACTCATGCCTGAAGTCTCCGTTGCATACTTGGTCAACCGCTCGTTGGTGGTTGGCGGCGAGTATCGGATGAAGCCGGACGACAACTTACGTTTCGACGACGAGCAAGATTACTACGATGCGTTCGTAGCCTACCTGCCATCGAAAAATTTTTCGCTTACCGCTGCCTATGTCGCTCTGGGTGATATTACGATTCTCAGCCCGAAGCGACAGCGCGGCGTTTATCTATCGCTGCAAACCGGTTTTTAAGGCTATCGATGATGACCGTTATCGCAATGTTTGCCAGCATGCGGCATGCGGCATGTGTGGTGCTCTCCACACTCATGATCCTGCCAGTCGCAGCGCAGGGCGAGACGCAAGCCGCGCCGCCTGCTTCTGAGCCGACCTTCCAGGAATTCGGGGGTAAAGCCGGAATCGGCAAGGTCGTCGATACGTTGTTGGTATTGGTCGTAGCAGACGTACGGATTGCCAAACATTTCAAAGATGCGGATATGCGTAGGCTAGCGCGCATGCTGACCGACCAATTCTGTGTATTGACCGGTGGCCCTTGCACCTACGAGGGTGCGGATATGAAAGAGGCGCATGATGGCATGCGCCTGCGCAATGCTGATTTCAATGCCCTGGCAGAGAATTTGCAGGAAGCGATGATTCGTAACCATGTGCCGCCTGCCGCGCAATACCGGCTACTCGGAAAATTGGCACCCATGCAGCGCGATGTCGTTGAAAAATGACCTGCATGTTGACGCTTCGATCGCGATAGTACGTCAGTGCGAACCAACCGATAGTTGCACCGCGATATTGCCGGATTTTTCGAATTGCAGGGTCATCGGATAGTTACGGCCCATTTCAAGCGACCCGGTTAAGTTCACCATGAGCAGATGTGTACCTTGGGGCTGTAAATCGATTGTTTTTCCAGCCGGCAGATCAAGCGTTGGTACCGTGTCCGACCGCCCTGCTTGGCGTATCTCCACGGCCTCGGCCAACGGGGTGCGTACCCCGACCAACCGGTCACCATCGAAAATTTCCTCGAATTTGACATAGACTGCCGCGGTTTTTTCGCTACGCTCGGCGGGCAGCGCCCATGGGTGGATAATCTTGAACGATTTGGCGTAATACTCGTGCGCCAGCGCCGGTACCGGCAATAGCACCGATGCAATTCGCAGTAGAAACACGGGTGCCAGAGCACGTCGCAGATGAATGATTTTCATGGCAACTTCCTTCGACGGTTAGTGAAATTGGCCGGGTGGTCTCAGCAAATGTTCGTTTTTTTTAGCGTGTGAATCCGATACCGTAGCCCCATGAATCGAGGCGTGCCGGCACGGCATTGAATGCAATCGACATACGCAAGCCACCGCTGTTCTTCGGCACTTCGTGCAATAGATAACTCGGAAACAACACTACATCTCCCGGCGCGACGTCTGGCGAAATCCATTTGTCGGCGTTGAATTGCCCGAGCTGAACATCACTGCTGGCATTGCGAAACACAAAATCGAGTCCCCCCATGCCTTTAGCAAACACGGTGTTGTTGTCAGCATCGCAGCGCGTCAGATATAGAACGCCGGAGATAAAGCAATTTGCGTGGTTGTGCAACGGCTGATGACCACCCGGCTGCAGGATGTTTCCCCACATTTCCTTGATCGCCCATGGTAAAGATTGGCCGAATATCAAGACGCCCAGTTCGGCGATTTTCGGGAGTATCTTCGACTCGATTTCGGCATATGGCAGGCTCGACCTCGACGAGGCGATCGGCGTATGCACGAGACCGTTGGCCCGGGCGTTACCAGTCTGGTCGGCAGCAGCCAAGCCGGCGATCAGATCGGCCACCGTAGCCGCATTGATCAAGCCTTGCACACGCATCAAAGGCGTCGCAAAAAGGCCGACGACCTGCGTCGTTGAAACGCTTGTCATGGCAGAATCGCGGCGATACGTGTCCACGACCAGTAACTGGCGACGATGCCGATGGCATACAACGCCGGCTGGCGAGCCTGGGTGTACCACGTTTTTCCAGCCAGAAGGCGGGTCACGATATACGCAAGGGCGACCATTGCCAGCTGCCCGGCTTCCACACCGATGTTGAAGGTCAACAAAGCGAGTGGCAGATGACTTTCCGGCAAGCCGATCTCTTTTAGCGCGCCGGCGAAACCGAGCCCATGCACCAGGCCGAAAATAAACGACACCAGAGCCGGCCATTGTTGGGCGAGCGTCTCGCGGCGACGAATCGCCTCGGCCGCCACCAGCACGATTGACAGGGCAATGGTCGCTTCGACCGGTGCCGAGCGCAAGGTCAGCCAACCCAAGGCGCTACTGGCCAGCGTAAGGCTGTGTGCCAATGTGAATGCAGAAATCGTCCATATCAGACGCCGATTGAAGCCGACCAGGAACAGCAGGCTGCAAACGAATAGCAAATGATCGAATCCGCCAAGAATATGTTCGATGCCGAGCACGGTGTAAGCCGTCACGACCTCTTTCGCACCGCGCTCGTCGTTGGCGGCACCATACAGATAGACCTGTGGCTGCGCCGCCGTGATCGTATACACCCGCGTTTGTCCGTCGCGCCAATGGATACGCACCATCGCCGCAGAATAAGATTTGCCCACTCCATCGATAGCGAGATGACCCACCAATCCTAGCTCAGCGCAGCGCAAAGACTGCTCGCGCGCAACACACCCTTTCGGCCAACGCGGGGTAAGGTCGGCCGAAATCGGTACGCTACCCTTGCCACTCTGCCCCCATGACCAGATGAATTCGCCCTTTGCCAACTCGCGCATTTCCAGTTCGGCCAGACTCATTTCATGGGCGCGCACGGCAGTATTGCAAAGCATGGACAAACACAGGAATAACACCGTGCGTGTCATGACCCATACCAGCAGATACCGCCACCGTATGCACACGTTCATGAACGAGCCGCCTGCTCCAGACGCACCTGATATTTTTTGCCCAGGTCGCGTACGGCGACGGTACGCATCTCCTGCATCTTGGCGTCTTTCCAATCCTGGTACACCCGGCTTTGTACAGCAGTGAATACGGCGGCTTTGCCGGGTTGTCTCGCCTCCAGCCGCACGACTTTCAAGCCTTCCTTGCTAGGCAACGCTTGCCACTCACCGAGCTTGGCCTGTTCAAGTGCGACGGCAAATTCAGACCCGTAACTTACATCGAGATTTGCGCGCGGCCTGGCTTTAAAGACACGTAAGTCACTACGGGCATCACTTTGCGAACCCGTATTCAATGCCGTGACAAAAGCGGCAATAGCCGCTGGCGACGTATCGCCGCTAACCACCGCTTCCAGGAAATCGAAACGATCGGGCTCGTCGTAGGCAGCGCGATTTTTTTCAAACCAAGCCTGTAGGCCGCTGTCGTCGATCGGTGGCAGGGCAAGATTGGCCTGCATCACGTTCAACGATTTAAAAATAACGCGTTCACGGATGGTCGGGTCGCCGCGATCCACACCAAGCGCCAAGCCTTCTCGATATAACACTTCGTTATGGACCCAGCGTTCCCGCAGCACTGCCATTTCCTTCGGAGTCGGTTCGCGCCCAAGCGTTCTGCTAAAAATCTCGCGAGCTTCTTTGTCGACGGCGGCATCCAGCGTTATAACGCTTGCCGCATCGGTTTGTGGATTCACCCATTGATCGAGGCCGAACAATACGGCACCAAGCAAGATGAAATGCAGCAATGGTTCACGAATCAAGCGTTGCCCAAGCGTTGCACGTGTCATGACAATCCTTCGATAGTCTTCGGTGATTCAAAACGCAAACACCGGCACGAGTGCCGGCATTGGTTTGACAATAAAAATGCTTAGTTGATGCCTGCGACCCTGGTCGAGCCGGTCACTTCGATAAATACCGGATTGCTATAGAACCAGAGGTCGGACCACGCGGCAACGTCGAAGCTGGCGGTTTTGCTACCGTTGACGACAGTCATGTGTGCAGGGCAGGCAGTTTCGGCGCAAGCGATCTTGCCATCGGCGGCGAAATCGAGAATCGGATTACCCGATGCATCGGTTTCGTTCGGCAAAGCAGCCGGCAAGTTGCTGCCGCGTAGACGTAAATATTGTGAAGCTTGAACTGCCGGTATGCGGTATGTCATTTTGCGTACACCATTGCCTGTTGCCGACCAGTTGTTCGATGAAAAGGTTCTGAGCAATGCGGCCGACGGGTTCGATGCCGCTGGCGAATTGATCAAACCAGCATAAGCCGCAGTGTTGGCTGGGTTCACATAGCCGGTAACGTTTCCGCCGATGACATCGATATGATCCAACACCGGTGCATTCAACGGTTGCGTCACGCCGATCTGGCGTAAGGATGGATTGGCGAATGCGTAGGGTGCATTGCTTTTTCCCTCGGGATCGCGCACCACGATCGATACGATCAGATCGACGCCAGGCTGCACCCGCAGCTTTTCGCCCATGGTTGCACAATCAGCGCCGCTAGGCTTGGTGCTTCTAAGCGCCGCCTCTACTGCCATGTTCTCGACGGCATTTTCATTCACCCTCGGGTTTTGCCTGGCATTGGCAGCGCAAACGACGAAGGCTAATTGGTCGATCAAGCCCCCGTTGGCAACGAAGCTGTTGCCACTACGCAGCCCGTCGACGATCGCCCGGGTCGAATACTTGTCACTGTCGGTGCGGGTGAAGACGTGATCGCGGGTGTATTCACCAGGGTAAAAATCAGCGGTCGATTCGAGTTGATCCGGGCCGAAACTGCCACGGTTGTGATAATCCGAACTGGCGAAGAAAAACCAATTACGCCCTTCACCGAGCAAAGCGTCCCACACACCACCGATTTTTGCCGCATAGATGCCGGTACCGCCGTAGGTACCGCCACCGACCGCGTTGGGGCTATAACTACCGCGATTGTCTTCGGCTTGATGCCCTGGCATCGATTCGAAACCGAACGCTACCGTCGGCGCGGCATTATTGAAATTACGCAGATGCTCGACGTTGAAGCCATTGTTGCCATTCGGATTGAACGCACCGGCACGCTCCAGGTGTGCTGGAATGTAGTAGCTAGTATTCGGATGGTTCGCCGCCATCCACTTGATACCTTCGACCGTTTTGATGTGGCCGGCGGTGCCGCTGCCGACACCGCCGGCGACGATGATTTTGCGGGCTGCAGGATCGATCAGGGCGTTATTCGGGCTGCCGGTAACCGAACAATCCCACTGGTTGGCGGCACCCCGGCTCTTGTCGGTATCATTGCGATCGAAACAGTATTCGTATTTCGCCATGGCGTTCGCATTGCCGATGTTGACAGGCTGGCCGCGGCCTTTGGCGCGGCGATTTTGCTCCTCTTCATTATCGCGGCGGACTCTACCACCGGATGGCAACTGGCCGTCGATGATGGCAGTGGTGGTGTGTTCGTGACCAGGAGCGTTTTGTTCGAGGCCGACGAAAATCGGCTTATTACGATCTCGGCTTTCTTTCTCAATGACCGGGTAGATAAACTCCTGAATTGCCTGCCATTTCCACATCCGCCGTTGCGCATCGGTCCCGGCAACGTCACCCTTGATGGCGGCGTTGCCGATCGTGCTGGTCCAGGTCTGATTCGGGCCCTTCAAATCGGTGGCTGGCTGGCCGGCGCTCGGGTAAGTCGGTGGTGTGGTCAACCCCAAAGCGGGTGGCACGGGCTCGAACGGATCTTCTGTCAAGGTACAGTTGCGCGTACCGTTGCCACCGTGTCCTGCTTGTACGAACCAGTCGAGGCCAAAGGTGTTGACCGATTTGTCGACCAGCTTTTTCAGCGACAGGGTGCCGTCCGAACAAGTCGTGTGGTTATGAAAATCGCCTGTGGTGTAACGGCCTTCGATCTTTCGCGAAGAATTGTCGGCAGCTGTGGCCGTCGCTGGCACGGCGCATAATGCCGCCACGCTGACCGCGCCGATAACGGCTAGTCGTACCTCATCACCGTAAGATTTATTGTTCATGACCTGTCGCTCCAAGTTTAGTTGTGTGCGGGAAATGTCGACCGTCGCCGCGCAAGTGATGGCAACTAAAAACCGTCCGCGTTGAGGTTTTTTGAAAAATATCGATGGTTGTTACAATATTTGCCAAGTATTACGGTGTCGTGACAAAACTGCCACGAACACGTCGACGACAATCTTGAATCGCTATTTAGAAGGTGTTGTGTTGTGGTTCAACGGGCCGTGCCAGGTACGAAAGGCGTGACACGCCTGTTGAGCGACATGAAAAATTCAATAGCCAGAGCAAAAGAGGGCATTACGTCAAACGACGGCGTTGCTATAGATTCGCGTGTTTATAATTCGAAGCTTCAGACCCTGCGTCAGGCACTCGAATCGTGAATTACTCTCCACTGCTTCGCCATACCAAAAGGCATCCCTCGGCAATATTACTGATCGTTCAGTTGCTGGGCATGCTCCTGTACCCCTTTATTGAGAATACCGAGGTCGGCCACATCGTATTCAACGGCTTCGGCATCATCGTGCTCGGGATTACCACGTGCATGGTGCGCAGCACACCGGGACGGGCCTGGATCAGCGCCAGCCTCGCCGTTCCGATCATTGCGCTGCTGGTGCTGCAGATTGCCTACAAAATGCCTGAACTACTGCCCTATTCGTCGATACTGGAAGCGGTGTTCTATTTTTATGCCGCCGGCAGCCTGATCGCCTACATGCTCGAAGATGCCGAAGCCACCACCGACGAATTGTTTGCCGCCGGTGCTACCTTTACCCTTCTGGCATGGGCCTTCACCCATCTTTTCGTATTGATGCAGACACTCCAGCCCGGCACCTTCGCTGCGGCGGTAAATGCAGGCGCACCCCGCACCTGGAGCGAATTGAATTATCTGAGCTTCGCACTACTATCGAGCACCGGCATTGGTGACGTAATTCCACTGACTGCCCGCGCACGGGCATTGGCGAGCGTTGAAATGTTTGTAGGGGTGATGTATCTAGCCGCCGTGGTGGCTCGGCTGATCGGATTGACCTTGCAAAAAACCAGGTAGCGAATGACCGTCGGTGTCGGGGTAGCATTCGTCGGCGATCAGTTTTTGCAGACGACTGTCAGCGTTTAAAAGCAATATTTCCAATAATGTTGAATGTTAAGTAGAGGCGCGCCTAATGGACGAAACTTTTTGCGTTACTCGTAATGTGACCACATTCGCAACACCTTTACGATTTTTTCTTCGCTCAGAACCATGTAGACGAGACGATGTTGAAGGTTGATGCGGCGAGAATAAGCACCCGCCAAATCGCCGACGAGCTTTTCATAGGGCGGTGGCGTTTGAAAAGGGTTATTTGCGAGGATATCTAGTAATACTGAAGCTTTGGTTTTTAAGCCGCTAGCAGCTAACTTACCTGCGTCCTTCTGTGCGGACTTAGTATAAAGAACTTGCCAGCTCACCAGTCCAAATCCTTGGCAAGCGTTGAAACCGGTGCTGCCATGCCTTCCTTGATCGACTCTCGCATGCCGGGCACTGACAGTAAATACAAGGTTTCCTGAATTGCATGCCAATCCTCAGCCGATAACAATACGGAATCATGCCGCTTGCCAGAAATGGTGATTGGCTCATGTGACATAGCGGTTTCATCCATGAGGCGATAAAGATTCGCACGGGCTTCACTGGCAGTAAGTGTGGGCATAAGAAACTCCTTTGTGCTGACAACGTACGTCATTAAGTACGCTTTGTCAACATGCCTAAGTGACTTTGACGATAGACATTCTATCGACTGTCAATTTATTGGAGGTAATAAACATGTTTACCACAGCGGATAAATGTTGTGTCTACTTCAAAGCGCGCAGGGCTGCAATGCGTTGCTTAGCTAAAGACGCCGTTGCCCTCAGTACGCCTCGCTCCCCTGCTCCGCCACTAACGCCTCCAACGGCTTGCGCCCCACCAGCCAGAAAATTACCGGCGTCAACAGTGAATCCAGAATGGTCGAACTGACCAGCCCGCCGAAAATCACTACCGCCACAGGATGCAATATCTCCTTGCCGGGCGCATCGGCGGCCAGCATCAGCGGCACCAACGCAAAGGCCGCCACCAGCGCTGTCATCAACACCGGCGTGAGGCGTTCCAACGACCCGCGAACGATCATCGGTATCCCGAAAACCTCGCCCTCGAACCGGCACAGATTGATGTAATGGCTGATCTTGAGAATGCCGTTGCGCGTAGCGATGCCGGCTAACGTGATGAAACCTACCATCGACGCCACCGATAGCGCCACATCCGCGATCCACATGGCGATGACGCTGCCGACGAGGGCAAATGGAATATTGCCCATGATGACCAGTGCTAGTACACCCGAGCGGTAACGCGAATACAGCACCATGAAAATCATCGCCAGTGAAATCAACGACAGGCCGGCGATCAAGCGGGTCGCTTGTTCCTGTGCCTGAAACTGCCCTTCGATACTGACGAAGTAGCCACCCGGAAGCGGTGTAGCGGCAATTGCCTGACGCACTTGATTAATCAATTGCGTCATGTCGGAGCCGTCGGTATTGGCATAGACGACGATGCGCCGGCGGCCGTTCTCACGGCCGATCTGATTGGGGCCGTCGCTCTCCTCAATCGTTGCAACGTTCGCCAGAGGGATTTTTCCGGCGGGTGTATCCAGCATGATGCGAGACAGGTTTTGCGGCGTGCGTTGCGCATCCGGCAGGCGAATCACCAAGTCGAATCGCCGCGAGCCATCGACGATCTGGGTGATGCGCTTGCCTTCTGACAGCGTTTGCACCGCCTCCAGTATCTGCCCGGGCGAGACACCCGCCTGGGCAGCCTTGCGGTAATCAATGCGCACCGTGATTTGCGGAATCAGCACCTGTCGTTCTACCGATAGATCGACCAGCCCCGGCACATTGACCAACCGGGCACGCAAGCTCTCGGCCAAGCCACGCAGGGTGTCGAGTTCGTCGCCGGAGATTTTTAGGGCGACCTGAGCCCGCACACCCGAAAGTAGATGATCGAGCCGGTGCGAGATCGGCTGGCCAATGGCGATGCCGGCGGGAAGTACTGCCAGCCGTGTGCGGATATCTGCCGTTACGGCTTCACGCCCGCGTACCAAACGTTTCAGATCGATATCGAGTTCGGATGAATGCACACCCTCGGCATGTTCGTCGAGTTCTGCACGGCCCGTACGCCGGCCAACTTGCGTCACTTCCGGTACTTCGCCGATTAATTTTTCTGCGAGAGCGCCCATGCGATTGGCTTCGCCCAACGACGTACCGGGCACGAACGTCATACCGATGACTAGCGAGCCCTCGTTGAACGCCGGCAGGAACGCCCGCGGAAAGAACGGCACCGAGGCGGCGGCGAGCACCACCAGCAAAACCGCCGCTCCTAGTATTGGCTTGGCCCTGGCGAACGACCATTGCAGCAATTTCGCATCCCAGCTTTTAAGTTGCCGCACCAAAGCGCTGTCGTCATGCCGACGCGGTTTCATATTCGGCAAGAAATAATAGGCCAGTACCGGTGTAACGGTCATCGAGACCAGCATCGAGGCCAGGATGGCGACGATGTACGCAATACCGAGCGGCGCGAACAGTCGGCCTTCGATGCCCGGCAGCACGAAAAGCGGCACGAATACCAGTACGACGATGACGGTTGCATACACGATGCCGGAGCGAACCTCGACGGACGCACGCCAGATGGTTTCCAGTACCGATGGCAGGGATGTGGTTTCCTCCTGGTGAGCGCTACTCTGGTTTAAATTGTTAAGTTGCGTGCCCAGTTGCAAGCTGCGTTGCTTGAGCCGACGCAGAATGTTTTCGACATCGACCACGGCGTCGTCGACCAGCTCGCCGATGGCAATGGCCAATCCACCGAGGGTCATCACATTGATCGATTGGCCCAGCAAATGAAATGCCGCCAGCGCCACGGCCAGCGACAGCGGAATGGCAATCAGTGAAATTGCCGTGGTACGCGCATTCAAGAGAAATAGGAACAGGATGATTGCGACCAATATTGCACCGTCACGCAAGGCCTCGATGACGTTGGCGATCGAGGCTTCGATGAAGTCGGCCTGACGAAACAGTACCTCGGGTGCTGACAGGCCGGCGGGCAGCCCTGGCTTCATTTCCAGCAGCGCGCTCTCGATGGCGGCAGTAAGCTTGACGGTATCGGCATCTGGCTGCTTTTGAATGCTGACAATGACTGCGGGGCGCCCTTTCATGCCAGCGTCGCCGCGTTTGAACGCGGCAGCGTAGGCGACCGAAGCCACCTGCTCCAGCAATACCGGCGCACCGTTACGAAAAGCGACCGCCAAGCCCTTGATGTCTTCTAGCCGCGTGCTGCGTCCGATATTGCGAATCAGATACTCGCGATTATTCAGGTCGATGAAGCCGCCGCTGGTGTTGCCGGCCACACCACGCAGTGCCGTTTCGATTTGCTCGAGCGTTATATCGAACTGCGCCAACCGTGCGGTGTCCAGCTCGACTCGCAACTGACGGACCTCGCCGCCGATCGGCACCACTTGCGCAATGCCGGGAATCGACAGCAATCTGGGTCGCAGGATGAAATCGGCATATTCGCGGGCCTGCATCGGCGTGGTCTTGGCGAGATCGATCGGCAGGCCGATCAGCATGACCTCACCCATGATCGACGATACCGGGCCCATGATCGGCGTGACGCCCTCAGGCAACTGTTGCTTCAATAGTCCCAGCCGTTCCGACACCAGTTGGCGGTTTCGATAGACGTCCGTGCCCCAGTCGAATTCTGCATAGACGATTGATAGTCCGACGCCGGAAACGGAGCGCACGCGAGTCACGCCCGGCATGCCGTTGAGCGCCGTCTCGATCGGAAACGACACCAGCAATTCGACTTCTTCCGGGGCCATGCCGCCGGATTCGGTCAAGATGGTCACGAGCGGTTTGTCGAGCGCAGGAAATACATCGACCGGCGTGCGCGCGGCCATGAATGCGCCATACAGCATGAGCAGCAATGCCGTAACCAGTACCAACAGCCGGTTGCCGAGGCTGAAGCGAACGATGCCGTTGAACATGTCCTGGCCCCTATCGGATCTGATTGATGAGGGAGGCTCCGGCCACGACCACCCGGGCGTCTGCCGTCAGACCTTTGAGCACCACGATCGTTTCGCCATCCAGGGATTGCACCTGAACCGGTTGGGCGATGAAGCGTTCAGGCCCGGTCTTGACCCATACAACCGGCTCATTGGCTTGATTGCGCACCAGCGCTGCAGCTGGAAGCGCTGCGCCGTTCAATTGATCGGTAAGCCTGACCACGACGCTCACCGGCTGGTTGATGGCCAATGCTGCGCCATTGGTGGCAGCTAAAAAATTCAATGGCAACGCACCGTCGCGCAGGCTCCTTGCGCTGCCCACAAAGCGCAAGGCAACCTTGGGATACCCGACCAGGCTGCCGCCGGCAATACGATCGGCGAGGGATGCATCCGTGCTCGAAGCCTGCACCATCATCCGGCGCGGATCGACGATATCGAACAATATGTCGCGTGCTTCGACGATCTGACCGTTCAGGATACTGGCTGACGCAATGACACCAGAAGCTGGAGCCAGTAACGGTTGCCGCCCACCGACACTAGCGGCGATCGCCCGTTCACGCCCACCCAGACTGCCGACCTCGGCACGCGCCGCATCGATTTCCTTTTGCGGCACCGAGCCTTCCAGCTGCAACAAGCGCTGCAGCCGCTGCTGCGCCAGGGTCTGGCTGGCGCGGATTTCGGCTAGCTCCGCTTGCTGATTGCCGCGATCGATGGCACTGGCGATCGGCCGGATCATGGCCAGCACCTGCCCTTTTTTTACTGTTTGTCCGGCAACCGGTAAGCCTTTGGGGCCCGGTTCGATCTGCCCGGAAAACGGTGCCTGCACGCGGCCACCCGCGTTCGGATCGATATCGATACGCGCGTTGAGTTCGACCGTCGTCGGATGTGCGCCCGTAGCGGTGACGACGGTGCGCAGTCCTAGGCGACGTTGCGCCTGCTTCGGCACGTTGATGCTGCCGTCCGCCAGCCGTAGCAAACCGCTGGCAACATTGGTGGCAGGTGCAGTGACGGCGGGTGCAGCGGCTGCGGAAGGCGCATCGAGGTGTTCGCCATTCGGGCCGTGTGCGCCCGGTGCGGCGAGGGTTGGCACTGGGCCTGCCAATCCGGCCAAAACAGCCAATCCGGCCAGCAGAAAACGGGCGATGGTAATTGACTTGATCATTTTTCAAATTCCCTGTGACGACGTCTTGCCCGGACAAAAAGCAGCAGAAATACCGCTGCCAGAACAACCACTGCGCCACCGCCAAACAACCGCTTGCGCGAAAGATATTCGTGCGCGTGTGCACCCTGGTGCGCATGCTCCCGGCCCTCCCCAGCCGCCTGCGCCCCGGTTGCCGGGGCCACTTCGAACGTCGCTTCCAGCAAATCGTTTTGCCCACCGGCGGCCAATGTCATTACCACGGCATGCTTGCCCGGCTCGGACAGAGCTTGCAGAAACGCCGCGTCGTCTACCGAATAATCGCCGTGGTCGGCATGAAAGCTGGCCACAGCCTTGCGCCCTTCCAATTCGATTTCCAGCCGTGCGCCGAGCACCGGTTCGTTGGTATCGAAGCGGTCGATGACAAGCGATAGCTCATTTCCCTGCAAGCTACCGACGATTTCGAACGATTCACTGACCGCTTCCAGCCGCATACCGGTCGCGGCATGTGTCTCTGTGGTCGGCACATTCATATGTTCGCCGTTCGGTCCATGCGCGCCAGGGCCGGCAACTGCCACCGACACCCCGGAAAATGAAACGAAACACAGGATCATCTGTACGAGCTGATTTTTCATGGTAATGCTCCCATTGCCTGATTTAAGCGGGCACTAGCCAGCCCGACAGCATTGTGTTGCTGGCGAACGGCGGCCGTAGCTTCATGCAGTGAGGTTTGCGCACGGTACAGTTCCGGCAAACTGCCCTCCCCTAGGCGGAAGGCTTTTTCCATCAAGGCAGTGTGTTCGCTCAGCAGTGCCGCTTGTGCAGCGGCGTTGGTGTTTGCCAGTTGCGCAGTACGCAATTGCTGACCGGCGATATCGATTTCCGCTTGTAGCGCCACATTGATCTGCATTAACTCCACCGAAGCCGTCTGTATTCCGGTATAGGCTGCCGCATCCAGCGGCCGATTGCGCGTAGCCGTGCCGATGGGAATCTGCACCGCCAAATTGAGGCTGCGGCTGAAGCCGCTACCCTCTCGCTCCTGCTCGCGACGCATCGATATACCGATTGTGGGCGGGTCGCTGCGATTACTGGCCGTTACCCGACCGGCTGCCTGTGCGCGTTCCAGAGATTTCTTAGCCATCAGCAATTTTGGATGTTGCTCGATCGGCAAGTTTTCCAGCACCTCCGGCTCGGGTGAAATCACTTCCGACAGGCCGGTCAGCGCGGTATAACGCGTGTTGGCTTCCTCGAGTTTACTGCGTGCCAGATGAATGCCGGAGGCCGCCTTGAGCACTTCCTGTATTGCCAGAAGGTTGTCCGTCCTCGCCAGGTCGCCGGCACCGACCCGGCGCTTGACATCTTGCGCCAGCATGTCCAGATGATGATGGTGCTGCTCGGCTTCGGCCAGCATGTCACGGGCGAGTGCGACCGCCCACAGGCGCTCTCTTACTTCGCCGGCCAACGTCAACCGGGCCAGGGCAATTTCGGTATCGAACCGGTCGGTGCCCAGACGCGCTGCTTCCCGCCGCGTAGAAATTTGCCCTGGCAACCAGACCGGGGTCGCAACTGAAACCTCGGTTTCGCGCTCTCCACGGTTGTCTGTCCAACGGTCGCTACGTTGCGCCATCCCCACAACCGGTGCTCCTGCTAACCAGGAACGTGCCGCTTCCTGCTCTGCTGCAATTTCGTCTTGTCTGGCAGTACGCACCTGCTGCGCCGAAGAGCGTAACCAGGCGGATTCAAATGCCTGTCGCACGTTGGATGGAGCAACCTCGGCCGACGCCGTCGGCAGGCCGATGAAAAAAAAGAGGGTAAAGAAAATAGGGTAAAAGACTATGCGTATGCGCATGCCGCCTCCGGTAGGTGGATGAACTCAAATCCGAAGGCAATTGCATGCGGCCAGTCGTTGACAGACTAGCGGCGCTGTTCGTCAAGCGCAGTATCCAGCAATGGCGTCCCCGGCTTATCAGCCGGGAGACAAAGGCGGACGCTGGGGCCGTTCTAGGTTAGGATGCGGAATGAAATAGCTCAGCTCACCAGCTTCCCGGGCCAGCGGTACCGATATCAGGCGCAGTAAGACCGATGAAGGAATTGCAGACACGTTGGCGCTCGTTGAGTGATCGGCAATGTGCGTTGCCGATTCGCTGGAGTCATCGTAATGCGATGCACCGGTGTCGAGATCGTGGTGGTGACTCTTTTCCTGCAGATGCTCGATTTCATGGCCAATATTGTAATGGTCGATCGGAGACGACCAGCCGACCTGCATGGCGAAACCATGCAACGGCATCAAAAACAACAGAAGAAGACAGACGAGTCGGCGCACGAGAGCAAAAGTGTCGTTGGCGGTCGTTGGATTATAGCAGCAGGCCTTTGCACATTTTTTTATACCATCCCGCAAATGCCGATTTTGTAAACGGCGCGCCGCGGCCCCGTGCGCAGGTACAATTCCCATTCCTTAATCACCAGGGGTTCGCGGGAGACCGGCCAGCCCCCTTGCAATGGACATCGTCATTATTCTGGGATTGATTTTATTGAATGGTGTTTTTGCCATGTCCGAACTGGCAATCGTTTCCTCAAAACGGATGCGGCTCGAAAAACGGTCGGAAAACGGTAGCAAGGGCGCGCGTGCCGCGTTGCATCTGGCAGATAGCCCCAGTAATTTTCTCTCGACGGTTCAGGTCGGCATCACACTCATCGGTATTTTCAACGGCGCGTTCGGCGAAGCGTCGTTGGTCGAGCGGCTGACGCCTTCGATCGCACAAATTCCAGCGCTTGAGACATATGCCCGTGAATTTTCACTGGCCATCGTCGTCATGGGCATTACCTTCGCCTCTATCATCTTCGGCGAGTTGGTTCCAAAGAGAATCGCCATGCAGCACCCGGAAACGGTTGCTACCCTGGTAGCCGTGCCGATGCAGCTGCTGTCACGGCTGATGGGGCCGTTCGTGCGGGTTTTATCGGGCACCACCGAATTTTTCCTGCGTCTGCTGGGGCTGCATCAAGGTAAAGACGATGTGGTGACCGAAGAGGAAATCACCGGCATGCTGCGCGACGGTGCCGATGCCGGTATGTTCGAGAAGACTGAACACGATATCGTCACCCGCGCACTGCGTCTGGACGACCTGCGTATTGCCGCCCTGATGACACCCCGTGCAGACCTCGAATTCATCGATCTGGACGACACGGCCGAGCAAAATCTGGCGAAGATTGCCGATAGTTCCTACAGCCGGTTTCCGGTGTATCGCGGCGACCGTACCGAAGTTAAGGGCATCCTGCATGCCGGCGATTTGTTTGAGCAGGTGATCAGAAAAAATTCGCTGTCGGAGATCGACATTGCCGCCGTCACCAAGCCAGCGCTCTATATTCCGGAATCGGTAAGTGCCATGAGCCTGCTGGAAACCTTCAAGGTGCAGCGGGCGGAAATTGCGTTAGTAGTCGATGAGTACGGCGAGATCGAAGGCATGGTTACCCTCAGCGACGTCATGGGTGCGCTGGTCGGCCATGTTTCGACCGTCGATGAAAACCAGGAAGCCGATGCCGTCAAGCGCGAGGATGGCAGCTGGCTGATCGATGGCGGCATTTCATTCGACCGTTTTCGGGAATTGTTTCATACCGATATACGCTTTCCAGAGGAATCCGCCGGGGCATATCACACCCTAGCCGGCTTTACCCTCGCACAACTCGGGCATATTCCTCAGGTTGCCGAATATTTCGAATGGGAAGGCTATCGTTTTGAAATCGTCGATATGGACCGCAATCGTATCGACCAGCTGCTGGTATCGGACGTACCGGAATGACGGGTTTAACAGCTCGCCCGCGCTTACTTGGATTTTTCTGTCGGCTTCCAAAAACGGTTCATCATCGGTTTGACACTGGCACCGTGCAGCAAAATCGACAGCGTGATCACAATCAACGTCAATTGAATCATGTCTTTTGCCAGCGCCGTTGGCAAGCCGTGCTGAATTGCATACATGAGGTAATAGATCGAGCCGATACCCCTCACGCCGAACCAGGCTGTCATACCTTGCAAGCTCCACGGCACGCGCGAGCCGATCAGGCTGAGTAGTACGCTCACCGGACGGGCGATAAAAAACAGAAATAGCGCCAGGCCAACGGTGCGCCACGACCAGTAATCCATAAACATCATTCCGCCCAATAAGAGTATCAACAACAATTCCGACAGCCGCTCCAGATGTTCTTCGAAGATCAGGCTTTCGGTAGAAACGATCGGTGGCGCATCTTTTTTGTCGACAGGTTCAGAAGCTTGTATGTCCGGGTCGATGGCCTGCGCGGGCGCGGCGTCGGTGGTTTTAGAAGTGTTGGCGCCTTTGGTTTCGGTGCGGCCGGCCAGCTTCAGCTCGGTTTGACGCAGCGCAACACCAATGAAAAACACCGTCAAAAACCCCCAGGCGCTGACCGATGCACTCACGCCATAGCCGACTGCGATCAGGCCCAGGCCCACCAGATCGTCAAGCACTTCATGCTTGGGCTCGCGCGAACGCATCTCCCAACTGAGCCAGGCCAGCGCTGCGCCGAAAGCGACGCCGATCACGACCGCAGCAGCCGTGGCCCACAATACATCAACCATTACCCAGCGAACGCCGTACTCGCCCAATTCATGCAAGCCAAGTAGACCCAGCCCGAGCATGACAAACGGAAAAGCAGTGCCATCGTTCATGCCGGCTTCGCTGGTAAGCGTAAAGCGCAACTGGTCTTTGTCGCCATGGTGGCGGGATTGGACATCGGTCGCCAGCACCGGGTCGGTAGGCGCGAGGATCGCGCCGAGCAAAATTCCTGCGCCAAGGGGCAGATCGAGCACGTAGTAGCCGAAACCGGCGACCAGTGCCACCGTGATTGTCATAGAGATCCAAGCCAGGCGGATCGGTGGCCTCCAGTGCAACATCTTGACCGGCACAGGCATCTTTACCCCGGCAGAGAAAAGCGAGATCAGTACTGCGACCTCGGTCAGTGCTTCCAGCAGCGCCGACTGCTCCAGCGGATCGAATTTAAACAAACCGAGAACAGTCGGCCCGGCAATCAATCCGACGGCCAGATAGAAAATAGACGATGTGAAAGGCGATCTTTGCAAAATCGTCGAACTCAAGCCACGCGCGAGCAGCAAAAATCCGATCAGGAGAAACCATTGAATCGTTGTCATGCAAATCCTGGAAAATTATCGAGCGATCGAGCCGTATCAGGATGCCGAGGTAACGGCTCAGCAACACTTTGCTCAATTTTTTGCGCACCATGCGTACGGGTTAGGGGATGCATGCTATCCGAGGAATCCGATCGGCCTTGTCACTGAACTAACATTGCACCGAAAAATAGCTGATCCGGCACAAGCTTTCTTCGAGTAAAGTTACTCATGTCGGCATATCGGACATCTCGCTTGCCGGCTCTTGATTCCACTGCAGGTATTTGTCGGGTGAGCGTATAAAGAATCTGAAAGTTGGCCATCGGCTCGGTGTGGCATTCGGCATCTTGATTCTGTTCATTCTTGCCATCAGCCTGGTGGCGATCCAGCGCTTGAGCGACCAGAACCAAAGCGCCGATGTCACGATCAATACCGTCTATCCGCAAGCAGCCGCAGCGCAAAACGCGGCATTCCTGGCAGTCGACAACTCGCGGCTGGTACGTAACCTGATTCTGCGTCCGGACGAACGAAGCCTGGCCGCCAACGAGGAAAGCCTGCGTAAGAATCGTGCACGCATCGATGCATTGATGAATCAAATTGAGAAAGCTGCGATATCCGATGTCGAACGCAAACTGGTGGCCGTGATCCGGCAAACGGGCACGGCATATTTTCGTTACACCGACGAAGTCATTCAATTAGGGCTGGCAAACGATATCCGTCAGGCCACCAAAACGTTGTATGGGCCGGACTACAAATCTCAGGATCTTTACATGGCCGCCTTGCAAGCGATGGTGCAACATCAGGAAAAGCTGATGAAAGACGGAGGCCGGCAAACCCAGGCTGCGTTTCAACAAACCCTGGTGCTGCTGGCCAGCCTGGGTGGGATTGCCGCCGCTATCGGCATTGCCTTTGCCTACGTGATCGCCCGATCGATCACCCGCCCCCTGCGGCATTCGGTGACAACGGCAACGACCGTGGCTGCCAGCGACTTGACGGCGCATATCGAGGTGAGCTCTACGGACGAGTTAGGTGAATTGCAACGCGCCATGCGCCAGATGACCAGCAATCTGCTCGATACCATCGTCCAGGTACGTACCGGCACCGAAGCGATCGCAGCCGCCTCGGGAGAAATTACCGCCGGCAACATCGACCTGTCGGCTCTTACCCGGCAACAGGTTATATCGCTGGCCAAGACAACCGCTTCGGTCACACAGCTTACCGAAACCGTACAACAGAATGCCGACCACGCACGCCAAGCCAGTGCATTGGCCGCGACCGCTTCCAGCGTTGCCAGCAAGGGTGGCACAGTGGTCACGGAAGTCGTCGACACCATGAGTTCGATCAACGCTTCCTCGCGTAAGATCGTCGATATCATCGGCGTCATCGACGGCATCGCCTTTCAAACGAATATTCTGGCGTTGAATGCCGCGGTCGAAGCGGCACGTGCCGGCGAACAGGGCCGCGGCTTCGCTGTCGTGGCAGCTGAAGTACGCACTTTGGCACAACGCTCGGCTGCAGCGGCGAAGGAAATCAAGATGCTGATCGGTGCTTCGGTAGAAAAAGTCGCGAATGGCGCCAAGCTGGTCGATCAGTCGGGTACGACCATGAAAGACATCGTCGAAAGCGTCAAGCAAGTCAGCGACATCATCAACGATATCTCAGCAGCCAGCCGGGCGCAAACCACAGGCATCGCGGAAATTAATGTGGCAATCACGGAAATGGACGAGGTCACGCGGCAAAATACTACCCTGGTCGAGGCGGCCGCCACATCCGCGGAATCGATGCAACATCAAACTGCGCACTTGACACGACTGATGCACGGCTTCAAAACCGAGAGCGCCTCACCGGCAAGTCCAGTCGGGCTGTAGCGCGCCATCTGCATCGAAGCGATAACGGCGCTCGAGCCAACCGAGGCCGAATAATGTCAACACCTGCTCGTAATAATTGTTCCGGCGTTCCAGCGGTGCCGCGTTGATCACGCGCAAGTGCTGTTGCTGCAGCAGCGGCTTGCGGTCGTACACCGCCAGTATCGGCAGCAATGCCGCAGAAAATCCCACCGGCCCGTATCCCTGTGCCGCGCCACTCAAGGTATCGATCTCTAAAGGCGGCACGCCCTGCTGCACGACATATTGGATGATCGGATCGGCTTTTGCGATCAGTTCGGCGCGCAAGGGATCGCCGGCGTCGAGCATGCCGGCCCATAGATATACGCGGATCGCATCATAGCTGCCGATCGCACGTTTTTCTTGATCGGGCAAAAAACCGACGTGGTCTTGATACAAAATCCAGTCGGGAAAATATCCTTGGTCGGCACTTTGCCGCAGCAAGCTGATCGATGTCTGCGCTATCTGGTTCCAGCCGTCGGTAGGATGGACCTTTGCCAAACGGCGCAGCACCTGGATCGGGTAATAGCTGGGATTGAGCCTGACCGTTTTGTTGGCCAGACGGAAGGTGCGGGGTCCTGGCAATAACACCCTGCCGAGCGGCGTCAGCAAGGCTGTTTCTTCGTGCATGATGCGGGCGGCCAGCGCGCGTCCGAGATCGGCGTAGCGCGGACGATTCCAGAGCCGGCCGGCTTCGGTCAGCGCGTAGGCCATCCACAGGTCGGCATCGGAGGCGGCGTTGTCGTCCAAGACACCCCACGAACCGTCGGCACGTTTGCCCCACTGCCATGCCGGCAGGCGGGCATCAAGATTGCCGCGCGCGAGGTGATTCGTGGTCCAGTCGAGCAGGCGTTCGAACCCGGCAGGATCGTTGGCGATCAGCGCGAACAGCATGCCATAGGCCTGCCCTTCCGAAGTCGTGACGTGGGCCGCCGAACCGTGATCGATGACACGCCCGTCGGTGCTGATAAAGCGTTTTTGAAATTGTTGCCATGCCGGCCACGCCGCCAACTCTGCGCAGCCAGCGGCAACGGCCGGGCCGGCCGTCAGGACCAGTACGATAGCTACCGGTAGCGCAGTACGCGAAATAGGCCGCCGCCACCGAGGCCACCACCACCGCATCATTTAGAAAGCTCGGGAAAGCCCGAAGGCGATGTAACCGGAATCGTCGCCGTCGCGCGGACGCGAAATGCCGGCCGAGCCTTCGACCACGTAACCATTCTCCAGATCGTGCACCAGTACCAGCCCATGCTGCAATGATCGATAGTTTTGCCCTTTCTGGAATGTTTCCTGGAGGCCGACGGACCAGCGGCGATCGGCCATCCACATCAATCGACCACGAGCGTAGGCGCTTTTTTGGCCAAATGCATAACTTGCCAGCGTGTTGGCGCTCAGGCGCGGCGTCAATGTCACCGATAATTGCAATTGTGGAGTGATGGTGATGACGCTGCCGGATTTTTCATCGGCAGGCACGAACGGCCGAACCCGGGTATTGCGATAGCCGAGTGAAGTCGATAATGTGAGGGCATGTCCGGCATCCTTCCAGCCATAGCCGATGCCCGCTTCCAAACCCGGTGAACTGGCGTGAATCTGTACATCGGTGCCGGTTGCATCGGTCGTGTCGTAGCGATAAGTCAGCCAACTGAGAATGGCGGTGTTGTACCATCCACGGCCGAGCTCGTTTCCCGCCATTGGTTTGACCACGCCTGCGTAGGTGTAGGAACTGTCGGCCGAATACTGGGTGCCGGCGATGAAAACGCCTGACGGCGAGGCGCAAAAGGCGTTGCCGGTACATACGGCGGCGGCGATCATGACGACGGCGCGCAGGCGGGATCGGATAGCGGTCATAGAATATTCCTTTCTGACAGGCATCATATGTGGAAATGCAGCGCGGCGATATGGGTTTACTGCAACATACGTCAACTGTTGTAGTGAGCTCATTTAGTTGCCTGCTACAGCACACGCCCACCCGTTTTCCAGACGAACCATCAGACGAAACACCAAACGAACCGCCAAACGACTCTCATGAATGAAGCCGCTGCAAAAGATGTGGTGATGGTGCGCGCCATCGAGATAGCCGACCGTCAGTACGAAATTCTCAGCCAGGAAGACCGGCAACATGCCAGCCGCAGTGCACGCGAGCTCGCCCGCTGGCGCGCCTCTGAAACCGGTGCCGAACCGACCACCGAATATTTTTTGCAGCAACGCGCTGGCTTGATTCTGCAAAGACTTGCTGGTCGGCTACCCACGTTCGCGACGCTGTCGGGGCATGCCGGCGGCTTGCGCAGGCTCGGCGTCGTACTGCCGTGCCTGGCGTTGTTGGCAGGTGCCGGCCTGGACCGGATCACCGATCCGCATCGGGTAGACCTGTTGTCGCTGCCGCTGCTTTCGATCATTTTGTGGAACTTGCTGGCCTACGTGTTGCTGCTGGGATGGTTTTGCTTGCCGCGCCGTGGTACCGGTCTGGCAGATACCGCGCTCGCAAGGAAGCTGGCAGGCGGCACCATGCGCCTACCCAGAAAACTGCCACCGGTTCTGGCCACTGGGCTATCTGCCTATATGCTGGAGTGGATACGGCTAAGCCGGCCGCTAACCGCCGCCCGCCTCGCGTACAGCCTGCACGCCAGCGCGGCGCTGTTTGCCATCGGCGCGATCGGTTCTTTATATGCACGCGGCGTGCTCTCTGCTTATTCTGCGGGTTGGGAGAGCACTTTTTTGAGCGTGCCGCAGTTGCATACGCTGCTGTCGACGATCTTCGCACCGGCACGAGCAGTATTCGACTTGGCGGACTTTTCATTAGCCGATATCGAATCGTTGCGCTTCGCACCGAACGCAGCACAGATTCTGACGCCGCCTGTGGTTGATACGACCACCGCTGCCAGTTCGACACTGCAGGCTGGTGCGCGCTGGGTTCATTTGTATGCAGCAACGATCTTGTTGCTGGTGATCGTGCCGCGATCGATATTAGCGGGGCTGACACGCTGGCGCGCCATTGAATTGGCGAGGCGCTTTCCGCTGGGATTGGAGCAACCCTACTTTCGCCGTCTGGCCGGTGGTTTGAGCGGCAAACCAAGCCTGCTACGCGTATTGCCTTATAGCTTCACGGTAGACGAAGCGCGCGACCAGGGCCTCACGCAGGTCGCCGCGATGCTGCTCGGTGAAGAATCGCGCGTGATGCTGCGACCCTCGAGTGCGTACGGGCACGCAGCGCCAGAGCGCCTCGGCGACGCTCACCCCGATCTTGCCGATGTCGATCTCACAGCGGTTTTGTTTAATATGGCTGCCACACCTGAAACGCAAAATCACGGTGAATTTCTGGATCAATTATCGGCGCAGACAACGATCGTGGCGCTGGTGGATCAATCCGGGTATCGCGAACGCCTCGGCGAGCAGGCCGGCAGTGTTCATCGACTTTCGCAGCGGGTCGCGTTGTGGCACCAATTTTGCAATACCCACGGCGTTACGATGACGATCGTTGATTTGCTTGATCCACCCCGATGTCCGCTCGACCGCGACGATGACACGTATCCGGCATGAATAACCTGCCCGCAGACATCCAGCTGGTGTTGGTTTCCCACACAAACAACGGCAAAACTACACTCACACGCACCCTGCTGGGCGCCGATGTCGGTGAGGTGCGCGACGCCGCCCATGTTACTCAACGCTCGGAGGCCCACACGCTGCTGACCAGTCAGGCAGGCGACAAGCTGCAATTATGGGATACCCCAGGCTTCGGCGATTCGGTGCGCCTCTTGAAACGGCTGGGCAATGCCGATAACCCGATCGGCTGGTTTCTGCGCGAGGTACTGGACCGTTATCGGGACCGGCCTTTCTGGCTCAGTCAACAAGCGCTGCGTACCGCCCGCGACACTTGCGATGTAGTGCTGTATCTGGTCAATGCTTCGGAGAGTCCGGAAGACGCCGGCTACGTACCGGCGGAAATGCAGGTACTTGCATGGTTGGGCAAACCGGTTCTCGTGTTGTTGAATCAGATCGGGCCACCGCGGCCGATGGCGCAGGAACATACCGAAGTCGACCGTTGGCGCGGGGCGCTGCAGCCTTACCCGCTAGTGCGGCAAATCGTGCCGCTGGATGCGTTCACGCGCTGCTGGGTACACGAGCGCGTGTTCTATGAGGCGCTGGGGTCGATGGTTTCGACGGACAAAATGGCTGGGCAAGCACGCTTGCTGGCTGCCTGGGATGCGCGCAATATCGAACGTTTTTCCCAGGCGATGGCCCTGACCGTTGCGCATTTAAGTGCGGCGGCTGCGGCGCGGGAAACGATCGTATCGTCGCAGCGGCGGTTATTGAAGTCTGCCCTACAGGCAGCCGGCATTGCTCGCCCTCCGGGTAAGTCTTCAAGCAAGCCTTCGAGTCAGCCTTCAGAGCAGCATTCGGAACAAGCTCCGGACGACGCCGCGCTGGCGATGCAAAGATTGCTCGAACGGCTGGAGCGCGATATCGTCGGTCTCACCGCCAAACTGGCGACGTTGCATCGTCTCGACGCTGGCGCTGCGGCGTCGATCATCGCCAGGGTCAATAATAACTTTGCCATTCGTGCCCCGATCGGCAAAGCGCAAGCCGGGATGCTCGGCGCATTGATCGCCGGCGCCACGACCGGTCTTACGGCGGATTTGGCCACAGGTGGCTTGACAGCAGGGCTGGGCGCGATACTCGGTGGTGTCATGGGTGCAATCACCTTTGCCGGTGCGGCATGGGGTTTCAACGCCACGACCGACCGCCAGACACCTACGGTACAGTTCGCGCCGCCACTATTGCGCTCACTGACGGCGACCGGCGTACTACGCTACTTGGCGGTGATACATTTCGGCCGAGGGCGGGGACAATTCGTCGAGGGGGAAGCACCGGCATTTTGGCAAGCGCATGTAGAGCGCGCAGTCGCAACGCACGAACAAAACCTGCAAGCTGTTTGGCAACTGCTTCGCGCCGAAGGCACGCGCAGTCAGGGCGAAGCCCGGTTAAGCGAGGCAGTCACGGCGATCACCGTGGCGGTCCTGCAGGATTTATATCCGGAAAGCGTGATTCCGGGGCTGCTAGCGCTATCACCCGAATATCGCCGCATTGGAGGATATTCGGTCCCGGCTTACTAAGTAACTAGATACTCAATCCGGCGTCCACCAGGAAGTTTGCAATGCCGTGGGCCAGTATTCCGGCTCCAAGCCTTCCAGGAAACCATCGAGAATCGGTGAATTGTGCGCGATCAATGCTGCATCCAGTTCTGCCAGATCCAGCAAATAGGGCGTCACGGGGCCGAAGTAATCGACCTGGGGACCGATCGGGCGGAACGGAAAATGATAGGTTGTCAGCAGACGCTGCAGCGAGCGTTCTGTCGCTGCCAGTAAATGCGTGATGCCATTGCGTTTGCACGCCTGGTACATCGACTTATAAAGACTGACAACCAGTGGCACGTGGCCATGCCGGCTGTCGGCATTTTCATCTTCATGCTTGGTGTGCGGTGCAGGTTCGCCGAAACTGCTGGCACCACGCACACCGTAAGGGCCGTCACCCCGGCGCCGATGATACCGGCGGCTGATGGCCAAGCGGGACACTTCGGCCAAATTTGGAATCTTGCGCAGTTTCTTGGCTTCCTGTGGAAAGATGTGGCAACAGTCGTACATTGGAAATCCAACCGGGCTAGGCCGTACGAGCCGTACCGTGCCGACCAACTCCTCACGCTCGTTGGTGACGCCGAAATGTAATGAGTAAGGATCGTATTCGTCGGTTTCCAAATCGTCTGGATAATCGTCCGGTTGCAGAAAATTGCGTTCCAGGCAATACACGTCGTAGCGCAATTGGTAGCTGCGCTGTAATAGGTGAGGATGTTCGTCGATCAAGTTGACCTCGACATCACGCGGTATTTCAGCATCGTCATTGAAATGAACCCTTGTTGTTAACGTAGTTGCCTATAGGAAAGCATACACGTTGCTTTCAAGCAGACTAAATGTGTAACTTGTGTCGTTTCAGCCGAATGGCTTTTTACTACAATGGCTCGGTGAACTTAAAAAATTATCTCAGGCAAAACGATTGACGCACTGCAAAATATCCTTGAAGAAACTTTTTGAGTCAAATTTTTCGTTACCTTAAGCGATAAAAACTGGTTCGACAACCCCTAGGATTGCCGAGAGAAAATATAGTTGTGAATAGAGCATCTTAAAATATGTAAAAAACGCATTCCTTTATTGCAATAACGAGAATTTTTCCCTATGAGGCTATTTGAATTTTTATGATTCGATGGCAATCTGAAAACACAAATAAAAGTTTAAAAAATTTTGCTTTATGGAAAATATATCATCGCTTTTCCGTGGTGAAATTGGCAATGTTTTGCAGGTTGGAGTGATTTAATGCGTAGTAGCGCACAGTCAAATCATAAGTTTTTCGAATATTTCGAATGCCCAAGCAGAATTTTCGATCGAATGGTGCGCAGCAACGAAACCCAATCAATCTAAATGAGAATTATTTGCACTTACGCGATTCGGCTGATATGATTTACCCCACTCCTTCACTACCATTCACATCTATTTCATGAAAACCAGCTTATCTTTTACCGCAATATTTTTGGCTTCAGCCTTACCGCTCATCGCGTCGGCGCAAGAAAAAGTGGTCAATCTCTATTCAGCACGCCACTACCAAACCGACGAGGCGCTCTACGCAAACTTCACTAAACAAACCGGCATTAAGATCAATCGTATCGAGGCTGGCGAAAACGAACTGTTGGAGCGCATACGCACCGAGGGTGCGAACAGTCCCGCCGATGTATTCATCACCGTCGATGCTGCACGCCTGGCTAAAGCCGACGACCTGAACCTGTTCGCGCCGATTAATTCGAAACTGTTGGAGTCGCGTATTCCCGCCACGCTACGGACAGCCGACTGGGCAGCGTTTTCGACCCGTGCCCGCGTCATCGTCTATAACAAAGCTGCAGTCAATGCGGCCGACGTACAGCAATACCAAGATCTCGCCGATGCCAAGCTCAAGGGCAAAGTGTGCGTTCGATCCGGCTCCCATCCTTACAACCTCTCGCTCGGTGCCTCGCTGCTGGCACAAATGGGTGAGCAAAAAACCACCGATTGGGCGAAAGGTTTGGTAGCCAACTTCGCTCGTGCACCCAAGGGTGGCGACACCGATCAGATTAAAGCGGTGGCAGCTGGCGAATGTGGTGTCGCGTTAGCCAATTCTTATTACGTCGCGCGATTGATCCGCTCGGATAAAGCGGAAGATCGAAAAATCGTGGAAGCCATCGGCGTGGTGTATCCAAACCAGGCAACCTCGGGCACACATATCAATATTTCAGGTGGTGGCATATTGAAAAATGCGCCGAACAAAGAATCGGCTGCAAAGTTTTTGGACTATCTGGCGTCCGACCAAGCGCAAGTGTATTTCGCCGACGGTAACAATGAATGGCCGGTGGTGCCGAGCGTAAAAATTCAAAATCCGGCGCTCGAAGCAATGGGTAAATTCAAGACCGAGTCGATCAATGTCGGTGTGCTAGCGAAATCGCAACCGACCGTACAAAAGATCTACGATCGTGCCGGCTGGCAGTGATTAAATCTGCTTGAGATCATTTGGCCTCTCGATCTTGGGCAATCTGCCGTGAAATGAACAGCAGCGGCAGTATGCCAACCACCACGATTGTCAGTGCCGCTGTCGAAGCTTCTGAGAGTCGCTCATCGGAAGCCAGGGTATAGGCCTGGGTCGCCAGCGTATCGAAATTGAACGGCCGCATGACGAGTGTGGCCGGCAACTCCTTCATCACATCTACGAACACCAGCAATCCGGCCGTCAGCAGGCTGCCGCGCAACAGCGGCAGGTGAATGCGCCAGAGCGTTTGCGCCCGGTCGTAACCAAGCGAGCGCGCCGCGTCGTCCATGGATGGGCGAATCTTTCCCAGCCCGGCTTCTACCGTTTGCAAAGATATGGTCAAAAAGCGCACCAGATAGGCGTACACCAGGGCGGCAATGCCACCGGTAAGTAGCAAACCGGGATTCTGGCCAGTCATCGCTTGTATCGTCGAGGCCAGCCAGGTATCGAGCCGCGCGACTGGAATCAGCACACCGACGGCGATCACCGACCCCGGCAGGGCGTAACCCAAGCCGACCATGCGATTGACCATTTTCGGCAGGGCATGGCGTGTCGTGCGTGCCGAGTACGCCAACAAGACTGCCACCGCCACCGCCACGATGGCGGCGACCGTCGCCAGTACGAAACTGTTGCGCGCAAGATGCAGGAACCGTTCGCCGAATTGCGCATCGCCTCCGGTAACGGCCATGCGTAGCAAGAGCCCGGCCGGCAAGAGAAAACCCAGCGTTAGCGGAATCGAACAGGCCAGCGTCGCCGCCAGCGCCTTGATTCCCCGCAGACGCTGTCCAGGCGGCAAACGGCTGCGTCCGGTGGCACCATGAAACCGTGCACGGCCGCGGGAGGCGCGCTCGAGAAACAATACCAGCGCCACGAACGTCAGCAACGCCATCGACAGTTCGGCTGCCACGACGTGGTCGCCCAGTGAAAACCAGGCACGATAGATGCCAGTGGTGAAGGTCGGTACGCCAAAATACGCCACGGTACCGAAATCGGCTAGGGTCTCCATCAGCGCTAGCGAGGCACCCGCGGCGATCGCCGGACGCGCCATGGGCAAGGAAATTCTGAAAAAACTTTGCCATGGCCCCAAGCCGAGCGAGCGTCCAACCTCTAGCATGCCGCTGCCTCGTGTGAGGAATGCCGACCGTGCCAGCAGATAGACGTACGGGTACAGCACGAAAATGAACACCACGACCGCGCCACCGACAGTGCGAATATCGGGAAACCAGTATTGGCCAGCCACGAGGCCGGTGCTTTCGCGCACCCATGTCTGCACCGGGCCGACGAATTGCAGCAGGTCGGTATAGGTATAGGCCATGACATATGCCGGCACTGCCAGCGGCAATACCAGGGCCCATTCGAAAACGCGGCGCCCTGGAAACTCGTGCACGCTGACCAGCCAGGCCGTCGATACGCCCACCAATATCACGCCGGCGGAGACGCCTCCACACAGAATCGCGGTATTCAGTACGTACGACGGCAACACCGTCGAGGCCAGATGTTTCCACGTATCGCTGCCGCCGCTGACCAAAAAATTGGCTGCCACGCTCAGGATCGGTAAGGCCAGCAGGGCTGCCACTACGATGGTCAGCCACGTCAACATCGACAGTTGCGACAAACGTGAAAACCTTGCCGCTACAGGCACCGCCCTCATAGCCTTCGGGACCGGCGTGATTGGGTACAATGCAATCCCTGTAAAAGTTAAATGAGAATGAGAATTATAATTGCTGGCGCTTTTGGCGTTGCAATCATTGGAAAATTCCTCATGCCACTGCTCGACCTCAACGCTATTTCCTATTCCCACGGCCAGCAGAAGGTGGTCGACGGTATGTCGTTCCAACTCGAAGCCGGCGCGATCGGCTGCCTGCTCGGGCCCTCGGGTTGCGGCAAGACAACGGTATTGCGCTGCATCGCCGGCTTTGAACACGTCGACGGCGGCACGATCCGGATTGAAGAACAACTCGTGAGCAGTGCGCGCGACCATCTGCCGGCAGAACAACGGCGCATCGGCATGGTATTTCAGGATTACGCCCTCTTTCCCCACCTCGAAATTGCCGCCAACATTGCCTTCGGGCTACGTGCTATGAGCGAGAAGGCGCGCAATCAGCGAGTGGGTACGCTGCTGGAGATGGTCGGCCTGACCGGTGCCGGTAAAAAATTCCCGCACGAACTTTCCGGCGGACAGCAACAGCGCGTCGCGCTGGCAAGAGCGCTGGCACCGCGTCCCCGGCTACTGCTGCTCGACGAGCCATTCTCCAACCTCGATGTCGACCTGCGCGAACGGCTGGCACTGGAAGTACGCGCCATTCTAAAACTGGAAGGCACGACTGCGGTACTGGTTACCCACGATCAACACGAAGCTTTCACCATCGCCGATGAAATCGGCATCATGAACGACGGCCGTATCCAGCAATGGGACACGCCCTACAATCTCTACCACCGGCCCACCAATCGCTTCGTCGCCGATTTCGTCGGCCAAGGGGTGTTCTTGCCCGGCGAAGTCAAAAGTACCAGTAGCATCGAGATCGAACTCGGCACGTTATCCAGCGCCATGCTGACCGGGGGCAATGCTGAACATACCGCCACGGAGTGCGGGCGCCACGTCAGCGTTTTGCTGCGTCCGGACGATGTGATTCACGACGATGCCAGCGATCTGAAGGCAGAAGTCGTTGCCAAGGCATTTCGCGGTGCCGAATTTCTCTACACTTTGCGCCTGGGCAGCGGTGCCCAAGTGCTATCCCTGGTGCCTAGCCATCACAATCATGCCATTGGCGAACATATCGGCATTCGCCTGGATGTCGATCACGTGGTTGCATTCATGACCGCATGATCAAGACGCCGGAACGGGGGTCCGGTAGCGCTGGCCTTAGCTGGCAAACCGGTTGAAAAGCTCGCGCACGGCCAAGCCGCCTCCGGCCATGAGAATGCCGAAATAGACGATCGTGGCCAGGTTGCTGACATAGCCTAACAATACGCAGACGCCATCGCGTTGGAGCAGCCCGATCGATAGCAGCAGCAGCGCCACGGCCGGAAAGGTATTGCTAAAAGGAATAAAGCCGAATGGCATCATGAGCAGGACCGCTCCCAGAATCAGGGAAGCGTTGTGCAGATGCTCCATGGCACCGCCTGCTACCAGCCACGGAATGCGATTGGGACGGCTCAGGCGCTCGATTTTCTGCAACCACGGCAGTGCCTTGCGCAGCACCGGCCGCAGCTTCTTTGTAGCGATCACCTTGTGCTTCATCCTGGAAGGAATCCACAATTCGCGCTGGAACAAGCGACTCATCCCTACGAGCAAAATCGCCGCGCCGAACACAGTGCTGACGCCGGGTATCGAAACCGGGATCAAAAAAACCAAGGTAAGCAGTGCGGTCAGGATCAGCAACCCGTCGTTGCCGACGCGGTGGATCAGTTCGCTTAGGGTGATACCCGTAGAGGGCAGAGAGCGCACCATGCTGCGCAGCCTGACGGAGACCGGCTCATTTTGCATCGTACTGGCGTCGTAATTGTTTTTCATTGCTTCTTCATCGTTTTTTATAGGTCCGGTTGACAATTATGACCGCTCCCGGACCACGATGCCATGATTCAGGCGGTTACCGCGCTACGGATCAGGTGATCGAACGCACCCAACGCTGCCTTGGCACCGTCTCCCGCAGCAATGATGATCTGCTTGAACGGTACCGTGGTGGCGTCACCCGCGGCGAAGACGCCCGGCACCGAAGTCTGGCCGCGATCGTCGACAATAATCTCACCATGTCTGGACAACTCCACCACGCCCTTCAACCAGTCGGTATTGGGTATCAAGCCGATCTGCACGAACACACCTTCCAGCTCGACTTTATGTAATTGCTGCGTTTCCCGGTCTTCGTAGGTCAGGCCATTGACGGTCTGCTCGCCGGTGATTTCGGTAGTGCGAGCGTTGGTGACGATGGTGACGTTTTGCAGGCTCGCCAATTTGCGTTGCAATACCGCGTCTGCGCGTAGTTTGGTGTCGTACTCTACCAGTGTCACGTGCGCCACCAGTCCGGCCAGATCGATCGCCGCTTCCACGCCGGAATTACCACCGCCGATGACTGCCACCCGCTTGCCTTTAAATAGCGGTCCGTCGCAATGCGGGCAGTAGGCTACGCCCTTATTCTTAAATTCCTGTTCACCCGGTACGTTAATCGTACGCCAACGCGCCCCGGTACTGATGACTACCGACTTGCTTCGCAATGTCGCGCCGCTTTCGAGATGAATTTCGATCAGATCGTCGGCGCCGACATTCGGCACCAGCTTACTAGCACGCTGTAAATTCATGATATCGACATCATAGCTGCGCACATGCTCTTCGAGCGCGAATGCCAACTTCGGCCCTTCGGTTTCTTTTTGCGAGATAAAGTTTTCAATACCCAGAGTATCGAGCACTTGACCACCAAAACGCTCGGAGGCGACACCGGTGCGAATTCCTTTGCGGGCGGCGTAGACCGCGGCAGCCGCACCGGCCGGCCCACCACCGACGATCAACATGTCGAAAGGGGCTTTCGCATCGATCTTGCGGGCTTCGCGCTCGACACCGCTGGTATCGATTTTCGCCAAGATTTCTTCCAGGCTCATCCGGCCCTGGCTGAACTCGGTGCCGTTCAGGTAGACGGTCGGTACCGCCATGACCTGACGCTCCTTGACTTCATCCTGAAACATCGCCCCATCGATCATGGTGTTGCGAATGCGTGGATTCTGTATTGCCATCAAATTCAACGCCTGCACGACGTCCGGGCAGCTATGACAAGTCAGCGAGACATAGATTTCGAACTCAAAATCGCCGTCCAGCGCTTTGATTTGCTCCAGGATTGCCGCATCGACTTTCGGCGGGTAGCCGCCCACTTGCAGCAATGCCAGCACTAAAGAAGTGAATTCGTGCCCCATCGGCAATCCGGCAAATCGAGGACCGTGATTTTCACCGGGGCGATTCACTGAAAACGATGGCTTGCGATGGTAATCCTGATCCCGCGTTTCGGTAATGGTAACTAGAGAAGAACTCTCCGCAATGTCGCGCAATAACGATTGCATATCGGTCGAGCCCTTGCTGTCGTCCAGAGAAGCGACGATTTCGATCGGTTGCGTGGCTCGTTCGAGATAGCTTTTGAGTTGCGCTTTGGTACTTGTGTCAAGCATGGTGGAGGTCCTATCTTAATTAATCAATACAAAGTAAAAGGAAATGCAATGATCGATAGCTTATATCTCTCACAGAATATTCCCCAATCGTTATTAACTATGAATGAAATTGCCGCAGCCTACCATCGGTTATTCCTCCAAGTTCAGGTCATACGCCATGCGCAGGAACGAGACGTGGCAGAAAAAAGCTCAAAATGTTTTGGCTAAATATTGGAAATGCGTAATTACGTGTGGTACTTCGGCCCATGCGCCACCGGCACATTGCATTGCGATATCGTAATTGCCAGGACGAGATTTTAATAAAGGCGTCTTCGACCGACATCATTTCACGATCAAAATTTTGCGATAACCATCTAAAGAGGCTCATCATGACAGTCCAGATTTCCAATAATTCAAATTCGGTCAGTGCAACGAACCCTGATGCCGAACAGTCGACCGAGACCGAAGTGATTGAGAAGACCGCAACCGTTAACGATGACATCGCAAAAGTTTTGCATAAAATGTTTATGTCTAGTACGGAACCACCGAAGCCTGCCAATAAACACTCCATCATCGGCGTCTGCGGCACGCCAGAACCGAAAGAAAAGACCCTGCCCGTTGCCATACCAAAACGCGACGACCAGCCAAACATCATCGGCGTCTGCGGTACGCCAGAACCGAAACCAAAAACCTTGCCCGTTGCTATACCAAAACGCGACGACCAGCCAAACATCATCGGCGTCTGCGGTACGCCAGAAC
>JAZKGZ010000002.1:69775-146658 GCA_040385645.1 Pseudomonadota bacterium
AAAAACCTTGCCCGTTGCTATACCAAAACGCGACGACCAGCCAAACATCATCGGCATCTGCGGTACGCCAGAACCGAAACCAAAAACCTTGCCCGTTGCTATACCAAAACGCGACGACCAGCCAAACATCATCGGCATCTGCGGTACGCCAGAACCGAAACCAAAAACCTTGCCCGTTGCTATACCAAAACGCGACGACCAGCCAAACATCATCGGCATCTGCGGTACGCCAGAACCAAAAAGCAGGCCAGCGCCTGCAATCAATCTGGAAAAAAAGGCCCTGAACGACCTTGGCGAGAATTTCGATTTGATTGCGCGAGGTGACGGTTTGATTAGCATTGCAGAGCTCAAAGCGGCTGCAAGAGGTGATTTCCCGCGCGTGCGCTTCGGACAAATCCAGGCAACGCCCGAGGCGATGGATAGAGCACAAAAGGCTGCGCAGTATTTCCTTGCGCATCCCGACAAGCTGAAAGCGGTGGACGTGGCACTCGGCGTTAATACCGGTCACAAGAAAAATTCCACGGTGGATGGGCTGATAGCGCGCGACGACATCGCAACTCGCATGAACAAGATGCCATTGTCACAAGCTGAAGTCGCCGTAGTACGTGTATTACAGAAGAGCAAAGGTGAAGATGGAGCACCTCTGACTTTCACCATAAAAACCTTGGAAGCGCTAGCTGCAAACCCCAAGGCAACAGCCGCCGAAAGGGAGGCAGCCCGATATGTGCTGGATAATCCTGCGTTCATGGTTCGGCTCGATACTGCCAACCAAGTCGCGCGTGGCCGCGGTACCGATGGTTTCGGGGATGGCAAAATTACGGACAGCGATTTGAAAACGTTGTTGAACCGACCCGAAGCGAAAAAGTCGGTGCGGCAAGATACGCCAGCACAAATTGCTGAACAAAAAACTGCATTGAGTAACCTGGGGCAGAGTTTTGATTTAATTTCCGGTGGCAAGAATTTGATTAGCAAAGCCGACCTTCAGGCAGCCGCCCGAGGAATATTCCCATCAGCTGCATTTGGCGAAATCGACGCATCAGCGGAAGCCAAAAGAAAAGCACAGAGCGCGGCACAATATTTCTTGACGCATTCTAATAAACTGAATGCTGTCGACACGGGCCTGGGTAAAAATATTGGTGATTCCCGTATTAATAAAGTCGACGGTTTGATTTCCCGTGACGACATTGCTACCCGTATGAACAAAATGCCACTGTCAACAACTGAAATTGGCGTAGTCCGTACTCTGCAGGAAAGCAAAGGCGCCGGCGGCAAACCATTCAGCTTCAACGAGCAATCATTGACTGTGATGGCCAACGATCCTAAAGCGACGCTGAAGCAGCGGCAAGCCGCACAGTATGTACTAGATAATCCTGCATTCCGGGTACGGCTTGACACGGCAAGCCAGGTTGCTACGCGTCATGGTACCGGAGGATTTGGCGACGGCAAAATTGTTGAAAGTGATTTCAACGCTTTGCTGAACCGCCCAGAGGCTAGGGCGCTGGCCTGAGGAACGAACACGCGGTGCCATCGCCTCGTGCCTAATTACATACTTAGTTTGTAGAACAAAAGCCGGTTATCTTTTAAAAGGTAACCGGCTTTTAAATGTTGAAAAAAATTTTGGCCTAGTAACTTTCTAGGAATACCGCTAAATCTTGCCGACCAGATCGAACGATGGCTTGAGCGTTTCAGCACCTTCGCTCCACTTAGCCGGGCATACCTCACCAGGATGTGCTGCGATGTATTGCGCTGCCTTGACGCGACGCATCAACTCGCTTGCATCCCGGCCGATGCCGTCCGGATGCACTTCGATGGTTTTGATCTTGCCGGCGGGATCGATCACGAACGTGCCACGCAATGCCAGACCAGCATCGTCGCCCTCTTCAATCAGCACATCGAAGGCACGCGACAGTACGTGTCCGGGGTCGCCGATCAATGGGTAAGTCACTTTGCTAATCGCTTCCGACGAGGCGTGCCACGCCTTGTGGGTGAAATGGGTATCGGTCGAGATACCGTAAATTTCCACGCCTAATTTTTTGAATTCATCATAGCGGTCTGCCAGGTCGCCCAACTCGGTCGGGCAAACAAACGTAAATGCTGCCGGGAAGAACACAAATACCGACCACTTGCCTTTGAGATCTTCGTTGCTGACGGTGATAAATTTTCCATCTTGAAAAGCGGAAGCTTTAAAAGGCACAACTTCAGTATTAATCAGCGACATGGGTAATTTCCTTAACAAAAAATAAACGAAGACACATAGAATAAAGCTCTTGAAAATAAAAATCTAATAGATTCTAGGTATAGTCAAAATTATCGTTGCCTATCTGATGTCGTAGCAGCGTTTGATCTAACGATGTGCTGTCATGCATTTCACTTATTAGTCGTTACAGCCGCCGTTGCAACATCCTTGATCGAATCGAAGCGCTTGTTATAAAACACATCCATGCCGGTCACGGTTCCGCCGCGTACGACCAGCGACCAATACTGGGTCAGGGTGTAAGTAAGCTTCAATACACTGCCGGCGCTGGCCAAGCTTTGCTCGTAGCCGATAGTGATTTTGTCGGAAATCTTTTTGCCTAGATTAACGACTTGCCCGCCGCTCAAACCATATTCGCTCGAACCGATCGCCAGAGCGTCCAGTCCCAACGATTTGGCAACATTTTTGCCACCGAAGCTGTTGAGCAATCCAAATGCCGCACCTTTTACGGCATTCTGTGCTTGCGCAGCGCCCCCGGCACCACTACCGCTGCTGCTGCCATGGCCGAACACTAGCCAGGATAATTTTTCTTCTTGCGACAACGAAGGTTCGGACACCAATTCCACGCGAGGGCGCTGGGCGTCGCCGGTTACCTGCACGCCGGCAGAGACTTCCGGTTGCCGACGCATCGCCAGAAGATTGATGTTCGGATTACGCAATGGCCCTTGAAAATTGATGATGCCGCGTTCGATTGCCAATTTCGTACCGAATGCTTCATAGGTGCCCTCCGCTACCCGGATCGTGCCGAACGCTTGCGGTGCGGTACGCGGCGCACTGCGCACTTTCAATGCGCCGGCCAGCCGCAAGTCGGCACCGGAACCTTTGAAGTAGAAGCGGTTGCCGAGATCGAGTTCGACATCGACATCCGGTGTAAACGATGCCGACGGTTTTGCAGAAGGACCGTCCGGTTGGGCTTGCGCTATGGGCGGTGCCTTGCCACCACGAACGACGACGACATCGCCATCGAGTTCAGGCGCAGTTTTCTCTGGCAGGCTAAACACCGCATTGTCGACCGTAAATTTGCCGCTGACCAGCAAGCGCGCATCGACATTTGCCGCCTTGACTTGGCCGGAAACCGTCAGCTGCCCGGCCGGGCTTGCCAGCAGCTGCAGGCGATCTGCCACGACAGTAGCGCTCAAGCCGGGATTAGTACGGTCGAGAGCGATTCGTCCACTCGCCGTCAACGTGCCATCACCTCCACGAAATTGCATTTGCCGTAAAACCAAAACGTTGTTATCGATACCGATGCGGGCGATACCGTCTTTTAGACGCACACCTTGGTCGTATAACGTCAGGGCCAGCCCATCACCGCTGATCGTGCCGGACAATTTTGGATCGGCGAGCATGCCGGCGATTGCGACATCGGCACCGGCACTGCCGCTCAGAGCGATACCGGGCCCGGCCAGTACGCCTAGCGATTGCAGGCGTGGCAAAGCTGCTGTAACCAGAGCGTTGATCGGCGATTGTGGCGTCAGTGTCAACGCACCATCGATACGTTGCATACCGATACCACCGGTAGCACCGATTGTGCCAACCCGCGTACCGACGACCCGGGCGTCGAATTTTATTCCAGTACCCTGCAAATCGGCGCGCAAAGACATCGCACTTAGACCGAGCGCAGTTTCGCCAGCGCGTACATCGCCGCGCCGGCGATCAAGTCGAATTACACCGGAGGCCGTGTTAGCCAGCGATACATTCCAGTCGCCATCGATCACCAAATCGGTCACCACAGGCGGTGCCTCGCCGGTAAATTGCTGACGTAATGCCAACAACTCACCGATGTCCAGGCCGCTAAGGCTTCCTTCGGAGCGGAGCACATTATCGGCAAACCGAAAATTCTTTAAATCGATCACCGCCCGTGCCACATTCAGACGCGTACTGCCCAGCTCCACCCTGCCCGGCGCGACATCTACCGACAACGGCCGTGCTAGCCGAATACGTGGCAAACCTGCGTTTTCAAAAGTCTGTAGTGTGCCGTTCCACCCCAAGCCACCGGATTTTTCGGCCAACGCACCCTGCGCTGCGACCCGGACGTCCAGCGGCTTACCACGTAGCCGGCCAGATGACTTCACTTGCAATGTGTGCCGGGCATAGGTACCGTCGAGGTTGCCGTTCAAGCTCGTGAGCGCGATGTCGCCGCTGCGAATATTTTTTGCGTCGATGCTGATCGCCACGCGCGCATCCGGTGTCTGGCCAGGTACTCCCTGTGTCTGCGCACGACCCGATATGGCATCTGCTTGATGATCGCCGAACCGCAAACGCTGCGCACGATACGTCGCGTCAACGACCGGGCGGGTCAGTGTGCCCCCCAAGGTTCCTTTGACGACGGCAAGCCCGGATAATCCAAAGCCAAGCCGATCCAATGCCGGCGCATTCAAGTCCACATTCAACTTGTCTGCTGGATTACCAAAGCTTCCCTGCAAGCGCAGCGTATTGCCGGCCACGAGCAGCTGTAGATCACTCGGCAGAAGTTTGGTACCAGCAATGCGAAGCGTACCGCCGCCGGTCATGGGAAGGTTGTCATATATGCTGTCGTAGACCTTGAAACCCACATCGGCCGTCAGTTCCGGGCGCAGAAATCCTCGCGCGTCGAAGCTTGTATTGATACGGGCTGCGAAAGTCGGTTTTGAAGCAGGCGTACTAGCTTTGCTGACTTTGCCAGCCTTAGCAGTTTTGCTATCGCCTGCAGGCATCATCGCCACGAACAACGCTGGATTGAAATTGCTCAGCTTGCCAGTAATTTTGTAAGCGGCCTTTTCGTCGCGTGCAAGCGTCGCTGCAGCCGTTAGCTCGCCAGCGGCGGCGCGCAATCTGGCCGACTGCAGGGTGATTTGTTTCAGCCCGATCTCGACCTCGGCCTTGGCGGAAATTTTTTCATCTGCCAGATCGAGTTCCAGGTATTGATTGTTACCGGCTAAGCGTGCCGTCAGAGGTCCATCTAACGCTGTTGGCTGCATCGCTGTATGCAGTGCCTGCAAATTCAATCTTTTTGCGGCGACCATTAAGCGGCCTGTATCGCCTTGCAGTTCGCCATTTCCCTCCAGTGTCGCCGAGCTGGGCAGTACGATTTTAAGCGCTGAAAGTTGTTGGCGTTTCGCATCCAGCGTGACGTTAGCAGCCATCGACAGCAGCGGCACCAGGGCTTTATCGATCGGGCCGGGCGACGCATTAACGATCGACACCGGTCCGAAAACGGTCATTTGTGTCAAGTCCGCTACCGGCTTTCCGACCGGCTTCAGCGTGGCACGAATATCCAAATCGGCGCGGGGCCATTCCGGATTAAAGGTCTGTGGATTCAAATGGCGTACCAATACCGTTGCATCCCGCAATGGCACCGCACCGAAGGGCATGGCATTGATAACAGCTGTGCCGTTGAGTTTGTCGTCGCTGCCATCGAGTTTGATACCGAGCAATGCCAGTGAACCCGACAGTTGCGCCGCCAGACGGTATTGCTGGTCGCCACGCGAACCCTCGAGTTCAGCGCTACCGCTCAACGCAAACGGCTGCACACCGTGTAGTCGCAGCGATGCAGCAATCTTGCCAAAAGGCGTTGTGACGTTCGCCAAATCCAAACCATGCCGGGTGCCGTCTGAATTGATCTGCAGTCGAACATCGCTGTACTGCGTAGTGGTCGTGTCCTGATGTATGACGATCTTTTCGATTGTTGCCGATTCCAAGTTGATCGCCAGGGGCAACTTAATTTCCGCCGGCATGACCAGCGGCGTCGACGGCGTCGGCAACAGGGTCACATCGACGGTACCCAACCGCAGAAAATTGATATCCAGCGTCAGCGGCGCACGAAAAACGTTCCAGGCACCCTGCACTTTGTCGACCTTGATGATTTGCCCAGCACTTCGGTACTCGACATTACGCAACGACAGACCGTTGCGTAATGTGCCGGCGACAAGCTCGCCGCCCAATTGGCCCGGCAACAATTTCTTTGCCGCGTTCCAAACCAGACGGGAACCCGATTCAGTTTGCACGGCAACGACCGCTGCAATGCCCGTGCCTGCGATGACAACGGCGAGGATACCCGCGCTCCAAAGCAGCCGGCGCCGGAAACGTTTGCCACGCGATGTGGCGGTAGTGGCGGTTAGCTGCGACGCTGGCCGCTCATGGTTCGTATCGGCCATCAAAATGCCACGCCTAGCGAAAGATGCGGTCGAAGTTTCTTATCTTGGATACCGTACGCCAGGTCGGCGCTCACGCTCCCGACCGGAGTGCGATAGCGCACGCCCGTGCCGACTGCATGAAACAACGACTTCTCACGCCAGCTGTCAGCGGCAGTGCCGACGTCGTAAAACACTGCCCCACCCCATTGTTCAGTTAGCCAGTGCTGATATTCCGCACTACCAGTTGCGATATAACGGGTTGGATACACAATGCCATTACGCTCGTTGCCAATCGATTGATAGCTGTAGCCACGTACCGAATCGGTACCACCGGCACGAAACAGCAATGAAGCGGGAATCGAGGCATTACCGGTTTTGGACAGGACCGCGCCGGCCTCCGCGCGCAGTTTGACCAGATCGCGGCGACCGACAGGCAGATATTTAATGGCACGTCCGTACAGTCGGAAAAAAGTTTGATCGGTCAAAAGACCCTTAACTGCGACACCTGCCTGCCCCGATACGACATATCCGCGACGTGGAAAAATCAAATTATCGACTCGCCGTGCGGTACGCTCGATGCCGACCAACAGCGCTTGATGCGAGCCTGGCTGCACCACGGTGTCGATCGGTAAGGTAGCACCGTCGATCTGGCTCAATTGATCGCGATAATATTCGAGCACGTAAGCGATATCGTCTCGATCGGTATCGCGGGCACGTCGCACGCCAAGCCGGCGGCTACGCAAATCCACGCCGGAGAGCATGGTACGGTCGGTCGAAACATGTACATTATCGACGAAGCCAGCGGTATCCGGCGGCTTCGACAAGGTAACGGTGCCGTATTGCCGGCGCTGCTCCAGGCGCAATTGCGTATCAAGCACGTAGGCTTTGCCGAAAATGTCGGTATGGGAATATAAGCCCTCTATACGCGCACCGGTATCAGTGGTGTAACCGACGCCGCCGCGAATGCGTTGCGTCGGAAATTCCGTGAGTTCTACATTGACCGGCGCACGCACGGCATTTGCCGGATCGCGGTCAATGTCGATCACGACATTGCTGTAATACGGCGTACGTAACACTTGCCGCTGGAATTCCAACAGCCGATCCACGCTGAATTCTTCGTCCGGCTGCACCGGATTGACATTGCGCACGATATCTTCGGGATAGCGGCGCGCACCATTGATTTTCACCTCGCCAAAGGTAAATACCGGGCCGCTTTCATAAGCCGTGCTCAGATCGGCTTTTTGGGTATCGGCATCGACCCGGGCTTGCGACTCTGTCAAGCGGGCCGCTGGGTACCGACGTTGGGCAAGGATATTCAAGCTGTTCTGTTTGGCTTCAGCCCAATCGTCTTGGCGAAACGGGGCGCTCTCTTTCAGTGGCCAATCCCGCTGCAAACGCTCGACCTGGCGCGGCGATTGTGTCGTTGCCACGCCCTGCACATCAATCTTGACCGAGGAAACCAGGGTACGAGGGCCGGGTTCGACGGTGACGCGAACGACGGTTGTGTCGGATTCCTTGTCGACCTTGATCGTTGTCTTCGGCGAAAAATACCCTTCGGTCGCGACCAGACGCGAGACTTGCTCGGCTGCAGTAGCAATCATGAATTCAAGCTGTTCACTCGACAGGTCCTCGCGCTTTTGATAACGCGACAAGTCCAGGAAATCCTTCAGCAATGCTTTAACTGGCTTGGGCGCATCGATTACGGTTTTATACGCAGCCTGGGCAGGCGCGGCGAAAATTGCTAGGCAACCGATGATTAAAATCATGGCGCGGCGAGGCGATAATCGCCAGTAGCTGGAGGTAAGGAAAGTCAATTTGGTTCTCGATGGGGCACGGCAATCATCGACCGCCGTGAATATTAAAAATGCCGCGCAACGATAGCACTCACCAGATTTTCGGCTATGCGTGGAAGGCCGCTTTGCAGCGCATCCAGCCGGTCTAATTGAAAGGATTTTTCACCGATTCGGCTGGCATCGGCGATATCCTTTCCGGCAGGTTGCTTTCCCCTTCCAGCACCGCTACTACTTGCTCAATCAGTGTTTTTAATTGCTGCGCACGAGCCAGGCCCAACGCATCTTTGGTCAATACCAGCGAACCGTAGATGGTCACGCGATCCAGACGATTTTCAATCGTCAATTCCTCGATATCGATCGCCTCGGTTTCATTGGCAAAGGGTGTGAGGCAAAAAGGAGGTTGGATGGCAGGCATAAATTTAATCCGCTAAAAATTCGGCTTCAACAGGCTTGTTGCGGCCGCGGCCATTGTAGGGGGTCGGCACCGGCAATTGCATTTTTCGTCGTTTTATCTCTTCACTCAGCGACGGAAATAAATTTATCCCGCTACGGGCCTCCAATTCGGCAATCGACAAGGTTTGATAGACCAGACCCGGTGCATTTGCAGTGACATAAGCACCAGCCTGGCCGCGTGCTGGATGGTAAATTGCTTTGAACACCGCCGTCGGCACCAGTATTCTGCCGTTCAAGCGTTGCAACTGCTCACCTTCGAACAAGGGTCCGGTCACTACGTACAGCTCACCAGAGCCCATAACAATGTTTCTGGTTGCGTCCTCGATACCCTGCCACAATATCTGATTATTTTTCGGATGTTGCGGAATGATGTTTGCCAGGGAAAACGATTCGTACTGCGAATCTGCATCAGGCATATCCCCTGCAGGGCTCATGTGACCTCGGTCGTAACCCGAGCGTGTGTAATCGTCGAGCTCGGCCCGCTCCTCCGCAGGTAAGTTCGGCTGCGCATGATAGGTGTTCTTGCGCTTGAGTTCGCGTGCCGCGTGCAATCGTTGCGTCGTCAGATGCTCGGCACTCCAAAGAGGAGTGCGGGAGACGCCACTGTGGAGTACTGCAAAACCCTCGAAGTGAAGCTGCCTGGTTTTATCCTGCAAAACCTGACGAACGACGATCGGCGCTTTGTTGTCGGCAAAATAGTGGTGGCTCGACTGGGTCGAGTTCGGCGCTCCACCTAGCAGTTCGAGCAAAGAGAGAAATGCCGCAGTAACAGATGATGGAAGCATCAAAGCACGACATTAGAAAAAGACATCGACATTAAAATGGTCTGGAAAAAGATGGGGAAACGGACACCTAGGCGTGAGCAACTTTAGTGCCGTCATTCTAACGTTGCCTAAGCGCTGAACGGCAGGGCTCAGGAATACGTACGTTCGGGCTGCTCGTGTGTGCTGCAGCGTACAGAAATTTGCATCGGTTCAATGCATCCTTACAGCTATGGCACTGCAATCGAAAAATCGCAGCGCAGTTTGTCAATGCGCCCGGTTGAATATGCAGATTCGTTTCTAGACTGACTTTTATATTAAAGGGAGCACTCTCATGAATGACAATCAAGTCAAAGCCGTCGCCAAAGATATCGCTGGCAAAGCACAGGAAACGTTTGGTCAGGTGATCGATAGCAAAGATCAGCAAGCGAAAGGTCTGGCTAAACAAGCCGAAGGCAAAACGGAGAAGATGGTTGGGGATGCTAAGGAAGTTGTTAAAGACGCTGCGGATAGATTGTAAGCAAGTCGTGAGCAGTTCTTAAACAGCTCACAAACAGTTTACAAACAGCTCATAAGCAAACTACAAGCAGCGACTGTATTTTCAAGAGAAATCGAGAGGGGCCCGCGTTTCTTGCGCCGGGCCCCTTTTCATCGTTACAACCTCGGCCATACAAGTCGATTTCTAAGCATCTTGACATTGTTTGCCTTACTATCGTCCACCTATGATCACCTCCGCCACGCGTTCATGTACCCCCAAAAGTGCGTTAAAAGCCGTTTTGCTTGAAGGCATACATCCTTCGGCAGTCGAGATTTTGCAACGGGATGGTTACACACACATCGTTACCGAATCGAAAGCCCTCGCAGGCACTGCACTGATGGATGCGGTCAGCGATGCACATTTCATCGGCATTCGTTCGCGCACGATGCTCACAGCTGAAGTGCTGCAGCACGCTTCGAAACTTGAGGCAATCGGCTGCTTTTGCATCGGTACCAATCAAGTCGATCTGCGGGCTGCCATGCAACGCGGGGTACCGGTATTTAATGCGCCGTTTTCCAATACACGCAGCGTGGCCGAGCTGGTATTGGCGCAGATTATTATGCTAATGCGCGGTATTCCCGAAAAAAATGCCGTGCTGCATCGAGGCGGTTGGACGAAAAGTGCCGCGAATTCCTATGAGGTACGAGGCAAAACGTTGGGAATTATCGGATACGGCCATATTGGTACGCAAATCGGTGTACTGGCCGAACAGCTAGGTATGCGCGTCATCTTCAGAGATATCGAAGCGCGCTTACCACTTGGAAACGCTCGTGAAATGGATAGTTTGCATGCGCTGCTTGCAGAAGCCGATGTCGTGAGCCTGCATGTACCCGAAACACCGGAGACGAAGAATTTGATCGGCGCAGCCCAGCTTGCAGCAATGAAACCGGGTAGTCATCTGATCAATGCCTCACGCGGTACAGTCGTCGATATCGATGCTTTAGCAGGTGCGCTTGAACAGCGTCATCTACATGGTGCAGCCATCGATGTATTTCCAGTCGAGCCGCAGGGCAACGATTCGCTGTTCACGTCAGCACTCACGCGCTTCGACAATGTACTGCTGACACCGCATATCGGTGGCTCAACGGCCGAAGCGCAGGTAAATATCGGCAAAGAGGTTGCCGCCAAGCTGATTCGTTATAGCAACAATGGTTCGACCACATCTGCGGTCAATTTCCCTGAAGTGGCACTGCCTGAGCACACTGGCCGCAAACGGCTACTGCATATCCACCATAATGTTCCAGGTGTACTGGCACAGGTGAATGAGCACCTGTCTGCATCGGGTATCAATATCGCAGCGCAGTATCTCAGCACCAACGAAGACGTCGGTTACGTAGTCATCGATATCGACCAAGCTGCCGGTGAATCGGCATTGGCGCAATTGTGTACAGTTCCAGCAACGATTCGTTGCCGTACACTTTATTGATATTGATCTGCTTCTTTACAATGCGGTGGGTGGCTTTTGCTCGTTATTTACCCGACGGGCAGCAACCAGCAACAGTAGACCGGCGGCGACTGCGACGCCGCCGTAAATTGCCCATTGCACTTGCCCCGTCATGAAGCTGCCTGGAAGGATATTTACACCCTGCAAGAACCAGACGGTGCCCAAAAAGACCAGAAGCGTGCCGATGATATTGAGTACCTTGCGCATGCAATTCTCCTTAAAATTTACCCGCCGAACCGTACCCTTGCAGCCAGATCAAGCTAGCATTCTGCTATGTCGTGGCAATGACGCCGACAGATAATCGTGCTGATCTGCCAAAACGTTACGGCCAGACAATAAAAAATGCTCGAACCTGCAAGGCGCGTAAGGTACGTACACAAGAGGGCGAAATTGTCCGATCAGTTTGTGCCCTTTGGCTTGATTGCAAGGCTTGCAGGCGGTTACGCAATTCATCCAGGTATCCTGACCCTGGTGTTTTTTAGGAACGATATGGTCGCGTGAAAGCATCTGGTGTTTAAAGATGTTGCCGCAATACGCGCAGGTGTAGCGGTCGCGCCGAAACAATAAATCGTTATCATGTCCAAGCGGCACAACTGAGCGCAACATTTTCGCCATGATGCCACTGCCGGATACCGCAACGATGGGTTTGACGCGAATGATCGATTGCTCACCACTACGTGAGTAACCACCCCGGAAAATGAGCGCGTCTGCTTCGCCGAAGTCATATGCCACTTTTTCTTTAGCGTAATAATGCACCGCCTCGTTCGGATGCAGCCAATCGAACGGATTTCCAGCGATATCGAGTGCGAGGATAAATTGCATGGGCATGCAGATGTTGTACCAATAACGGCAGTAGGCGTCAATCGCCTGCGGAACCACCCGATTTTTTCACCATTGTTTGTCTGCAAGTAACTGTGAGCTACCGCATGGACGGTAATCCGATAATCCCCAAAGATAAAACCTGTATCTGTACTGATTGCCCAACACCAAGTACACTTGCGGTAATTGATAATTTACTAACTTTTTAATACTTCATAAAAAACATGAAAGCAATGATCCTTGCCGCAGGAAAAGGTACACGCGTACAACCTTTGACTTATGAATTGCCAAAACCGATGATCCCGATCTTGGGCAAGCCCGTGATGGAATATCTTGTCGAGCATTTGGTGAGTTGTGGCGTACGGGAGATCATGGTCAATGTTAGCTATTTACACCGTAAGATCGAAGAGTATTTCGGCGATGGCCATCGTTTTGGCGCAGAAATTGGGTATTCCTTCGAAGGCTATATGACTGAAGACGGCGAATTGCATCCAGAGCCGATCGGTTCGGCCGGCGGCATGAAGAAAATTCATGAATTCGGGGGCTTCTTCGATGAAACCACCCTTGTGATCTGTGGCGATGCGATCATCGATCTTGATATTGCCGCTGCGCTGGCTGAGCATCGCAGTAAAGGTGCCGCCGCCAGTATCATCACCAAGGAAGTACCCCGCGAAAAGACCACGGAATATGGCATGGTCGTGGCCGACGAGACGGGACGGGTCCACTCCTTCCAGGAAAAACCGAAACCGGACGAGGCATTGTCGACCATGGCCAGTACCGGCATCTATCTGCTGGAGCCGGAAGTGCTGGAGTTGATTCCCTCCGGAAAAGTGTTCGATATCGGCTCGGAACTATTTCCGCTGTTGATCGAAAAAGACGTCAAGTTTTATGCGCAAAATCGTGTATTTGACTGGATCGACATTGGTAACGTTAAAGATTTCTGGAGCGTATCTCAAAGTGTGCTGCGGGGCGAGGTTGAGCACATGATCATGCCGGGTACGCAAATTAAACCGGGCATCTGGGCTGGCCTCAACGTGCAAATCGACTGGACTGATACCGTAATCGAAGGACCGGTGTATTTAGGTTCGGGAACCAAGGTCGAGTCCAGAAGCACCATCATCGGCCCTACCTGGGTCGGCCATGGCAGCCACATTTGTAGCGGTGCCGAATTGGCACAGTGCATTTTGTTCGAATACACGCGTATAACACCTGGCACGAAAATGGCGGAAATGGTCGTGTGTAAGGATTATTGTGTAAGTCGAGAAGGAAAAATGACTCACCTAACCGAAAGCCCATGTGAACGTTGGAGTGACTCACGAGATCGACGTACGGCTACTCGCGGGGCTCAAGCAATTTAACTTCAAAAAATTTAATTTTAAATGTTAGTGTGTTTCTACAGGGTACGGTACCAGTAATGGTATCCGCACCGTTACCTGATTTGCCGCGGAAAGCTGACGGTAAATAACGTACCGTCAGACGCACTTGATCTGACTTTAATCGTACCGCCGTGGGATATCGCAATCTCCCGTGCAATGAATAATCCCAGACCTAGGCTAGTTCCGAGCCGAGTATCGTCGATGCCGGTAGTTGCTAGTTGCACCAGAGGCTTGAAAATCGACTCTAGCGCGTCCTCTGGAATCGGTAGCCCATAATTGATTACCTCGAACGTAATCGTGTCGTCATCGCAGCTTACATCCAACGACACCGCACGGCCGGGTGCACAGTATTGTCCAGCATTGACCAATAGGTTCGTCAGTAACTGATGCATGCGATCAGGATCGAACGATGCCTCGATTGCATCGCTGGCGTGCATTGCATACGTCACCTCAGAATGCGTCGACGCTGCATCTTCCAGTGCGGCCTTACATACGCTGATGAAATCCGCCTGTTTTAATGCCAGTGGCATACCTTTGCCTAGCTGCGTTCGCGTAAATCCGATGAGGTCTGCAACCATATTACTCATCAACAGCGAACTTCGTCGTAACTTGACACCGATTTTTGTAACCTGCTCACGGCCGACCTCTTCTCGCTTGAGCATTTCACCGGCGAGGGTCATGGTCGACAACGGCGCGCGAAGATCGTGGCCCAGAATTGCCAAAAATAATTCGCGTGTCTCATCGGTTTTGGCGGAATAGGTGACGATCGATTCGGCAAGGGCTTGGTCGATGGCTTCATTAAAACGGATCATTTCTTGAACCGTGTCGGCGGATAGCGCGTCGATACTTGGAAGCCATAGGCGCAGCACTGTCGCGCGTAAAGCACGATATTCGGCACTGAGCTGCAATAATGAAAATGCACTAGCTTGGCGCAATGCGCCGTGTACCGAAGCGGCGCTGCGTGGATCGCCTTCGTCGGCGGCTAAGCCTTTCGATTTCTCAGCTTGCTGATTGGCATTCTGTTGCGTCTTTATGTCGATTGCAATCGCTTGCAGGATCCCTCTTGCATGATCTCTCAACGCTAAATCCGACATCGCGTCAGCGGCCGGATTTAAGGTGCGCGCGAACCCTTGCCACTCGCCGATTATTTCTTCCATCTTGGAGTTGATGAAGTCAAACAGTTTCATGGCGTTCTGCTTTCATTGACATGCGTCTAATAGGCTTGTCGCATTTAGCTTAGGTTCGTTTTTCTAAAGCTTGTAAGCGAGCGGTGGGAGAGAAGCGCGATAAAAGCGCAACGGTGATCAAGCTGGCCGTGCCATCCACGAGCCAATCTTGCAAACTTGCGCGGCGATAAGGGAAATAGCTTTGAATATACTCGTCCAAAGCGCCCATCGCTAAAGCAATGATGAATGCCTGGAATAATGCACGGCGGCGGCTAGCGCCAGACCCCGTCGACAGCAAAAAAGTAATGGCCGCATAAGCCGTAGCGTGAAGCACCAGACCCGACGCAAATTCGCCTATCTCTGAGCGAACATTTGGTATAGCTCCCAGTACGACGATAAAAAAATACAGTAGAAACGCAGTCCGAAAGCGTAAGGTCCGGTAGCGCTCGCCGAACAGTACGATTAAAACAGATGAAAGTACCGTAATTTGCACCAGACTCCAATCATCGCGGCCGCGGTCAGTATGTACAGCTTGAGTACCATCATTGATCGCTAAAAATTTTTTTCAGCGATCAACCAGTCAGTCAACGATGCTTTAACGATCATGTTGTTGACACCGTTCTTTTTGTAAAACGTTTTTAATGTCGTACCAGTTTGTTCGAGAAATTCTTTTACCATCACGCTTTTCTCGCTATCGTTATCCAGCGCTTGGAATCGCGCCCACACGCCTGCTCGTCGTGCCAATATCTGTTGTTGCGCCATGATCGATTCGGCCGAATGTTCCGCCGCAGGTGATTCGGCAGGCACGGCTGGTAAGGGGTTAGAGGCAGCCACTTGAAATAGGGGTGTTGTAACGTCTGCGTACCCGTGATCTAAGGCTTTTTGCAAGAAAGCGACTTTGTTAACCAGCGGCGGGCTCGTTGTGTTGCGTACGCGCGCCTCGACATACGCCAGATGCCGCACTAGATAAGAAAGATCTTGCGCATATTTCCGGTGAATTCGTTCGGCTGTTTTTAACGGCGCTCCAATCGCCATGATCCGCTGCACGGGGCCATCATCGTTGCCTGCAGCAGGATCGGGTAAGGTTGAGACGATTTTAAGGATAGGAGTGCCTTGCATCGAATCCACGACATGCTTACGAAATACTCGAAATTGTAATTCACCGACCTTACGACCAACCTTATGTTCGATTAACTCGACCCGAAGATCGGTGATTTCATTAATCTCCTCGATGGCGGTCATCACGACGTCACGTTTTAAAAATTTGTACTCGTAATTCGCCTTGCGCGAGCCTGTGAGGCGCGGCATCCATTCAGCGATCGTACCGCGATTTGTCAAGCCTCCCTCCCCTTTGCCATGATCGTTGCTGACGTATTGACAGCAAATCTCATAGAGTGCGATCGACGCACCCGAACGTAATCGCGTCATCATCTCCAACGAAATCTTGGTGAAGAAGCCACGGGGGTCGAGTAAGCGTGTCTGTATAATTTTTGGTAGCTTCCAAGTGACGATGGTCGGCGTACCTTTGCCGTCGATCAAGCCAGGTTCTTCGATCAAGCCCACATTTTTCCAAATTTCCCGCTCGCCATCACGAACATTCCAGTCCACACCAATAGCGCGAATGTCGCGCAAAATTTCTTTGACTTGGGTTCTGTTGGATCCTGACGAGCTTGCCGCGTCTAGCATTTCGCTCAACACGGCCGCATATTCTTCTTTCTCGCCCTGTTGTTGTGAAAACAACAGAATTACACTATAGAGCCTTCTCACCAAATGCGTGATGCGTTGTTTGCCATTCGGCACGATCCCAATGGTTTCATTCGGTCGTTTAATTACATGCTTTAGGGCTTTTTCCATGCCATGAGGCTATCAGAACGGTGAAGTATTATCAAATGTTTCCTCACCAAATTTCCTTACATAAACGTGTCATATATTTCTCTCACCTTTGTATAAAGTTTGAATAATTTACTCACTTTAGTGTGAGAAAACACTCACCTTGACTATGAAAGATACGATATTTTCCTCACCAAGATAAGATATTTCTCTCACTAAAACGCCTTGAAACCCGCATGAATTAAGAGTTTGTAGCGTTTCAAAGGTTTACAAGTTTTGTTTACAAATACATACAAGGAAAACGTGTGTATCTCCTGTCAAATATTCCAACCAAAAAACGATTATCACTCCTGTAAAGTTCTACCGTCTGCATAATCTGGCAAAAACCGATTTTGAAAATGGTATATTCGGTTTATTGGCAAACAAGGAAAACAATGCTCAATCCAAACTTGATTTTCGGTACTCCCGTGTCAATTCACGAACTGGCGAAGATGGCGGCAGATTCTGCAGACGTGTTAGAACAAGTTCGTGACAAGATGCTCGAGCCTTTCCCGCGCAAACAAGCGCCATGCTTCTCCATTCCTCAGGTAGCGACACTCTGTGGTGTAGATAGAATTCAATTTAAAAACCTCACTAGAAAACACAACTTGCCGTTGGGAGAATTCAGAAACAGTGAGAAATCCCGCACTTACACATTGGAAGAAGCAATCACGTGTGTGAAAGCTGTTGGCAAGCGTTCGAGCAGGCCTGAAGGCAAACCCGGCAAGTTAATCGTCATTTCAAATTATAAAGGCGGTGTCAACAAAACGACTTCCGCCGTCTGTTTGGCCCAGGGTCTTTCTTTACGTGGATTGAAAGTGTTGTTGATCGACATGGACGGGCAAGGCTCTGCGACGATGCTTGCCGGGTTGTCCCCGGAACTCGAGATCGAACATGACCAGACGATCATGCCTTTCCTATACGGCGAGCAAACCGACTTGCGTTACGCCGTGCGTGACACTTATTGGCACAACATGGATTTGATTCCAGCCTCCAGTGCATTATTGGCAGCTGAGTTTGTCATTCCAGCTAAAGCGCGGGATGCAAAGCTGCTTTCACAGGGGTATGAATTCTGGATGGAGCTTAGTAACGGTCTCCACCCGCTTCGGGAAGAATATGACGTGATGGTGGTTGATACCAGTCCGTCATTAGGATATTTGACACAAAATGCGATGGTCGCCGCGGATGGCCTCTTGATGCCCTGCCCCTTGGATGCGTTGGATTATGCCTCTAGTACACAGTTTTGGGGTGTCTTCGCAGAGCTTGCTGCGACACTGCCCAGCTTTGCGGCATCAAAACATTATGATTTTGTGGAAATTTTCTTGACCAAGACTAAATCCGAGTCCGATCTGATGGCTTCGGCTGTTCGAGGTTGGATACAAGCTTCTTATGGAACACATCTAAGTGCTATTGGCATTCCAGAGAGCTCGGTGGCAAAGTCGGCGGCGACGCAACTGAAAACGATTTACGACTTGCAGAAACCCGATGGTTCCATCGAAGCTTATAAACGCTATAAAGAGCCTATGGACTCTTTTGTTGACCACGTCCTCGGTCAGCTCACACTTGCCTGGAGAAGATAATGACCAAAATTGGCTCGAAGATTTTTGGGAAAACAGAAGGCATCAAACCACGAGAGCGGCTCGAAATGGTACCAACCCGCATCAAAACCAGTCCCGGCCTGTTTTTGGATACACAACATCGCGCAGCGAAGCTAGAAGCGGAGAATGCTGCTTTACGCAATAGTTTGGTGAAAATTTCAGATTTAAGAATTGTCGAAGGGCGCAAAAGAAACTTAACCGATCAGGAGTTTCTTGAACTGAAAATTAATCTTGAATCTTTTCCGTTGATAAATCCGGTGACGATTCGCGCGCTTCCTTCTGGCGAGTATGAATTGATCTCAGGGCACAATCGCGTGCAAGCATTCATTGAGTTGGGGCGTTCAGAAATTGAAGCGAATGTGATTGACCTGGCAGAGGAACAAGTGTTGCCTGCGGCGTTTTACAGCAATTTACTTTCGCCATCGTTGCCAGATTATGAAAAATATCTTGGCTTCAAACAGCTTCAAGAAGCAACCGGCAAATCTCAATCGGACCTTGCCAAAGAAAGCGGCGTATCCAAAGCGATGATTTCGATGTTGTTTGCTTTCGACGAATTAAGTGCAAAAGCGCACGCATTACTATTTGCGCAGCCGCGTTTGTTAAGCGCTACGCTAGTAAATAAATTCAAACATTTGCCCTACGTGGACGAGGCTATCGCAAAATTGGCTTCAGGTGATATCACCCATCAACAAGCGATGCTCATCGCTTCGCAAAATCAGCAGCAAGGAATTGCAGTAGCAAGAACAAAGCCGATCGTGATCAAACGTGGCAAGCAACGTTTTGCCGAAATCAGTACACGAGGTTCTTCGGTAACTGTAAAACTATTTGACGACACCGCGGTTCCAGAATTTTTAGAGCTTATAGAAAACCTGGTTCGGCAAGCGGCGGGACAAAGTGAGAAGTCAACTAATTCGTAACTTATTGATTTTAAACGAGTTCAAAGTTTGAACACTTTGTCTTTCGCCCGATTTATGGCGCGTTGATAGACGGCCGCCATAATCTCAATCTTATTTTATTGCGTACAGTAAAGTACTGACATGAATTAGATGGTAGATTTTACTCACCTTTGCACTATGCACACATGGAGTTGTCTATCGAAAAACCTTCTTCGTGGCTCCTCGGGGTATAAAAGCTTTTATTCATTTGATCAATCGTAAATTACTCGTCACCTCGCACAGCAAATAGTGATGCAGGCAGACTCTTCGCTGAGCAAATGATCAACGCTGGCAGCTGTCATCTAATATTTCATATCTCGAGATTTTGCTACGCTTTGCGGCAAGAGACGCGCTGATTCTAAGCTTTAAATCGTACGCAAGATGTCTTAAACACGTTCGTAAAATATGAACTATAGTTCATGTTAACCATGGTAGACCACACTTCAACATATCGGCTCTCTCGCGAGCAGTTTCGGGCCTTGGCGCGCGAAAAAGGGTGGAAATTTAAGATGCTTGCCGAGCGATGGGGAGTCAGTCCTGAGTGGGTAAGCATCGTCAGCCGGGATCCGAATCGGGATATCCGGTTCGACGATGCTTTGTTCGGTTTGCCAAACTTGCGTCATCTCGCCCGCGATTTGCGTAGGCGAGAACTGCAGGTTGATGAAGCGATGGCAAGATATCGTTTTTCGCAAGCTGCAACGCGAAAAAAGGCAGGTTTGCCAGGTTACAGATATCAAGGCTATCTCAATGTTGGTGCCATCGTCACCACCGTTACGCAATTTGGCACGGTTGCCGAAGAAGGCACGCGCGGTGTCGTATTCGATGTACGCCAGAATAGTCTCGAAGAAATTTATGGCGTGATTTTCGAGCAGGGTGCAACAGAATGGTTCACTCCGGCGCTGGTAGATATTTATCTTGCGGGTACTGGCTTGGTTGCAACGGCTGCTACATCGTATTGCTACCTCGATAGCGCTTCACTACGCGTGGATTTTGAAATGGGTCGATTCGATTTCGATCCAGTGGGAATATCTAGCCGGGCCGGTTAGATTAATCTGCCGTTTAGTATATTTCGGGCAGGGCGTTGATTGAAGCCAGAATTTTCCGGCCGATTTCTTGACGTTTTGCTAAATCTGCGAGGCGACCGGGCGTGTCGATGTTTAGCGCGAAGAATACTGGGCCGTCTGTCCGCTCTACCCAGCCCACCCACCAGCCGATCGTTCCGGTCCACCCGGTTTTGGCACGCAAAATCCAATCCGACCCGGCTTCGTTGATCATTACGTCCTTAACGAGACGTTGATGCTCGATTGGAAAGGCTAGTTTGTTGGCATACAGATGCCGCAAGAATGCGATTTGCTCTTCAGCCGATATTGCTAGATCACCTTCGATCCAGAACGGTTTCCCACCGCTCGTGCGCATATTTCCGTATTGAATGCGTCGAAGGTAATCCTGCATTCGTTGCGCGCCCAGCTTTGCAGCAAATTTTTCATACACCCACACCGTTGAATTACGCATTGCTGAACGCAACGTTTGATTGGCGTTCCACGTTGGAATAGCGCGGCTGACACCATCCCAAGCAATAACATCGAATTCGTCATGCAGCAGGTGCGCATCGAGCGCAAACAGGCTGTGGGGGATCTTGAATGTCGATGCGGGGGAAAAGCGAGCTTCGGCGCGTTGCCCATTATGAATAAAAACAGCGTTTTCCATGTTTCGGGCATCGACCACGATAATAGTCCCGCGAGCTTCTGCCTGCTTGAAAAATCGTGACCACTCTTGGCGTTCCTGCGCATACGCCATATGCACGCGTGGGGTAAGAAGAAAAGAAATCGTCGTAAGAAGTAAGTGGCGTCGGTTCATGGAAACAAAGTTTGGCATATGTCGGAGAAGCCAGGGCAGGGTGAATGTCGTTGCGCAGGACGTCACGGCATGACCAGGTGGGATGGAAGAGACAAATTCAAAAAATATGGCTGGAATTGTCTTGGTTGCCTTGATGAAATTTTTCCCGGGCGCTACAGTGAGCATACGACCCCAGGCTTTTCCAAACCTTATTACGAGATGCCATGCGACGCATATTTACCAATTCCGAAGCTCAGCAGACTTATGATGCGCTAATGCAGGCGCGTCCGTTGCGCACTGCGACGACGATCGGTACCGCCTTCTATTTCGGTTATGAAAATCCTTACAGCGAAGGCTTGCCCGATCTGTGCGGCAAACCCGGAAGCGCTACTCGTGCAGCATGGGCAGCAGGTGTAGACAGCCGTCGTATGGACGCACGGCTGACCGGCAGCCGACCGGTGCTGTTCAGGGGCGAGCTCGCCAGGCAAGCCTGAGCCTTTGCACTTTTGCGAAATCGCTTTACCTCGTAAGATCGACGCGTAAGATAGTGGATTTTTAGCGAGGGAAAGCCGCTTTGTATCACGACATCCTGACGTTCTGGTTTTCAGAGATCGATCCAAAAACCTGGTGGGCCGCCGACCCGGTGTTCGACGAATCCCTTCGAAAACGTTTTTTGCCGGTGCTGGAGCAGGGCGCGCGTGGCGAGCTCTTCGCCTGGCGAGAGCGCGCGCAGGGCCGCCTTGCCGAAATCATCGTGCTCGATCAATTTTCTCGAAATATTTACCGCGATACGCCGGCCGCTTTCGCTCAGGATGGCATGGCATTGGTACTGGCGCAGGAAGCCGTTACTGCTGGCGCGCTGTCGGTGCTGACACCGCCTGAGAAAGCGTTTTTGCTGTCGCCTTACATGCATAGCGAATCGCGCAACATTCATGCGCAAGCCGAAACGCTGTATCAAGCGCATGCGCCCTCAAGTAATCTCGAATTCGAGCGCCGGCACAAGGCCATCATCGATCGTTTCGATCGCTACCCACATCGTAACGAGATTTTGGGGCGCACCTCCACTGCCGAAGAACTGGCATTTCTCAAGCAACCCGGTTCCCGTTTTTGATCTGGACGCGCGAGGTGGATCTTTATTGTTAGTAGAAACAAACCTGCCTATTTTTATAGCAAAACCCATCGATCTACTGTGCAAGCGGCCTGGGAGACAGGTGTTAAGACTTATCCACATGCTTGTCCACTCCTGACGGGGGTAACCCTGTATTCATTTTTCTAGCGGCTCACGCAATGGCTAAGCTGGCTGGCGCACTGACTCAACCGTCGTCGGCTTGTACCCTTTGACGCATCGGTTCCTTATCATCGTCTCGTTATCGTCGTGTCACCGTTGTTACGCACACCAGACTGAGTCCACTATAAAAAAATTTCTCTTTACCCTAACAACCGCCTCGGCAATAACCGATGTCAGCGCTGTCGTCACGGCAAAAACGTTTGGTGCAGTGTCGAAGCGATGACGGCTATAACATTACTGCTAGCCGGACTTTTAACAGGTGCTGGTGTGTCGCTACCGGGAAGAGCGGTGGAGTCGGCGCAAACTGCAGCCTTAGCCCCGGTCTCAATCCCGGTACCGGCCGTACGCGCGTTTATCGGTAAAACAGAAAGACTGCTGTTTCAAGCGACGGGCGATCTGAATCAGGATGGCTATCCCGATACGCTGATCGTGGTTGAAAAACCGGCTGGAGGGAATGCCGATCAGCCGCAGGACCGGTCCCGTGAACTGCGTATTTTGACACGTGATAGGAATGGAAGCCTGATATTAGCCAAGCGATCGGCGCATGCGATCATGTGCAAGCTCTGCGGTGGCGCATTCGGCGATCCGTTTGCCGGTATCACCATTAATGGATCGAACTTTACGATCAAGCACTACGGTGGCTCGCGGGATCGATGGCGTATCGATGCTAGCTTCGGATATTCGCGCATCGACCGCACTTGGCAGCTCACGCGTGTCACACAGAGGTTGTCCGACACGCTCGATCTGGCGAATCGGTCGACGACGGTTTTTTTGGCTGGCAAACAATTCGGCAAGGTCGCCATCGACCAGTTTCGCGTCGATGGCGATGTATCCTGGATGAAAAAAGCCCCGTACTAAGCGAGTGCTACGGGGCTTCACATTGCTCGATCAGGCGAGGTCGTAACGATCCAGGTTCATCACCTTGTTCCAGGCAGCCACGAAATCGCGTGTGAAAGCCGGCCCAGAATCGCTGCAAGCATAAACTTCAGCCAATGCCCGCAATTGCGAGTTGGAGCCGAAAACCAGATCGACGATGGTGCCGGTCCAACGTAGTTCGTTCGTGGTTCGGTCGCGTCCCTCAAGAATGTCTTTCGACGCAGCCGACTCTTGCCACTTCGTGCGCATGTCGAGCAGATTGACGAAAAAATCGTTGGTTAACGCTTCCGTGCGTTCGGTAAAAATTCCGTGACGCGTTCCGTCGAAATTTGTGTTCAACGCCCGCATACCGCCGATCAATACTGTCATCTCCGGCGCGGTCAGGTTCATCAATTGCGCGCGGTCGATCAGCAATTCGGCTGCCGACGACTCCAGCCCCTTACGGCAGTAGTTTCGAAAGCCGTCACCCACCGGCTGCAGTACGGCGGCCGATTCTACGTCGGTCTGCTCTTGCGAGGCATCCATGCGACCTGGGGCGAAGGGCACTGCTATTACCTGCCCGGCATTTTTCGCCGCCGCTTCGACAGCTGCGCAGCCACCGAGTACGATCAGGTCCGCAAGCGAAATTTTCTTGTCGCCGGATTGAGCCTTATTGAAGTCTTGCTGAATCGCTTCCAATACTGCCAGCACTTTTGCCAGCTGTGCCGGCTGATTGGCTTCCCAATCCTTTTGGGGTGCCAGCCGTATGCGTGCGCCATTGGCACCACCGCGGCGATCGCTGCCGCGAAATGTCGCAGCCGAAGCCCAAGCCGTGGTCACCAGTTCGGAAATCGATAATGAAGAAGCAAGGATCGTCGCCTTCAATGCGGCGATGTCGCTGGCATCCACCAGAGGGTGATCCACCGGCGGAATAGCGTCTTGCCACAGCTGCGGTTGTGCTGGAACCAGGGGGCCGAGGTAGCGCGAGAGTGGGCCCATGTCGCGGTGGGTCAGCTTGTACCAAGCCTTGGCAAACGCCTCGGCAAATTCTTGCGGATTAGCTTGAAAGCGCCGCGAAATTTTTTCGTAGGCGGGGTCCATGCGCATGGCAAGGTCGGCGGTCGACATCATCGGTGCATGGCGCAACGATGGATCGTGTGCATCCGGCACCGTGCCGGCACCAGCGTTGTTCTTAGGCATCCATTGATGGGCACCTGCCGGGCTTTTCGTCAATTCCCATTCATATTTGAACAGGATATCGAAATATTCGTTGTCCCATTTTGTCGGATTGGTGGTCCATGCACCTTCCAGGCCGCTGGTAATCGTATGCGCGCCGAAACCGGTGCCGTGAGCGTTTTTCCAGCCGAAGCCCTGGTCGGTTATGTCCCCGCGTTCCGGTTCGTGGCCGACGTGCTGGCCGGGGTCGGCTGCGCCATGGCATTTGCCGAACGTATGCCCACCGGCGACCAAGGCAACGGTTTCTTCATCGTTCATTGCCATACGTGCGAAGGTGTCGCGGATGTCGCGTGCCGAAGCCACCGGGTCCGGATTGCCGTTCGGCCCTTCAGGATTTACATAGACCAGGCCCATCTGTACCGCACCGAGATGGCCTTCGAGTTCCCGGTCGCCGGTATAGCGGTTGTCGCCCATCCATTCCGATTCCGGCCCCCAGTAGATGTCTTCCTTCGGTTCCCAGACATCTTCGCGCCCACCGGCAAAGCCGAACGTCTTAAAGCCCATCGATTCCAGCGACACGTTACCAGCGAGAATGAACAAATCTGCCCAGGAAATCTTGCGCCCGTATTTTTGCTTGATCGGCCAGAGCAACCGACGCGCCTTGTCCAGGTTGCCGTTGTCCGGCCAACTGTTGAGCGGTGCAAAACGTTGTGTGCCCGATGCAGAGCCGCCCCGGCCGTCGCCAACGCGATAAGTGCCGGCACTATGCCATGCCATGCGAATGAAGAACGGTCCATAGTGGCCATAGTCGGCAGGCCACCAGGCTTGTGAGTCGGTCATCAGTGCATGCAGGTCGCTGACGACGGCATCCAGGTCGAGGCTCTTGAACTCGGCGGCGTAGTCGAATCCTGGTTCCATTGGATTGGACAATGACGAGTGTTGATGCAGCACGCCCAGGCTTAGCTGGTTCGGCCACCAGTGTGCATTGGAGCGGATTTTCGGTACGGTGCGCTCGGTAGTGGTTGCAGCGCCGGCGAATGGGCACTTGGTTTCGGTCGACAAAATAATCTCCTTTGATTGCATGAAGGAATTTGTAATGATGGGAAGTGAAGTATAGGACGTGGCGTGTTATAGAAAAAATAAAACTTAATGATGAATGCAATAGATTTAATCTATTGCAGTGCGGTGATCTGCAAAAAGTAAGCCTTGTTTAGAAAACGGGGCGTATGGTGTGCAAAGAACTTTTACAGCGGCACCTCCTTAGTTTTGCCGCTAAACGCGACGAGCCACGTCGCCAGCACAACCAACGCGCAGCCAGCCAGGGTCGTCAGGTTTACCGTTTCCTGCAGAAACAGCATGCCCCAGATCAGCGCGAATAGGGGCACTAAGAATGTTACGGTCAAGGCTTTGGTCGGGCCGACGTCTGCGATTAGGCGAAAGAAAATGAAATATGCGAAAGCACTGCACAACAATGCCAATGCACCGGCAATCATGACGATGAACGGCGTTACAGCTTGCGGTACCGCAGCCACGCTCAGGAGCGGCAAAAGTAACAAAGCTGCGGCGAGATGTGAGCCGGTCGCCATTTGCGAGGGTAGCAAAACCAGCGATTTCTTTTTGGAATAGACACTTGCGATGCCATAGCAAAACGCAGCACCGAGGCAGGCGAAGGCGGCAGTGAGCACCTGTGCAGAAAACGACACCGGGCCCAGACGCACCAGCAACGCGACACCGGCGATACCGGTCAGAAGCCCGATGATTTTTCTTGGACCTAAGCGTTCGCCCAGCACGATCACCCCGAGCAAGGCACCCCATAACGGTGTCGTCGCATTGACGATTGCCGAGTAGCCTGCCGGTAGCGTCAAGGCTGCGTAGCAAAACAGTACGAAGGGCAGGGCAGCGTTGAGAGTACCGAGCACCAGATACTGACGCCAGTTCCTGGAAAACGCCATTGCCTGCCTTGTTGCAAGCATAAACAGCAACATCGCTACGGCAGCGATGGTCGCCCTAATTTCAGCGGTCCATATCGCGCCCAATACCGGTGCCAGAATCCGCATGAATAAAAACGAAGCGCCCCAGAGCGCGGCGAGCAAAATCAAACGTGCGATATCGATGATGCGCATGAAATCCATGGAGCGGTAGCAAGGCCGACAGCATATAACGCAATGTAATCCGTGATGAGAAAATTCGGCTGACATTCCTGCAAGTCGAGCTATCGCTTGCCTACCGGATCATTCGCTCGACGATGCGCGCTTCGACAGGTCCCCTCAACGCGTTGCATAAGATGATTTTTTCAGCGCGCGCAAGATCGGCCAAGGTCATGCGACGTTCGCTAGCCGCCCATTTAGGATCGGCGAGCAGAACACTGCGCATTACACCCGGCAGAACGCCGGCGTCGAGTGGCGGTGTGTACCAGCGTCCTTCGAGTTTTAAGAACAAATTGCTGCGTGCACCCTCGGTCAGCTCGCCGTGTGAATTTTGGAATAGCATGTCGAAAGCGCCTTGCACCTGGGCCGCTTGCACAGCTTGATCATACTGTGTGCGCAGAGTGATCTTATGGCGTAACAGCTGCCGGTCGAGAAAAACCGGATCGGTGGCAACGACCATTCCGACCACCGGTGCCAGTGCTTCTAACGGCGTTCCATGCACCGTACATGCGCCCCGAAAAGCAAGCCTCAGGCGTACACGATGGGGTATCGCCGGTGCCAAGTTCAGCCGGGCCTGTTCCAGCGCTGCATGGATCGCCGCAGCATCGTGCGTGAAACCGAAATAGCCCGCCGACTGTTGCAGACGCCGCAGATGCAGTGCGAGGTGGCGATACCCGTCCTCGCGCGTTGCATACAGCGTTTCGAACAAATCGAAGCCGGGTGGCGCATCAATCAAAAAACTGGCTTTGAGTTGGCACTCGTCGTACTCGGCTTCGGCCTGGCTATCGTGCACGATGCCGGCACCCAGCCCCATTTCACCCCGCCGTGTACCGCCTTCGCTAACAGCCTCAAGAAGCAGGGTGCGAATCGGTACCGACAAGGCGAAATTGCCGATACGGCTCGAGCACTGCGAACGATCGAACCAGCCGATGGCACCTGTATAAATGCCACGCGGACTGATTTCGACTTCATCGACGATCTGCATGCTGCGCCGTTTCGGTGCTCCGGTGATCGAGCCGCAGGGAAATAGCGCTGACAACACCTCCGGCAGCGTTACGCCAGGGCGCAGTTGCGCATGTATCGTAGAAGTCATCTGTAACACGCTGCCGTAAGCCTTGACGTCGAACAACGACGGCACCGCGACCGAGCCGGTCGCGGCGATGCGCCCGAAATCGTTGCGCAGCAGATCGACGATCATCAGGTTTTCCGCACGATTTTTTTCATCCGACGCCAGCAGGGCGGCACGTCGGGCATCTTCCTTGCCATCGCCACTAGCCGGCGCGGTGCCTTTCATCGGCCGTGCCACCAGCCTGCCGTCGGCATGGCTGACGAACAGCTCCGGTGAAAATGAGAGTACGGCCTGGCCGTAGGGCAGGGCGATCAAGGCACCGAAGGGCACTGGCTGACGCTGGCGCAGTCGGTTGTAAAGTGCCACAACACTGCCATAGGTATCGAAACGCAGGCGATAGGTGTAATTGACCTGATACACGTCACCAGCGGCAATATAGGTCTGGATGAGTTCGATTGCGTCGTCGAACCCGGCACGGTCGATTTCCGGCATGACATCGGCGACCCCGGCCGCTGCGGCCTGGTCCGGGTCGAGCCGTGTACCGTTCGCCGCAGCCTGCGTTAACCAAACTTCGACCGCGGTAGCAGATAAATGGTCGCATCTCGAGAACAGCAGAATTTGCGCCAAAGGCTTGTCGGTGAGTGGCAGATCGATGCCGTGACATTGTGCGCCGAGTTCGTAGGCAAACAGCCCGACCGCATGCAGCCCTGTTTCGATAGCCTGCTGCATGGCTTCCAGCAAGGCGTCGAATTCTCCTGCATCACGGCACTCCAGCGTCTTCACGAACTCCGTATAGAGGCGTGACGTGGGCGAGCCGATCGTGGCATCGCAGTCATCGAGTAATACGAAGATTTGATCCGGTGGCGTTTGGTGAGGCGCACACCCAGCGCGTCCGGCATGCTTGGTACGCGTGGTACTGACGCTGTTCAATGCGCCATCCCGTTGCCAAAGGCCTGCTTGACTGCCTGCAGTGATTTACGCCCTGGGCTTATGCTGCTGACGATGCGAAACGGTTGCACTGGAATAATTCCAGTGTGCGCAGAAAGCCACGTAAAACCGAGCGCTTGCATCATATTTTCTTTAAAAAAGTAATAATTTGCTTAAAATCGTAATAAGTTTCACTTAAATTACTTATTAAATAGATTTATTGCAATCTGCTTTCGTGACCTAGCCAATCGGTTGCGGCAAGAAGAGCAACACCAACGATTGCTCGACTGCGCCCGTTGTTTTAAAAACCGTCAAGAGTCGTCAGTCTCCAGCCAGAAACGCTACCAGCTGCCAACGTCCATCCGCCTGTTGGAATACGGCACGATAATCGATAGGACTACGGATATGGCGTTTTTCGACGTAGCCCACTGTTTTATCCGCCACACGAATCGCGGTCCATCCGAAGGATGTATCCTCGACGTCGGCTAACTCGACGATGGAAAACGACAGGCGCGACAAGTGTTTGGCAGATGCGAGAGGCGATACTTTGACGGCAACGTCGTTGCTGATAATCGCTGCATGGTTGAAGGAATCCACGGCTTCCGGCCATTTGCAAAACGTGTAGGGCGCTTCGAAATTGCCATTGCCGCTGAAACATCCACCGAGTTTTAATACCGCTGCCAGCTCTGGCCATAACCTGCTGCCCGGACGCTCGGGTTTCCACTTCGCCAAAAAATACGCCCGCCCGTCGTCTCCGCCGAATGAATTTCGAATGTTTTCATCCACTATCTTCAATAGAAATTGCGTGTCTCGACGTACAACAGCATTTATCAATGTCGCACGAAATTGCAGGAATGCCGGTTGGCCGGGGGCGTCGTCGCTTGGCAATAATCGTTGTTCTGCATGAGCGGCTGGAAGAAGCAGGGCAAACGCCAGAAATAGCTTGAACTTGAGTGGCATCGCCAGCCTCATATTTTGGCAATGACGTTGTTGCCGTGCAAACCGAAGCCCGGCATACCGGCGATGCCAAACATACTCGTTTGTAACGCGCCACGTGCTCCGAATTGCAATATTGGCTCAACCATGTCGTGCATCAGCAGATGCGTGCCAAACGCGCCTTCCTGTCCGAGAAGGCTCTTGCCGGCAGCTTGCGCCACCGTCATGGATGCACGCGTGAGTACGCTGGTTTCTCCCACATGCGCACCGACGATCAGCTCAAGACCTGCTGCCTGCAGCCGGTGGGTCATTGCCAGCGAGCGCATCAAGCCGCCCATTTTAGAAACCCGCAGGTTGACGATCCAGTGCGCAGGTTCTTCAGCGAAAGGAGCTATTTGCTCCAGACGGAGCAGACTTTCGTCCAGGATGATTCGACAGTTTCGTGCCCGCGATATAGCCAGCATACCCGCCAGATCGCCCGCACGCAGCGGTTCTTCGATCGCCCAGAACGGGAAATCGAGGGCAGCAAGAAAATCAGATGCGTGCAGTGCATCGCTCCAGACATTGTTGGCATCCGCACGTACCACGGCAGCGTCAATCCCAGTGTCGCGCAGAGCCATTACTTTGGCGAGATCGCGCTCCCGATCTCCCGATAATTTGATCTTGAACGTCTGGAAGCCGGCCTTCACATACTGGTCCAGCTGCGCCGCGAATGCTTTGACTGACGCATCGCCCAACACCGCGGTGTAGACGAATTGTCCGGTCAATTCTGGCAGGCCCAGTAGCGATTCCGCAGAACGGCCGGTCGATTTGCCAATCAGATCGATCAAGGCAATCTCGACGGCGGCCCATGCAGCCGGGTTTTGGTCGATTTCAAGGCGATGGTCATCGGCCCACCGAGCTAGGGATGCCATGTCGTTGATACAGGCGATCCAGTCTTTTTGAAAACGCCTCACGAATTGTTGTGCACTCTGGCTAGTTTCGCCGCTCACGTAGTCCCGCGGACAACCTTCGCCGATCCCGGTTGCACCAGAAATTCCCACTGCCTGTACCCAGAGTGTTTGGGTAGTTTGTCGCGTTGCCGACGCATGAGAAAACCCGGTCTTGAAGGCAATGTCAAGCGGCCCGCAGACTAAGGCTTCGAGCAGCATCTCACCGGCTTTCCAAAAAAGGTCGCAGATCGAAATCGAACTGCCGTGCGTAGTGCAGGATTTGCGCTTTGAATTGGCCCTCGCGCTGTCCGTTCCTGACGCACGCGTGTTTGTAAGCGTCTGCAGTGCCTGCGCTTAGCCAGAAAGCCTGAATGGGTCCGAGGCGTCCGCTTTCCCGTTTGCCTGCATATTCCACATTCAGGGTGGCGAGACGCTCATCGACGCGTTGCGCGAGTTGTACCGGGTCTAGCACCGATCCCGTATTGGTCTCAACATACAAGTGATAACAACGCGCGTGTTCTTGTGCAAGCATCAGGGCGAATAGGGTGGTTTGGCCAATCTCGGCCATGGTTGCGCGAATCGCCTCGAGCACCTGAACTTCATAAAGTTTTTCACCTGTGATGCTGGTCGCGCCTCGACCCTTCTGCATGAACTGCAGCAGCGGAGTGGTGTGGAGAAATCCTGTGACTCTGACCAGATCGTTCATGAAGTAACGATATAACCCGGACGGCGTGGTGACGATCAGGTAATAATCCACGTGCTTGCGAATCTGATCGAGGGTTAGGTAGTGCGGCTGGCCCGCGTCCCATGCGTCACGCTCGACAAATTCGAAAAAATGCGTTTCCAGGGTTGGCAAGCCGGTCTTTGCACTGCGCCCCAGGGTGATGGTGCCGCGAAATTCACTGGCGACGTAACCCAATTCCAGAATGCGGGTTTGCGGCCCTAACTCCAATCGTAGTTCGTCGACTGCGATACTTGCGCTTGCGCAGGTCCAGGTAACAATCAGCCGCAGCGCCGGCAGCAGATCGCCGAGCGTCAAGGTTTCGGGGTTGCCAGCCTTCGTTTCCAGCGCGCGCGCGCGTTCGGGAAGTGCTCTTAAGGCAGCTTCTAGAGTTTTGAAGGTGGCAGGCGGAACGCGTTTTTCCAAAAAAAACGTTCCGTTTCTCAGGTCGGCGAGTAATGTCGCCGCATTGGCACGAAACAACCGCATCATCTGTAGCAAGGTGCTGGGGTTGGCGACACCGATATACGTGATGTCGGGTCGCGTGAGCGCCAGTCGCAAAATCAGCAGGTACTTGACTTCACTGTCTTCAATGGCGAGCACCGACGCGGGAAGAACAAATTTATTTTGGACTATCGCTGGCGTATTGCCTGCCAGGATGCCAGATGCCGCTCCAAACGGTTTATCCGACGCGAGCATACCTTCTGTGGCAGGGCTGGTGATGGCAAGAATGGCACCGCTGAATGCTTCCGGACAGATCCCATGCTGCCTTGCGACCGCACTTTGATGAATTCTCCTTAGCGCAGCCAGGTGCGGGCGTGTCAGAGGAATATCTTTCGCCTTGCCGGTGGTGCCACTGGTCCGTACGTAGCGTACCGGCTGTTGCGTGGTCAGAGAAGGTGAGCCGGTTTCCAGCTGTGCCATGACCCGCTCGCGCAAATTTTCATATTCACTCACCGGCACACGGGTTACGAATGTCTGGTAGTTGCGAATGTCTGCGAATGCGTGCTCGACGCCAAAACTGGTATGACGGTTGTCGTGGAGAATGCGTGCCAGTAATAAGTGCTGTGCGCGCATCGGTACCCGAGTCAGAGCGGCAAGACGCCATGCATCGTATCGATGCAGTCCGGCCATGCGAAGGTTGAGTACAACATTGACTACCAGGTTGGCGACGCGTTCCTTCAGGACGAAGAGCGCGGGAAACGGTAACAGCATTTCACGCAGGAAGCCTGCCGAGATGCGAGGGTCACTGATTCCCGTCGGCGCGTTCATCTTGTCGTCTGGAAGGTGGAAGGTTCCAAACAAATGATCCCAGATGATTGTCGTATTGCTGAAATTGCAGGCAGCCAGTTTCGCGTCACGAGCATGGTGCCAGCGATGCGTTTGCGCACCTGCCACAAAACAATTGAGCCAGCCATAGCGAAGTTGGACGTTGCAATGCTGCAGAAACCCGTTGACCGAGTAGAGCAGAAAATAGCCGGCAATGACTTCCGGAGCAACGCCGAGCAATAGAAACGGCACCGTGTCGAGAAGAAAATGGAGCGCTTTTTCAAAAGGATGAAAACGTCCGACGTTCAATACGTACAGCAAGCGTGGCGCATGATGCACTGCATGCAGGCGCCACAAAAAATCAACCTGATGGCAGGCGCGGTGCAGCCAGTAACGTGCGAAATCGATTATCAGCACCATCAGGATTACCTGCACCGCCAGGGGCCAGCGGTGTGGCCACCATTCGTGGGCCGTGTGATGATTACTCAAGCGCGCTAGCCCGAGTACGGCCACGACTGCCAAAACACGCGGCAGCACAATTTGTACGAGCGCCATGAACGCCGCATCGGCACGAATATCTGCCCAACGCGGACGCCAGTCCCGTCGCGCCGGAAATCTAAACTCCAGAAAAAAAATCAATGCACCAACGAGGATGATTGGCCCGTACAGCGCGAGCGGCAAGGGCACTTTGCCTACCATCAAGGAAAAAGCGCTGATGGCCGCAGTCATCAGGAGCGGGTACCATACATATGCGAGAACGTTCGCTCTCATGATTTCGCTTTCGCCGGTTTCGGGCCGGCTGCGCTGCGCAACCAATGACAGAAAACAAGCGCGTAGCTCGCCAACACCAGGTGAAAACCTGCAGGAATCCAGGTGCTGAACCAGGTATGTGCATCCCGTACCGTCAGGCCGATCAGGATGCGCGCTAGAGAGCCAGACATGTACACCAAACTCAATGTCATGAAAAATTTCTGTTTTGCCAGCGATATGGGTGCACGCAAATTGTCCGGAATCGCCACGAAACGTGCCCCCCGAACCATCAACAACAGCAAAACTACTTGCAGGGCCAGCAAAACCTCATAAGGCACGGAGCTGCCCTGGAATGCGGTAGCGGGTAGCAGCCAGGCTTGTGGCAACCATTCCTGTATGGCCTGTCCCGCTACACGGAGGAAAAAAAGACCCGTGGCAAGCCAGAGTAGATGCGCATGGGGTAACACGTACGCGTCATTCTCTCGGGAATCTATCCTGGCCATAGGAGAAATAGAAACATCAGTTCATCTACACCGGCATTTATGCCGAACATACCCTGAATATAAACGATCGTAACGTGCCGATAGGAAAGTGGCGAAAAATTGTGTTTTCTTATCGCCCGCAAGGATAAACAATCATCGAACTGTTGTTAGTGTAACGATTTCTCCTGTTTGCAGAATCGGGATAAAGCCGGTTATTGCATTATTAAAATGCAATAGTTTTTTTGGCTAAGCTTCGAATTTTCCGGTTTCCTCTTGGCGTTGGTCTTGATCGTCGAGACCAGCCGTCTCCATAATTTGCACGGATGATCCGTCGGCCCGCGCCGAAAACCCATATTGCCGCCGAATACTAAACATGAGAAAACTCTGGGTATAACCAGCCTGGTATCTGCGCGCGGAGGCAGCCATGATTTGTCAGCCCGTCCAACGTGGTGCCATAGACAGGAATCCAGCCGAGATCGCGCATGCATTGGGCGATCGTCGATTTGACAGCATCGCTGCCGTGTTGGCCGACGATGAATGCCGTACCTGGCGAAAGGTGGCCATTGGCGGCGTGATGGTAAAAAATCGCTTTGGCTACTGCCGTGTTGACGCCTCCTACATAGGGTTTCTCGTCAGATGGGGTCAGTAAGCAGTGCTGATGGAAATCCAGCGTATCCCGATCAGAACGATAGCCAAGCGAAGGCTGCAGCAACCCATCCTCGACCATGGTATGCAATAAATACGGAATATGGAAAATCTGCTCCATGCCTCCTTTTTCACAAGCGGAAATCAATGCGCTGTACGTAATGAAGTTGGGCCGTACGTCGTACCGCGGCATGTTTTGAAACACGATGAACGCCTGCTCCGACCAGCCGGATTTTTCACAGGCTGAGATCACCGCATTGAAGGCGACGACATTGGGTGCCACGTCGTGTTGAAGCATATCGTCGAACACGATCAATGCTTGTTCAGCCCAGCCGGCTTTCTCACAAGCGGAGATCAAGGCGCTGTAGGTAAAGATATTCGGCGCTACACCTTCCACACGCATGTCGTCAAATATCTGTAGTGCTTGGTCTGCCAAGCCGGCTTTCTCACAAGCGGAGATCAACGCGCTGTAGGTAACGACATCCGGCGTCACACCTTCCTCGCGCATGGTTGCGAGCAAATCCTTTGCCTTGCCCGGCCGTCTGTTGCGCCCCAGTTTGGTAATCAATGCATTGTAGATAAAGACATCCGCAGCGATGCCGGCATTCGTCAGCGCTTGTACGCAGCCGTGCGCGTCTTTCACCGTCGAGTTTCTGCCTGCAATACAGGCCGTGGTGAATTTGCGTACGCTTTCTTGATTGACTATTCCAGTTGCAAACCGGCCGAGAATTTCGGCATTCAGGGGGTTGGCAACCATAATCGATTGTCCCGGCGTGCCGCGTGCCGCTGTGTTTTGAACCGACGGTTTTTTGAGCCGTCCGGCGGCATGGGCATTAGCACCGTAATAACTGCCGCGGGGAACAATCCTTGTTCCAGCGTGATTGCCGGTGGTGCTTGAATTCTCGTCCTGCAAGGAGGCTGGTGTTTGAAAGCCAATGGAAGAGGGTGATCCGGGTCGGCGGTCGACGTTGAACATAAAAAAACTCCGAAATAATAAAACAGCATTACAGGCGCTCGCAGCGTTGCCGGCAAAACCGGACAAAAGAATTAAATGCGATCGGTTAGGAAAGAAATTTGCAAATTCGCGCCAGCTTCAAGCTGGCTGAGCAGTCACTCGACACCTTATCTATCGCGGGATATCCCACTTAATGGCCGATGATGCGGGCTGTAACAGTATAGCTCGTGCGATTGAGGAAATTTACTTTTTGACAATATGTGTAGTTGGCAAAAACGGCCTGCTTTTCGCCCATCACGACCGAGTCGTGCGCAGAATCGGCTTTGTCCCAAGCAGTTTGCCGACAGGCGCTTTCGACCATGCGAACCACAGCAATGCTGCGGCGATCGGCAGGAATAGCCAGTACTCGACCGGTGCCATCCACAACCAACGTTTGTGCCACGCGACGTCTTCGGGATTGAAACGCGCCAAGCCGTACGCCGGGTTGAGCACGAACCACAAGAAATCCTCGATGATCCAGAACAGCATGATGCAACCCAAGGCGAGGCTTTCGGCCCGCAAGGACAAGCGGCCGTTGGCTACCATCGGAAAGTGGAAAAACAGAAATACGAACGTAAACACCCAGGCGTGGTAACCGGTCATCGCTCGGCCACCCCAGAAAATATCCAGCAGCAAGTGTTGTTCGATGCGCCAGGTCGGCAGCGAGGTCGCCCAACCGGCACCGCCTTCGATTTGGATTTCGACATTGGCAAAGATAGTGGCCAGCATGGCGACCCAAAATAAGGTGGCGGCTTTTTGCCAGGCAGAGATTCCGTCAGTTTTGTCGTTAATGATAGGGTCGGCGGTCATTGTTCAAAAGTTGTATTTTTTAGCTGCGACAATACGATTTGCATGACGCGGGTTGCGGCGGCCGGGCGTGCTAGCGCCCGCGCACGGGTGGACATCTGCTTTAAGCGCACCGGGTCGTTCAGCAAGCAGCGCACACGATACTCGACGGTTATTGCATCGGCCGCCTTCAGCGCCACGCCCTGTTCCACAAGGTAATCGGCATTGCTTTCTTCCTGGCCGGGAATCGGCGCATTGATAATCATCGGCAAGCCCATCGCCAGGCATTCGGCGCTGGTCAAGCCGCCGGATTTCGTCACGATCAGGTCGGCGCATGCCATGAACCGCTCGACATCTGTTACCTGGGCTTGCACCACCAGCCTGCCAACGTAACCGGCGGCAAGTGTAGCCAGCCGATCGTAAAGCGTGGTGTTGCTGCCGGTGAGCACGATGAGTTGCAGCGGCGGTTCGATACTCAGCAGTTTTTCGGTAATACCGAAGATATTACCCAGTCCGGCCCCACCTCCCATTAACAATATCGTCGTCTGGGCCGGGTCGAGGTGCAAGCTGGCGGCGCTGGCAATACGATCGGTTGGTGCAGCAAATGCCGGCATGATCGGCAAGCCCACCACATGAATGCGTTGTCTGGCGACGCCCTCTGCCTGCAACCGAAATGCCACTTCGTCGCTGGCAACGAAATAACCGGCCACCTCTGGCTGAATCCAGATCCGATGCAAGTCGTAATCGGTAACCTGAACCCAGACTGGACACGGCAATTTTTTATCCGGCGGCAGATATGCCAGCAGCTCGGCCGGCAGGAAATGGGTAGAAATAATTGCATCGGGCCGGATGTCTTGGATTGCGCTGAGCAGCGCCCGGCCCTGCCGTCGCTCGAACCAGCGCCGCAGCCGTTGCGTACGGTCGGTTGAGCGCGCCTGTTGCATGTGGCGATACAGCCAGCCCCAGGCGTGCGGATACTTTCCGACCAGTCGCATGTAAGTATGCGTGTACATCTGGCGAAACAAATCCGGCATGGTCTGCATCACATCGAGATGCGTGACCGTCGTGCCATGCAGGTCGGCATTGGCACATAGTGCCTGCGCTGCACGCACATGGCCGGCTCCGGCCGATACACTCAAAATCAGGACGGTGGGTTTGCGAGCGGGAAGGGGGTAACACGTGGGCACAATGGCTAGCCAATTTCTAATCTTATAAATATAAGCCTGGCGAAAAGCAGCTTCAGCAATCACCGCAGCTTAGTGCGGCAATGCTTCAAGACAATGACAAAACTGAAAAATGTCATGGTTTAGTCACGCCGCGTTCATCTCCCTGACACTTTAAGACGGAATACTTCGCCATTGCCGCGCCTTCCGGGAAGACCGAATGCCGATCGATATCAAATGCCTGTCTAAAACCTTCAAGGGTGATTTTCATGCGCTCGGAAAAAAGGACGACTGCAAGATAGTGCAAGCTGTTGCTCTGTCTTCGAGCCTCAAGCGCATCGACGCGCATCGATTCTACGGACGGGCCGGTTTTTGCCAGCACGGTATCAGCTTGGTAATCGATTTACTCCGATAATTTTGCTCAGGGCAATTCAGCTTTCATATTTTTTTGTAACGTTCCCCAACTGTAGCATTGCTATCCTCGTTGTAACAATGCCAGTAGCCTTGCACCGGCAACTTCCAACGCGCCACTATTGTCGATGGCAATTACACTTTCATCGATTGGTGGCACGTACTGCGCAGCGCGGGCAACCCGATCCACCAACGCCGCACCGGTTTCCCGTTGACGCGAGATCAGGCGTTGGGAAATGGTTTCCGGATCGGCGGTGAGCCAAATGATGCGTGCTTCTGGAAAAGCCTGCCGCACGCACGGTGAATAGGCACGCGAGCCATTGACGATCACATCCCGCCCGGCGCGCATGTCGGCTTCGATTTCACGGCGTACGCCGTAGCATGCGCCGTTGGCTTGCCAAAACATTGAAAATTCGCCGTGGCAGACCTGTTCCCAAAACGTATCGGTATCGATCTGCTCGTGCAACTCGCTCGGGTGCGGTTGTCGGGTAATGGCACGGCGCGCAAAGACCGTCCTGGTATTTTCACCGAGGTGCTGCTGCAGCCATTGTAATAACGAATCTTTACCGACCCCTGAAGGGCCGACGAGGTAAAACAGTCGCCCAGGCTTCGTGGCTGTTGGCGAGGCAATAGCGGCGGCAGTTGATACGGCAACAGAAGCACGGGTATCACCGGCCGCTGTGAACGCAAATCGCTGCAGCACCGAAAACGGCTCGCCCGGTTCTGGCTCGATACACACTGATAATGCATCCACGATTGGTGCATCAGAGGTCAGCAGCGGTTGAAAATGCGCTATCGCCGCATCGCGAAGCACTGCTACCGTTGCTGCATCGACATCGCTCAGATCGCCTGTCAGAGTCATGTGAAAACGGTATAACTCTTCGGTGAAAGGGTAGCCCCATCGCGCCAGTAATTCTTCCTGGCGCACCGACAATCCTGCCTGTCGTCGACGCGCCAGCTCAGCATCGTCAGGCGCGGCCCGCAGTGCATCGAAATGTTTGACGCAACGCATGGCCAGGGCGCCAATTTCGGTCAATGGCGTTTGCAGGCAAAGCGCCAAGTAGTCGTCGAGCAACCGTACTTCAAGGCCGCTCAGCGTAATCGGTCGCTGCGTCTGCGCAATGGACGCAGCCATCGACAACAACTGCGCCTGCGAAACTCCATGCGTCAACTTGAACGGTGCCTTCAATGTGGCGTGGAAACCGTAACGTCGCGGGTTCGCGGTCAGTGCCTGAATGGGTGACACCGCCAGCGCTGGAATGTCGGTGCCATGCTCGAGCCAACGGCGGCCGGCCTGCCACCATGGGCTATGCAACGGCGGGGTGAAGTAAAGCGCGTAGCGAGCTGCGTCGGCCCGGAACGGTTGTCTCATCTGTTGTCGCCTTTTATTATGTTGAACGCGGTTCTCCCTAGATTTTGCCTGATTAATATGACCGGCAATTGACAAATTTTTCTGCGCTTGGCGATTAACATCGTGGCACCGGCATTTCATTTGACGATGCTGCGGTTCGTGCTTGGCTCCATGAAGTTCGGAGCGCATGAAAGAGAGTTTTATAATGCATGAGCCAGACAGGTTAGACTCGGAATATGCGCAGAACACTACGATGTTTGCGGCGCTTTCAAAGGAAACACATGCATCCTTGGGTCATGCTGGCAATTGCAATCGGTGCCGAGTTATGCGCCACGACGGCGTTGAAGTTTTCCGACGGTTTCACTAAGATCGCCCCATCCGTACTGGTCGTGGTCGGCTATGGCGTGTCTTTTTACATGCTCGCTAAGGTTTTAAAAACCCAGGAGGTAGGCATCGTCTATGCAATCTGGAGCGGTGCTGGGTTGGCCATCATCGCGTTGATCGGCGTGCTGTTTCTAGGTGAATCAGTGACGTTTTATAAAGTGGCAGGATTGATCGCGATTCTGGTTGGTGTGTTGCTGTTAAATCTGGCGGGTAAAGCGCCCTGAAATTTAACCCAATGCGGTATCGAGCAGCATCATCAAGACGAAGCCGATCATCAATCCACCAGTGGCGAATGCTTCGTGTCCTGCGCGATGTGATTCTGGAATAATTTCGTGGCTAATCACGTATAGCATCGCACCAGCGGCAAATGCCAAACCCCACGGCAGCAACATAGCCGATACGCCGATGATGCTTGCGCCGAGCACGGCGGCCAGCGGCTCTACCAGGCCGGAAGCAGCTCCCATTCCGACGGCCTTGATGCGGCTGTAGCCGACACCGCGCAAAGCCAGCGCTACTACCAAGCCTTCCGGTACATCTTGAATGGAAATGCCGGTGGCTAGAGCGGTGGCGCCGACTTGGTCGGTGCCACCGAAAGCCACGCCGATGGCCAAGCCTTCCGGAAAGTTATGCAGCACGATCGCCAAGATGAATAGATAGGTGCGCTTGAGCTTCTGTGCCGGCAATCCTTCCAATCCCTTTACGAAATGTTCGTGCGGTACCAAGCGATCGATTGCCAGCAACATCGTCGCCCCGAGCAAAATGCCGGCACTCACCACCAGGCCGGATGCCCAGGGACCCATTCCCTGTACTTCGGCTGCGGCTAGTCCCGGAATGATCAAAGAAAAAGCACAGGCCGCAAGCATGACGCCGGCACCGAATCCCAACAGCGTGTCGAACATGCGTTGTGAAAACTGTTGCGACAACAGTACCGGCAAGGTGCCGAGCGTCGTGGCTAACGCTGCCACGGTGCCACCGCGCAGCGCTGCGGCGACTTTTTCGTCGACCGCAGAAAACCAGGCGTGGCTACCGATGAACAATAACACCAGGCCGATAATCGACGCGACTGAAATAATATAAGGATTGCGATGCCAGGCCGAATGGCGCATTGACGAAGTTTCGAGTGGCGTAGGTCGGTTCATTGAATTAGAAATATTATGTTCGATGGCAGCGTCCGTGCATACATTACCTGTTTTTTAATCTCGATGCCTCCGCTGTGAAACGATGGTTACGATATAATTTCTTGCAAACAAGATTCATTCCATGCCGATTGGATAAACGGACGCCACAATGCCAGAAAGCTACGATCCACTGGAAGGGCCGGGCGAAGTAAGAGCGTTATTGCGCATGCGCGAATGGAGCAATTTCCCGCCAGGCCCTCCAGCAGATTGGTCGATTCCGGTTCGCACCTGCTTTGCCTGGATGCTGGATGCGCAAATTCCGGCCTCGCTCTGCTTCGGCACGGATTGCCGCATGTTTTATAACGATGCCTATATCGCGCTCTTGGGCGTGCAGCATCCGGCTGCTTTAGGCGTACCGATGTGGGAAGTGTGGCCCGAAGCCGCTCCGGCGTTCAAACAAGTGATGGACGAGGCCTACGCTGGAAAGGCTAACTTCGTCGAACATGTCGAGTTGTTGCTGCGGCGCGGTGCTGAAACCGAGTCCGTGTGGTTCACCTATTCTGCGACGCCGGTACGGGCATTAGACGGTAGCGTGGTGGGTGTCTTCAATACGATCATCGAAACCACCCGCGAAGTATTGGCCGACCGTAGCAAAGCCGCCGAAAGCGATCGGCTGCGTGAAATGTTTCAAAAAGCGCCGGGATTTGTCGCTGTATTTCGCGGCCCGAACCATGTTTTCGAACTCGCCAACGATGCTTACTACCGATTGGTCGGCCAACGCGAACTGATCGGGCTGACTGTCCGAGAAGGGTTGCCCGAATTGGATGGGCAGGGCTTTTTCGAGTTGTTGAACAACGTATATTCGACCGGCAAGCCTTACATCGGCCATGCTCAACCTGCACAGCTACAGCGCCGTCATGGCGAGTTGGCCGAGCATGTGGTGGTGGATTTCATTTTTCAACCACTATTCGACGGCAATGCCCGGGTCGCAGGGATTTTTGTTCAAGGTAGTGAGGTGACCCAGCAACATCGCTCCCGAGTACGCCTGGCGTTTCAGTTGGCAATGGCAGACCGCTTGCGCAGTTTGACTTCGCCGGAAGAAATTGTGTCGACGGCCAGTCAGCTGTTGGCCGAATATCTGAATGCTGCACGGGTCGTTTTTGCCGAAGTCGACGATGCCGCCGACACGTTTTTTATCAGGCGTGACTGGACCCGTCCAGGGCTGGCGCACGTATCCGGCCAGGCACGTAGCCTAGATGATTTTGGTCCGGCCGTGATTGCCGAACTCAAGCTGGGCCATACCGTGTCGATTTCGGATATCACACTCGACCCGCGAACCGCTGCACATATCGAGGCCTACGGCAACCTTAGCGTGAGAGCTTCGCTGGCGATTCCTCTTATTAAAGCGGGTCGGCTACGCGTCATTCTTGGTTTGCATCAGGACCGACCGTTCGACTGGTCGGAGCAAGCCATTCTGTTGGCCGAAGACATGGCCGAGCGCACTTGGGCAGCCGTCGAGCGTGCCAGGGCGGAACAAGAAAAGGCACTGATCGAAATTGAATTACGCAAGGCCAATCGACAGAAAGACGATTTTCTGGCAATGCTCGCACATGAATTGCGCAATCCGCTAGCACCGATCGGCACGGCGGCAGAATTGCTGCGGGTGTCGAAACTGGACCATGTACGAGTACGGCAGACGAGCGAAATCATCAGCCGGCAAGTCAAGCACATGACCGGGTTGGTCGACGATCTGCTGGATGTTTCGCGTGTCACCAGGGGATTGATCACGCTGGAAAAGCAGACCTTCGAGATCGAGCGCGTTTTGACCGATGCCATGGAGCAGGTGACCCCGCTGTTTGCAATCAGGCACCACACGCTCGATTACCGACCGGTGCCAGGCAATGCGTTAGTCACCGGCGACTTCAAGCGGCTGGTGCAGGTGATGACGAATTTGTTGAACAATGCTGCAAAATACACGCCCGATGGCGGCAACATTGTTTTACGCGTCGAGACTACGGCTGACCATGTGCGAATCAAGGTCACCGATAACGGCATCGGCATCAGTGCGCAACTGTTGCCGCAGATATTCGATCTTTTTACGCAAGCTTCGCGTACCTCCGATCGCTCGCAAGGCGGATTAGGGCTCGGGCTGGCATTGGTAAAAAATTTAATCGAGTTGCAAGGCGGGCTGGTCACTGTCCACAGTGATGGCGAAAACCGAGGTTCGACATTTACGGTCCGTTTGCCGCGTCATATCGAGCACGTACCTGTAGTCGATCTGGAGGTGCACCCTGGCGCAGTGTCTGTTGCTGGATCAGGTGCAGCGCCTCATGTCGTGTGCGAAGCAGCGCCTTGTTTGCGTTTGCTCGTGGTCGACGACAATCGTGATGCTGCAGACATGCTGGGCTTGTTTATGGAAGCCGCCGGATACGACGTTTTTGTCGAATACGAACCGCTGGCAGCGATCGAGCGAGCACGGGTTGTCATGCCACATGCGTGTTTTCTCGATATCGGACTGCCTGGTATGGATGGTAACGAATTGGCCAGGACGCTGCGCAAGATACCCGACATGCAAACATCGGTATTGGTGGCAGTCACCGGGTATGGGCAACAGTTCGACCGGGAAACCTCCGTCAACGCCGGCTTCAATCATTATTTTGTCAAGCCGACCGATCCGATGCTGCTGCAAGCGGTGGTGGCAAATATCAGCGCTGCCGTGCGCTAGCGGCTTTGCGTTCCCGCGCCAACGCGCCTACGAACGTTTTCTACAACTGTTAAGCTGCTCGTCACTTAATTCTTCGAGAAGCCAGTGCAAGCCATCATATCGATCAAGAATCTCAGCAAGTCTTATGGTTCCGGGTTTCAGGCGCTGAAGAATGTCAATCTCGATATTCATCGCGGTGAAATTTTTGCCTTGCTAGGCCCTAACGGTGCCGGCAAGACTACCCTGATCAGCATCATCTGCGGCATCGTCAATCCGAGTTCCGGCACGGTGCTGGCCGATGGGCACGATGTGGTAACCGATTTTCGCGGGGCTCGGGCCAAAATCGGGCTGGTGCCGCAAGAACTATCCACCGATGCGTTCGAAACCGTATTGGATACGGTAAATTTCAGTCGTGGATTATTCGGTAAGACGGCCAACTCTGCTTACATCGAGCAGGTGCTGCGTACCTTGTCGCTTTGGGAAAAACGCCACGCGACGATTCGTACCCTGTCCGGTGGCATGAAGCGCCGCGTCATGATTGCCAAGGCGCTGTCGCACGAGCCGCAGATTCTGTTTCTGGACGAGCCAACCGCCGGTGTCGATGTCGTTTTGCGGCGCGATATGTGGGAAATGGTCCGTAACTTGCGCCAGCGTGGGGTCACCATCATCCTCACCACGCATTACATCGAAGAAGCCGAGGAAATGGCCGACCGTATCGGCATCATCAGCAATGGCGACATTATTCTGGTCGAAGAAAAAGCACTGCTGATGGCCAAGCTCGGCAAAAAGCAATTACGGCTCCATTTGCAGCGACCGTTACAAACAATTCCGGAACAGCTTTCCGGGCACGATCTGGCATTGGCCGATGAGGGTAATGAGTTGGTGTACACCTTCGATGCCCAAGGCAAGGAAACGGGCATCGCCGATTTGCTTCGGCAACTGGCCGAGCACGGAATCGATTTTAAAGATCTACGTTCGAGCGAAAGTTCGCTCGAGGAAATATTTGTCAACCTGGTCGAGGCACCACGATGAACATGCCGGCAATTCGTGCAATCTATCTGTTCGAAATGGCCCGTGCCTGGCGCACGCTCATGCAGAGCATCGCTTCGCCAGTCATCTCGACCTCGCTTTATTTCATCGTCTTCGGCTCGGCGATCGGAACGCGCATGGGGCAGATCGATGGCGTCAGCTACGGCGCTTTCATCATTCCCGGTTTGGTGATGTTGGCGATTTTGACTCAAAGCGTCTCCAATGCCTCGTTTGGCATTTACATGCCGCGCTTTGCCGGCACGATTTATGAAGTGCTGTCAGCGCCGATTTCGGTTGTCGAAATCGTGATCGGGTATGTCGGTGCGGCAGCGACCAAATCGGTGATTTTAGGATTGATCATCTTGTTGACGGCGCGCCTTTTCGTCGATTTCGAAATTGCCCATCCGGTATGGATGCTGGCTTTTCTGGTGCTGACCGCAATAACTTTCAGCTTGTTTGGTTTCATCATCGGCATCTGGGCGGACGGCTTCGAAAAATTGCAGGTTATCCCATCGCTGTTGATCACCCCGTTGACGTTTTTAGGTGGAAGTTTTTACTCGATCAATATGTTGCCGCCGTTCTGGCAGAAAGTGACATTGTTTAACCCGCTGGTATATCTGATCAGTGGATTTCGCTGGAGTTTCTACGGTGTGGCCGATGTCAGCGTCGCGTTGAGCCTTGGTGCGACGCTAGGCTTCCTGCTGTTATGTTTCGTGACCATCTGGTGGATATTTCGTACCGGATACCGCTTAAAGGCTTAGCACCTTCAAGCGGTTGCCGACACAGCGTTTTGCTTTCAAGACATCTCGTTCATCGCCGGGTAATCGATATAGCCGGCCTCTCCAGGCGTATAAAAAGTTTTTGGGTTAGGTGTATTGAGCGGGGCATCGAGCCGCAGGCGTTCTACCAGGTCGGGGTTGGCAATGAAGAGTCGCCCGAACGCCACAGCGTCGGCCCGGCTCGATTCCACGGCATCGATCGCCATGGCACGGTCATAGCCGTTGTTGGCAATATAAGTGCCTTTAAAGGTTCGACGTGCCCAAGCATAGTCGAAACCCGGTACGTCCCGCGAGCCACCTGTAGCGCCCTCGATAAAGTGAATGAAAGCGATGCCTCGCTCGTTCAATTGCTCCACCAAGTGGCCAAACACGGATTGCGGAGCGCTATCCGATATGTCATTGAACGGCGTAACCGGCGACAGGCGAATGCCGACTTTGCCCGCGCCGATTTCGGCGACGACTGCATCGACGACTTCCAGAGCGAAGCGGCATCGATTTTCGATCGATCCGCCATAGCCATCGGTGCGAAGATTAGTGCTGTCGCGTAAGAACTGATCGATCAGGTAGCCATTTGCACCGTGGATTTCGACGCCGTCGAATCCCGCCCGCATGGCGTTTGCCGCACCTTGGCGATATTCATCGACGACCTGTTTTATTTCCTGCGTCTCCAGTGGACGCGGTGCCGGCAAACTTACCTTACCGGCATGTGTATGCGCCGTAGCATCCGGCTGCACGGCGGACGGCGCAATTGGTTGCAGGCCGCCAGTGAGATCGGGGTGCGTGACGCGCCCGACATGCCAGATCTGGGCCACGATTTTGCCACCGGCTTCGTGCACTGCGGATGTGATCGTCTGCCATCCCCTTACCTGCTCGTCGGAGTAAATGCCCGGTGTGGCCAAATATCCCTTACCAACGATCGAGACCTGCGTGCCTTCGCTGATGATCATGCCGGCAGCACTGCGTTGCCGATAATATTCGACGTTCATCGGACTCCCTGGTACGTCGCCCTGCGCTTCGTCGGCCCGACTACGCGTTAAGGGTGCCATGATGATGCGATTGGCAACATCGATATCACCGATGCGGGTTGGACGGAACAATGTCGGTAAATCGTTTTCGGTAAAGAGAGAATCAAGGTGTGCTGATGGATTATTCATTTGTGGGTCTGGCTAAAAATGTCGGTTAGGAAATTCGGATCGGAAAATTTGGACTTGCCCCTATCTTGCCGCAATCGGCATTGATGCGTTGAAAGCAGTAATTGATGTTGCCTCGGCTCTAACTAAATTTCAAAATTTTCTTACCGTTAGTTAAAAACTGTTGTCGAGATTTTTTACAGTTCAACATTTGCAAATAGTCGTCGAAAAATTTTGATTAATATAATCAAGTAGTTGTAAAAAAATGAGAATTTGGCACGCCAGTTGCTTATGTGGTGACATACCCGATGTGGGTCCTCACCAGCTTATGGAGTTTTTATGAAAATCAGCACCATCCGTTCAGCAGTTGCAGCAGTCGTTCTGACCCTCGGCGCAGCCGGCGCAGCTAATGCGTTCGTCATCACCGCAGGCGAGTACAAATTCACGATCGACAATTTCGATTCAGGCACTACCGGTTACGGCAACTCCGAAGGTCTGAAGTGCACCACCGCAGCAGCTTGCGATAGCGCCGCTGCAGCACCAGCACCAGGCAGCTTCGGTTCGGTCAATACTTCAGCCGACACCATGGGCATTTTCTCGGTCGCCCGCATCACCAACTCCCTGACTGGTGCTACCGTATTCCAGGCTGGCGGCGTTGACGGTTTCCTGACTGGCATCTTCGGCAACCTTGTCGACACCAATGTCTCAGTCGTTCGCGACACGCTGCGTCCAGGCTCACCACTGACCACGATCGCCAATGCTGTCGGCGGTACGTTTACTGTGTATCAGAACCCAACCGACTACAACCCAACCCTGCGCCCTGACGTCGTTGCTGGCGTGAAAGATTTGAACGCCGACTTGTACCCAGGCATCAGCGGTAGCACACCTTACCTTTCCGGTGTGTTCGTTCCAGGCGTGGTCGAAGGTGATACTACAACGACTTACCAATCGGTTTTTGCAAACACCGGTTTTGCAGGCGTCGGTAGCGGTTTCATCGATTTGACAGGCGGCACAGCGTTCGATCTGTTCAACACTTCATCGATCGCCGACACCAATGGCGTTGGCCGGGATTTGTTTTTGACCACGACATTTGACGACGTCGACGGTGCCGCTGCACGTAACGGCTTTACCGTGACGTCGGGCGGTCAAGTCAAGGGTGCTGCAGAAGTGCCAGAGCCAGGTTCATTGGCACTGTTGGCAATGGGTGGTTTGGTTGCCGGTTTCGCTGCACGTCGTCGTAAAGCTGCTGCTAAGTAATTTTATGCTGGAGCCGATGATTTGGCGGTAGTCAGTCAGATATCGGTTTCCTCCATATACGCAATACGCATGGAAAAAAACCGCCTTGGGTAACCTAGGCGGTTTTTTGTTTTGGACCAGATTTAATTAATCGGCTCAGTGTAAGGTGTGTAGCTTTCCTCCGTACACCTGTCCGCCTGCACCCGAATGATAGAGCGTGCCTTCCGGCTTGCGTGGTGCTTCGTCATACTGCTGGCGATTTATCTGCTGCGCCTCCAGTTTTTTACTCAACCCTGGTACTAATGCATGCATTTTGGTATCCACTTTTGCTACCGTACCGACCTTCACATTGCCACTATGGCGAACTGCCGCATTTAGGATTGCATCCGCAACCCGGTAAGGATCGATCTGTGGTGTTACCAGTTTCGGCTCTTTATTCATGTAATTACGCGCGTGCTGCGGCAAAGGTGTATTTACAGCTGTCGGCTGAATCAGCGTGATGGCGACAGGTGCTTTATCAACCTCTTCTATTTCTACGCGCAACGCTTCGGTAAATCCTTTCACGGCATGTTTCGTTGCGCTGTACATTCCTTGTAATGGCAACACAGCTTCAGACGCTTCGCTGCCTACATTAATCAAAGCGCCACCTTTGGTTTTTAGGTGCGACAGGGCAACCAACGATCCATTTACCAGACCCCAGAAATTCACATCGAACAGGCGCCGGCTATCGGCATCCGATACTTCGTCGAGCCGTCCGTAAATCGATGTGCCAGCATCGTTTATCCAAGTATCTATACGCCCGAAATGCTCCACTGCTTTTTGCGCCACGTTCTGGACTTGTGACAAATCGGATACATCGGCGGCAACATAAATCGCGTTGCCTCCGCCGGCATTGATCTCTTCTGTAATTTTTGCCAGCGCTTCGGTACTTCGCGCAACCAACACCAGTTTTGCGCCTAGTTGCGCTGCTGCATCTGCTGTCGCCAAGCCGATGCCACTAGTAGCACCGGTCAAGACGATGACTTGTCTTTTGAGCGGTTTAAGTTTGACCGGCATGCATTTCCTTTATAACAAGTGAATCGGATTTTGAAAGACACCGATTTCTGCGTAAAAGTTCGTTTTTTTAACCGTTTGTAACCGGCGACCGCATCAGACGTTTGCTTTCGCCCAAAAACAACGATCAAAGAAATAAAAGCTTGTCGTAGCTAAATCAGCGCATACCACTATCGAAACAGCTAATGAAACGTGCGGTGAATGCGTAGGCTGAAATTTTGTTCAGCCTCCTAAGCATGCGACATCGAATGACTAGGCAGGTGGCAAAAAACCATTGACGCGTTTACTCAAGTCATCGCAAACACGGCGTGCTGCATCCATACTCATCCCCGCAACTTCAATGTGGTCATGGCTACCGTAGAGAACGAAAGGTGATGTCTGCAATATGCCAGATGCGGAACTGGCGTCTTTTGCAGGCAAACGATTTTTGAAGTGCGTGACTTCTTTATACAAGCCATCAATCAACTGAGCGTTGAAAATAGCGAGGGGCGGTAGCTCGCTCGATTCTTCTCGGGGTGCAGAAAACAGCGCATCTCGGGCAATGCGCAATTTCCCGAGCTGCTGTTCAACATCTTGATGTAATTGAACTAACTGCGTAGCGCCGACGGCGGGTGGTGTGGATGAGATTACGACTACGTCATTTTCCGCTATGTATTTAGTTGCGGGACGACTTCTCTTCAAAGGCGAAAGATTGCCACCGAACGGATCGATTGCTGGCAAGCTGGATTTCTTTCCAGAGGGTAATGTGTTGCTGTTGGTAGATGTTGCGACAGTTTGATCATCGTTTTGCGCTGCTGCTGTATTCGTTGAAGCGAGGTTGTTATTGAATTGGGGTCTCATTCATTTTTCCTATAATTTTGTATGGCGATATTTTTGTCGGGTCAAACCGAACCGGATTATCCTGGAAAAAATAGTATTTTTGCAACTGCTACCGAATCTGCGAGCGATTTTTTCTTAGAACAACTTTCATTCCTGAAGTCGTGCGTGCAAAATTTTAGCGGCGTTTTCGCTAAGTACTAGAATCAGTTTCAGGCTGGCCCGGGTCATGCCGACAAAGAGTTTGCGAAAAGTTCGCTCGTCGAATTCTTCAAAATCGATTTCCGTGAATATGACGGCCGGTGCCGCCTGGCCTTTAAAACGATAGATCGATTCGGCTAGTAAATCGCCGGTGCGAAACATTGGTTTGCCGAACAGATCGTAACTACCTGTGAAAGAATGCAGCGTGTGTTTGCCCAAGACATCCAGGTTCAGCAACGTCGACTTTTCTCGTCCGCGAAACGACAGTATGGCGATATCGTTGCGGCTGAAGCCGGCACCTAGGCATTGTGTGATGGCTTGTTTGGTTTTTTCCAGCATGGCATCGGCGGCACCTGCCGGATAAGTCAGCATTTCTACCTCTTCACCCAGGAACGGGCTGGCGGCTTCGATCGGCTGCGCCGGCTGGCCCAGGCGTACTAACATATCGACGATCTGACGCGGGCTACGGTAATTTGTCAGGGCATTTAACGTAACCCAACCGGCCATTCGCAACGGTGCCTGACCGTAGAGATTTTGCATCGGGTCTTCGAGCCAAATTGCACGACCTTCCGGGCGCAACAGTCGCAGTACAACGTCTTTCCAGCTTTCGGTAAAATCCTGGCCCTCGTCGACGATGACGACATCGTATTGCCAGTGTGTCGGTATCTCAGCGTGTCCGAGTAAATTTTCCAAGGCTTGCCACACACCTGGGGAGTGATAATCGGGAAGAGTACCGTGCTCGCGCGCGAAGCTGTCGCACAGCACATGAAATGTCGCTACCCGTCCGCCTTCGGGTACTAATTGTTGAAAGTGATCGGCGAGCGGCCGGTTGTAACAGACGTACAACGGCAGCTTGCCTTGATCAAGTGCTGCTTGAAACTCGGCCAGGGCAAGCTGCGTTTTGCCGCTGCCCGCAGTGCCGACCACTCGTAGCCGGTAAGGAGAAAAGTCGAGTTGGCGCGCCCAGGTAGCGAGTCCTCCGGATAAGCGCGTAACCAGTGCCGTCGCCTGGCCGATCATTGCACTTGGGTCGGGCTTGAGATTAAGCGTATCGCTAAAAAAACGTGACACCGTTTTGTAATCGGCTGTCATTGGCGTCAACGGCAGGATTTTGGTGATCGCTTGTAACAAATGATCACGTTTAGCGGCATCGACGATGCGGCTTTGATCGATGCCCGCCGTAGCAAGGTTTTCCACACGATAGTCGGGACAATAAAGCAGATAATCGATCGATAATGTGGCACCACTACGCTCAAACCGGGCGCGCAGTTGGGCGATGGTGCGCAGTATCTCGGTGCGGACATTGCGATGCCGGCCATTGTAATTTTTGATTAGACCGTCAGCCGTTTCTTGCAGAAAGCCGGTTTTTTGCTCGACCAGTAAGACCCTGCCGTTGGGCGCGATGATGATGAAATCAATCTGGTCGTAGGCTGCGAACCCATGCTCGATTCGCGTCCAATGTACCCCGTGCAAAACGCGGTATGCGTCGGGCAAAGCATGCTCGAGCAGAGTCAGGGTTTCGATTTCTCGCAGCGCCGCACCGCTCACGGCAACTTCACGCCAGCCAGACGGATTTATGTGTGCCATGGCAGTGTGCGTTTTAAATATGAAGAATGCATGAGATTGACGATCGTTTCAAAAGGTTACAGATTGACTAGATATCCTACGAAACATTCAGAAAAATTCCGACAGCGATATTTATGCGTCGGCGTAAAGTTCATGGCACGCCATTTGGCACGAAATCAATTTTTCAGGAGAACACGAAAATGAAATCACTGAGCCAATATAAATATTCGGTTGCCGCAATCGCGATTATCGCTGCCTCTGCCTCCTTTGCCCAAAGTATGTCGGGCTCGGCGACGATGCCATCGACCTCCGCACCCAGCACCAATACGACTGCACCTTCAGTAACGCTACCGTCAGCAACGACCGGCACATCAATGCAAGGTAATACAGTGTCGTCACCTTCCGCAATGGAGCCGGCAGGCACCGTCTACAATTCGCCCTCAACTAACTCATCGAGCGGATCGATGTCTTCGACACCTAGCGCTTCAACTTCGGGCGCTTCGTCTTCAGGTTCGTCCATGAGCGGCACGTCGATGTCGGATATGGCATCAAGTTCGGGTAGTTCAGGTACGGCTGGGAATTACGGTTCAGGTGCGGCGAGCAGGGCTTATGTGGAATCGAGCCCTTTGCTGAATCCTAACAATCCACATGTTGCACCGCAAATCGGTGCGCAAAACTTCAATCTGTATAGTGGCGGTAACTGACTTACATTCTGCAGTGAGTCGGTACCGATGACTCACAATTAATTACACATTCTCATCGCCAAAAAACGGCGCAATTCGGCTTTCAATGCTTGTCATTGCAAGCCGTTTTTTTCACCATATTGCCGTGCCGTTCAATCGAATAAACGACCTACTGCGTTCACCACATCAGTTACGTTGTTCCACTCCCGCCTAACCTCGCTCATCGTGTCGCGTCCTTCTTCGATTGCCCGTTCAAATTCGGTCGGCGGCGCAACGCGTCCGGGTGGCCGGCTAGGTGGCTGTGCGGGCGGTCGTTCAGGAAATTGGTCTGGTGCTGCCTCTCGGGGGAAACGTTCTTCAGCACGCTGCATAGACCGGTTTTCGGTGGGACCTTCCACGGTGCTTTCCCTAGATCGCGCCGGCGAGTCATCGATCGATTCTTCTGAACGTTCCTGAGAACGCTCGAAGTTGGGTACCGGTTTTGGTATCGGGCGCGACTCCGACGGTTGTACAGGCGCAGGCGTCTGATCGAATAATCCCTCGATCCAATCTAGAGGTGGACCCCAAATCGACGAACCCGGCCAGGTGTCGCGTGCTCTCGGAAAACGAACATCGACATCGATGAGCCTGCCCGATGTCGCCTGCTGAAAAAAATCGCCGGCGACCGGCAAGGCGTTATGCGCGCCCTGGCCCCAATGGGTGCTGCGCATCGTCACCCTGGCGTCGTTGAAACCTACCCAGGCACCCACGACGAGTCGTGGATGCATCATGATGAACCAACCGTCGGCATTGTCTTGGGTGGTACCGGTCTTGCCGGCCACATCCGAGCGGATGCCGAATTGGCTGCGTAGCGCCCGCCCTGTACCTTCATTCACCACGCCCCGCATCATGTCGATCAGGGTTTCTGCCGTGCTGCGTGAGAGTTCTTGCTTGCCTTCGCTAGAAAACTCTACCAATACCCGGCCGCCGTCGTCTTCGACCCGGGTCACCATCACCGGTGGCTGATACATGCCGCTATTTGCGATGGTGCCGTAACCGGCGGCCATTTCCAGCAGCGTGGTAGGGCTGGTACCCAGTGCCAGGGACGGCACTTCCGCCAGGGGGCTTTGCCGTACTCCGGCGCGGCGAGCGAAATTACCCACTTTGGCCGGGCCGATGTCCTGCATCACCTGCGCTGTGATGGTATTTTTTGAGGCGATCAGGGCTTGCGTCGCCGTCATGGCCTGGCCTGTCGGTGTACCGATATCCTGTGGACGCCACACGACGCCGTCCGCTGCGCGGTATTCGACGACCTTGTCGATGTAGGTTTTATCCGGAGACATGCCGTTTTCGATCGCCGCTCCGTACACGAATGGCTTGAAGGTGGAGCCGGGTTGACGTCGGGCGCGGGCGACATGATCGTACTGGTCTAGGCTGAAATCGCGGCTGCCGACCCAGGCTTTGATATCGCCAGAGGTCGGGTCGAGCGCTACCAGACCGGCTTCGAGCCGGGTTTTTGTCGCACGCAAGCGATCGATAAAATTCGAATCCTGTTTTAATTTCGTCAGCGTAGCGGCAGGATCGTCGCCCGCGGCGACAGCGTTTCTATAAGCTGCCGATTCTCGTATGAAGGCTTCTACCAACGCGTCGTTGGCAGACCAAAAATGCGCAAACGGCGTGATACGCGGATGCATCGCGGCATATGGCCCGGTCGAAGTCGACAGCAAGCGTTGCGAACTTTGCGCCCATTCCACATCGGCAACCGACTGCAAGGCGTTGGCACGCCGCCGCACAGCTTGCACTGCCGCCGCCTGCAGTCGGGAATCGATGGTGGTGTAGATTTTCAATCCATCAGTGTAGATGTTGTAATCGTTACGGTCAGCCCAGGTCACCAGCCACTTGCGTACGTGTTCTGCAAAATGCGGTGCGATGCCTCGCGCTTCCAGCTGCCGTTCGAAATTCAAATTGATCGGACGACGCTTCAAGTTGTCGAACGCACTCTGACTCAGTACGCCGCGCTTGACCATTTGCGACAGCACCACATTGCGCCGCGCCGTTGCGCGTTCCAGATTAAATACCGGATTGTAATAACTGGTGCCCTTCAACATGCCGATCAGCGTCGCGCTTTCACCGATGGTGAGCTTGCCCGCAGGTTTGTCGAAATAGGTACGCGCCGCCATTTCGATACCGAAAGCGTTATACAAAAAAGGTACCGTGTTGAGATACGTTTCCAGTATTTCCTTTTTGGTGAATGCATGCTCGATCTTGAAGGCGGTGATCGTTTCCTTGATCTTGCGCACGATCGATACCGAACGGCCGATCTCGTTTGGATACAGGTTGCGTGCAAGTTGCTGCGTCAGTGTCGAGCCGCCCTGCAGGTTGCCGCCAAGGGTGCTGAGCAGCGCGCCGCCAAGTCGGTAAAAGTCGACGCCGTGATGCTGATAGAAGCGATGGTCTTCGGTAGCGATCAGGGCTTGTACGGTGTGTGGTGAGATTTTGGAAAGCGGTACCCATTCGCGGTTGAATTGTTTATAGGTTGCTAGGCGCTTGCCATCGACCGACATCAGCACGCTGGGTTTTTCGAATTTCGCTTTCTGCAGATCGGCAATACTGGGAGTAAAGGGAATGAGCAGCAGCGTCAAGAGCGTCAAGCCGATCAAACCGACGGCACCGAGTATCGCCAGGCATTCAAAAAAGGCTCGCCGACGCACCGCAAAGCTGAGATTGGCGCTAAACAGACGCACAAACCTGCCGACAATTTTTCCTGTTAGCGAAATAGGAGAGGGCGGGTTTTCGGACGCGGTGCCGGAATCGGGAGGGCTATTGTTCATGCACGGTGTAGGCTTTATAAAATTAATAGGGACAAGTAATGTCAGAAATCGGTGATGACGAGCGACGTCTACGAGTGTTAGCAACGATGGCCCAGACTTGAGCGACGTTTTGACGCTTTATCAAGCTGATCGACAGCGCTATCGTTGCCTGTATTGCAGAGATTCTGCCCGAATGTAACGAACGCTCACAATAAATACAGCTTGCCGACATTTTTTGTTCCATACAGGCGCTACATTGCATCATCGATAGAACGCTATGTTTCAATCAATCGAAAAGGGGAAAAGATTGTCTGCCCAAAGCCGTAGACCTTTACATCCGTTGGTTGCTACCGCTGCGGTAGCCATAATGTTGGTGTGTTTGACTGCACTGGCCTCCATGACCGGCGTCTTGTCGTCAACCCAGGGTGCGTTAGCTGCCGCGTATGCTGCAACGCCAGTGGAAGTGCCGACGGCACCCGCGCGTGCGGGCTCGACGTCGACACCAGGTTCCATTGCAGGTGCAACCAAGCGCTTGCCGGCGTTATCTGCGGCAGACAGTCTCGGTCCGGGCGAGGCATTGATCGATATTGATGTGAAACCGACGGTCGCCAAGCCAACTAGTGCCGTACCTTCCAGGGCAGCCCTACTCAATCAGGCGCCATCCACACAGGCACCCCCTAAACAAAAACCTTCTAAGCAGGCACCTTCAACGGTAGTGTCCAAGGTGCCTGCATCGGCCCGGATTCCACCGACCACGTTACCGGCACCGCAGCCGCGCATTATCCCGGTATATCGGGACATGGACCGCATTTTCGCAACCACTGACGATGACGACAGTGGCGACTACGTCGATGAACGGACCATTCCGCCGGCGACTGGCCGCTAATCGCCGCCTCTTACTCGTCCGTAAAGTTCTCGCCAGCGCGCGGCACCATCAATGCCGGGCCGTCGTTGCGCACATGTGGTTACATGGCTTTCTGCAGCGACACGCCGTACCATGGCGGGCTTATCCTAATGCGGCTCTCGACCGCTCGCCGCCATGACGACTCGCCTGTCCATTTCCGATATCTTGCTGTTGAGCGTCGCGCCGCTATTGTGGGCCGGTAATGCAATCGTCGGTCACTTGGTGCATGCGTTGGTGCCTCCCATTCTGTTCAACATGCTGCGTTGGGCAATCGCTTTTTTGATTCTTTTGCCGATCGCCGGCTCCGTGTTCTATCCCAGCAGCCCATTATGGAAGAGCTGGCGGCGTTTTGCCTTGCTGGGTCTGCTGGGCGTGGGTGTCTACAACGCTCTGCAATACCTGGCGTTGCAGACTTCGACGCCGATCAATGTCACGCTCGTCACATCGAGCATGCCGGTCTGGATGCTGCTGATCGGCTGGCTGTTTTTCAAAACTCCGGTGTCGGCGCGGCAGATGCTGGGCGCATTAATTTCGATTTGCGGTGTGTTGATCGTCCTGTGTCGCGGCGACTGGCATCAGCTGCTGGCCTTGCGCCTGGTTGCCGGCGACTTGCTGATGATCGTCGCCACCATTTGCTGGTCGATCTATAGCTGGCTGCTCACCCGGACCAACGAGCCGGCATCGATCCGGCAGGATTGGGCAAAGTTTTTGATTGCCCAGGTCGGCTTTGGCCTGGTGTGGTCGGCACTCTCGGCAGCTGTCGAATGGCGGGTGAGCGAGGCCCCCATCATCTGGGGCTGGCCGTTAGCCGTAGCGCTGCTGTATGTGGCTACCGGCCCGGCGATTGTGGCGTATCACTGCTGGGGCGCCGGCGTGCGCAGGGTAGGGCCGAACATCGCCGCTTTTTTCAACAATCTCACGCCATTATTCGCAGCGATCTTGTCGTCGGCATTTCTCGGCGAAGCGCCACAGGGTTTTCATGTGATCGCATTTTTGTTGATTGCTGCTGGTATCGGGTTGTCGTCGGGGCGACGCAAAAATGCTTAACTAAAGGGAAGCGCCTAATTGAGAAGCAGCACAAATAATGCAACTAACGATACTAAAGAACTTTGTTGTGCTTTTGTTTTCCCTAATCGTATCGAGATATTTATGGTAAAAGCCTTTCACCATTAGTGCATTGTGACTAGCCTGGTCTGTTAATTGCATACTGTGTTGCCTTTACACAGCGGACTCGTTTATGAAACCCTCGCGATATCTTCAGCACTTATCCTCCGTATTTGCTGCAGAACAAACAGGCTCCTTTGATACTGCGACTACTGCAACTACCGCCACCAGCCAACGAGGCAGTGGGCTAACAAATCTGCTCAACTACTTTCCCGGCAAAACGCCACTGCGCGTATCCTCGTCGGTACCGAAGAATGCACCCCCCGTATGTAACAACTATCGCAAAAAAGCCGAAAATAAAGCTGAAATCGACATTGCAGCCGATGCTCGCTTGTCGAACTTAAAGCCATTCATGGCATTGCCGACGCCTCGTTCAGAGCCCGGCCAAGCAAAAATCGACAACCAGCGCCAGTGGAAACAGTGGGCCGATGAGCAAACAGAACCGAAAGAGGCCACCGAGCGGCGTTTAGAAGCCGTTGCTGCGCTGCATGCATACCTAAGCAATGCCCCGCTCGATGCAAAATTGTCGTTGGCGGGAATGGGCCTAGTGACGTTGCCGCCCGGTCTTCCAAAGGGCATTCGGGTTTTATCTGTCAGCGGCAATCATCTAGGCCGGCATAGCCGACCATATGTGCCGGCCTCCTTAAAAACCCTCAACATTTCCAGCAATGAGGCTGAATACTTGCCAGTGTTGCCGCCGACGCTTACGACGTTGAATGCCCGCTGCAACCAATTGACGGCATTGCCTGTACTACCTGCTTCGCTGCGCGTGCTGATTGTCGATAAAAATCGCTTACAAATTCTGCCGGCGCTACCGGAAAATTTGGAAGTGCTAAAAGCCGATGTTGATACCCTAGAACGGACACTACGCTATTGGCATAGCGAGGTGCGCGAAGCAGGGAAGCTGACCAAAGAGTTTATGCATCCGATGGCGCAGTCGATTCGCTGGCTTTCCGAAGAGATGGACAACGCTGCCGTAGCGGAATGGGAAATGATCGTCGCAGCCGATAACTGTATGCAACTACCATCTGTAACTGGATCGACATCGCTGATGGCGAATGCGGCGCTATCGGGAGCCCTAACTCATCAGACGGATATTACACATAAGCAATGTGACCACCGTGAGCGCAATGCATTGGATGAACGCATTACTGTAGCCATGGATCAGATCAGCATCTTGGAAATGCTTGGCGTGTCGTAATTTGATCGGTTATCTACGACCTGCGCAGCAAAGCGCATTTCTAACCGCATATAATTCAAAGCATAAAATATTAGTCATAAAATGCAATAATCGATATTTATCTCAATATGTTAGACTTTAACTTTTCCACACATCAGGAAATATCGCTTGAAATCGGTCACCGTATTCGCGTGCGCCGTATCGCGTTAAATCTTACCCAGCCGGATGTTGCCGAGCGTGCCGGTGTAGCCAAAGGCACGGTGTCGAATATCGAAACAAAAGGGCAGAGCTCGCTCGAATCGCTGATCCGTGTATTGCAAGCGCTGAACCTGGTGCAAGAACTGCAGCCGCTATTTCAATCGCCTGTAAGATCCATCGAGCAACTTCGTAAGCTCGAAGCACCAACGCGCAAACGGGCTTCTAAGAAGCGCATATCTTGAAGGAGCTTGACGTATTTTTCTGCGGCTGGGACCAACGCTGGTTGTTTGGCAGCTTGGCACAAAGCGGTCGCGCGATTTATTTCGAATACTCCGACGAGTGTATGAGGCGTGGAGTGAATCTTTCGCCATTTCGTTTACCCCTACAAGCAGGAGCCGTGGGAAACTTTCCCGATCATCAGCAAAATTTACCAGGCTTGATCGCAGATGCGCTTCCGGACGGCTGGGGCATGCTGGTCATGGATCGCTTATTTAGGCAACACCGACGCGAGCTGCATACCATATCGCCCCTGGACCGGTTGGCCTTCATCCACGACCGTGCAATCGGTGCATTCGTATTCGAGCCTAAAAGTACGATCCCGACGACGGCAGAAGACATCGGATTGCTCGACCTGGCAAAAAGCGCCCGCTTCGTTTTTATGAACGATACCGGTACTGCAACCGATTCAACTGCCGCATTGACACAACTGGCTATGCTAGGCGGCTCACCACACGGCGCACGTCCCAAGGTTCTTATTCAATATGACAAAAATTCAGACATCATCGGTACGCATCCAGCCGATGATGGCACACCGTGGCTCGTAAAATTTCAAGCGCAGGACGAGCACAAGGAAGCATGTGCCGTCGAAGCTTTGTACGCTCAAATAGCACGCCAGTGTGGCCTGGACATGCCGGATACGCACTATTTCGACCTCAATGCAAAACTTGCTGCTTTCGGCATCGAACGCTTCGACCGCAAGGGTAGCATTCGTATTCCAACGCTCACGTTAGCCGGGCTGCTCGACGACAACTTTCGGCTGCCGACACAGGACTACCGTAATTTCTTGCGGGCCACGCGTGCACTCACCAGAAACGAGAGCGAAGTCAAAAAAGCCTTCGAACGGTGCGTCTTCAACGTCATCATGAATAACCGAGACGATCACACGAAAAATTTTTCGTACTTGCTCAATGAACGGCTGGAATGGACGCTGGCACCTTGTTACGATCTGACCTTCAATCCTGGGCCCAACGGCTGGCATCAAATGACAGTGATGGGCGAAGGCGCGACACCCAACGGCTCAACCCTGATGGCGCTAGCCAAAGACTCCGGCCTCGACGCGGCATTTGCGAGGCAGTTGATCGATCGGATTGCTTCAGCCGCAAGTGGTTTCAAAACGGCCGCACAATCTTGGCAAATCCGCCGGCGTACGGTTTTGGATATACAAATAAGAATAGACAAGAATTTGGCTGCGATGCTCCATTGAGCATGCCTTGAGCATACACGGGTCTTTTGCTGCCGACTTTCAGATTATGACAACGACGCCATGTCGATCACGAGACGATATTGTGCCTGCAGTTTTAGCCGATGCCGCTCTCCATTTATCCACGCCAGCTTGTAGTTTGACCGCTGGATGCAGACCGACACGGACTTGAGCAAGCCGATAAATATTGTAAAATAAACAATAAATTGTGTTTATAATTTGCGTAAATATTTACTTACAACAAACTAAAAAATATCAATTTTTCTAATTTTTGGGAGCAATCATGCAAGCTTTTATCAGGAATACTTTCAAGCGGGCTTGCTGTTTTCACTCAAATAATGAAGAAAACAGCCCTGCCAAAGCTAATGTATCTGCAACTGGGTCACCACCGATTCCTTCGCCATTAAGTCAAGTATTACCACGAGTTGCCAGCTCCGGAGCTTCAACCTATCCATCTCGAACATCCATTTCGCCAGATTTTCACGGTTTGTTCCAGGCTCCTGATGCAACAGCCGTACCTCAGCAACCCTTTAAGCACGACCCTGTATTTAAATTTGGAACAGAGACTGAAATATCTGCGCAACTTTTTCAGAATTTGGATGATAAATATTTGTACCGGATAATTCCAGCCGTTGCATCGGATTTATCGGGTAGACGAGTTAGCACTCAAGGCATCAAAACAAGTTTGACGCTCTTACTCCTTGACCAACCTGATCTGCTTCCAGCTCCTGTGCATGGCATAGTGATTCTTACGATAGTTGAAGCGTTGACGCGCGGTCGTAGCCCGATTGGCAATGTTTACCGATAAAATTTTGACGTCGCATTCCCGTTCGAGGGTTTCCAAATTTAGCGACTCTCGGCCGCAAGCCACGCAAGCGAGCCAAGCAACGCATCATGCCGCTCCCGGTCGCTCTTATGCAAATACAACGCCGTCGTTGAGATATTTGCGTGACCAGCGGTATCTTGCAAAACCTTCAGCGATACATCATTGTTGGCATGCGTAGTCAACATCGTGTGCCGCAACCAATGCGCCGAGGCATTGCGCAACGCTGCAGCGCAGTCGGCTTGCCCGGCGTTTTCGGCCATTTCTGCGGCGCGGGCAAACAAACTTTTCAACGTCTTGGAAACGGCTTCGTCGCTAACGGCTGCGATTACCGAGCCCCGGGTAGCCAGCACCAGTGGCGTCGTATCGTCACGCAGGGTTTGCGGCGGCAACCCGTACTGTGCGCGATACTGACGGAAGGACTCAAGCAACGGCAATGACACCGGCAAGCGGCGTTTTTTATCACCTTTGCCGAGCACATCGAGCCACCAACGCCCGTCGCCCTCGGCGTAAATTGCACCCATGCAGGCACCGGTAATTTCAGACAAGCGCGCGCCGGTAGTGACATACGCCAGAAAAAGAAATCGATCGCGCGCACGCGCCTTGCCTGCTGCCAGCGTGTTGGCGGGCATGGCATCAAGTGTGGCCTGTACATAGCCAATGGCATTCACATCCAGATAACGGGCGATGCGCGCCTCGCGTACGGTCTTGATGTTTTTTACCAGAGCACCGGCGTTACGGGTCAAGTAACCGGCATCTTTGGCAAACTCCAGCAATGCCTTGACTACCCGGAATGCATGATTGGCGCTGACTGCCGATAAAGGTCCGGAGAAGGGTCGCCACCGTTGGTCCGTGCGCGGCCACTTCGTGCTGGACACCCATTGGTCGACAGGTTGCGGATCGATAAGAAACGCTTTGTAGGCATTCAAGTCTTCGATTTGCAAACGCGCCAACGTCATTGACCGGGACTGACACCACAACAAGAAACGCCCCAGATCTTTTTTTGTGCTTTTTAGCGAATGCTTCGATAGCGCGTGGCTGTAGAGAAACGTCTGTGCCAATTCGCTATCGGTCGAGGCAGCAACTAGCGGCTGGGCAAACGCGGCATCGCTTGCCATGTGCGTTGAAGGTACTACCGAGGCACTTTCAAAATCAATGACTGACAGTTGATCGGGAGAAGACATTGCAAGCCTTGGATATTGAGCGTAGATCGGCAGTGGTCAAGTGGCAATCGTTGCCGAGCTGACGACAGCATAGCGGCGGTTAGGCTAAAACAATAAAGCTCAGAAATTAGTCGAGATAATACCGCTAATCTCGATTAAAAACGGAAACACGTCTTTTTATTTACTATTTTATGACGTAATAATAATTACTTACGCATGCGCTAGTTGCGCGGACACTTCCGCAAGCTCAAGTAACTGTATCGGCTCCAATCCTGCAAAATTGCTCACCGATTCACCTGCAAACGCTGCCCGGCTAGGCTGTATTTTTTGCAGATACCGCTCAGCGACTGATTTCAAGTCAAGATCTGTGCACGTTAACACGCCTGTGCGGAATTGCCGACGGATCTCAGGCGTCACACCTCGCTCGCGCATGCGCCAGGCATACAGTGCCTCGTCGTAAGGCGACTGCGGCTTGTCCAGATCGCCGATGACGCCGATGATCGCTTCCTCAATCGCTTCCCGGGACAAAGCAGAATTCACTACCCATTCAATTGCGCGGTCGAAATCACGATAGGTATCGGCGAGCCGGGGGTCTCGGTAAGAAAACATGGTGAACAAGCCAGATTGCGGGGCATTCTTCGCCCGACCGCCATAGGCACCGCCTTCTTCGCGCAGTGCCTGATGCAAAATCTGGTTCGTCAAAAGATTCGCCAGCACCGATAACGCGGGGCAGTCTGCATGGCCGAGATAGGGCACTCGCCAGGTCGCAAAGCAGTGATTGACCTGGGCCGGCGCGACCAATGCCGTGTTCGTTAGTGCTGGCATATCCGGCACACCTGGCGAAACCGTTCGCTGAAGGTCGTCGATAAATACCGACACCATCGAAGCATCTTCGCTACGTCGGCCCGGCACATCGATCAATGCAGCTAGAGCATGGCCGTCGTCTTCGACACCGGCACAAAGAACCGTCACCTCGCTGTCGATCACAGCTTGATGCAGGCTTTGCAAACGCGCGACGATTTCCGCCATACCCTGCTCGGACTCGATTTGTAGAGCCAAATCTCGATAAAAACGGAGAATACCGGTACCCTCGATCGATCGATCAAATCGAGCGCGGGCTGAGAACGGTGCATCGGCTTCGATTGCCGCATAACGATCGCCGCTTTCGCCTAATTCCTGCAGCAAGGTTTCTGCAACGCTATCGATCAAGAAGGCAATGCGATCTGTTTCATCGAAACGCGTCTGGCGAATCGATTCTGATAACACGCTGGCAATCGAAGTAGCCTGTTCACGCAGGTTGCGCGCTGCGAAGACGATTTGCAGCTTCAATCGGCCCACTGCTTCATTGCAATCGACCTGCTTCGAATCTGCCGGCGGCACGACTTGTTCGAACGCATCCAGCTCGACATCGAAGCGAGGTACCAATCGCTGTCGCCATGCCGCCGCTTGCTCGAACGTCCGATCGCCAACGCCAAGGTCCGGCAGCAGGTTTGCGTATAAATCCAGCCATTGCCATTCGCTCTCCGGAAAATGCGACACATCGTAGATCACGTTGGCATAACTGACACCATTGGAAGCGATGCGGAAACCGACCGTCCTCTGCGACAGCGGCGGCAACTCGAACGCCGGCCGCGGCATGCTGCTCACATCCTGCGGACGGATGCGCGGCAAAGAGCCATTGTCCGGCGGCTGGCGCTGGCGCGCCAACAAGGCAGTGTTATCGGCTTCGATGCGCGAGCGCTCTTGCGCGGTGATGGTCGCCTCCAGGTCTGCCAGTCGATCGTTTTCGATACGCTGGCGTGCAACGAAATACTGTGTATCCGGCACGATCTCGGCATCGAGCCGGTTCGGCGAATCGAGCAACGATCTGACCAATTGTTTAAAAAACTGCGGGTCGCGGATGCGGCGATCCATGTCAGCGAAGCTTGTTTCATTATCCAAAGCGATCAGCGGATCGGCACCGGCCATTGCCAGCGGCACAGCTTCGAGTAATTTGCGCAAGCCATACGGCGTGCGGCCGCTGCTGATCTGGCGTTGTGAGAAACGCAAATCCCGCATTGCCGCCTGCAACACCGATATCGGCACGCCTTGCTCGGCAGTAGTTTCCAAAACTTTCCAAAGGCGATCGCGCGCCCGTTGACATTGCGCTGCGGTCAACCCTTCCATACCGAGATGAAACACCATCTGACGCAGGTGCGGGTCGAGCCCGTTGAACGCCGACGGACGACCATAGCCTGCCGTTTCCATCGCCTGTGTCAGAGGTGCCGAAGAATCACCGACCAGCCCGGCTTCCAGCAGGTAGGCTTCGCAATAGGCAAGCGGGTCGGCGGCTTCTCCCATGCGCCAGGCGATCTGGATGCCGTGCTCGTCATCGTTACCGGCAACCGAAGGAATGCCGATACGCGTGCGCTTCGGTGCAGCCCATGCCGATGCCAGTGCCGGCACACGTCGCGGCACCTTGGCATCTTGTGCGGTAAATCGTGACAATACCTGCTGGCAAATTACAGCCTGCACCGCCCCCGGATCGATGCCACCCGAGGTCATGAACAATGCCTGCGACGGATGGTAATGACTGGCATGGAAGGCTTTTAGATCCTCGTGGGTCAAGTGTGGAATCTCGAGTGGATCGCCGCCATACTCGACTTCGTAGGTCGTGCCTGAAAACAGTACGGCATTGACGCTCTGGCCGAGTTCTCGCATCGGGTCGGCGAAAGCGCCTTTCATTTCGTTGAATACCACGCCGCCATAGCCGAGCTTGCCATTCTCCAGCGTATGACGCCACCCCTCCTGCAGATAATCCAGGTAATCCAGGTTCGGGAAAAACGCGGCATCCAGATACACACCGAGCAAATTGAAGTAATCCGTTTTATCGGTACTGGCGAATGGATATACCGTACGGTCCGGCGACGTCATTGCATTCATGAAGGTCGCTGTAGAGCGCCGCAGCATCGAGAAGAAGGGATCCCGTACTGGATATTTAGCCGAGCCGCACAGCGCCAAATGTTCGAGAATATGCGCGCGACCATCACTCTTGTCCGGCACTGTCGGAAATGCCACTAGAAATGCCATCTCGGCATCGTCGTACGCCAAATGCACATGTCGGGCACCGCTAGCGCCATGCTCATACTCGTACAACGTTGCTTGCATGCTTGGAATAACGCACTGCCGAATTTCGGTGAATTTCATTGTCAGAATCTATCAAATGTAAAGATGCGATAGCCGATTAAACCATGTTTCGGCGGTGGCAGTTTCTGTGTGGTCTTACGCAAAACTTTTGGCGAAAGCGTTTCATACAAATCAATGCTGAAACTGCGTGTTTTCCTACTTACGCTTAAGGGTTTGTCCGATCACTGTCCTAATAATTCGAGCCTAAGATCATTACCTACCGCGTCAAAATTAAGCGTCGAATCATTATGCATATTCCGTTGTTACAAGAAGAAATGACTGTCGGGAAGCGGGTTGTCGACACCGGGCGTGGTCTGCGCATAACCAAAAATGTAATCGAGACGACCCACGTGGTCGAGCAGCCGTTGCAACAGGATTATTTGACCGTCACCCACGTTCCACAGGATGTGTTTGTCGAACCGGATGCTATGCCACAGACCCGCTACGAAGGCACGACCATGATCGTCCCAATTATGGAAGAAGTGTTAGTAGTGCAAACCCGGTTGAGGTTGAAAGAAGAAATTCACATTACGCGTGAGAGTAGGACTGTAACGACTACCGAAACAGTGCGGTTGAAATCGGACCGGATAGAAGTAAAACGATTTGACGAGAGTAGTGACGAGCAAGACCGCAGGCATGTGAGTACCGATGCCAGCGTCGAATCAGGTGTTTGAACCTGACAAACTAACTAAAGGGAGCAAAAAATGACCAACACAGTAATTGGCGTCTACGACACATTTTCTCATGCGCAATCGGCGAAACAAAAGCTCCTGGCGTCCGGCTTCACGAATGAAGACGTGCGGATGCAGCCCTCTACCGATAGCATTGCCGATAATTATTCAAACAGCGCTTTAGATAACGATCCACGTAGTGGGTCTTCGATTCGCTCGCAAGACCATGAATCGCATGGCGTAGGCGATACGATAGCCAGTTTTTTCCGAGAAATATTCGGCAGTTCGTCAAATTCGACGGACAGCGATCGTTATGCCGAAGCGACACGCCGTGGTAGCTTCGTTTTAGCAGTCAATGCGTATGACGAAGACCGACGCGATTTAGCGACCTCGATCCTAGAGCAATTCGACCCGGTTGATATCGACGAGCGGGCAAGCAATTGGCAGGCTTCCGGTTGGGAACGTTATGATCCATCAGCTGCGCCGTTTAGCCCCGAAGAAATCCAACGCGACCGTGCTGCGCTAGGAACCAATACCACCAACTCGTTGAACGCCAGTCGTAATACCGACGACACTGCCCGCACTATTCCGGTGATCGAAGAAGAGTTGGAAGTCGGCAAGCGCCAGGTGCAACGCGGTGGTATCCGGGTGGTACAGCGTGTGATCGAGCGGCCAGTTGAAGAGACGATCGGACTGCGTGAAGAACATGTAACGATCGAGCGCCATCCGGTGAATGCACCTGCCAATGCGCGTCAATTGGAAGGATTTAAAGAAGAGTCTTTCGAACTGCGGGAAATGGCTGAAGAGGCAGTAGTCAGCAAGACGGCTCGAGTCGTAGAAGAAGTAATAATCGGCAAAAATGTGTCCGAAACGCAGAAAACAATCAGCGACACAGTTCGTCATACCGATGTCGAAGTCGAGCAATTAGGAAGTGGCGACAACGCTACCCGACCTAATACCGTCCGAAAAACTGATCTCGACCGATAACTGCTTACAGAGATCGTCGTTTAGTAAAGACGATTTTTCGCAGAGATCGTCAATCCTAGGCTCGCTAAAAGCGAGCCTTATTTATTGAGGACAATATATATGACTACATCTCATGTATCTGCCGGCTATGTACCAGGTGCAGCCGATGCTGATGGCAGCGAAGACCCAGCCCCAGCGGTAGCGATTCAAGACACCGGTGTAGTTTCTGCAGAGAAAACTCGCATTGACAAGAAAACGAAGCCGACCTTTGAAGGCAAAAATTTAAAATCCGAGAGTATAGAATTTGATAAAGAGTGAGACGAGACGACGCCGCCAATTCCTTTATCATCACAAACTCGATAAATTTGATAAATAGGCAAGGCGCGTTTTATGGATGCATCATTGGTGGCGGCGTGGCTCGCCGTACAAAAAGAGTTTTCAGATATACCGGACATTGCCGAGTTGACACGTACCTGCGTGCGGCTTTTTATGGCGATCCTTCTAGGAGGCCTGATCGGCTTCGAACGCGAATTTTCTTGAGCTCAGGCAGGCTTCAGAACCCATATGCTGGTCGCACTCGGCGCTGCATTGTTCGTGTTAGTGCCACTTCAGGCAGGTACGCCGATCACTGACATGGGTCGCGTTTTGCAGGGCATCACCGCCGGCGTCGGCTTTTTAGGTGCCGGTGCAATCATTAAGTTGAGCAATGAAATGGAAATTAAGGGTTTGACGACCGCTGCCAGCATCTGGATGACTGCCGCAATCGGTATCGCTGCAGGCATGGGACGCGAATCAACGGCTGTCGTCAGTACCTTGTTCGCTTTGCTGATCTTGGTAACGACCAGGCTACATCATAAAAAAACCAAACCGCACGTCCCATTGCACTAATGTCGATCGCCTCCTGATGTCCGATCCTGCTGCAGCGAATACCGTGCCGTTCTCTCCGTCGGAAATCCGTGCAATAGTCTCCGGGCTGATGCTTATCGTTCTCTTGGGCGCATTAGATCAAACCATCGTCTCGGTATCGCTGCCGCAAATGGCGTCGGATCTTGGTGGCACATCGACGCTGGCATGGGTCGTGGCCGGGTATCTGGTGGCTTCCACGGTAGCCACGCCTGTATACGGCAAGCTAGGTGATCTCTACGGAAGGCGCTTGCTGCTATCAGTGGCCGTCGTCATTTTTTTGGTGGCCTCGGTTGCTTGCGCAATGGCACAATCCATGCCCATGCTGATCGCCGCCCGCATTTTGCAGGGTATCGGCGGTGGCGGATTGATTTCCACGGCGCAGGCAATCGTCGGCGAGGTAGTGCCGTTGCGCGAACGTGGCCGATACCAGGGTTATATTTCCGTCGTATATGCCATGGCCAGCGTGGGGGGCCCGGTACTAGGTGGTTATCTCACTCACCTACTTTCGTGGCGCTGGATATTCTGGATCAACCTGCCCCTAGGGCTGATCGCGATCTGGATTGCCCGGCGCGTACTCAAGCGTTTGCCCGTACCGGGGGTACGCCTACCAATCGATTATTTAGGTGCGCTTTTATTAACGACAGGGCTAAGCTTGCTGCTGGTAGCGATCACGCGAATGGGCCAGGGCGTTGCTTTGATTTCTTTCCAGACCCTCGGAATGTTTTTTGTAGCAGCGATATTGCTGGTTTGTTTCGTGCGTCATGAGCATCGCGCCGTCGAGCCATTGATTCCCCCCGAGATTTTTAAGATTCGCACCGTCTGGATCGGCTGTGCAATTTTGTTCATCAGTTTTTTTCAAGTGGTTTCGCTTAGCACGCTAGTGCCATTTGGCATGCAAATGCTCGATGGACTCGGTGCGGATCAGGCGGCATTGCAATTGATCGCTTTCTCGCTTGCCATTCCCATCGGCGCGTTCGCCAGTGGCAGGTGGATGATGCATAGCGGCCGCTATAAACCGCTGCAAGTGATCGGCACGGCTTTACTACCATCGGCTTCCATTGCGCTGGCAATTTTAGGACCACATCCCACACTAGCCACCGGCTGCGCGCTTTCAGTTGCCGGGTTTGCCACCGGCATGACCCTGCCGACCTCCCTGGTAGCGGTACAAAATGCAGTCGCACAAAAAAATATCGGTATAGCTACCGCCATGACCGGGCTGTTTCGAAGCATGGGAGGCGCCATCGGCGTGGCGCTGTTGAGCGCAATTTTATTTGCATCGATGGGAACAGGCGCTATCGGCAATGCCAGCGCCATCGAGCTCGGGTTGCAAGCCATACCGGCATCAGCCCCGGCAACTGCCGAGCGGGCATTCCGTCTGACGTTCTTTTGCGGCGCGGCGATCGCCTCGCTGGCACACGTTTTGGCCTGGATGATTCCAGAAGCGTCATTGCGCACGGCTGCGCAGAAAACCGATATCACCGTTTTACCCAAGAAAACTACTGAATCTTAGGTAATAGGGCATTTTCGTGCCAAGTCTGGACGATTAGACCGTTTATACTTCGGCAACCATTTTTCCAACCCAGGTATCTTCATGAACCATCCGGAATTGCAGCAAAAGACATTCTTGCTATTGCTCATGGCAGTGTCGGTCGCCTTCGTCTACGTTATTTCCCCTTTCTTCGGATCGGTTTTTTGGGGCATCGTCCTGGCGATTGTGTTCGCACCGATCAACCAGCGCTTGTTACATGCCATGCCCGGCCGAAAAAATCTGGCGGCACTCCTGACATTGATTCTATGTCTGGTAATTGTGATTTTGCCGTTGACGCTGATCTCCGGTGCGCTATTGCAGCAAGCGACGGCTGTGTATCAAAAAATGGATACTGGCGACCTGAATTTTGGTGCGTATTTTCAGCAAATTGTCGGCGCGTTACCGAAGTGGATGGTTGGCATTCTGGAGCGTTTCGGGCTGGCGGATTTCGCCGCAGTACAAAATACGATTTCCGCTGCCATGACCCAGGGTAGCCGCTTCATTGCTGCGCAGGCAGTAATCATTGGTCAGAATACCTTCGATTTCGTCATCGGTCTGGGCATCATGCTGTACCTGCTTTATTTTTTAGTGCGCGACGGCAATATGCTTACAGGTCGCATAAAACAGGCATTGCCCATGAGCGCACAAAATTCGCATTACCTGTTCGACAAATTCACGACCGTTATACGCGCCACGTTTAAAGGCAATTTGATTGTCGCAGCAGTGCAGGGAGCACTTGGCGGCATACTGTTTTCCATGATGGGTATCGGCGGCGCACTGCTCTGGGGTGTATTGATGGCATTCCTATCGCTGTTGCCGGCGATCGGTGCGGGATTGGTGTGGGCACCGGTGGCGATTTACCTGCTTGCCACTGGTGCGATCGTTAAAGGCGTCATCATGATCGCCTTCGGCATTTTAGTGATCGGCCTGGTGGATAATATTCTGCGCCCGATGCTGGTCGGCAAAGATACCCGGTTGCCGGACTATATCGTCTTGCTTTCCACGGTTGGCGGCATGGCGCTCTTCGGCCTGAGCGGGTTCGTCATCGGGCCAATGGTCGCGGCCCTGTTCGTTGCTAGTTGGACGATTTTCATACTGCGCAAAGATGTCATCGAGGAGGTGCCGACGGCGTCGACGCCACCGGCTTCGCAACAATCTTCGAATAGAGCTTGAACAAAACCACCAATACCGCGCCGACGGCCAATCCGACAACCAGGTTGGCAACGTGCGGTGCGATCACGGCGAACAAACCACCAACCACTGCGACCTCACCGGCGGCCTGAGTGATGGTTTGGCCGTATTGCTCGATGATCGGAACACCGTGGGCGATGATGCCACCACCGACCAAAAACATCGCCGCCGTACCCAAAAACGACAGCGCCCGCATCAGGTGGGGGGCCACCCATAGAATGAATCTGCCAAGCGTTTGCTTAATATTGTTGGAAGCCGCCGATAGGTAAATACCGGCGTCGTCGAGCTTGACGATACCCGCTACCAAACCGTAGACGCCGATGGTCATTAAGACTGAGATCGCTACAAGCGCCGCGGCTTGCTGGGTAAATGTTGCACCCTGCATCGTGCCCAGAGAAATTGCGATGATTTCGGCGGAAAGAATAAAGTCGGTGGCGATTGCACCGCGAATCTTGGTTTTTTCCAGAGCCAATAGATCTCCCGGTTCTTGCATGACGCTCTCCCGCAGCGCTTGGTGATGCTGCAAGTCTTCGTCCGGCTTGTGAAAAATTTTATGTGCAAGTTTTTCAACGCCTTCGTAGCACAAATAAGCACCGCCCAACATTAACAACGGTGTCAGTGCCCATGGCGCAAAAGCGACGATGAGCAGAGCAATCGGCACCAGGATGGCTTTATTGATTGCCGAACCTTTCGCCACGGCCCAAACCACCGGTAATTCCCGACTTGCGGAAAACCCGGTCACTTGATTAGCATTCAAAGCGATGTCATCGGACAAAACACCCGCGGTCTTTTTAGCAGCGACCTTGGTCATGACCGACACGTCGTCAAGAAGCAGGGTGATGTCGTCGAGCAAGGCTAAAAAACTGGTTGCCATAGTTTTCTTTTATAAATTCGGTTAGGTGGTAGACGTCGATGTAAATGTTTCCAAAGCGGCCGTGGCTGGAGGTTTCAGTAGATAAAGCGGTTTCGGTGAAACCTGAAATGTAAGAGGTGCCCGAAGCCAGGCGATTTCGCCATCGGTCGCCACTTTGATACGACGGCGCGGCGACAAGTGTGCCAGCTTTACCTTCATTTTTTCGAGACCGAAGCTGACGATATTTTCAGCATCACCTAACTTGTTGAATGCCCCTCGCAGTACCAACCAGAACATACCCAGCGTCGCAACCGGGCGCAATGCGACCACCGCTAGCTGACCATCTTCCACTGCCGCACCGAGGGGAATGCCGAGCTGCTCCATCTGCAAACGGTTGTTCCCTACAAATAGTGTGAATGTCTTGAGCGTCACCGGCACGCCATTTCCCTCCAACATCAGGCGCATCGGTCGTTTCCAACGCATTACCGTGAGTAACCCTGCCCAAGTAGCCACTAAACGGCTACGCCCATACTGGTGTGTATAAGCCTCGCGATCTTGCAGCAATTTTGGGTAAAGCCCGAGACTGGCATTGACAACGAATAAGCGCTCATTTACCAACCCGACCTGTACCGGCTGTACGCAAGATTGCAGCAAAGCCCGTGTGGCATCGCCAATATTTTCCGGAATGCCATGCGCGCGACCGAAATAATTGAAGGTGCCCTGAGGCAAGATACCGATCGGGCAACCACTGGGCAAAGCAGCATTGGCGATCGTATTGATCGTGCCGTCGCCACCGGCGATAACGACAGCACCGTCGTTAGCAAGGGCCTCGGCAACCGCATCGCGCGCAATGCGCTCCAGTTTTTTTGGGTCGGTAATGAGGACGATTCGGTGGCTTCTGTCTGCTTGCGAAAGAATTTCCGCAATTGTCTGCCGCATCTCTTCGGTGTTATTACGCCCGGATCCAGCATTAATGAGGATGAGTAACGGACCGGTGGGTATATGTGGCGCGTCTGGGGGCGTCGTCATTCGGTCTTTCGATATTCGATTCAATAGTATGTTTCGGTGGCGTTTGCTCGTCTGTACGGCATCACGCCAATTTTTATGACGACTCAATCTTTATTGTATCGTTGCCAATGTGGGTTTCGTAACTTTCTAGCAACTGAGTCAGCTACTCTTGTGATTTATAATTAGTATTATGTTAAATAAAGGATGAGGTTTGGATTGTTGGCATGCGGAACCGCAAGGTTTGGACTAGCCTTTGAGTCTTAGGAAGTATTTATAAAAAGCAGTGCTTGAATCATGCCGGCAATGAACTGACTCCCAAGAGTCGAATCGGTCAATATTGCACTGACGGTTCAATCTGTCGGTATTGAATCAAAGATGTAGTCAGTTAACTTTGATCAGCTATGATGCATCCGTTACGCGGATTTAAAATACTCAAAAAGCTTCTTTATCCTTTTGGTATTGCGGATCATAGGGTCCGGCCGGCAAGCCTTGGCCCTTCATATAGATCGCCATCCCGTTCGCTTGTTGAGCGAGAGGAACGTAGTTAGGAGCAGCTTTAGTCAATGCTGCAACGAGGGCTTGCGCAATCAAGCCGGCGAGGCCGCCTCCAGCATTGTTTTGAGGTTCATACACCAGCTTTTGGGAATTTTCCCATAGCGTGCTGCCCGTCGTGGCGCTTTTCAAAACGTACTTTAATTCGACAGTCACTATTGTTGAAAGCACTATGTATTTCGCATCCCAGCGTTCAATGGAAACGTACATGATGGCATCTGAACCGAACACCTTTCCAAGGCGTTGCGGGTCGCTTGCATGAACCATGTCAGCATCACTCAACCCGTCATCTTCCATAAGACGTTTTACAAGGTGAACAGGGAACACATAATATCCACGCTCGGCAAGAGGACGGGAAATCGTCGACAAAAAATAATCAGGCGCGTTTACTTCAACACTTTTGTTGATCGCTGGAACAACGAGTATCGACCGAGGCTGCTCGGTTCGTAATTCTGTGTAGTCTTTTTTAGTTGGAGCGGTGACACACCCAGTCAGCATTGATCCGCACAAGCATGTAATAATAATTTTTATTCCGGATGTCATTATTATTCCTTCAATGGCAACGGTTTATTGGACTTCACGTTTTTTGCTATTTTCAGCATGCTGTCCATCAAATAAGCAGACTCTGGCCACTTCTCTTTTTCCAGCATAAATTGCGTGACTGCTCCATCAACTTCATTGGCTTGCATCAGCAAATAGCCATACTCTGCATGAATTCCCGGTGCCACCCTGCCCCGGGTTTTTTCGGAGTCTCGAATAATATTTAGAATTTCAACCATGTGTTCTTGCGACTTCGTCGGGTCTTTGTAGTAGCTGTATAGAGATCTGTCGTAATTACCCCAATTGTATTTTGCCGGCGTTGCACATCCACTTAGCAGAAGTAAGAATGAAACAGTTATCAAAAATACGCGTTGACACATTTATCTAATCCCCGTACCGACGTTGATTACCCGGACTTCTCCGCTGCCGACAAATGTTTTTTCGGAATGAATGATTTCACTTCCACGGCGGATTTCTACCTGGTGCATGCCCTCCTCTAGCAGCAACACTTTCGGATTTCCATCGAATACCGCAGCCGATCCCATTGATAAACCGTCGACAGCTAACGTTGCATCTGCTGGCGCTCCTTTGATAGCAAGTTGCGGCCGAGGTGAGCCAGTTGTGACAACGGTTTCTGGCATCGCACATCCACCTATTGCAAAGGCTAATGCTGTCATCGCAATATAATTCATAGTCATTCCTTGGATTCCGCTACAAACAATGTACTTCCGACTTCAGCTTGCGCGACACCGGAAAACAGCTCAACTGTGGCACCTTCGTTACTCTCATTGTCGCCAAAAAAACTAGTCACCCGCGCTTTGCCCACCGCAGTAGGAGGCAAAATTATAGGAAACCCGGTTTGGGCACTCTTAACAGTTTCGCCCTGCTTCATGATGGTAAGCACGTCGCCCACCTTAAGGCCCTGCCGAGCACCACCGGAAATAAACAACTGCTTACCAATGACCTTGAGGATGTCACTACGCCAAGAACGCTCTTCAAGTTTGGCCATCAATGCGTTTTGTACGTCAGAAATAGCCGCACCAATGGCGCGATCGTTCAATGTCCCGTCGTAGTCTGCCCTACTGCCAAATCCTGCGACCTCACCTGATTCGGTGCTTGCCTCACCAGCGCCTGTAGCAGTGAAAAACACGTATCCCGTTCTTGCATCGGCCAAGCGGATTTCAACCTTGGCGCGAGCGGTCTGGACTTTTGTGGCGCTTAGAAAGCCAGATTTGCCATTGATGCTGCGACCGAATTCCGTAACGGAGCCAAGGATCAATGCGTCAACACCGACAAGGTTGCTTTCTTTGAGAATTGCTTGCTCTTTTTGTAACTTTCCCAAATCCTGCCGCTCAAAAACCATAAATTTGTTTGAAGCCACGAGGCGGTTCATCAACATGTCTGAAGCCTGTTTACCAAGTGGGTCTTGATCGGCGTCGACTTGGAAGGTTCTTCCATATCGGGTTTCATTTGAAAACCGACCGATGGCAACCTTACGTTTGAGCGTTTTAATTTGAGGAACGGCCGCTTGTTTTTGGGCCTCAACTTGCCGTGCACGGCTAACTGGAGCTTCAACAGATTGTTGCGAAAGAGTGGGAATTGCACAGCCTGACAATACAAAAGCGCTAACCACACAGAAAGCGCGATTAATGACGTGCGACATGGGTAATACTTTCTTAAGGAAGTGTGTTTTAAAAGCTGTACGAAAACATCTGAAAAATTTCCTTTCGGATGTTTCTTTATAATAACGGTTACTTAAGGAAATAGATACTTATGTAAGCAGCAGTGTCCGCCAACACCATTTCCACACCAATCTGTGCTCTGGATTAGTTTAAAACTAGCTAAATTTTTGGATTTTATATTTACCAGTTCCGCAAGAATGGTGCGAGCAAAAATCGGCAAGGGCGAAACGCACGTTCCGTAAGCTGACCTAGACCAAATAGATTAAATTATGTTTATTATCTGAAGCACGGTGATTGTCGTTGCATCCAGACCTGCATCAAAGAGACAGCCTATTGCCTTCAAACCTATACAGTGACCACTGGAGCCTGATCGGCTGCGTAGTCGATGTTGACGTTTGTACCGATCGTATAGTGTGCAGTGTTTGCCTGCGATTCCTCGGCAGTATCGAGCAACAGTCGATCATGAACGATCACGGCGTTAGCCACCTGTTGTACTAGGAAATCTTCTGTAATTTCTATTAGGCAACCCGTGTATGTCCCGTGTAAGGCATCGGCATTATCGCCGCTGTATTGCAGGTCGATCCGCTCACGTTGAAGTTCGCGCGAGCGCACTCGGGCAACGAATTTCTGAGCCCAAGGTAGAGCATTCGGCGCTACTGCGAAGCTAAGTCCATCCCGAATAACTTGCTGCTGCGGCTCGCCACCGTCAATGCTGTTGTCGTAGATAAAGGCTGCATCGGCAATTTCGAATGCTGCTGGCAACAAAGCCAAAGTACGGTGATACCGGCTGCGAACTCGATCCGGTTGGACGTAATGTCCTGTGGTGGTCTTTGTGGTGTAGCGAATTTCTACCCGCTCCACATTCTTTTCAGGATCACTGGTAGTAATGAATACTAGGATGATTTGATAGCCATCTTTGCGAAGCTGCAGCAACTCATTCACCCGTGACGGATGTGACATAACGGTTTCAAAAGCAAATGACAGCTTCTTCAAGATGGCCGTTGCCCGGAGCGACACGGCAAGTTGTTGCGCTGCTTGGTCCCTCAGATCCTGAGTGGCAAAGTGACCGGTTAAATCTTTTACAACCTGATCTGGATTAATAAAAATTTTGGGAACTGGAAATAACCCGCCTAATGCTTGCAACCCGGTTTCCCGAATTTGATCTATTAGCGAGGTCTTGCCAGACCCATTTGGCCCGGCAAACATCATTACATGGAGGCCGCTGGAAAAATTGGCGTCGTGCTGCATTAATAAAAATGCGGCCTAAAGCCGCAGTTTTTAATTCGTTGTAGCTGCTGAGCAGCCACGATCACTGGGGCCTCCGTGTATGCGACGCCACGCTGGCAAGATCACCGGACTGCTTGGGCAACGCACAGGAAGCCGGGTTGCGCTTCCGCTCAGCTTCAACCTCGCTGACACGTGTCTTTAGAACGGCCATCGACTGTTTCCAGTTCCCTTTCAAAGCCGCATCCCACCTGCCTGCTGTCGAACCCAGAACTTTAGTTTCTTTGGACAGTACAGAAGGATTTCCTAAACGGACAAATTTCGAGGTTTTCATAATCGGCTCCAGTGTTAATTTAGTATATACCAGTCTGGAACACCGCAATCGGGCCAAATTTTTTAAGTAAACCTTGTAGTAACCGGGCAATACCTCATAACTTCTCAAAGGAAACTTTTTGAGGACATAAAACTTTCGCGATTTGTGATTGAGCGGTTAATATAACTTTGCACTGCCAATCGTCGCTAATGTGCAAAATTCTGTCCAGAGGCTCTAATGAATTTTCACGAAGCAGTTCGCACTTGTTTCAAAAAATATACCGCGTTTGATGGCTGCGCGTCACGGTCAGAATTTTGGTGGTGGACGCTCTTTGTATTCTTGGCACAAACGCTGTTGGGGTTGATCAGTGAAACCGTCATGGGGATTTTCGGCTTGGCTACGTTATTACCGAGCATAACCGTAACAGCGAGGCGATTACACGATATTGACCGTAGCGGATGGTGGCAACTGCTAATTTTTTTACCAATTCTCGGCTGGTTCGTGCTTTTGTACTGGTATTGCCAGCCGGAGAAACGACCGACGCGCTACGAGGAGCAATCTGCACTCACCCCAGTCGGACATTTTCCTGGCATTTAAAAATTTTCAGATGTAGTGATAGCGGCATTGCACAATTTTCAAACAATTATTTTCGATCGCGCAAACCAGCCTGTGCTCGCCATCGATACGCCGCGACCAATAGCCGGACAGGTGATGTTTTGAGAGTACAGGTTTTCCGATGCCTTGGAACGGTTCGTGTTGAACGCGATCCTTTTCCACTTTATCCATGACTGCCGTGAGACTCTGTCTTGTATAGCTATAATTTAGCGCATCCATTTTGCTCTCCGTATATGTATCAATAACAGTACAATTCGACGCATTGGACAATCTGTGAACGTAACAGGCCATGTGCAAAAAATGGCGCTCTGCTGCATGCAGGCAATTACTCACACCACTCGAAAATTAATTGACCTAGTGACCTGCTCCCCGAGATTAGTACGGCGCTAAACTAGAGTCTGCCCATGGGAGGC
>JAZKGZ010000003.1:0-226979 GCA_040385645.1 Pseudomonadota bacterium
AGATTTTTAACCGCAGACTCTATGTCGGTTTCGTACTAAATTGGGTAGCAGGTCATTTCAATCAGAATATTTCACCAAAGCAATCGTTAATATGTTAAACGTTGTTCCGGATCGAAATGACCTTCGTTTCCTACGCAAGCGAAACGCCGTTCCCGGCAACCTCCGAGGTCTATACCTACATAAAGGAAAGCATTTCGATGACCGGCCATTACGACTCAGGTCTGGTGTTTTTTTCCATTTTCATCGCGGTGATCGCGTCATTCGTCACGATCGATCTTTCTTCTCGCGTTGCAGCCACACGCGGTAGCAACGCTGCAAATTATTGGTTAGTCGGCGGCTCTATATCGATGGGCATGGGTATTTGGGCCATGCACTTCGTGGGTATGCTGGCGTTCTCGCTTCCCATTGCAATATCGTACGACGTGTGGATCACGCTTGCGTCGTTACTCGTTGCGATCGTTGCTTCCGGGTTGGCGCTTTACACATTGAGCCTCGATCGCTTGGAGATGCGTTGGCTGCTGATCTCCGGCACGCTCATGGGTATCGGTATCGCATCGATGCACTACTTGGGAATGGAGGCGATGCGGATGCGTCCGAGCATCGTGTTCGATCCCGGTTTAGTTGCCATATCGATATTGATTGCGATTGGTGCCTCAATCATTGCCCTGTGGATTGCCTTCCAGCTGCGCATTGAAAATATCTTCTCGGGATTCGGCAAGAAATGCGCCGGTGCATTAGTCATGGGACTCGCCATTTCAGGGATGCATTACACGGGTATGAAAGCGGCATCGTTCGCCGCCGGTAGTATCTGCACTACAGGGGCTGCCGCGGTCGACAACGTGACCTTGGCTGGCATCGTTTCTGCATCGGCCATGCTGTTTTTGCTGTTGTCACTGCTCGTGTCGGCATACGTTGTAATGCCGCGCACCATCCGTGGCAAGATTGCGCTGCTGGTGGTAGGCAGCATGTTGCCCGTGTTGCTATTGGCAATAACAGTAGTCAGCTACGACTATCACCGTGGAAAAACCTTTTTGGTCAGTTCATCAATTCTTTCGGCGCGTGCAGCAATCGCAGAAGTCGACAAAAAGCTGATCACCATTGAAACCAGTTTGCTGACACTAGCCACGTCACGCTTGCTGACACCGGACAATCTCGGGAAATTCAACCAGCAGGCGATTCAGGCGGCAGCCAGCCTGAATGTCGACGCGATCACCCTCAGTGATGCCGATGGTCAGATGCTAATAGATACCCGCCAACCCGACCTCTGGACGACGGCATCCGGCGAAAACACCATCAAGTTACAGCGCCTATTTGAGATAGGTAAGCCAGTGATCTTTAATCTATTCGTCCCGCCAGCGAACGGCCGGCCCCAGATAAAGGTAGTGGTGCCAATGCGACAGGACGGCAAGATCATCTATGAACTGGGTGCCATTTTATACGCTAGCCGGATGCAAGATCTTTTGGCGCAACGCAAGTTACCCGCCGACCGCATTGTGGCGATCTTCGACAGCAGTGGCACAGTAGTCGCACGGAGTCATGAGGCGTTGCGTTTTGTCGGTGAGAAAGGTGCGCCGGCAGTTCTTGCATTTTTGCGACGCGATGCTGATGAAGAATCTTTCGAGAATAGGACTCGAGATGGAATTTTAGTTACGTCCAATCTCAGCCGCTCGCCAATATCTCGATGGGCCGTTGGTATTGGCATCCCTACGGATATTTTTGTGCGCGAGTTGTGGCATACGATATGGTGGATGATGTCGGCGCTTGCCGTGCTGTTGTTATGCAGTCTGGGCATCGCTTGGCGAATTGGCACGTCGATCAACCGGTCGATTCACGCGTTGATTGCACCGGCACTGGAACTGGGGAGCGGCGTCCACGTAAAAATACCTCTACTCGGACTGTTCGAGGCCGATGAAGTGGGTACCGCTTTGAATCAGGCATCGGTGCTGCTTCAACAGACACAGCACGATGCCCAACACGATGGTCTAACGGGCATGGCAAACCGGGCGTTATTCAACGCGATCGTGCAACAGCAACTAATGATCGCAAAGCGCGGTAGCCAGCATCTGGCGATACTGTTCATCGATCTCGATGGTTTCAAAAAAATTAACGATACGTATGGGCATGGGACAGGCGATGGTCTACTTAAAACAGTTGGATCGCGTATCCAGGCAACCATTCGGGAATGCGACCTTGCGGCGCGAATTGGCGGAGACGAATTCGCTGTGCTGATGATTCAAAGTGTCAAACATGGTCCCGCATCGGTTGCCGGGAAATTGATTGAAACGCTGTCGACGCCGTTTCAGATCGGCACACTCACGTTAGAAATTTCAGCGAGTATCGGTGTTGCTATTTATCCTGAATCGGGAGATACCGTCGTGGAGTTGTTGCGCGTGGCAGACGAAGCGATGTATCAGGCGAAGCAGCGGGGAAAGAAAAATTATATCGTCGCTCGCCCAGAATTGGGAATCCGAGATGAGAGCAATCAATGATATGCCACGCTTCCCTGGTCGAATTACACAGGCCGCCAACGTGTTGAAAACATAGCCCGTTCGTCCGGCTCTTTGGCGGCATTCGAGTCCACTTTGTTTGGTGTTGCGGCTAAAGCTCAACTCCAGCGAAGCTGGGCCGTTGCGTAATGCGCCGTTCAATTCTGCAGGATCTGAACCCACGTGAGCACAACTGCTTGAACGAAGGTCAAGGCAGTGGTACTAACCGGACTGTTTCCATATCGGCTTGGAGCTGCCGGTCGAGCCAGCCATTTAAATGACGCTCGGTTGGTTGCCACGAATGACGGGTCATTGCGTTCGCTGCAATCAACGCTTTTAAAATATTTGCCCATCGGCATGATTCGTAGTGACTTGTAAAAACAGATTCCCTCAAAAGTTTCCAAAATAACATTTTTTATATCAAATGAGATTATGCTGCGCATTCACAAACGTGTGCCAGCCCAATTTTTCGATAAAGTCTTTATGCCAATCCAACTCCCTGCAGGTTTTCAACCGATTCCGGCCACCGACCTTATCGAACAACAAAGCCGACTGAAAAAAGTACCGCCGCAGCAGATTCCGGATGACGAAGCCCGCATTCCAGACCCGATACGCAGCAAGAACCGGATGCGCGAGCAGATTGCCCACCATCGCGGGTTGGCCGGCACTGACAGGGTAAAAATGGCATACCGCCTGCCCGCTGCAGCCCATACGCTGGCAATGCCCGGAATCAAAGATCTCTACCATCCACGTGACCCGGCATTGAACCAGCTCAAATATTTTTTTGCAGCATACGAAACGGAAAAGCCGAGCATCGACAACATCCAGGCGCTGCCGGAAGATCGGCAGGCATTTTATTTCACTCGCCACATCGGCAAACGGGGCCGCAACTTGATTACCGACGAGCCGATCGAGGGTAATGACGAAAAAGGGGCATTAAAGACAAGCCCGCATTTGCACACTCAAAGCCAGGGTGTGCGATCGATCCGCGGCGAAGCTGCAACGGCAACCATCGACGACTACCTCAGTGTGACAGCCGACGCCGGCCATTTCATTCGCAAGTTGCATACGCACGTCATCGAACAGCTGGAGCCCAAATTTCTCGCTACCGGTGGTGAAATTCACCTGGTAAGACCGACACGCGATCACTACGCCTACGATGCGACCCTGAATTTCTTCGCCTTCTGTACCCAGACCGAGCTTGCCGCATCGCTGAACGCACATGAACTGGCAGCCGCCAAATCCGAGAATCGCACCCCGATCACGTTTACCGATTACAAATCCTGTGTAGGCTTGTCGCGCACAGCCCGCACCGAAGCCACGCCGATCGGCCGGCTCGTGCAACAACCCTACTTCACGACCGACGACATCGCCCCCGGCGATAAGGTCGTGATCGCCGACGACCATGCCCAGGCTGGCGGATGCCTGCTGACCATGGCATCTGCACTTAAAGAAGCAGGCGCACAGCTTCTGGGGGCGATCACGCTCACTGCACACCCTTACTGCACCAACCTTGTTTTGAACAAGCAAGTCTCGGCACATTTACACAAGGTACTCGGCGAATGGGACCCGCAAGGCAAGGTGCTGCGCACGCTGAGCGCAATGGGGCTGCCACCCGATACGCTGACCAATGCCGAGGCGATGATCCTGATCGCCTACGCGACCGATCCCTATGCTACTGCCGGTGCCGCGGCGAGCATCGCAAATTTCCGCACGATCGAGCAGCATCTGACGCTCGGCGCGAAGGTCATGGAGGGTGAACACGATTCGCTGGATCCGATCCTGTTGCAAGTGCCGAAATCACCTGAAGAAATTATCGAGGAATTGCAAACGACTGCAGCGCAAACGCGCATGATGGTCGATCCCAACCCTGTGACCAGAGTCGAGGTTCTGGACTGGGACTGCCTGATCGTTAATGAAAAACTATCGAACTACCAGTTGATGGCGAATGCCGTGTTCATAGCGGCTGACAACCATGCCACCGCACATCCTGTAATCGGGCAAATTGCCGATGCCATCAAGCCTTACCTGGGCGGCCAAGGTTATCGCGCCGGCATGCCACTACTTTGCATGGGCAAGGAAGCGTTTGCCAGCCATGCGATCGCCAACCCATCGCTGTGGAAAAGCCATGTGCCGGTCGACTTGATCGACAAACTTTCAACCATCGCACCCCATATCTCGCTAAGCGGCACTGAGAAAAAGCAGGTCATCAACATCCTGCAAACCGAGTTTCGCCGGCAGTACAAGGAATTTACTCGCCCTGATATTCCCGCGGAGTTGGCAGAGAAAAAAATGGCCAAGCAAGCTGCATCTGACGTCGAATTGCCCTTCAAGAATGTCGCGCTGGAATTTATGCCCGGCGCACAAGTCTTTCTAGAGCAACAACGCACGCCTGACGCACGTCTGATATTAATCAGCAACAAGGGCGACAACGATCTACACAATGAAGTCAACAAACTCGGCATCGCCCATTTTTTCGATGTAATTTCTGGCGTGCCGCAAGTAACCGTCGACGATGCCGTGGTACACCTGGACAAGAAACCGGCACCGCAACGCTTGCAGAAAGCCATCCAGGAGCTGTCGCTCGGCCACAGGAATGTTCCGATGCGCCTATGGGGCGACCAGCAGCAGGACGTGACGCAGGCAGCGACCTTACTCGCCAGCGGCGTATCGGATCGCATTACCGGAACAATTGTGAATCCAGCGGTTGACGAATCTGCACAACCTGAACGACTCGAAGGTATTGAAGTTTCGTATCGAAAATCTTTGCCATAAATCGAATTGAAGGATTCGGACATTTACGGAGCATGACTCGGCTGTCGTGCCTCAAGGTTTGAGCGAACTGCTTTTCGACTTACGAGCGCTATTCAACCGTGGCGAGGTTACAGCGCCCTACCTCGCTCGCCTGCACCATTGCATCAACCCGCATGAAGGCAATCAGTATGGGTACTAACATCGGTAAAGCCGTTGAATCGTTGTCAGCCACTTCGGCAAGTGTCTTTGAGACTGCAGAGATGCCAATCCCGACCGCGGTATCGGCATCAGTACCCGATCGGCTTTCCAGGGCATCTAGGGCGTCACCTAGAAATCTGCAGGCACTTGGGGCAAAAAATGCTAAATTTGAGTGGCTGCAACTACATTACCGATGCGAGTCTTGTCTACCTCGGAGGCTTGACACAATTACGATCGATCGACGTATCAGATTGCCCGAGAATTACAGACGCGAGACTTGTGCATTTCAAGGGCGCTAAGCAGTTGGCATTGTTGGATTTGTCTGGATGCCGCCGCATTGACGGTGCCGGGCTGATGCATTTCGCACATTTCGCACATTCCGCAGATTTGCAATCTCTAAAGTTGGGTGGCTGTGACTGCCTCAACGATGCAGGCCTTGCCTCTCTAGAAAACCTGCGAAATTTGCGCGTGCTGGAGCTGCCCTGCTGCACTGACATCACGAATACTGGCCTGCTTCATGTCGCTACCTTGGCCGAGCTGCGTTCGTTAAATTTATCCGGCTGCGTCAACATTACGGATAAGGGGCTCGTCCACCTTAGAAACTTGCGCCAACTGCTGGAATTACGCTTATTAAACTGCCGGGGGGTTACTGATGCCGGGCATGATTTTGCCGAGCGTCTGACTCGCAATGCTTAAATCGGTGTAGCGAGGCAGCGGACCAATGCGGCAATTTAAAAAAGACCAGTCATGAAATGCATCGGCAGGAACGCTTGGCCAGCACCGATTTCTGCCATGACAGGTGATCAAGCCGCTCCGGTTTCGGCTCCTGTTTCGGCTCCTGTACCGGTTCCTGCTCTGGCAGCGCCCCCAACCTCAGAACAAAATCCCCGCGCTCTTACCCTGCTTGAACTGCCAAATGACTTACAGGTGGCGATAACAAAACTCGTTGGCGGGGACGCAAATAAAACATTGCGGCTAGTGAATAAAAAATTCCGCCATATGGGTGCCCGCCACCTGACGAAAATCAATCTTCCGGCAAGCGAAATTGGCAATTTGCAGGTGCTACTAAGTGGTTTGCCGAAGATTAGGGAAATCCACATTACCGAATTCGGCAAAAATGCCGATACCGACCTTGCGCACCTGGCAAGGCTTGAGCCTGACGTGCGTGCCAAAATCGCTTATCTGGACCTGAGCCAAAGCAATGTCACCGACGCCGGAATTATTTCTGTCAGGCGCTTCTCGCAATTGGAGTCGTTAAATTTGAACGGTTGTTCTGCGGTGAGCAATGCCGGGCTGATGCATCTTCGCAGCCTGGTACAGCTACGGTCGCTGGATTTATCCCGCTGCAATCGCATCTTGAATTCAGGACTTGCGCACATCAGAGATTTGACGCAAATGCAATCTCTGAGTTTGTCCGGATGCTTTCGCGTGACAAATAACGGATTGATACATCTCAAGCGGCTCACGCAGTTGCGGTCGCTGAATCTGGGCGGCTGGAACGGCATTACGGACACCGGCTTGCTCCATATCGGGCATCTGACACAACTGCATTCCCTGGATTTAAGCGGTTATAACAACATTACTGACGCGGGCCTGAGCCATCTTCAAGATTTACATGTTCTTCAATCTCTGAATTTATCCGGGTGCAATCGCATCAGCAATGCAGGCCTGTCTCACCTTCGGAATATGTCGCATCTGCACGCATTGAGTTTAGGCGAATGTGACAACATCGGGGACGATGGTATGTTTTATCTTCAAAACCTGGCAGAGCTGAAGTCGCTGGATTTATCTCGCTGTAGCCGCATTACGGCAACCGGCTTTGCCTACCTCAACACCTTGATGCAGTTACAGTCGCTGAATCTATCGCGCTGCAGCCGCGTTGACGATGCAAGCCTCGCGCAGCTCAATGGTTTGGCTCGATTACAGTCGCTGGACTTGTCTCATTGCAGACGTGTCAGCGACACCGGTCTAGCCTGCCTGGCTGGATTACCTAAGCTACGATTACTCAATCTGTCTAAATGTTTTGGCATAACCGAGGCTGGCGTATCGCGACTTCGAGATTCGATGTCGCTTAAAAATCTGCGTTTCGAGGGCCTCCGCTTCTTGCGTTAAACATTCATGCGATGAATTTACAGCCAGTCACTATCTAAAGCTTCTGCCTCGACTGCGATTCTTGATGCCTAACAATGCGACTGCATTACAAATGACGGGCCCTGTCGTCTGATTTTCAAAAATAAAAAAAAACCGCGTATTTCGAGTACGCGGCTCTTATGACAAGAGATGTCAATCCAATCAGGACCCGATCACGCCGCCATCGTTTTTAGTGATGACGATCGTTGCCGAGCGCGGCCGGGTTCCCGCGCCGTATCCTGCATTGGCAGGCCACTGGCTTGTATATCTGTCCGGATTATTGATATTCGCAGCAGCGGTACTTTCACCAGGATGTTGAATGTTGATGAACATCGCTTTGCCGTCCGGGGTTTCGGCCAGACCGGTAATTTCGCAACCCACCGGTCCCACAAGAAAACGCTTCAGGGTGTCGGGCGTCGGCGCTTTACCAACATACGTATCAACAGCGAGGTTGGTGCCGTTCGCTTTTGGGTAGGTGAGCGTCACTTTGCCACCGTCACCGACAGCGCCGGGCAAGCCTGCGAGCATCATGCAGTTGGTGACGTCTGTATAAGCGCTATCGTCCGTTTGAAACCAGCAAATGCCGGTGCTCGGGCTGAATACCAGACCGTCGGGGCTTGAGAAGTCCTGATCGGCGGTGAGGTTCGAGAGATTCACCGTACCGTTCGGCGCCGTCGATTCGGCACCGAACAGATACACGTCCCAAGTAAAGCGTGTTGCGGCCGCTCCAGGGTTGGCTTCCCGGATACGCAATATATGGCCGTTCGGATTGCCCTGCTGAGTCGCAGTCGTACCGCCTTTAGTGTCGGTATAGACCCGTGGGTTGGCGCTGTCCGGCACGCTCTGGCCGCTATTTGCCGGATCGATTCGACGGTTCGTATTGTTGGTCAATGCAAAATAGATTTCGCCGTTTGCCGGATTCACCGAACACCATTCCGGACGATCCATTTTCGTGGCGCCGACGGCATCGCCGGCGATACGGGCGTTGACGCAGATGTCGGCCTGATCGGCAAATGCGTACGATGCATACGACGCAATCGCCGGGTTGGAGATGGACAGTTCGATCCATTCGCCATTGCCGTCAGCATCGAATCTGGCGACGTACAGTTTGCCGGCATCCAGGTATTTGTCACCGATGGCAAGGTAGTCGGCTGGATTCGCATCCTCTGCGCGCCATCGGGCTGCCGATACCCATTTGTAAATGTATTCATTGCGTGAATCGTCGCCCATGTACACGGCCAACGGTTGGCCGTTCTGGACTTTGCCGAAAGCAGCGCTTTCATGCGCATAGCGTCCGAGTCCGGTACGTTTTTTCGCCAACCTGGTTTTATCGTATGGGTCCATTTCAACGATGTAACCCATGCCATTGAGTTCGTTGCGGTAGTCGTCGCTGCCGTTAAGCGACGATCCGGTTTTGCTGATGTTCCAGCGAGCGTACTTGTCTTCCGTACCAGCACTTTCCCAGCCATGTCGGGATGTGCTGCCCTGCGCCCGTCCGTATCGGTTCAAGGATGTGACGCTCTTGTCGTTCGAGCGTGCCGCGTCATCCGTGGCATTGCGCGCGAAGTAGCCGGACCAGTTTTCCTCACCGGTCAGGAAGGTGCCCCAAGGCGTTTTGCCTGTGCCGCAGTTATTCAAAGTGCCGCGAGTTCTGGTGCCGGTTGGCGAATATTCCGTTACGAGTAAAGCGTTTCCACGGGCCGGACCGGAGATCTCCATATCGGTGAGTGGCGTAAAACGCCGATTGAACGGCGAATCTTTTACATAAGCCCATTTGCCGGCTTTTGCTCGCACCTCAACGAAAGAGACGCCGTGAATCGCGACTTCCTTGTCCACTTCGGACGCTGGACGCGGCAGCGTCGTCGTGCCGCCATCGGCGTGCAGGAAAAAAGATGCCAGTCGTTCATCGGTTGTCGCTTCGTGGTTCACACCCAAAAGTCCGCGATCGACGGCATTCGGGGAGGGGCGGCCGTCTTGTGTGAGGCCGAACCATTCCATGCCATCGTGATGGTCGCCGGCGCGGTTTTCAAAATCGCTATCCTGGCCGTCGTTGTTGTATTCGGAGGTTGCACTGCGCAATGGATCGCCAAGGGCGTAAATCACGCTGGCGGTATAACCGGTGGGCACTACCACCGTATCGAGCAGGCTCTTGCTCACCGAAGTGAAGCCCAGCAGCTTTTGAACAGGTTTCCTGTTTGGACCTCGCGCCGAATTTCCACGGCGGTCCGGCATGGCGGCAAACGCCTCCAGTCCTATCGAGCCGAACAACGCACCTGCGGCACTCGCCGCACCACTGCGCAACATGTTGCGCCGGCTGACTCGGGTTTCCAAAATAGAATTGAAATCGGCGTTCGGCGAATCGTTTGTTCCAATATCTTCCGCATCTATTACGGAAATAGGCAAATCAGTTGGCTTATTCATAGCGCCTCGTAGCTGTCGATAGGTGGAAGACAGGCGGATTCTAGGCGGCCGTTGTGACAGCAAAATGATTGTTTCGTGACTTATTTGAACAATATGGCGATGAAATTGAAAATACCAAAATTACAATCTAGTAGCATTACCGGCCGAGTTGGATCGTTGTAAAAAAGACATCTTTAATTGATATATTGCAAAGAAATAATCATGCCTGACCTTATTAACAAGCGAAATCGCACAGTCTTTATGACTCCCGCAACCAGCTCCCCGCCCGATTCGACGCCAACGACACCTTTTGCCCCAAAACTTAGGCAGAACCCCGTGGGTTTTCGTGACTTGCCACTCAAATTAAAACCAGCAAGCGACGATACGACTGGCCCGGCGGCACATGGCGCGTCGCGACTTACAGGCCGCGATTTTCGTTTGCCCGATTTAGACCCTGTTACGCAAATCAATGTAGAGGCTAACGAGATCGTACTTTTACAAGAACCGATTAAAGGCTTGCCATACGTTAGCGTAATCCACATCCAAGGTTTGCAATACGATACCGAAGAACATCTGAAAAACCTTACAGCGTTGCCGTTGGCGGTCCGATCCAAAATTATTCACCTTGACTTGAAGGAAAGCGCTGTCGACGATGCAATGCTTGAGCTTCTCCAACGCCTACCGCGACTGCAATCGTTGGATGTCAGTAACTGCCCGAACATCACGAACGCGGGTTTGATGTCCGTCAGGAATTTATCCAAACTGCAATCGTTGACGTTGAATTACTGCAGAAAGATTACGGACGACGGTATCGCCCACCTGCACGCCTTAAAAAATCTGAGAACCTTGGAACTGAATGCCTGCGGCCTTTCAGGTAAGGGTTTGCGGCACATGCGGTGTTTGACAAAACTGGAGTTTTTAAGTCTGGACTTTTGTGAAATTTCAAGTGGCAATTTCGCTCATCTGGAATCTTTAACGCAGTTAAAAACCCTGAGTCTGTATCACGCGGTTTCATTCGAGGACAAAGACCTCGCTCATTTAAGAGCGCTAACAAAACTTAAATCGCTTGATTTATCGGGATGCAATATTACCGATGCGGGTTTTGTCCATCTCAAAGATTTGACTCAATTGCAATCGCTACAATTAGGCGGATGCGATGGCATCTCAGGAGCAGGTTTTATGTATTTTGAAGCTTTGACAAAGCTGGAGTTTCTAAATCTGAACCGGTGCGACATTTCAAATGAACATCTCGCTCACGTGGCATTTTTGCCCCGACTGAAAACACTCGATCTGTTCAAGTGCAAGCAAGTCAATAATGATGGCCTGATGCATCTGGCTGACTTGACCGAGCTGAAAGCCATGGATGTAACCCATTGCGAGGGCGTGTCGGAGGCAGGCATTTTCTGGTTCAAAATCATCTCGAAAAGCCAGGCTCCAGGCGGCACGCAGATAGCATTCTCCGAAGGCTAGCGATAAGTCGGCCATGCCTTGCAATGTAAGTAGCAGTTTGAATCCGTTGAGTTTTTAAACAGATACCGACTGTTCCGCTTTTACTGACAAACGCATATCGACCGTTTTCAAAACCGCTAGTAAAGTTTTCAAAGTCAGATCAGATCGAATAGCGACAAGCTCGAAACCTTCACAAACGTTTTCTGCGCCGCTTCCAGGTTCGTAGTCTGCTGCTCGAATTCGCTGATCGCTTTGGTGTAATCGGTTTCCTGCAACAGCTTCAAGGCTTCGGCGAACTGAATATTCTTGTCGTCGCCGGAAACGCTCAGAGAATCGAGTTCTTTCAGCCGCGAGCCGACCGAGGCGCGGATCGTGAGTACGTTGTCGAGGGCAGAATCGAGATTGGCGTTGGCGGTGGTTAGCGATCGCTGCAAGTCGGCTTTGCCGGCGATGCCTGCGATCGGTGTCTCCAGGGCAGTGATCAGGTCGCTCAGAGTGGTGAAGACGCTCTGGTTCTTCGGAGTGCGCACGGTAAAGGCATCGCCCGAGGCCGGCGTGCCGGTGATGACCAGTTCCTGGCCGTCGAAGCGGATCGGTGCACCGTCGCCGTAGATCTGCGCGCTCGATACCGTCGTGCCAAGCGTCCTGTTGACCACGTCATAGGTCGTGGCGCTGGTGAAGTTGATGTCGTAGTCGTTACTAGTCAGCCCCGCGCTACCATCCGCCCGCGCCCGCGACACGGCACCGCTGCCGGTATTCGTCGTGGCGGCAGCAGTCAGTTGCGCACCCTTGTTCGGAATATTTTGAAATACGGCATCGCCTGAATCGCTGATGGCGATCTGGCGCGATGTCGCTACCTGTGAAAAACGCTGACCCTGGTCGCCGTTGTATTGTGCGCCGCCGGCCGTGGCAGTAAACGGTTCCGTCGAGGATTTGAATCCGCCGAATAAAAAATTGCCGGTGCCATCGGTGGCATTCGCCTGTCCTAGCAAATCTTCGAGCCGACCACGTAGTTCGGTGGCGATGAACTTACGGTCGGCATCGCTCAAGATGCCGCTGCCGGCGCTGACCGTCAGGGTCTTCACATCCTGCAGCAGCGAGGTGGTGCTCTGGAGAGCGACTTCTTCGATGGAAAGCGAATTGATCGTCGCCTGCCGATTGGTACCGAATTGGGTATTGATAGCCTGGCTCTGCGTAATTTCCAGCGCACGCGCCGCACCGATCGGATCGTCCGAGGGCGACAGTATTCTGCGCCCGGTGGAGATCTGCTGCTGGGTCTTGACGATGCCCGACTGGATTTCCGACATGCGGGCAGTGCTGGCCGAATAGATCGTGTTGGTGCTGATACGCATGACCGCTACTCCTGAATTTACGAACTGCTCTACAAACTGCCTAATAAACTATTTTGCAAACGACCTTATGAACCGCCAAGCGCAAGCAATACACCGAACAAGGTGCTGGCGGTCTGGATGAGCTTTCCGGCAGCTTGATAGGCTTGCTGATACCGCAGCAGATTACCGGCTTCCTCATCCAGATTGACGCCGGACTCCGATTGCTGCAGCGTGATCGATTGCTGCAGCAGGCTGGAGGCGGCATCGCCGGTGATCTGTAATTCACGTGTCTTGTTGCCGATCGAGCTGACCAGCTGCGAGTACGCGCCCTGGAACGTGGTGCTGGCCCCATCGAGTGTGTTTTTGCTTTGCAGCTTGCCGAGCAATAAGGCGTTACGGTTGTCGCCGACGCCATTCACGTTCGGGCCGACCTTGAACGTATCGCCGTTGGCTGGCGCGCCGCTCAGAGCGAAATTTACGCCGCTAAAAGCAATCGTCGCACCGGCGGTATAGGGAACGGTTGTGCCGCTGGCGTAAGTGGTCGAAGTGCCATTGGCCGTGACCGTAACCGACAGCGGCGTCGGAAAGCCGCTCAGGGTCTGGGTGGTGGCGTTGTAAGCCAGGGTTACGTTCGGCAGCGCGGTGGTAGCCGTGACGGTTGCCGGGGTGATGGCACCCGTTCCGGTATTGGTAGCGACCGAGGCAGTAATCACCGGGGCACCGACGGCGATATCTGCCCTGTTCGTCAATGCCATCGAAAAGCCTGCAGCACCGTTGGCGGTTGGCCGGATCAGAAATTCATCATTGACGACCGGTGTACCACTGACGCTGATATCGACGCCATCCACCGTCAGGGTGGCACTCGTTGCCGGCGCGACCGGGCCGCCAAGGTTACTAACCGCACCGTCGGCCAGGCGTGTGATGCGATACCCGGGTACCGTCGCAGGCGCGGTTGCAGCAACGACCTGCACCCGGTAATCGCTAACCGTTAGTCTGGACGCATCGCTGATGACTGCCGTGACGCTGGCGGTGCTGGCAGTGCTGTTGCGGCTACTGGCACTGACCTGTGGCGCACCGGCATTGAAAAAGTTACCGCCGAGTCCGCCGGTCTGGGTCTGGCCCAGCGCATGTTGAGCATTGAATTCGGCTGCGAGGCTAGTGGCGACCCGGCCGAGCGAGTTCTGTGCGGATTCCAGGCTGGTCGAGCGAAATTCGAACAAGGCACCGAGATTGCCGCCCGGCAGACTCTTTTCATCAAGTAGTGTCGTTGCACCGCTGCTGGTACGAATGCCAATTTGCGTGCGTGTCGGGTCGGTAGGGGAATTGGCTGCAAACAGTGTCGAGGTGCGGGTGCCGACTACTAGGCCCTGGCCGTTACCGATATAGACGTTATAACTTTCGCCTTGTTTGACCACCGACACCTTGACCTCTTTGGACAGCTCGAGCACTGCCAGATCGCGCTTGTCGAGCAAGTCGTTGGCAGTGCTGCTACCGCCAGCCTGAGCTTTTTCGATCGCGTCGTTGAGATTGGCAATCTGGGTCGCGTAGGAATTGATCGTGGAAACGCTGGTGTTGATCTGGCCGTTCAAGCCTTGGCGCACATCGCTGATCTGCCCCGACAAACTCTGAAACCGTGCTGCCAGCGCTTCGCCGGACGACAGCAGAGCCTGGCGCGAAGCAGCCGAATTCGGGTCGGAACTAAGGTTTTGCACGCCCGTAAAAAAATCTTGTAGCGCCGGCGACAGGCCAGCATTCTGGTCTGCCAGCAGATTATCGATCTGTTTGATCTGCGCGGTATAGGTGCTGAGCTGGCTGCTGGAAGTTTGCGCCCTCAATACCTGGCCAGAGAGGAATTCGTTATACACCCGGCTGACATTGGTGACTTCGGTACCGCCGCCGATAAATCCATTACCGAGGTTCTGACCGCCGACAGCACCAGTCAGCACTACCTGGCGAGAGTAGCCGGGCGTGGAAGCGTTGGCGATATTGTGGCCGGTCGTCGCCACGCCGATTTGGGCTGCATTTAATGCGCTTTGGCCAACACTGAGAATACTCATGATAGATGCCTACTTTTATCCGATACCCTCATCAACGGCACTTCCATTGAAAACTTGAATGTGCCTGCTTTTTGAGACTCAGGTCGATAAGGAATGGGTGATGATGCGGGTAAGTTTGGCCGCATAGTGCGGGTCGGTGGCGTAGCCGGCGCGCTGCAAGCCTTGCGCGAAGCCTTGAGCGTCTTGCGAATTTGCCAAGACATTTTGATAACGTGGATTGTTTTGCAACAGCTTCGCGTAATCGCGGAAAGCATCGGCGTAATTGTCGTAAGCGCGGAAGCGTTCGATTTTGCGTTCCGGCACACCGTTCACGTATTCGGTAGTGGCCGTTTCGACCACCTTACCTTTCCAGTTGGCACCGGCTTTGATGCCGAACACATTGTGGCTGTTGGTGCCGTCGGCAGCCACGATCTCACGCTTGCCCCAGCCGGATTCCAATGCCGCCTGACCGAGCATGAATTTTGCAGGAATGCCGGTGCTGCGCGAGGCTTCCTGCGCATGTACGCCGAGCCGGTCTTCGAAGGCGCGTACGTGTGCCGCTTGCGCGATACGCGGCCGGTTATCGACGTTTGCTGCGGCAACTGCGGAGCCAGGTACCACCGCGCTACGCAACCCGGAAAGTGCCGCCTTCAATACGCCGGGAATGCCCGATTCGAATGCCGTTTGCAGCGTTGTCTGCATTGTTGTTTGCTTCGTCGTCTGAAAGCCCGATTCCACCGCCGATTCATTCGCGGACGCAGCCGTGGATTTTGCATCCGCCACTTGCCCGGGTGCAGGATTGAGCATGCGGGTGTTCGAAAGCCAATCGTTGTTCAATGAGGTGGCACCGGGGGCAGCACCGGAGGTAGTTGCCTGCCCTTGCGCTTCGATCCCAGCACTGCGGTTATTCGACAATTGTCGGATCAGCATGTCGGCTAGGCCCACGCCGCGTTTTGCGAGATTTTGCGAAAGCTGCTGGTCGAGCATCGACGAAAACATCTTGCCTTGCTCGCTATCGAACAACCCTTCTTTTGGGGTGGCGTCGCGCATGCTTTTCATGATCATGTTCATGAACAAGCCTTCAAACTGCTGGGCGACCGCCTTTAAAGCCTTCGGCGAATTTTCTTTTGCGGATCGGCGCAGCGCATCGACGCCTTTCGGATCGATCGAGAAAGCGGTAGCGGCATTCGCAGCATTCGCGGCATTGGTCGCAACGGTGTTGGCAGTAGAGGAAAGCGTCATGGTCGCAGCCTCAGATGAGTGGGCACAATATCAGATGATTTCTAGTTCGGCACGCAGCGCACCCGACGCTTTCATCGCCTGCAGGATCGCTAGCAAGTCTTGCGGCGTCGCGCCGATCGCATTCAATGCCTTGACCACTTCGGCCAGAGAAGCACCGGCTTTCAACAACTGCAACTGGCCCGGGTCTTTACGAATATCGATCTGGGCGTTTTGTATGATCACCGTCTGTCCTGCAGCCAGTGCCGCCGGCTGGCTGGCCTGCACGTCGCTATTGATCGTCACCGACAAGTTGCCGTGGCTAACCGCACAGGCATCCAGCGTCACCGCCTGATTCATCACCACCGAACCGGTGCGGGCGTTCAAAATCACTTTCGCGCTCATCTGCGCCGGCGTTACATTGATCGCCTCCAGCGTTCCCAGAAAACTGACGCGTTCGTCGCTACCCAGCGGTGCCCGCACGCGGATCACGCGGCCATCCTGCGCGGCGGCAGTTTGCGGGCCGAATTGCTTGTTGATCGCATCGACCACTTTGCTGGCCGTCGAGAAATCGCTTTCCTTGAGTTCGAGATTGATGACATCGCCCTGCCCCAGCGATGTCGCCACGACCCTCTCGACGGTTGCGCCGGCTGATATACGGCCCACACTCAAATGATTGACGACCTTTGATCCGCCGGCGGCCGATGCGCCAACGCCGCCGACCAGCACATTGCCTTGTGCCATACCGTAGACCTGGCCATCTGCACCCTTCAGGGGCGTAAGCAATAGCGTGCCGCCGCGGATGCTTTTTGCATTACCCATCGAAGAAACGGTGACGTCGAGCGTCTGCCCTGGTTGGGCGAATGCCGGCAACGATGTGGTGACCATCACAGCGGCGACATTTTTCAATTGCAGCGTCGCGCCGGGCGGCAGGTTCACACCCAGTTGCTGCAGCATGCTGACTACGCTTTGCACGGTGAACGGTGTCTGGGTCGTTTGATCGCCGCTGCCGTCGAGGCCGACGACCAGTCCGTAACCGATCAACTGGTTCTGGCGCACACCTTGAATCGTCGCCAAGTCTTTCAGGCGTTCGGCATGGCTTTCGGTCGCTGAAAGCAGCGCTGCCAGCAACACCATTGCTGCACCCAGCCGGGATAGCAGACGTGGCAGCAACCGACCAGCACATATTGCCGGCGCAAAACCAGCGGCGGCATATTGGGCTTCGTCCGATTCCGGTGTCTGTTCGCGGGGGTGCTTTGGTGTCTGCTCTAGCATTTCATACCCTCGCTCAGAGCGGCAACGCACTCAGAAAAAAACGTGTCAATTGAGACATCACATCGGCCCGGTCGAGGCGGCTGTTGGTACGATATTCGACCCGCGCATCAGCTACTTGCGTGGAAGGCACGACATTGCCGGCGGCGATGGTGTCTGGATTGACGACGCCGGAGAAGCGGATGAATTCCGCACCGCGGTCGAAGGCAATCTGCTTTTCACCGCTCACCAGCAGGTTGCCGTTTGGCAGGACGTCGATCACAGTCACGCCGATCACGCCATTGAAATTGTTGCTAGAACTGGCCGCGCCCTTGTCTTCGAACTTGGTTGCGCCAGAGCCGGACAATGCCAGCTTGGCGGTGGTGGCCGCAGCGATGCCGAAGACTGTCGGCACCGAAAACGAGGCGCTGGTCGATTTGCTGGTAGTGTCGTTGGCAGCTTTAGCTGCCGTGGTGCGTTCGTTGATGGCAATCGTCAGGATGTCGCCGACGATACGTGCGCGCCGGTCCTCGAACATCGGCCGGTAGGCTGCCACTTGAAAAATTGCACCGTTCGCTACAGGCGTTGCTGCACCCACGCGAGCCACGGCGGTGGTCGGCTGCTGGACGATGGAAGACGGCGTCGTAGCGCAGCCGCCCAAAGCCAACAGTATCGTCAATATGAAAACCGTTTTCATGGCCGCCTCAAATCGCCTTAGAGCTGCGCCAGACGTTGCAGCATCTGGTCCGATGTGGTGATTGCCTTGCTGTTGATCTCGTAAGCACGCTGGGTCTGAATCATGTTCACCAGTTCCTCGACGACGTTGACGTTCGAGGTTTCGACATAGCCCTGCAAAATCGTACCGGCACCGTTGCTTCCCGGCGTATTGGTGCTGGGACTGCCGGAAGCACCAGTTTCGACGTACAGGTTTTCACCCTTGCTTTCAAGCCCGGCTGGATTGATAAAATTCGTTAATTGCAATGCGCCGACTTGGGTCGGCGTAGCGCTGCCGGCCTGAGTGACTGAGACAGTACCGTCGCGCCCGACGGTGATGCTTTGCGTATTGGCGGGAATGGTGATTGCCGGCTGGATCACAAAGCCGCTTGAAGTCACTAGCTGGCCTTGGTTATCTACCTGGAAGGAACCATCCCGGGTGTAGGCTGCCGTACCATCCGGCAGCAACACTTGAAAGAAGCCATCGCCGTTGACGGCCATGTCTTTGGAATTGCTGGTTTGCTGCAGATTGCCTTGCGTGAAGATGCGCTCGGTTGCCACCAGCCGCACGCCGGTACCCAGTTGCAGGCCACTAGGCAATTGGGTCTGTTGCGACGATTGCGCACCAGGCTGACGTAATGTCTGATACAGCAAATCTTCAAAAACAGCGCGGGATCGCTTGAAGCCGGAGGTGCTGACGTTAGCCAGGTTGTTGGAAATAACGTCCATCTGCTTTTGCTGCGCATCCAGACCGGTTTTGGAAACCCATAACGATTCAAACATTTTTTTCTCCTGACATCGCTTTACGAAGCAGCTTTAAAGAGCAGCTTTATTGTGCAGCAGCAACTATCAACCCATAGCCATGAGCTGACTGGCTTTTGCCGCATTGCTCTCAGCATTCTTTAAGAGACTCATGTGCATTTCGAACTGCCGGCCCAGGCTGATCATGTTCACCATGGCCTCCACCGGATTAACATTGCTGCCTTCGAGGGTGTTACTAGCGATGCGAACGGTGGCATCGGCGTCGGCTTCGCCGCCGCCTTTTATGCGAAACAGACCGTCGTCGCCGCGTTCCAAAGTTTCCTCGGGTGGATTGACCAGCTTGATACGGCCAACAATGTTTGCCTGCCCGGGCAAGCCTGCCCGTTCGGTCGTGGAAATGGTGCCGTCGCTGGCGATCGTCACATTTACATCCGGCGGTATGCTCAACGGCCCACCTTCACCCAGCACCGCCTGGCCGCCGGAAGTCTGCAGTACGCCGTTTTCATTGGTTTTCAGGCTGCCTTGACGGGTGTACGCTTCCGAGCCATCTTCCAGTTGCACCGCGATCCAGCCCTTGCCCTGGAGCGCCACATCCAGCTCGCGGCCGGTCTGATGTAATGCGCCTTGTGTGAAGTCGGCGCCCATGGTCGAATCGACGACGAAAGCACGGGTCGGCAAACTGTCGCTCACCACTGGCACCGCGCGGAATGTATCGAGCTGCGCCCGAAAACCGGTGGTGCTGAGATTAGCCAGGTTGTTTGCCGTATTGGCTTGCTGCGCCATGATGTGCTTGGCGCCGGTCATGGCGGTGTAAATCAATCGATCCATGCTGTGCTCCTGGAAGAAATTTCGCTGGTAATGTCAGGTGAGATCAATGCAGCTCATCAGCGTAGATTCACCAGCGTCTGCAGTACCTGATCCTGGGTTTTGATGGTCTGGGCATTGGCCTGATACACTCGCTGCGCCGTGATCATGTTCACCAGTTCTGCAGTCAAATCGACGTTAGAATCTTCGACTGCCGACGATTGCAGCACGCCCAAGCTGCCTGAATTCGGGGTGCTCACTAGCGACGGACCGGAAGCCGAGGTTTCCGACCAAAGGTTGTTACCGAGCGGTTGCAAGCCATTGACGTTGGCAAAATTAGCCAGCACCACCTGCCCGAGCGTGGTTGATTTACCGTTGGTATAACGCCCGACCACGGTACCGTCGGCGCTCACGGCAAAACCGGAAAGACGACCGGAGGTAAAGCCGTCCTGCTTCAACGAACTGACGCTGAACGGTGAGCCGTACTGCGTGGTACCGGTGAAGTCGATCGCTACCGTAAGTGGCGTAGCCGCGCCGGAATTGACTGGAATCGCAGCACTCATCGGCGAGCCGCTGACGATCGCGCCATCGGTGCCGAAAGTAAGTGTGCCGAGGTAAGGCGTGGCAAGCGCGACATCGTCGGCTGCGCCATATACGTCCCAGGTGCCGTTGCCTGGTACACCCGCAGCTGGCCCGGTTTTTACATAAAATGTCTGCAGCACATGCGACACACCCAGGCTGTCGAATACCGATACCGACGTTGCGTTAGTGTAGGTGGTGGGATCGGACATATTGAACGGCGTAGCCACTGGATCGATCGGCGGTTTGCTCGAATCCAGATTCAACACCGCGTCGACCTCGCTGGTGACTTGCGGTGCAATATCTGCCGATGAAATATTCAAGTCGCCGGGTGCGCCGGTGGAAAGCACGCCATTCGCGTCAGCCGTATAACCGGTCAGGCGAGCACCGTTGGCATTGGTCACGAAACCGTTTTTATCCAGTTGGAACTGGCCATTGCGCCCGTAAGCGATCGTGCCGTTGGTGCTCATCCGGAAAAAGCCGCCACCGTTGATCGCCAGGTCGAGTGGACTGTTGGAGGCGGTGATGTTGCCTTGTGTGAAAGCCTGCACCACCTGCGAAACCTTGACGCCGATACCAACCTGGGTGGTGCCGCCGGCGCTACCCTGCAGCGAGCTGGCGAACACATCGGCAAACTGCGCCTGGGAAGACTTGAAACCCACGGTGCCGGAATTGGCGACGTTGTTGCCGATCGCTTCGAGTGTTTTAGAAGCGGCGTTCAAGCCGCTCAGACCTTGTTGAAAGCTCATCGTGTTCTCCTGGCTAATTTACAAAAATTGATTACATGAATTGCCGAACCGCGGCGATGTCGACCGCGCCGACGTTGGGTACATTGATCTTGACGCCCTGGGCGTTGCTGGAAACGCTACTGATCTGGCCGAACGACAAGGTTTCGGCGGCAGTCTTTTCGCCGGCACGGGTCGCAGCCACCGTGACCGTGTACGCTCCGTCGATGGCGGTGGCACCGCTATCGGTTTTGCCATCCCAGCCGAGTGGCACCACGCCGATGTCCTGGGAGCCCAGATCCATGGTGTGTACCGCCTTGCCGGCACCGTCGCGCACGGTAACGGTGACGTTGTCGGCAGCTTCGGTAACATCGATGCCAAACAAAGCCTTACCGTCAGCAAGCGTGGCCGACGAACCTGGCAACAACACGCCCTGCCCGATCAAGGCTGCCGCCTGCAGCGATTGACTAGCCTGATAATTTCCTTTCAAGGCTTCCAACGTAGTGTTGAGTTTGTCGATACCGGTGACGGTAGAAAGCTGCGCCAGCTGCGAAGTAACCTGGGCGTTATCCATCGGGTTGAGCGGATCTTGATTTTTCATCTGCGTCACCAGCAGCTTCAGGAAGCGGTCCTGCGCCACATCTGGTGAATCGGGGCCTGCAGCCTTGGTTTTAGTGCCGTTGGCAGCTGCCAGCAGGGCGGGCGAAATCGTGTTGTCGGCGATCGTGGTCATGGGTTCCTCGGGTTATTAGCAAGCGGTTACTGGCCGATCGTGAGCGTCTTTTGCAAAAGGCTCTTGGCCGCATTCATGGCATCGACATTGGTTTGATAAGAGCGGCTGGCCGACATCATGTTGACCATCTCCTCGATCACATTGACGTTCGGCATCGCGACATAACCTTTGCCGTCTGCCAGCGGATGCTTAGGGTCGTACACCAGGCGCGGCGCAGTCTGGTCTTCCGTTACCTGCTTTACCTTCACACCGACGGCGTCCGGGCCGCCCATCTGCTCCGCCGAGAACACCACCTGCTTGGCGCGGTAGGGCTGGCCTGTGGAACTGGTGGTGCTATCGGCGTTGGCCAGGTTGCTTGCCACGACGTTTAGCCGTTGCGACTGTGACGTCATGCCCGAACCGGCGATGTTGAAGACATTGAAAAGAGACATGACGAGCACTCCGATAGCGGTGGTGGCAAAAATTTTGGTGCTAAATTTTGGAAATCAGCCCTGGATGGCCGACAGCAAGCCTTTGATTTGGCTACTGATGAAAGTCACTCCGGCTTCGTAGCGAATCGCGTTATCGGCGAATTGATTGCGCTCGGTATCCATTTCGACGGTATTGCCATCGATGCTGCCCTGCTGCGGCATGCGGTACATGACCGGTGCGCTCAAGGCATTGGCACTGCCGCTGCGGCTGCCTGCAAGGTGATTGGATGCAGTTGTGGCCAATGCAGGTGCGTTCACGGCAGCGCCGGCACCGTTACGCTGCATCGCGCCTTGCAAGGCTTTGCCGAAATCGATGTCGCGTGCCTTGTAGTTCGGTGTGTCGGCGTTGACGATGTTGGAGGCCAGCACCTGCTGACGCTGCCCGCGCAGGCTGAGCGCCGCCTCATTGAACTGCATCATCTGGTCCAGTTTGCCGATCATCGCGTGCTCCTGTATCTGGTTGCCCTGCACAAGAAAACTGGCAGGGAATTGTCTTAAGGTGAATATTACTCACAGACAACACCAGTCAATCGCTGGAAAAGACCGTAAAAGCCGGGTTTGATCGATGCATCGGCTCGCGCACGCGTGGGTACGATGGAGCTCGAATCCATAGGAGTGCGTCAGATGAACGGTTCGTATCCCGTAATTGCCAAGGGTTTTGCCACCCGCCTCGCCGTGCTGGCGCTTTGTGTGCAGTCGGCATCGGTGGCACAAGCGCAGGCACAAATACAAACACCCGTACAAGCACCCGCGCAAACACCAGTCCGTCAAGATCACGCAGCGCTGCGCCAGGGTGTCGAGCAATTCCTGCAGCGCCAGAGCAGTGGCTTACCCGGCCAGGTAACGATCGAAGTCGGGCAGATCGATACCCGCTTGAACCTGCCGGCTTGTGTGCAACCCGAGCCGTTTCTCTCGCACGGCAGCAAAGCGTGGGGTAAGACCGCTGTCGGTATACGCTGCACCGCACCTTCTGCCTGGACGATCTATGTCACTGCCCACGTACGCGTTATGGCCGATTACCTCACTGCCGCCACACCGCTCGCGCAGGGGCAAACCATCGGCCAGAACGATTTCGTGCGCACCAGAGGTGATCTGACGCAGTTGCCGGGCGGCGTAATCACCGACCCGGCCATGGCGATCGGGCGCATCACGATGTCGTCTTTACAACTCGGTGCGCCGTTGCGGCAGGACACGCTGCGTGCACAGGCGGCCGTGCAGATGGGCCAAACGGTGCGCCTGCTTTCTACTGGCACGGGCTTTACCGTCACCACCGAGGGCCGGGCAATGAACAACGCTACCCAGGGCCAGACCGTGCAGGCAAAAACACCGACGGGCCAAGTCATCAGCGGTATCGCCAGAGCCGGAGGCATTCTGGAAGTGGGCTATTAAATGATAGACAGTGTTTTAGTTATGGCATGCAGTCGTAAAGAAATGCAATCACGGCAAATAAAGTTTAAAGTTTGGTCAGAACTGGCCGATACATAGGCACAGAGGGCGAAAAATCCCTGACCCAACAAGGACATTGCAATGAAGATCGATGACGCAGCAAAGAAAGCGCCCGGCCTGGGGCAAGTAGCCAACCAAGGGCGGGCTGCAAAGTCGGCGGAAAAAGCCGACGTGGATAAAGCTGCCGGCAAGGCGACTGAAACGGTCAGCCTGTCGTCGCAATCACAGGCATTGGCCGGTGCTGCGAAGAGCGGCGCGGTATTCGATGTGGCTAAAGTGCAGGAAATAAAAGATGCGATCGCCAGCGGGCGATTCCAGGTAAATGCCGAAAAAGTTGCCGAAAACATTATTGAATTGTCTAGCGGACTACTCCGTTCACCCAAAGGATAATCATGCCCGAGATGCAAGCTGCCGATCGTTCTGCAATCAAACCCGCCAACCGCCCCGACGCGAGTCTGGCAGAAGAACAACAGGCGGCAAAGGCACTGATCGATTTGCTGCATCAAGAACAGGCCATGCTGATCGCAGCAGACCTCGATACCCTCAACATGGTCACCGAGCGCAAAGCGCCGATCGTGGCACTGATGTCGGAACTGGCAACCCATCGACATAGAGCGCTGGCAGCTGCCGGCTACACCGCCGGTGAAGCCGGCATGCAAGCGTGGGTAGACGCCAAGGCGAATGGCCTGCCGTTACATTCCGACGCCGCATCGGCTTACATCGCGCTCTTAGCCACAGCACGGCAGGCACAGGAAATCAATCGCATCAACGGCTTACTAATCAATACGCACATGGTCCGCAATCAAAGCGCCTTGAATGCTTTGCGGGTACAGAGCAACGCCGGCAGTTTTTACGGCCCGGACGGTCAGGCGACATCGCGGGGCGTGGGACGTGGGTTGGTGGTCGGTTGATCGCTGCCTATATTCGACAAATTCCACCTTACAAACAATTCAAACAAGAACCGGTTTCTCTGATTTTACTCAGATTATTCAGCGTAATCTGAGCAATTTCGGTCATCGCCTCGGTCGTAAAAAAGCCTTGATGCCCGGTTACCAGCACATTCGGAAAACTTAACAACCGCTGGAATACTTCATCATCCATGACTTCGAACGAATGGTCTTGGAAAAACAGCGGCCCTTCCTGCTCGTAGACGTCGACCGCCACTGCCGCTAGTGCGCGTGCCTGCAACCGGTCGATCAGGGCACGGGTATCGATGAGCGCGCCGCGTGAAGTATTGACCAGCATCGCATCCGACTTCATCAGCGCGAGCGCTCTGGCATCGATCATGTGCCGGCAGCCTTCGGCCAGTGGGCAATGCAGCGAGACGATATCGGAGCGGCCAAGCAACTCGTCGAGCCCGACGTACTCGCCCAACGCAGAAAAAGCCGCTGCCGGAACGGGATCGTATGCCAACACGTGGCAGCCAAAGCCATGAACGATGCGTGCCACCGCCATACCGATCTTCCCCGTGCCGACGATGCCGAATGTTCGGCCGGACATGTTCTTGCCCAATAACCCGTCTAATGAGAAATTTCCTTCTCGTACCCGGTTGAAAGCCCGGTGCGTATGCCGGTTCAACGTCATGATCAATGCGATCGTGTGTTCGGCAACCGCCTCGGGTGAATAAGCCGGTACACGCGCAATTGTGACGCCGAAACGCTGCGCCGCAGCCAGATCGACCTGATTGAAGCCGGCACAGCGCAGCAGTACGATTTTCACGCCCTGCCCGCTCAATCCTTCCAGCACGTCGGCATCGAGTTGGTCGTTGACGAACACACAAACAGCCTCGCTCCCCGCAGCCAGCGCAACCGATGAACTGGTAAGGCTCGCCTGCTGATAGTCGAAAACAAAACCTTGTTCTGCAAATTGCTCGGCATTGATGCGATCGAAAAATTTGCGGTCGTACGCTTGGGCGCTGAAGAAGGTAATTTTCATAACGAGGTCATTTATCTATCCAGGCGGTCCGTGAGGCATATAGCAATGCCAAATTAACAACTGCCATCGGGTAAAATGCTTTTTTCGAAATCGATCCCGAAACGGAGCAAACAATGCGATTACTACTAGCCATCTTCTTACCCTTCGTTACTTTCTTCACAATCGGCAGACCGATCGCTGGCATCGTCTGCTTGATTTTGCAGGTTACCGTGCTCGGATGGCTACCGGCAGCGATCTGGGCTGTATATGCGCTAGGACAGTATAAAACCGATGAAAAAATCAGGGCCGCCACACGCTCTTGATAGGCAACGATCTGCATGGAGCCATCCGCTCGATGCGCCGGCTCGCATGATGAAACGCGATGGAGTCTGCCCTGACAGCGCTAATTTTTTGGCAACCGTTTTTTGCGCAGTAAGAACATACCGATTCCTGCCAGCGCCAATATCGATCCGGCATAGCCGAACGTTCGAAGCGGTGCAACCTGCCGCATCGCACGCAAGAACATTTTGCCCATGTCTTCAGGCCGACTCGGGTCGAGCGCATGCGTTTCGGCTAGCTTGCGCTCAGCCTCCGACAGCACCGGTGGTGTGAAGGGAATCAGGGTCGGCCCTTGATCGCGGATCAAGCGATCCAACACTGTCGCCACCGACCCATCGGTTTCGCGCAGGCAGGTATCGAATACTTCACGGGTCACGCCCAAGTGTTCTGCCAACAATTTATTACGCACATTCAGGATGCCGGCACGGGTTGCCGATGCATTGGCGTCCTGCGGCTGCACTTCGAGTGCGAGGTCGCATTCCGTATCCAGGCCCATCGAGCGGTTGTTGATATTCGACGACCCCACGCGCAACAATACGTCGTCGATCACCAGCACTTTTGCGTGAACGTAGATGTCGACGCCACCAGCCGTGACCGGTGTACAAAAACGCAGCCGACCGTATCGATCCGCCCGTTGCAAACGTTCGAACAATAGTGCCCGGGCCGAACCCATGATTTCTTCTTCCAGCCAGCCTTCGGCCCGCTTGGGGTTGACGACGATAACTTCCGGACCATCCGGCTCGGCTAGACGGCGCTGCAAGGCTTCGCCGATGCGGTGGGCACTGAAATACTGACTTTCCATGTAGATGGTGTGGCGCGCCGAAGCGATGGCGGCCAGATATAGCGCTTCGATTTCACGCACCTCCGGTTCGTCGCCATAGGCAGGGCTGGTACGGGCGATCGCTACCTCGACATCGTAAAAAGATACCGGCAGATTCTGCGGCCAGCAATCGCGTCCGTTTTCCGGGGGGGCTTGTGGACGCCAGTCATTGGCCGCCTGCCAGCGGTCCCGCGCGAGTTCACCCAACGCGCGTGCCGCAGCGCCATCGACTGCAGTCGTGACATCGTGCCAAGGCTCGTGCAAGCCGCCACCGGGATAACGGCGCAAGGGATCGTCGTCGAGATGGGCGGTAGTATCCCACCGCCCGTCGGTGACGTCGATGCCACCGCAGAAAGCGATCGAATCGTCGATGACGACGATCTTCTGATGATGGCAGGCACCTGGAGGATGACGCCGATCGAGCTGGAAATGCATGCGGTTTCCGGTGATCCAGTCGAGCAGAAAGAATGGTGTCGTGCCACGAAACGGCATTTTAAGAAACGCCAGATCCCAGCGCAACACATATATGCGCAGCGCCGGATTGTGTTTGATGGCGTAATCCATCACATCACCGATACGGTTCGGTTTGGACTCGGAACCATCCGTTTTGCGGTCGAGCTCGATGCGGGCGTCAAAGTCCCAGCCGATTAACAAAATCGAATGCTGTGCTTGAAGAATCGCCGTTTTCAGGTGAGAAAAATAATCTGCAGCATCGATAATGACTGCCATACGCTGCGCCTGAGCGGTTTGCCAACACGTCGAACCGGGTTGTAATACCTGAGCCGAGCGCGATTTTTCAGCAGTCACTGCAGCGGCAGCCGCATCGATCGATTTTGTAGCATCGTCCATAGCAGGTGGTTTTTTAAAGTTAAGATAGCTAAACGATTTCTACGAGTTCGGAGTAATTTTTCAACTGATCGTCGCGTGTCAAAAACCGTAGTGGTTCGGATACAGCCTGGGCAATAAGCAAACGATCGAATGGATCTTGATGAAAGTCTGGCAGGCCTAGCACACGTGCGGCATGCTGCGCCGAGATGGGCAATTCCAAAAATCCGTTTAGCTCGATTTGTATTACCAACTCTGGTACATCGACATCGAGCTTGCCGAGCGCGGCTTTGATAGCTGCCTCCCAGATCGATGCACTACTAATATATACAGCTTCTGCGTTGGCAATCCGCTCTTTTGTTTTGACAGGAAGTTTAGGATGATCTTGCAACCACCAGAGATAGATGTGAGTATCGAGCAACAAACGCATTATCGGCTTTGGAAAGCTGCTAAAAAATTATCTGGGAGCGGCGCATCGAAATCTTCTGCGATGCGAATTTTTCCCTTCATTGCACCCGGTTTACGGGTCTTTTCTCGCAGGCATATCGCCACTAGTCTTGCCACAGGTTTTCCAGACTTTGCAATCACGACCTCGTTGCCGCTAATAACCGTATCGATTAACTTGGAGAAATTTGTTTTCGCCTCGTGAATATTGAACGTCTGCATCGCGATCGCCTCGAAGTAGTTTGACTTAGTCGAGTCTAGTCCATTTTGCAAGGTGACGCAATGGGGGTTTTTGCATGCAACAGCATCGTCACGAATAAAAATGCGATCATTGGAAATTGCCACTTGGCTGTGTATTTAACCAGCCGTGTATTTGAAAGGAAACAACATGTCGATCGGCACTCCGCAACTAGAAGCACTTTCCGACAAGCTACACGAACTAGCTAAACGATTGCACAGCGATCTCACGCCAGGCGATAGCGAATTGAACGATGGCAATTCATTGGTGGTTTCCGCCAAAGACTGCGACTTTTTACTACCTACCCCGCTCACTCTCGAAAACCTGGCGGCAACGGTACAAAAGAAAATCGACAATATCAACGTGTTGCTCGAGCGAGCACGCATGCATGAATCGTTACCACCCGAGGCGCAAGCTGCTGCCGAAGAAGAAAATATCTACATGGAACAAGATTACGACAACGGCAAACGCAGCGATAAGCCAACATAACACCTGCTGTCACCGACAAGTCGCGCCCTCGACCTGCACGTCTGCCGACGTAGAAAAGCCCGGCACGATCGGTGACCGTACCGGGCTTTTCAGCTAATGCGACGACTAGTTATACAGCTTTGGCATGCTTGCGACGACGTGCTGCCAGCAGACCGAGTAAGCCGACTGAGAACAGCAATACCGTTTCTGGCTCCGGTACTTGAGCAACCGCGATATCTGAAATCACCGTGTCGCTGCCGATCCGGCCTAAAAAGATTGAAGAGCCCGTTGCAAGGTCAATGCCGAAAAAACTGGAAAAACCGTTTTCAGGCGTCAGTGCAGCAAAACCCTGATTGCCTTCTGCAAAAATATCGAAGCCGACTGAAGTGCCGGTATCAAAATTTAACGAGCCGATCGTTACCAGCGTTCCGGCATTGGGCGGGTTTTGCAAAACTAATGTGTCCCGGTCCGAATCGATTCCAAACAATTGTGTCGTCAACGTACCGGCAAAACTGTTTGTATATGCAGAACCAACGACCGTCGGATTGAATCCAGCACTCGGATCTGCCGGTCCGTAATTTAGTGCACCGTCGCTGATGGCGACACGGTTATCGACATTGATGCGCAAGCTTTGGTCAGTGTTGCTGACAATACGCAGGCGATCTGCAGCTGGATTGAAATCGAATCCGAAGGACGATCCGCTCGGTGCAATAGAGCTTATACCGATGGACGTAGCGCTACCGGTCAAAGGATTGATCGTGAACAGCTCGCCTGCAGCCGAAGCGCCGTACAGCACATTGTTGGCAGGACGAAAATCTATACCGATAAGCTGTGGCACGCTGCCGCCGCTTGCACTGGCGCCGGAAATCGTTGCACTACCCAGAATGGTTCCAGGTGCAGCGCTATCGAAACGCACGATCGTATTGTCGGTCCCGAGGCCATACACCGCGACGGCACCGGCATGACCTGCAGCGATGGAACCGACTAGAAGATTTGCGGCAATAAGTAGTCTTGCTGTTTTCATTAGTTGTTTTCCAAAAAGTGATTGTCAATTAAATTCCCGCACTTCGATATTTGCCGTGTCGGGGTCATTCTGACGACGCGACTTGCATGGTGCAAGAAACGTGCCTAATTGACAATTACCAATGTGTACAACCGGTTACAGACATTCACGTCGTATCACTTAGCTGCATTGTAAAAAATATCGACGTTGCCCTATTGAATGCAACCGAGGATAGACCCGCCGCGATCACGCATCAGCGGGGAAGTGCGTCATCGATTGCCGTCATGACTTCTACATAAGCAATGGGCGAGAAATTAGCGGCAATTTCGTGAATCCGCGAGATCGCGTCGCTTTTATCGAGTAGCGTAGGTAGGTGCTCGATGATGGCACAGCAATGTGGCAATACCGTAGCGGCCCATAGCGGCTGTTGCCCGACAAAGAGGTTGAATAAATTAACGATTGCCGCGTTACGGGTTTCCACCGTCGGTAGGTTGCCAATTGCCCTTACAGCATGAGGCATTGCCAGGGACGCCTCGTAGGGGCATAAATTGCGAAGCTCGACTAACCCGGCAGATAAGAAGCCGTATTGGTGATTTGCATTGGGAATGCTTTTAAGCGCGTCGAATCTGGCGGCCCTGGACGTCGATCTGTTTTGTTCAAGCGACGGTGAAATTGCCGGAGGCATGGCAAATACAGGCGTAAGGGCCCTGGCCGAATGCGGTTCTGACAATGAATACGATCCGGACTCGATTTCTTCGACGGCAGGTGAGTAACGCGTTGAAGCACTGTACGGCGAACTGGGCATCGGAATTGCGCGATCGCTTTGGAAAGAATGCACCATCGCGTGAAGGTCTTGATCGACATCGGTTGAAATGCTCGGCTCAGGTGTGGCATCTTGCCGAGGGCGCCTTCGCTTGTGCCCAGCTGCGGTGGGAAAACCCTCCGGCAAGCCACGTTTGTGATGTGTCAGGAAGGTTGTGGCCACCCCAGGTGGAACTGCGTTTTCGACCGGCGGTTGCGTTGCAGGTCCTAAAGTTGCAGGTCCTAAAGACGACGGCGTTGTCGTTCTAGACGATGTACTAGGATTCGAAGCGTTCATGTAGAGCAGGTTGCTTTCTCGCAATTAAAAATATAAAGATGCAGGTGCAGGGGAGCGTCTTGGTTGAGCTAATCAGAGCAAAAGAATTGGTCTGTCCGGCCGGCAGCTTACCTAACCGTGCAGCTTAATGCTTATATTTTTAATAACTTTTGAGCGAATCGCAGTATCAGGCGAACGAATAATGACTTGCAGCAAACAATGAGGTATGCAGCCGTTGAAGAAAAACTGGCACGAGCGCGCGAGGAAGTTCAGCGCTTTTTTAAGAAGAAGTAGCACCTTCCAGACGTTAACGCCTGGAAGGCCGAATCAACCTTGCAATTCAGCGAACTCGCTAATTACTGCTGCCGGCGGCGCGACATACCTAGCAAGAGCAAGCCGGCGCCGAGTAATGCATACGTTGCTGGCTCCGGAACGGCAGTGCGGATCGAAAAGCTGTCACCGACCGCACGGCCGGCAACGCTTAACAGCCAATCGCTCTGTTGTGGCAAAGCCAATGGATTACCGAAATACAGTTCTGCCGGCTCGCCTGGATTGAAGGCGGCAAACGCTCGAGTCGGTGTGCTGGTCAATGCAGTGCGTGTGCCGAAGGTCGGCGTGATCGTCCCTGCCTGCGTAAATGTCGCATTCGTCAATTCGACATCGATCTGCCCGAAATTGAAGCCTGTCAGGTTGCGAATCAACGTATTGAACGACAGTGACGAAGAGAGGTCGGCTGCTTCAACGGCAAAGTTCAGCGTTACCGGCGTGAAATTGACAAGATCGAAGTCGAACGACAGCGCCGAGCCGGTGCTGAGATCGGTGACGATGTTGGCAGACGAGCCGCCAACGCTGGTTAAAACAGCAGCCGATGCCGGCGCAACGCAGCTCAATGCAGCGCAGGCGGTAGCAATGGATAAAACGGTACGAGAAAATTTCATGATTACCCTTAAAAAATAAAGTGATCGAATGCGCATTACCTGCTTGCTTACATCGGGCCCTTTGCCCAGGGGCCGGAGATGGCAAACGTGATGCCCGGCGTCTGGATGTTCGCGAATAAGTATCTACCGGTCGGGTCGAAGCAGGCACCGGCGAATTCGTTGGTGCGATTGTCTCCGGCCGCGCCGGCAGACTTTCCGGCGGCAGCAACTTCTCCGGGTGTCAGGTTGACATTATTTTTTGCAAAAATGTACGGGTCGCCTTCGGCGGTAAGCCCCATCAAACGCTGGCCGACACCGAATGCATCGCCGTTTACGGCACCACCATCTTCGCAAAGCAACAGGCCGCCACGTGGGCTAACCGTAAGGTTGTCACCCATATTGCCGACTAGATTGCTCGGGCTGGAGTAGATGCATGTAATGGTTTGCTGCGCGAGATTCAACTCCCATACCGTGCCACGTGAAGCCGACCCGCCGCTGGTATCCATGACATAGATTTTGCCGGCGAAATACCACATGCCTTCGCCACGATTCATGCGCGCACCGCCCTGCGTCCAGCCTTGGACGAACGGACCGGACGCATTGGTGATGGTAATACCGGTAGGGCCGGTAGCATTGCCGCGAAGCTGGTCCGGATCGGCAATATCGACCCAGTCCAGGGTGTATGTGTCGGCGACCGATACCGTCGCCAGATTGGCGTTTTCCATGCCCCTGACTTTCGCCATCTGCAACTGCCCGCCCTGGGCCAGCGAACCTGGCGCACCGGTTTTGACGATTGGTACGTAGCGGTAGAAGCCGGATTTTCCCGAACTGTCTTCGGTCATATATACGTTACCGGTCGTCGGATCGACTGCCGCTGCTTCATGCCCGAAGCGGCCCATGCCGACGATTGCCGCACCCGATGTCAGTGCAGGGTCGGCATTGACTTCAAATACGTATCCGTGACGTTTGCCATCGGTACTGACTGCGTCCGAACCAACTTCTTCGCAAGTCAGCCAGGTGCCCCAAGGCGTCAAGCCGCCTGCACAATTGCCTTGCGTACCACCCAGGCTCGGCGTGACACCGACCCAGTTGCCATCCCTGAAAACCATATTCGTTGTACCGCCGCCCGGTTTGTTCGGCGAGGTTGCACTGGCGGTGCCACGATCGAATACGCCAGATGCGTTGATGAAGTTAGCGGGCGCCGTAAAACCGATCTCGTGATTGCGCACCAACACCAGCTCGGTGCTGCGGCCAGCTTTGCGCGAAACCACGACGCCCATGCCATCGTGACCGCCTGGGCAAGGCCGGCCATCGGTCATGAGGTCGCCGCGCCAGCCGAAGCTCTTGTAGGTAAAACCAGCAGGCAATTGCAGCAATGGCAGACCGGTCGTGATGTCGTTGGTCGGCACGATCGGGCCATAAGGACTATCGACAAGCGTCGTAACGTTATCGGCCATGGCCATTTTGGACTGCAAAGCGGCAAACGCACCCAAAAATGGAATAGCGTTGGCACTGGCAAAACCTTTTAACAAACTGCGGCGGTTTTCAGAAAAATCGGGATTGTTCATCGGGCACACTTTCATGAAAGCGGACAAAGCCGTGGCAGGAAGCGCACTACCACCTTGATTGCGACAGGCGCAAGCGGATTGGCGTAATGCGCACGGTTGAAACGCCGAATTGCGTAACAATTTGAAAATTTATCGGCATTCGCTGCGGATCATGGCACTACGGTGTTACACAAAGATGACAGGAAAAAATATTGTGAACTGCTAGATTGCATAACGATTGGATAACGATTGGATAACGCTTCGCAGGGTTCGCTAATGCCGAATCGGCGAATGCTTTGTTTGGCCGGGAGTTCATACCCGCATGAAAGTTACCTAGATTCAAGATTAAATGTAACGCATACTGTATGTAACGGGGCTTAAAACAGTCTCGTCAAAAAAGTCGCAATACTTCTTTATAAATTTGCACATCGTAAAAAAGTTGATGCCAGCTAAAAAATTCGAATTCGTGCGTTTTGGTGTTTCTTTCCGTATTACCGCTATCAGCGTCGCTTGCGTACTGATCGCAACGTTAGTCGTCAGCCTGGTGTCGCTGGCAGTAATCAAACGCAATATGCAAACGACTTTGCAGGCCGAACAGGTTGCAAGATTGACTAACATCGCACAGGGCATCGATGGAAAATTTGCCAGTCGCCAAATCACACTGAAAATTCTTGCAGAATCGCTACCGAAAGCGCTGTTAACCGACGCTGGTTCTCTGCAGGGCTTTTTAGTTTCTGCGCCCTCGCTAAAATTAACATTCGACAACGTCTCAATTTTTGACCCGTCAGGCAAACTGGTTGCCAATCTCATCCGTCCCGATCCCATTGGAAAAATCAATGTCAGCGACCGAGAGTATTTTCGGCGCACCATCGCAAGCAATGCTGGGGTGATTTCCAAACCGTTCAAAAATCGATATAGCGGAATTCCGCAGGTGGCGATTACCCAACCGGTGAAGGGACCGGACGGCAACATCGTCTATGTGATCTCGGCCGCGATTAATTTGCAGGAAGATAATTTTCTAGGTGAGTTTTCAAATGTCAAATTCGGGCGGACCGGCTATTTATTCATCATGAATGCCGACGGTACGGTCATCGATCATCCAGATAAGAATCGCATACTGAGCAAAATAAATGGCGCGAGTTTTGTCAATCCGCCTGTCAAGCAAGCGCTTGCAGGATTTGAAGGAGCCATGGAAGCGACCAGCAGTTATGGCGTTGAAGGTCTCTACGCCTACAAACGCGTTTGGTCGACCGACTGGATACTCGGGGCAACCTACCCGACCAGCGAAGCGTTCGAATCGATTACAGAGCTTCAACGGCGAACCACGGCTTATGCGTTGATCTTGTCTGTGGCAGCAGGCCTGGTTACTGCATGGGCAATGCGGCGTCAACTGAAACCGCTGTTGCGACTGCACGCCAAAATGAGCGACGATGCCAGGGCACCGCTCTCAGCATTGGTTCCCGGCCAATATCCCAACGACGAAATCGGCGATATCGCAAAAGCCTACGATGCGTTGCGCCAGGCAACGTACACTTACTCGATAAAACTCGGCAGGAGTGAGCAACACTTCCGCGATATCTTGACGCATGCGGGTGATGCATTCGTAAGTTTGGATGTCGAGGGCGCGATCACGGAATGGAATCGTCAGGCAGAAGAAACATTCGGCTGGCAACGGGACGAAGTCATCGGCAAGAAACTGGAAACCGTTTTAATACCCGAAGAAATGCGCGCCGCGCATGTCGCCGGCATGAAGCGGTTCGTTGCGACCGGTACCGGGCCGCTGATCAACAAGCGTATCGAGCTGATGGCGCTTCATCGAGACGGGCATCGCATCGCCGTGGAACTGACCGTAGCCGCCTCGTTTAACGGTATAGACAACATACCCACCGCATTCATACGCGACATCACCGCACGCAAACAAGCCGAACGCAAGCTGATTGAAAGCGAAACGTTCCTGCGCACCATTACCGATAACATTCCGATATTGATCGGCTATGTCGATTTACAGGAGCGCTATCGATTCGTTAATGCGAGCTATCAAAAATTTTTTGGCGTTGCACAAAAAGCAATCGTGGGCATGTCGATGCGAGAGCTTCTAGGCGAACAATATTATGGAGTGATCGCGTCGCATATCGATACCGTTAAATCCGGTCTGCCCGCGCATTTCGAACGTTCCATCGTGGTCGACCAGCTTACTTCGCATTTGATGGGTGACTACATACCCGATATCGGCAATGACGGCACCTTAGCAGGATTTTTCATCATGGTGGTCGACATCACCGCGCGTAAAAACGCAGAAATCGGACAAGCGCTCAGCGAACAACGCCTCCAGCTGATTACCGATAATTTACCTGTAATGATTTCTTACATCGATCGTGAACACCGCCTGCAATTTGGCAACGCCACATTTAAACATTGGCTGCAAGTGAATCCGGCGGCAATCCAAAATAATTTATTACGGGATGTAATCGGCGAAAAACAGTATCTGGAATCCGTAGCGCATCTCGACCAGGCGCTTGCTGGGGAGACCGTGCGGTTCTACACCAGCGATCGATTCAACGGTGTCGATCGAGATCTGCAGACGGTGCATATCCCGCACGTTGCCATCGACGGATCGACTCTCGGTGTCTATACCCTGACATCGGACATCACCGCTCAAAAGACGATCGAGAGACAGCTATTCCAGCTTGCCCGGGTGGACTCTCTCACCGGTCTACCGAATCGTCGACAATTCGAAGAAAAATTAGACGAGGCATTGGCCAGGGATGCACGCAGCAAGGGATTACTGGCTTTGATGTTTCTCGATATCGATCATTTCAAAGCGATCAACGACAAGCTCGGCCATGCGGCAGGCGACGAGGTGCTGATCCGATTTGGCACAGCGCTGCGCAATGTTGTCCGTAAAGTCGACGTGGTGGCGCGTTTGGCGGGCGATGAATTCGTGGTGGTGCTTGAAAACCTGAAGGATGTGAATGAAGCAAATATCGTCGCGGAAAAGATTTTGAATGCTGTCGCCAGATCATTGACATCGGACAGCGGTGCGCTGCCGGTATCGACCTCGATCGGTATCGCCTTTGCCGATGGCATCGTCAGTGCGGATACGTTGTTAAACCGGGCAGACGAGGCTTTGTACAGCGCCAAAGCCAGAGGACGTAATCAGTTTGCGGTGTGGTTCGGCAATGCGGTGTAAATGATTTACGTATTAAATTTCTCTTCTGCTTATTGAAATCAATTAAATTGAGCGACATCAACATTGAGTCGGATTATTCACAATGCATCCGCTGTTTTGATGAATAGTCCGGTTTTTCTAATTTCTTTTTCTCTGTCGAACAATGCCTATGAAATCATTTCTTTATCTTCCGCAATTCACATATCAAATAACTCGATGTGCGGAAAAAAGCGCGCTCTACTGCGCGTTGACATTTGCGGCAGTCAGTCCTCAAGTCTCCGTCGCACAAACCAACAATACCGCCCCTATCAAGTTAAGTTCGCAGTCGAACCTTTGTCTCGACGTGCAAGGAGCCGGTAAAACCAACGGCACGCCTGTAATGCTTTGGACCTGCCATGGTGGTGACAATCAAAAATGGGAACAATCGAATAATCGCCTGGTAGTTTATGGAAATAAATGCCTCGATGTACCAGGCGGAAACACGAAAGACGGCACTGGCTTGATTATTTGGGACTGCCAAGCGGGAAACAATAATCAGCGATGGGTAAAACAAAGTGCCTCGTTCGTTTGGAGCGGCACAAAATGCCTCGACACTCCACAGGGAACCGTAGGTAGTCGCGCATCCAGCAGTGCCTGCAACGGTACCGCGAACCAGCAGTGGAATTCCGCCGTAGCTGCGATCTCGGTTTCGTCACTGCCGGCAGCCTCTACTTGTGATCTTCCTAATTTCAAGCAGGAATTACTCACGCTTATAAACGAAGCGCGCGCTAGCGGACGTCTCTGTGGAAGCACAAATTATTCACCTGCCGCCGCTTTGCAATGGAACGATTTGCTATTCAAAGCCGCGGCAGTGCACTCCACCAACATGGCCGGCAAAAACTTTTTTTCTCATACGGGCCAGGATGGTAGCAATCCTGGAACGCGCATGTTGGCAGCGGGTTATTCCTGGAGAGCTTATGCAGAAAATATAGCGCTTGGTTATTCTACGCCTTACGATGTGATGAACGCATGGCTGAAAAGCCCTGGGCATTGCTCTGGCATCATGAACGCAAACTTGACCGAGGTTGCCGTTTCATGCAGCAAAAATCCCGCAGCAACACCCTACTGGACGATGGACCTGGGAAAACGGTAAATTTTTTAGCGCTTCGCGCCTACGACCGGCAGTTCCGTCACCGTCTCCGGCAACCCCGACAGCACCATCACCTGCACCCGTCGGTTACGCACTCGCCCTGCCGGCGTATCGTTGCTAGCTACTGGCTGATTGGCACCATGGCCGATGGCAACCAACCGGCTTTCGTCGATGCCGTTATCGATGAACAACCGCACGACGCGGCTGGCGCGCACCGCCGAAAGTTCCCAGTTCGATGGAAACAGGAGTTTGCTGATCGGTACGTTGTCGGTATGCCCAAGTACTTGAATTGCATGTCCATCGGTTTTCAATACGGTGGCGATTGCCTTGAGCACGACGCTGGAATCCTTTCCAAGCGCCGCTTCGCCCTGCGCAAAAAGAATGCTGTCGCTGATTTCAATGCTCACGCCGCGCGCTGTTTCGGTCACTCGTACTTTGCCCTGACTGACCAGAGGTGCCAGCGCGCTCAACAAGTCACGCGCCATGCCGGTCATTTTTTCGCGCTCGCGGCGAAGCGTGCCTTCATTCGGACGCAGGCGCGGCAAATGCAGCGGCGGCGCCAGCATGGGTGACAACGGCAACGCATCCCGTACCTGCTGCCCAGGCTTGCCGAACGCGGTACCCAGCGCCTCCGACAGCACTTGATATTTACTGGTGTTGACGGATGAAATCGCATACATCACGACGAAGAATGCAAACAGCAGCGTCATGAAGTCGGCATACGACACCAGCCAGCGGTCGTGATTGTCGGGTTCTTCTTCGTACGCCCGCCTTGCGGGCCAGTGTCGGCGTCGCTCGCGCATCGACTTAGGTCTTGCCCAGATAGGTAGCCATGCGTTCTTCAATCAGACGCGGATTGTCGCCGGTGGCGATGCAAGCGAAAGCGTCTGCGAGCATTTCCTTTCGCATTACCTGGCGCTGCATGAGCAAACGCAATTTTCCGCCGATCGGTAGAAACACCAGGTTGGCGAATCCGACACCATAAATGGTGGCTACGAAGGCGACGGCGATGCCGCTGCCGAGCCGCACAGGATCGGATAGATTTTCCATGACATGAATTAGGCCGAGCACGGCGCCCAGGATGCCGATGGTGGGCGCATAGCCGCCTGCAGACTCCCAGACCTTAACCGCTTGTCGTTGCTCGGCTTCGAAGCAGCCGATGGCGATGTCGAGCGTCTCGCGCAGCTTATAAGGGTCGATGCCATCGACCACAAGGCGCAAGCCCTGCCGGATAAAGGCATCGGTTTGCAACGGCAGGAAACGCTCGAGGCTGAGCAAGCCCTCACGGCGTGCTGTGGTACTCCAGTTATTAACGTCGTGCATCAATTGCTGAGCATCGTCGTACGGCAGAATGAAGGCGTGCCGTACCATACGCATGGCGCGCATGAAATTGCTTAAGCCACTTTGCAACATCACCGCACCCATGGTGCCGATCATGACGATGCAGAAAGCTGCCGGCTGAACCAACGAGCCTACGCGGCCGCCTTCGAGCACCTGCCCCAGCAGAATGCCGGAGAGCGCCAGTACCAGTCCGGCTACGCTACCCCAGTCCACGTTTTTTCCTTAAGATGTGCACGCATGCGAGCAATGGCTTGCGCATGCAATTGACAAACGCGGGATTCGGACACGCCCATCACCGCGCCGATTTCTTTCAAATTCATCTCTTGTTCATAGTACAAACCCATCAGAATTTTTTCCCGTTCCGGCAGCGCCAGGATGGCATCGATCACCGCTTGCCGAAAGCCCGTATTCATCAAGGCTTTTAGGGGATCGCTGGTGTCATCGGTACAATAGCGGTCGAGAAAATGCTCGTTTCCCTCTCCCTCATGAAAATCTTCGTAATACACCAACTGATGGCCGCCACCGTCGGTCAGTAAATCTTGATATTCGGTCAGCGACAGGTTTAGTTGCTTAGCTACCTCGCTTTCGTTGGGCGAGCGACCCAGGCGTTGCTGTAGGGTGTTCATGGCGACCTCGATTTTGCGCATGTTCTGGCGCATGCTGCGCGGCATCCAGTCGCTGCTGCGAAGCTCGTCGAGCATGGAGCCGCGAATGCGCTGCACCGCATAAGTTTCGAATTGCGCACCGTGGGTTTCTTCGTAACGGTTCACGGCATCAAGTAAGCCGATCATGCCGGCCTGGATCAAATCGTCGACCTCGACACTCGGTGGCAGCTTCGCCTTCATTTGATGGGCAAGCTTTTTCACCAATGGCGCATGCTCTTTGAGCAGGTGGTTTTTGTCGGACTTTCCTTGCGCCGTGTACATCGATGCGTCTCAGATCCTGGCTGGCGCGCCCGCCTCGGCCATGCCGAAGTGGCCTGCGAGACGGCGAAAGGCGACCGAAGCCCGCGCCAGTGGAAAAGCGTCGGTCACACTACGGCCCAGTTTAGCGGCGCGATTGACGTGTTCATCAGCCGGCACCGAGCCTACCGAGTGCAATTGCACAGCCAGATAGCGATTGGCTGCCTGTGCCATATTGTCGAATACAACTTTGGCATCTTTTTCGCCGGCACCGGTCACCAGTACTTGAAACGGCCGCCGCCCGAGCCGTGCATTCAAGCGCTTGATCAAGCCGTAGGCGGCTTTGATGGAGGCGGCGTCGGTCGAGACCTGGACCACGATATCGCCGCGGTCCATCGCTGCCAGTGGTAAAGCGTCGTCGGCATCGAGTTCGGCATCCACCAGCAAAATATCGGTTTGCGAGGCCAATACGCCGAAGGCATTGGCGAGACGGCGTGCACTATCGACATCCAGCGCACTGCGACGCAGCGAGCCGTGCGTTAATGTGGCAACACCGAAACCTTGTGGCATGAGTTGCGAGACTTCGTTCAACGCCCGCTCCTGGCGTGCCACATCTTGCAATGTAGCGGCCGGCTGCATACCGAGCTGCGCCGCAATGCCGCGCGGTGCGGTGCAGGCGTCGAGCAGCAACACGGCGTTGCCGGCAGCCGCCATCGAGGCACCGAGATTGGCCAGCATCACGCATTTTTCCGTCTGCGGACCGGCCGAGACGAAGGTCACCACATGCGGTTTCGGGCCAGCCAGAATACGCCGCAGCCCTTCTGCCTGATCGTTATCAAAATTAGTCAAGATTCACCCCGCGCAGCGTTGCATCGTTCATGTTGTTTGCCGTACCGGCCATCACTAGAGGCAACTCCGCATCCTGCAATTGAAACGGTGCGGTTTCCCGCTTGAGTTTGAAAGCTCTGTCCACCAGATACTGCTGATTGGCGACATGTAAATCTTCAGGAACACGTTGACCGTTAGCAACGTAGTATAGATTCAATTTCTGCCGAATGACCACATCTAAAACGTTGCCGATGGTTGCCGCTTCGTCAAGCTTGGTCATGATGCAGCCGGTCAGCCCGTTGCCTTGGTAAGCGCGCACAACTTCGTTGAGAGTTTCACCGTTGGATGTCGCCGACAGGCACAACAGGCGCTTGACGTTGGCACCGGCACCCGAGAGCATCGCTACCTGCTCGGCAACCATCTGGTCGCGCTGGCTGGCACCGACCGTATCGATCAGAACGGTATGCTTGCCGCGCAATTCTTCCAATGCAATTTTCAAGTCGGCCTGGTCTTTGACCGAATGCACCATCACGCCCAGGATCTTGCCGTAGATACGCAACTGTTCGTAGCCACCGATGCGGTAACCATCGGTGGTAATCAACGCCAGCTTGCCCGGGCCGTGGCGCATCACGCAGCGCGCCGCCAGCTTCGCAGTCGTCGTGGTCTTGCCGACGCCGGTCGGGCCGACCAGAGCGAATACGCCACCCTGTTCGATCATTTCATTTTCGTTATCGACGGTCGCGAGATTTTTGGCCAGCACCGACTTGATCCATTTCATGGCAACTTCCTGAGAGGTTTTTGCCGGCAGCTTATCGATCAGGAACCGCGCCAAGCTGGCACTAAAGCCGGCCGCTAGCATCTCCCGCAAAACCGCAGACTTGACCGGCTCGCGTTGCGCTTGACTGGACCATGTCAATTCGGCCAGTTGCGACTCGAGCATGCTGCGCATCGAGCGAATTTCTTCCATCATTGCACCCATCTCGCCTGCCGCAGACATCGCAAGGTTGATACCGGCCGTTGCACTGTCTACAGGCGGCGCTGCCATTGCCTGCGCCAAGTTTGGCGTGTCATCTGGCTCCTGCTCGCTTTCAGCCTGGCGCATACGGGCGAATGCCGCAAGTGCCGGCTCGGCCGTCGGCCGCTGTTGTGCACCGGACGGTGCCAAAGACGACATATCGTCGCTCGCCAGCGCCAGTATCTCGACCCTGCCATTGACAGGCCGGTTCGACAAAATGACGGCGTCGGCACCGAGCGCATCGCGCACCATGCGCAAGGCTTCGCGAGTCGAACTGGCGGTAAATTTTTTAACGTTCATGCTGGTGCTCCGACGAGGCTGGTGACTTTAATGGTTTTTGAATCCGGTACTTCGGAATGCGACAGCACTTTCAGCTGTGGAATGGCGCGGCGCAGGAAACGCGCCAGCAAGGCACGCAACGGGCCGGGTACCAGCAGCACTGGGGTGAAGCCCATCTGCTCTTGCTGACGCGTGGCGTAATCGGCTTGCTGAGCCAGCGAATCGGCTAACCCCGGCTCGATGCCTGCACCCTCCGGGCCGCTCGCCTGCAAGGCTTGCATCAGCAGACGCTCGAGGCGATTGTCGAGGGTCATGACGGTGAGTTCGTTGGTACCCGGGAAAAGCTGTTGCACGATCGCCCGTCCTAATGCCACGCGTACCAGCGCCGTCAACTCGTTGGCCTCGGTGGTCGCGGCGGCATGCTCGGCGATGGTTTCGATGATGGTGCGCATATCGCGGATATGTACACCTTCGATCAGCAGGTTTTGCAGGATTTTTTGTAACGTGCCAAGCGGTATGACCTTCGGAATCAGATCGTCCACCAGCTTCGGCGACTCTTTCACCAGATGGTCCAGCAACTGTTGCAATTCCTGGCGTCCGAGCAATTCTGCGGCGTGGCTCGTAATTAGGTGATTCAGATGCGTGGCAATGACGGTGCTGGCGTCGACCACGGTATAACCCATGGCTTGAGCCTGATCCCGCAGACCGGCGTCGATCCAGGTAGCCGGCAAGCCGAATGCCGGGTCGGCCGTCACCGGGCCGGGCAATGGGCCGCTGACCATACCGGGATTGATCGCCAGGAATTGGCCGCTCATAGATTCGCCGCTGCCGACCTCGACTCCTTTGAGCGTGATGCGGTAAGAGCTGGGTTTCAATTCCAGGTTGTCGCGAATATGTACGGGTGGTGCCAGAAAGCCGACCTCTTGTGCAAATTTCTTACGGATGCCCTTGATACGACGCAGCAGTTCACCGCCCTGCCCTTTGTCGACCAATGGAATCAGGCGATAACCCACTTCCAGCCCCAAGGTATCGACCGGCATCACGTCTTGCAGCGTCGCCTCCTCCATCTCATTCGCAGCTGCCGCTGCCGCCACCGCCGCTGGCGAAGCATCTGCGGTTTCTGCCGGAGCACCGGCTTTCTCGTCGCGCTTGGAAATCGCGTAAGCGGCACCGCCCAGTGCACCTGCCAGCAACAAGAACGCGACATGCGGCATGCCGGGAATTAAGCCCATGCCGCCGATGATGGCCGCGGTAATGTAGAGCACCTGTGGTTTGGCAAATAATTGGCCGATCAGTTGGGTGCCGATATCCTGTTCGCTGGCCACGCGAGAAACCACCACACCGGCGGCAGTGGAAATGATCAGGGAAGGAATCTGCGCTACCAGACCGTCGCCGATCGCCAGCAGCGTATAGGTCTTGATCGCTGCATCGAAGGTCATGTCGTGCTGCAAAATGCCGACCAGAAAACCACCGATGACATTGATCACCGTGACGATGATGCCGGCTATGGCGTCACCGCGCACGTATTTGCTGGCACCGTCCATGGCACCGTAGAATTCTGCTTCCTGTGCCACTTCGGTACGGCGTCGGCGCGCTTCGGCTTCGACGATCAGGCCAGCATTCAAGTCGGCGTCGATCGCCATCTGTTTGCCCGGCATCGCGTCCAGAGCAAACCGTGCGCCAACTTCGGCGATCCGGCCGGCACCTTTGGTAACGACGGTAAAGTTGATGATCGTCAGAATCACGAACACCACGATACCGACCGTGTAATTGCCGCCGATCAGAAAATGGCCGAACGCTTCGACCACCTTGCCGGCAGCGTCCGGGCCGGTATGACCTTCGGTCAGCACTACCCGCGTGGACGCCACGTTGAGGGATAGCCGCAACATCGTCGAGACCAGCAGCACGGTCGGAAACGCCATGAAGTCGAGCGGCTTGACGGTGTACAACGCTGTGAGCAGCACGATCACCGATAGCGCGATGTTAAAGCTGAAGAAAATATCCAGTACGAATGCCGGCAACGGCAGGATCATCATCGACAGCATCATGACGATGATGATCGGTGCGGCAACGGCACGTGAATTCGTGCCGGACATCCATGCAGGCAATTTCAAGGTATTCATTGCGCGGTTCCCGGTGTTCCAGCTATTGCAGGTTTGGCGGACGCGGGCTTGGCAGACGCCGGATTAAGCGGATCGAGCTGTGGCGGCACATCCAATTCGCCGGGCAGCACGGGCTCCGGGCCGCCGTCTTTACCGTAAGCACGCAGCTGGAATACATAAGCCAGCACTTCGGCTACGGCGGTGTACAACGCTTCGGGGATTTCATCGCCCAGTTCGGCATGTTGATACAGTGCGCGCGCCAATGGCGGCGCTTCCAGCATGGGAATATTGTGTTCGCCGGCGAGTTCGCGGATACGTGCGGCTACGGCGTCGGCACCCTTGGCCACGACCCTTGGTGCGCCCATCTTGCCATCGGCATAGCGCAGCGCCACAGCATAGTGAGTCGGGTTGGTCACCACCACGTCGGCGGTTGGAATGTTACTCATCATGCGGCGCTTGGCCATCTCGCGCTGTTGCTGCCTGATCTTGGCCTTGATCTCCGGATTACCTTCGGATTCCTTGGCTTCCTGGCGCACGTCCTGACGCGTCATTTTCATTTTGTCGGCGTAGTGCCAGAGCTGATACGGCACGTCGATGGCAGCGATTAGTGCCAGCCCGCCTACCACCGATATAAAGGTAATGAGCATCATCTGACCCAAATGCGCCGTGCCGCTGACCAATGGCTCGTTGGCCAAGCCGATCACCGCATCGAGCTGCCCGGAAATCACCAGATAAGCGATGATGCCGACCACCAGTGCCTTCGCCACCGCTTTGCCGAGTTCGACCAGTGCGTTCTTGGAAAACATTTTGCCGATACCCGACAATGGGTTTAGCCGGGAAAATTGCGGCATCAGCGATTTCGCGGTAAACAGCCAGCCGCCCAGCAGCGCCGGGGTGGCCAAGGCGATGAGCATGAGAATGCCGGCCAGCGGCGCGAAAGCCATCAAGAGATCGCCGAGATTGCCGGCGATGCGGGCCTTGAGCAATTCGAAATCGTATATCTGCGCACGCTCAAGCGTAAGACCTGCTACCAGGACATGGTTCAACTGGCGCATCATGGTGTCGCCGGTGGTCCAGATGCCGGCACCTGCAGCGATCAAGATAGTGAAGGTGGCAAGCTCGCGCGAACGGGGTACGTCGCCTTCCTCCCGTGCCTTCTCGAGCTTGCGCTCTGAGGCCGGTTCGGTTTTTTCGAGATCGCTGTCTTCGGCCATGGCCGACTCCTGTGATTACTTTCAGGCCACGGACAAAGAGCGACGCTCGATGCGGACCTTGAAAACGATTATCACGGGGTAGCGCTGGAGGTTATTGCGAGAACAGGATGGGAAACAACGGCTATTTCGAGTTGTTCGATGGCAAGTATTAGACGGTTTAGGCGTACCCGAGCCAGCGATATTGAAAAGACTAGAGACGCGTAACGATCTTCGTATTTGCCATCTCTATTTTTCTGGTCCTGTTAGTAAGTCTGGTTTCTCATCCGTTCAGACCGAGATTTTGTGCCCAGACCAAAGCGTCTTTGTGTGCCTGATTGACCTTGTCCGGACTGATAAAAAGCGATTCGGCTAATTCCGCGATCGGACCATTGTCGAATTCACACGCTTCGGCCAGCTTCAGGAAAGGCCCGTACATACCCTGTCGGCTGAGCAGCGCCTGCGTAACCGGCTCGGACAGTTGAATCTGGTCCAGCACATCTTCCATCGGCACGCCGAGTAGTCGGTCGAGCAACGAAAACATACCTACCACGAATAGATTTTCGGCCTCGTTCTTGGGCAGAAATGCTGCACCGATCAGTTCCGCAAAACGTGCCCGCACGATGGCGGTCTGCATCAGAATGGCAGACTGGCCACCGGTCGATGCAGTGGCCAGCAGCACCGATAGCCAGCGGTAAAGCGGCGAATAACCAAGCATCGCCACAGCGTGGCGTAAAGACTGGATTTCGGTACCGAGGCCAAAACCAGCCGAATTAATGTAGCGCAGCAACTTGTAAGACAGCGCGGCATCACGCCGCAACACGTCTTCGAGCTGTCTTACATCGGCATTCTTACGAACCATATCCATCAGTTGCAAGATCATTGCCTGCGCCGGGTTGATACTCTTGCCTTGATCAGCGCTGGTTTCGCGCGGCGTCAGATAAAGATTGCCGACAAAAGCATCGAGTCCGAGCGAAGCGCAGGAATCGAACTCCTGCCAGGTACGTACCTGCCGCGCGATCATGCGTACGGATGAATTCTTGAGCGTTGCGTAAATTTTCGCCTGGGTTGCAAAATCGGTCGTGGCGAAATGAATCTCCAGGTGTGTCGCCAGCGACAGCATGGTCTTGTCTTGGGTAATATCGGTCGCATCGGAGATAGCGATGCCAAACCCCTTGCTTCGCAGCCGCTTGACTGCCGCCAGAGTTTCCAGATCGCCCAGTTCGTGCAAGCGGATAATCAAAACAATATTTTTAGGTGGCAGCGCCAGCACTTCATCGCACTCGAGCAATGCCGGTGCGGCCTTAAGAAAAATCTTTAGCGCACCGAGCTGCCAGTGCTGCTCTTCATCCTGCAGTTGCGTTGCCGTGAAGCTGGCGAGCGCCCTGAAATCATCTGCATCGGTAGCGATTTCCCGATCCGAAAGTGGGTGTTGTACGGTAAATTCGAAACCGACGATCTGCTGTTTCGGATCGACCAGCGGCTCACGTACGAGAAAATTCAGATCATGCATGGCGTGGGTTCACTCAAGCGCCGGCAGCAGCCAGCTTCTCGAAAATTTTGCCCAGCTTTTCATCGAGCGTGGCAGCAGTGAACGGCTTAACGACGTATCCGCTGGCACCAGCCTGCGCTGCGGCGATGATGTTTTCTTTCTTGGCTTCAGCGGTCACCATCAGTACCGGCAGCTTCGACAGGGCCGGATCGGCACGAATGTTCTGCAACATCGTCAAGCCGTCCATGACCGGCATATTCCAATCCGAGACGACGAAGTCGAACTTCTCGGCGCGTAGTTTAGACAATGCCATCGAGCCGTCCTCGGCTTCATCGACATTGGTATAACCCAGCTCCTTCAACAAATTACGAACGATGCGGCGCATCGTGGAAAAATCGTCGACTACCAAGAATTTCATATTCGGATTGGGACCAGCCATATTGACTCCAATAAATAAATCGCGCTGCAACAGAATTGCTTGCAATCACCTTATTATGCGCTTCACGCCGAAAAAAAGATGCTCCATTCGCGGATATGCGACATCTGTGGTGCTAAACGCGTAGAGAGCGGTTGCCATGTGTGGCCAGATACCCGAGGACCAAACCGGGCAAGGCTCGCAGCGGGCCGATATCTTGCACGCCCCCGACTGCGATAGCTTCGCGCGGCATGCCGAACACGACACAGCTGGCCTCGTCTTGCGCAACCGTATAAGAGCCGGCGTTTTTCATCGCCAGCATGCCCAGTGCGCCATCTTTGCCCATGCCAGTCAGAATTACGCCGACCGCATTTTTTCCTGCCGTTTGTGCACAAGAGTGAAACAACACATCAACCGACGGCCTATGCCGATTGACCGGTGCGCCTGTATCGAGCCGGGTGACGTAATTTGCGCCACTGCGCTCCAACATCAGGTGGGAATGACCCGGTGCGATGTAGGCATGGCCTGGCAAAATGCGTTCGCCGCCCTCGGATTCGCATACTGCGATCTTGCACAGCCCGTCCAAGCGTTTGGCGAAGGACCGCGTGAAGCCTTCCGGCATGTGTTGAGTAATTAAAATACCCGGGCAATCGGGCGGCATCTGCACCAAAAATTCCCGTATTGCTTCGGTGCCGCCGGTAGAAGCACCGATGATGATCAGTTTTTCACTACTCGTGAGTGGGTTACGTATCGATGGTAATACGTTACTCTCGGTTGCCGAGCTGTTTGCTGCACTGGCGCGTGGACGAAGCTTAGCCTTGGCTGCGGCACGAATCTTGTCAGCGATGATTTGCGTGTATTCCAGCATGCCGCTTTGAATGGAAATCTTAGGTTTGGTCACGAAATCGACGGCACCCAGTTCGAGTGCGCGTAAAGTAATTTCGGAGCCGCGTTCGGTCAGTGAAGACACCATCACCACCGGCATCGGCCGCAGACGCATGAGCTTTTCCAGAAAATCCAGCCCATCCATACGTGGCATTTCCACATCGAGCGTGAGCACATCCGGATTGGTTTGCTTGATTAAGTCACGCGCCACCAGCGGGTCGGGTGCTAGGCCCACCACTTCCATATCCGGTTGGCTATTGATAATTTCCGCCATCACACTGCGGATCAACGCTGAATCGTCGACGATGAGAACCCTGATTGTCATCATGCACTTTCGTGGAAACTACAAACCATCTGCATCAAAATAGATCGACCGAGCCGGCGACATCGCTGGTCTGTATTCGGCTGGCGTAGTCTTGCTCGCGATTGACCAAAGTGTTGTTGTTGAGCTGCCTGAGTTTTCGCACCAGCACCTTTCCACTACGCGGAAAAAAATAAACTTTGCGTGGGTGAATGTCATTGAGATCTTCAGCGACGATGCGGATATTTTCTGCGTGCAGATATTCACGCACGAATCGCGCATTACGTTCGCCGACATTCATTGCCGTCAGGCCGCGCAACACGTTACCGCCACCGAATACCTTGGCTTCCAGGTTTTCCCGACGTGCACCAGATTTCAACAGCTCATTGATCAACACTTCCATGGCATGAGTGCCGTACCGGGTCGATGCCGATACCGGACTATCCGCATCGCCGCTATCGGGCAGCATGAAATGGTTCATGCCACCGACGCCATTGACGCGGTCCCGCATGCATGCCGATACACACGAACCGAGTACTGTAACGATCAACATGTCCTTGGCGGTGAAATAAAACTCACCCGGCAAGATTTTTGCAGCGTCGCGGTCGAAAGTACGATCGAAATAAACATTTGTCGACAATTGCTCATGCGCCTGGCCGGTCATCGGTTTGCACTACCCGGCGCAAGCACCCTGCTCTTTTGCAAGGTGTAGACGGTTTTTCCGCGCAGCTTGAACGCATCCGATACATACAAAAAGTTTTCGGAATGGCCGGCAAAGAGTAGTGCATCGTGTTTCATCAACGGTGCGAAGCGTGCCAGGATTTTGCTCTGCGTTGGCTTGTCAAAATAAATCATGACGTTGCGGCAAAAAATTACGTCGAAAGGTCCTTTCAAGGCCCAGCCGTCGGCTAACAAATTTAGTTGCTGGAAAGTGATGAGTTTGCGTAACTCCGGGCGCACACGAGCCAAGCCTTCCTGCGCGCCACGACCTTTTTGAAAGAACCGCCGCATGCGCTCGGGAGCGAGCTTGTCGAGACGGTCCATGCTATAGACGCCATTGGCGCCGGCCGCCAGTACGTTCGTATCGATATCGGTTGCGATAATACGTACCGGCGGCGTCAACGTATTAAACGCTTCACAGGCCGTCATGGCAATCGAGTACGGCTCTTCGCCGGTCGAACTAGCCGAACACCAAACGTCGATCGGATCTTTTGCGGTTTTGAAATGTGCGGCAAGTAGGGGGAAGTGATGTGCCTCCCTGAAAAACGATGTCAGATTGGTAGTCAATGCATTCGTGAACGCCTGCCACTCCTGCTCGTCATTACCGGCTTCCAAGCCGTCGAGATATTCAGAAAAAGAGGATATACCCATCACACGCAGGCGTCGCGCAAGACGGCTGTACACCATCTGTTGCTTGCTTTCGGCAAGTGCGATGCCGGCTTTGCAGTGAATTAGCGCACGCACACGCTCGAAATCCCGGGGCGTGAAAGCAAATTCTTTTACAGTATCGCTACGGTTGTTTAAAGCTGCATTCATGCCAAGTTTTCCATGTTATTCAACCGCCCGCCGAACGATAACCGATACGAAAACCACCCCAGTGTCGACCGCTGACACGGATCGGTGCCGACAGATCGTGCATGACTTCGCCGGTATCGCGCTTATAAGTTTGCAGTAAGAATGGTTCGGTACTGGAGCCGCAACGACTGCCAGTGCGGTCGGTGAAAATGCGTTTAGTACGATTGTTCGCCAGATCTTTGTCGTAATCCCCGGTAAGCGGCTGAGAAAACTTACGGTTATGCGTCGGAAAATAGCCGTTGCTGTCGACTGCACCGGCGTAGGCCAGCTGCGGCGTGGCAGCTAATATCGCTTCCTGCAGCGCCGGCAGTACTTGATCTGTAAAGGCGTCGAACTGCGACGTATGCTTTTGCGGATTCGTATTCGGGATGGGGACGTAAGTTCGGTCAAACAATGCTTGACTACTGATCCGGCCGGTTGCGACTGCTTGTTCAAACAGTTTTTCGATTTGCGATGCGGCTGTCTGTGCGAGCTCGCGAATATGGTCATGGGGCGTACCGACGCCGGCAGCGGCAGTTGCCTTGAAAAGCGTTTCGGCATGCTCTGTCAGTTGCATCGCCGATTTACCAGCACGTGGCAAAGATTCTTCAGTCGCCAACATGCTGTCGCGAATTTTTAATACCGACTCCGAAATTCGATGTGTCGTCTCGACATTTGCTTTGAAGGCTGTAGCGATGGCAGCGATCTGCTGTTCGGAAACATTTGCCGATTCCTCAATCTTTTCGAGCACCGTATGCATTTGCCTGACATTTTCCGAAGCCTGTATCACGGTGGTGGTCATTGCAGCCATGCCGTTGGCTGCCGCCTCCGCCTTGTCGGTCACGGCCGACACGATAGTGCCGATTTCGTCGGTTGCTTCGCGAGTACGCTGCGCCAGCATTCGAACTTCGCTGGCTACAACGGCGAAACCGCGGCCGTACTCGCCGGCGCGTGCCGCTTCGATCGCCGCATTTAACGCCAGCAGATTGGTACGCGCGGCAATTTCTTTGATGGTCTCGGTCACGCCGTGAATTTGCCACGACTGTTTCTTCAATGCATCCATCAGTATCGAAGCGCTATCGGCTTCCTCACGCGCGCGATCGATCCTGGTCAAGCCTCGATCGACCTCGACACGTCCTGCCTCACTAAAATTACGCACATCCACAGCGACAGCCGACGCCTGGTCGGCATCTTTAACCAAACGTTTCATGACGCGATCGTTTTTTTCGGTATCGCGAGCGATATCGTTCGCGTCTGCCACGTTTGATTCCACTTTCTTTTTGACGGAATCGATGAAAAAAGCAGTTTCGGCTGCACCGATCATCATGTGGTCGGTTTGGTTACCCACAGAGGCTGCAAACTTCCGGTGTCGCACCTGACCGCTGCGTATATGGACAATAACGACGACGGAAGCCGCCAGGCCGACTAACATGCTCACGAGCACCGGCTGCGCCTGCATCAGGCCGCTGTGCCAGCCAAGTGCGCCAATGGCAGCGCTGACTGATAAAACCAGTGCACTGACGACCGCAATACGTGCTGCAATACGTGCCACGTTCTGAGCCATGCCGTATTTCCTGTCTTCCAGATGCTTCGTTATTGTCTGGTTGCTGATTGCGCCTTCACCGCCTACGAAGGTTCGGTTATGCAGCGACGCTTTCATTGAGTCCCATTTCGGCGCTCGACATCAATTTATCGATATCGATCAGGATCAGCATGCGCTCGTCCAGAGTGCCCAGGCCGGTCAGATAATCGGTATTGAAGGTAGTACCCATTTCCGGTGCCGGCTTGATTTGTTCGGCACCCAGCGTGATGACGTCAGAAACACTATCGACGACCATCCCCATGATGCGCCCACCGATATTGAGAATAATGACGACCGTAAACTGGTCGTAAGTCGGCTCGCCGAGTTTGAACTTGATGCGCATATCGACGATCGGCACGATGATGCCTCGCAGATTGACCACGCCCTTGACGAATTCGGGTGCATTGGCGATGCGCGTCACTTGTTCGTAGCCACGAATTTCTTGCACTTTCAAGATATCGATGCCGTATTCCTCCTGGCCCAGGGTAAAAGCGAGAAATTCATTGTCGGAAGTACCGAATTTTTTTGCATCGAGCATGCTGTCCTCAACTGGAAATTAGTGCTTCGTCAGCCAGGCGCTGGCTGGAGCGGATCAACGCGGAAACATCGACGATCAGCGATACGCCGCCGTCGCCAAGAATGGTCGCCCCGGAAATACCGGCGACCTTGCGATAGTTCGATTCGAGATTTTTCACCACCACCTGCTGCTGGCCCACGAGATCATCGACGAACAGTGCTACTTTGCGTGCGTCGGACTCCAGTATCACGACGATGCCGTCCGAAGGTTGCAGATACCGTGGCGTGATGCCGAACATTTCATACAGCGGCACCAAAGGCAGATATTCACCCCGCACCTTGACCACTCGCCCCTGGCCGCTTATTTCTTTCACGTCGGCTGCCAACGGTTGCAGCGACTCCACGACATAACCGAGGGGCAGGATGTAGATTTCTTCGCCAACGCGCACGGACATGCCATCGAGAATTGCCAACGTCAACGGTAATGAAATCGAGATCGTGGTGCCGAAGCCGGCAGCGGAGCGGATCTCGACCAGCCCTCCCATGGCACTGATATTGCGCTTGACCACATCCATGCCGACGCCCCGCCCGGAAATATCGGTGACTTCCTCGGCCGTGGAAAAACCGGGTGCGAAAATAAGGTGCCATACGTCGGCATCGGGCATAGCGTCGCTCACGGCCAGCCCACGCTCCACCGCTTTCGCCAGAATACGTTCGCGGCTCAAGCCGCCGCCATCGTCGTTGACCTCGATGACGATATTGCCGCCCTGATGGCTGGCCGACAACGACAGTCGGCCTGTCTCGTTCTTACCGGCGGCGAGACGTTGTGCCGGTAGTTCGATACCATGGTCGATGCTATTGCGCACCAAGTGCGTAAGTGGATCGATGATGCGTTCGATCAAGCCCTTGTCGAGTTCGGTCGCAGCGCCGACGGTAACGAACTCAACTTTTTTGCCGAGCTTGCCGGCCAGATCGCGCACCATTCGCGGAAAACGGGAAAACACATAATCCATCGGCATCATCCGAATCGACATCACCGCTTCCTGCAGATCGCGGGTATTGCGGGTGAGCTGGCTGACGTTGTTAAGCAAACGCTCGTGGCGCATCGGGTCGAGGTTGTCGGTACGCTGCTCGATCATCGCCTGGGTGATGACCAGTTCACCAACCAGGTTAATGAGCTGGTCAACTTTCTCGATACTCACGCGAATCGAGCTTGATTCACTACCAGCCGTATTACGCTCTGGCTCCCGCCGAGCAGCAGCCGGCTTGACGTCATTGACGACATCGTCCGTCTGATTGGTCTGTAGAGCCTGCGCCGGTACGGCCAACGCTGTAAACGGGGCGAAGAACCCGTAACCCTGGGCCGCTTCCCATGCCTTTTCTGCGGCTAATTCATGCTCGGCCAACAGGAGCGAGCCAGCCATCTGCACAGGGTTCATCGGCTCAAAAAATCCGAAACCCTGGTTCGCCTCCGTCGGGCTCACCGACTCACGGGTGGCAGCGGAGCAGGAAGCATCGATGGCTTCCTCGACGATCGTCAAATCTTCCGGCTCGAGGAGAAAAGCGCAGATTGCGATCACTTCTTCGGTGCTGCTGGCAGTATCGAGGGTCAGCACTGTGGTGCCGGTAGTAGTGCCATGGCGTGCGAGTAAGCCCAGGCGCGTCAGCTCCGAAGCCAGTACATCCAGATCGGTAACCGACATCGTTGGCAAGCCAATGCGCAATCGACGCATGCCGAGCTGCACAGCCGAGTCAACGTGCCCGGCAACGCTCCCAGCGTTGCGCGCGGCCGGCTTACCGACATTGGTACCATCGAGCGTTGCGGCATGCGCCAGCACTTCCAGGCGCGCACGAATCGCAGCGACAGTCACTTGATTGACCGGCGTCTTCAAGCGGTGGCCGTCGAGTTGCATCTTCAAGACATCCTTGGCTTCCAAGAATGCATCCACGTGCTCGGCGGTCAATGCCAATTCGCCTTTACGGATCAAATCCAGCAAGGTTTCCAGCACATGCGTGATGTCGGTCAGATCGGTGATGCCGAACGTGCCGGCACCGCCTTTGATCGAATGCGCTGCCCGAAAGATGGCATTCATATCTTCGTCGTTAGGCGCAGAAAGATCGATCGCCAGTAACAGCTTTTCCATTTCCGCCAGCAGTTCTTCGGTTTCATCGAAGAACACCTGAAAGAACTGACGCATGTCGATTGTCATTATCCGATCACTTTTTTGACGACTTCGATCAAGCGCTGGGGGTCGAAAGGCTTGACCAGCCAGCCGTTGGCACCGGCTGCTTTACCTTTCGATTTCATCTCGTCGCTGGACTCGGTGGTCAGCATCAGGATCGGCACCTTTTGATAAGTCGACAGGGCGCGTAGCGCACGGATCAGCGCCAATCCATCCAGGCGCGGCATGTTCTGGTCTGTCAACACCAAGTCGAACACTTGAACCCGTGCCTTTTCCAAACCGTCCTGCCCGTCCACCGCTTCCGTCACCAGGTAGCCTGCTGCACGCAGGCTGAAGGCTACCATTTGTCGCAACGATGCCGAATCATCCACTGCCAGTATTGTTTTCGTCATGTCCACTCCTGCAATCCGTTACCTTTAAAACAGTTCGATATCGCCACTTTCGAGATGCGTCTGGGCGACCGCCTTGGCCGGCACCTTGTCCAGAATGGTCGCGCGCTCTTCCAGCATCTTATTGACCAGCGCCAGTACCGCGAGCGCTTGGGTGTAATTGTCTGAGTTCGCGTGGTTATCATTACTTTTACTACCGCTGCTACAGGACATCGACTCACCGGCATCACCGGCTTCTTGAAGCACTTGATGCAGGCTAGCCACATGGCCGACTACCCGCCCGATCAACTGGTTCGTCATGTCCTGAAACTGCAAGGCCGTTACCGCGGCACTCACGCAACCGGCGGCTTCCTGCTGCAGCAGGTCGAACTTTTGCCGCATTGCTGCAGAAACCGGTGTACCTTCTTCCAGCGTGGCAAGCAACGCCTGCTGAGCCATGGTCGCCGCATGCATTCCTAAAAAGTTTTTTCCTAATTTCGTGATCGCTTCGTCGAGCAGGTAACTGGTTTGACGCAGATCGGCATCGACTTCCATGAGATGTTGGCTACCCTGATGACCCAGCGCCAACAATAGCTTGCGTAGTTGCATCGCAACCTCGGGTGTGGCCCGATTCGGGTCGACGTCGGTCGAACCCGGATTATCTGGTAGGCGCATCGTTACTTTCCAGCGCTTTGGCTTGCGCGGGGATCGAGGCCGCTGTCGGTGCTAAATTAGGTGTTGGGGCTGGTAGCGAGTCCGGTGTTGAGGCCGCAGCCGGACCCTGAGCCACCGGCGCGGCACCCTCTTTGGTTACCGATTCCTCCGCCCGCTTGTTCATGACGATGATGCTGATGCGACGATTAACCGGATTCAACGGTTCGGCTTTTTCGAACGGTACGGCCGAGGAAAGCCCGACCACGCGCAATACTTTGTCCTGATCCATGCCACCGGCGATCAATGCCCGCCGCGAGGCATTCGCACGGTCGGCCGATAGCTCCCAATTGCTATACCCTTTTTCGCCATTCGAGTAGGCTGCAGCATCGGTGTGACCTGAAAGGCTGATCTTGTTCGGCATGTCGTTGAGAATTTGACCGATCTCGAACAAAATTTCCCGGGTGTATGGCTGCAATTCGGCCCGCGCCAGGGCGAACATGGCGCGATTTTGCTCGTCGACGATCTGAATCCGCAAGCCATCGACAGTAATATCGATGAGCAATTGATTTTTATATTGGCGCATAGTCGGCGAAGCTTCGATGCGGGCCTCGATCCGTGTTTTCAAGCCCTTCAGGCGCTCCAGTTCGAGGCGTTCGAGTTCGGCTTTGGCGGCACCCAGGTTGTAACTTTTTTTGGGCTGCGGATTTTCGCCTTTCTTTTGTTGCCCATCCTTGCGTGTCAGGTCGCGCCCGCCGCCGGCCAGCACGCTGGAACTGTCGCCGCTGCCTGAACCGCCCTGCATGGCAACTTTGAGCGGCGTTTTGAAATATTCGGCGATGCCCGACAATTCGCCCTTGGAGGTGGAACCCAAGAGCCACATCAACAGAAAAAATGCCATCATCGCCGTAACGAAATCGGCGTAGGCGATTTTCCATGCACCACCATGATGGCCGCCACCGCTTTTTTTGATACGCTTGACGATGATCGGTCGCAGGCCCTCGTCAGCCATGACAGTCTCCGGTCACTTGGATTTGGAAAGCTTGATGTGTTCTTCGAGTTCGGCAAACGATGGCCGCTCGGTCGAATACAGTACCTTGCGCCCGAATTCGACCGCCAGTGCCGGCGCGTAGCCGTTCAGGCTTGCCAGCAGCGTGACTTTCACGCATTGGAACATCTTTGAAGATTCATGCAGCTTTTGCTCCAGCAAGCTCGCCAGTGGGCCGACGAAACCGTAAGCCAGCAAAATGCCGAGAAAGGTACCGACCAGTGCGTTGGCGATCAGGATGCCCAACTCTGCAGGCGGCAAGCCGACCGATGCCATGGTGTGGACCACACCCATCACCGCGGCGACGATGCCGAAAGCTGGCAAGCCATCGCCGAGCTTGGCCATACAATGCACCGGCACCTCGCCCTCGGCATGATGCGTGTCGATCTCGTTGTCCATCAAATTTTCGATCTGAAAAGCGTCCATATTTCCGGACACCATCAGGCGCAGATAGTCGGTAATGAATTCGATGATGTGATGGTCCGCCAACACGGCTGGATATTTACTGAAGATCGGGCTTTCGTGGGCGTTTTCGATATCGCCTTCGATCGACATCAAGCCTTCCTTGCGCACCTTGCTCAAAATTTCAAACATCAGCGTCATCAATTCCATGTAAAGCGCACGGTTGTGACGCGAACCTTTCAGCAGCGACGGCAGCGCCTTGATCGTTGCCTTGATCGATTTACTATTGTTCCCGACGAAAAATGCGCCAACCGCAGCACCGCCGATCATCAGCAGTTCCACCGGCTGAAATAACGATGCCATATGGCCGCCGGCCAGGGCGAAACCGCCGAAAACCGATGCGCAAACGATGATGTAGCCAAGGATAACTAACAAGGGGAGATCCTCTGGATGGGTGGAACCAACCGGGCTATACAACCGCCTCGGGAAACGAATCGAACTAAAGAAAGGTTATCAGAGAAAGTTACGTTCACGAAACATATTCAACATTGCCAGCCATATAGCTGTGGCCCGTGTGGAACGGGTAAGACAGTTATATGTGGCACTTGGCCCGGTATGGAGAATTCATAACTGAGTAACAAGGTGCCGGGCCGCATTTCGCGTTGTGATTTTTGCCATAACGCAGGCATTGCCGCGGGCGATAGATAAGCGAACACTACGTCGAATTGCGCCAAGTCGAGCGATTCGTAATCGCCGATCAAGAAACGGGCCCGACCACCTGAAAACGCAGCACGCAGACGGCTCACCAGCCAAGGCAATGGTGCCAGTTCGATACCCAAAAATTTCGAATCGGGACGGCTACGCGCCAGCGCGAGCACTAAACCACCCAAACCACTGCCGATATCGACCATTTGCACCGGCCGGTCGGCCGGCAACAACGGCAATATTGCTTTCCAGACGGCCGGTGCGGAAGGATAAAAAGGCACCTGAGTACGAAACGTACTCCAATAAAGCACGACCATGAACAAAAACGCCGCCAGAAAAAGCCATGGCGGAAATTGCATGGCGACAGTAACCAGCAGCGCGAATGGAAATACCAGCTGAATGCCGACCCACCAGCGTGCCAGCCGACGCCAGTAGGTCAATAGCGCAGCCAATAGGCCTTGGAACAATGCTGCGTAGCCTAGATACAACGGCGTGTCCATCAATTGGAGGATCCAGCCTGCAACGACCCAGATGAGGATGCCGGCAATTAGCTGAATAATCAGCGCCTGGATTGCAGGCGTGCGCCAGCCGCGCCAATGGCGTACCGGCCGAAATAGGGAAAAAAACAAGGAAAGGAACCAGCGCAACATCATGCGCGCAAAGATATCAGCTAGTGGCAATGGCAACGCGCGCTGCCAGAGCAGTCGTTGCAGCAATGGCCTCATCCCGCGCCTTACGCGTTTTACCAGCGCGTGAAGGTAGGTGGCATAAACCGCATAAATAATTACTGTTCAGATCCAGTTGGTGCACGACGAATTCACCATTGCAGGTCTTGCAGCATGTGGTGGTGAGCATTTTGCTCTCGACGAATCGCACCAGTGTCCAAGCGCGTGTGAGCGACAACACCGGCTCTTCACCGGGCGCGACCTCGACCTGCTCCAGGTATAGCTGGTAAGCCTTCATGATCGCGGTGATGCCCGAGACCTGCGCATTGGTCAGCAGGTAGCGATGAATACCGAGAAATAGCGACGAATGCACATTCGGTTGCCAAGTGATGAACCAATCCGTCGAGAAAGGCAGCATGCCCTTTGGCGGCGACACACCTTTTAGTTCTTTGTATAGCTTTAATAAACGCTCACGCGATAGCGAGGTTTCGGATTCCAGCAATTGCAAGCGTGCACCCAGGTTGATCAACTCGATGGCCAATTGAATCTCGTTGGACTCGGTAACGACGCTTTTCTTGGCCATGACAATCACACTCTCTTAAATCTTTAAAATTTTTGCCGGCAGTGCATGTATGCGACGCTTAAGCCTTACTTGTTTACCTTGCTCTCGAGCCTAATTTATCAGGCGATTTCTTCGACTGGCTGGCCGGCCATCAAGATGGCAGCGTGTGACTGTGCCAGAGCCCGGTCTTTGCCGTTGTGAGTGAGCATGCCGAGAATTGCGCCATCGTCGAAGCGGAAACGGGCCAACATCATGTTGGTGCCGGCCAGCTTGAGGATCTGAGAATTGTTCAAACCTTCGATGAGGTCGGCGATTTCGCCACTGATACCCAGGCGGAAGATCGCCGTAGGTTTGTCGGCGCGCACCATTTGCTGCGCCAGCATGAGGTAACCAAGATTGGCATCGCGAATTTCGGCAACCATTGCAGTCGTGTTCATGTTTTTCCTCGTAGTCCGTGTAGGCCCGAATGTGCTCGGCCAGTGAACGTATTCTGGAAGAAACATTTACTTCAGGAAATACAGAAGCTGCGGTATTTTTCGTCGGCGCGAAACCGGAAGAAATATAAGACTTTGTCTTACAAAATTACGAAAAGCACTGTGAGAACACGGCAACCGTGCTCCACCATCACGTATTTATTGGTCTGGCACCGGAGTGCCGGCCCCTACGGCAAGTCAAAATAAATTTTAAAAAAATAATCTTTTTCAAGGTTTTAGAAATAAATCTTGAGAATTTCAATTGAAAACAGCCATTCAGCGATGGTCAGGATCGCGGAAAAACTAAAAAATGTTGTTTCAAGACAACTCGCAAACCCATCATTTCCCTCTTTAGCAGCTTTTTGGCTCGTTTCCGGTTGGCTTCTGCATCGCGTCTAACTCTTTAACGACCGCGATTTCGCCGACTTTAGGGTTTTATAGAAATATTTTTCCTCAGCAATGCTAGTTTTCCCGTATCTTGAACTGGTTACGGCAGGCAACACATGAACTTTAGGGCCGCGACGTTAATTTTTTTACGTTTGCATCGTTGCAAACAACTGACCCTTTGTTATAGGAGCATGTCGCATGCTGAGCCTTCCTTTTCAAGTACGCCTGCCATTTCATCAAACCAAAGCCGGCAAAATAAGCGCCGTAGCGCCCTGCAGTGCCGTATCAGCCGCTTCCAGCGCTTTTTTAGTAAGCGTTCCAGTGCTAAGCGCCATGGTATTGAGCGCTTCGATTTATGTGCCGGCGTACGCTGCCAGTGTCCCCACCGGCTTTAGCGATATGCAGCAATATCGCCGTTGCCAGTAACGGCAGCATGTACTATCTAGCCCGCAATCAGGGCTCCGCGACTGCTGTACCCGGTGCCGGCACGCTCAGCAAGATCATTTACGTCGGCGGAAACGCGCCCAACATCACGAGCAATCCTTCCAACACCACCGTGATGCTCGGTGCCGGTGCGACCTTTAGTATCAGCGCCGATGGTGCCACTAAATTTCAATGGCAGCGTAACGGCGTCGATCTTCCTAATGCTCAAGCTGGCAGTTATTCCATCGCTGCCACGACCATGGCAGATAACGGTGCGCGCTTTCGCGTAATCGTCTCGAGTGCTGGTGGCAATGTGGTATCGACCGAAGCGATATTGACGGTCACTAACAATCGACCGCCGGTAGCTACAATCACATTTCCTGCCGCCGATATGCAATTTGCGCCAGGACAAATAATCAATTTCGACGGCAGCGGTACGGATGCCGAAGATGGTGTATTACCAGCCTCGGCGCTTTCTTGGAAAGTCGATTTTCAGCACGATACGCATGCACATGCGTTCGTGGCACCCACGGCCGGTATGAAATCCGGCAGCTTCACCGTGCCCGCGTTCGAAGAAAACGAAGCCAACATGTGGATACGGATATCGTTGACGGTCACGGATGCCTCGGGTGCCAGCACGACGTTATCGCGTAATATTTTTCCAGGCCGGCAAATCAGTCAGTTTTCGCTTCTTGGCACGCCAGTCAATGGATGGGGCCCCTACGAAGTCGACCGCAGTAACGGCGAAGACGGTGCCACCGACGGCCGCACGATTGCCTTGTCCGGCGTACCCTATCTGCACGGATTAGGCGTGCATGCACCATCGGAACTGCGGTTCGCGTTGAATAGCCAATGCACCGGTAACTTCATCGCCGATATCGGCGTAGATAACGAAAGCGGCAAACTTGGCTCGGTAGTGTTCCAGGTCTATCTCGACAACGTAAAGGTCTACGATAGCGGCACGGTCCGAGGCGGCGATCCTCGCAAGACAGTCAATGTGAACGTCGCGGGCAAGAAAGAACTACGCCTCGCGGTAAACGATGCCGGCGACGGTATCACCTCGGATCATGCGGATTGGGGCGGCGCACGCGTCAGTGGCTGCAGCACACCGTCAACGCCACCTCAGGAAACGATTGCCGCCATTTCGAACTTGCAGGTTTTCGATACTGCCACGACCGCGTATTGGTCGATTCAAAGCAACCTAAAAGTTGGCAATACCGTGTACGGCGACCGGGTCTATACATTTGCAAGCCTGCCGGCACTGCTGACAGACGGCAAATGGATTCGTACCGCCAACGACGCCAGAAGTTTTACTGGACCGACGCTGGTAAATTTTTGGTTATCGGTAGCAGCCGACGTCTACGTCGCGCTCGATAACCGGGTGGGCCTGCCAGGCTGGGTCAATTCGAGTTGGGCCGATACCGGTGCAGATCTAACGACCAAAGAAGGTGCCTACACGCAGCGCTTCCGCATCTTCAAAAAACGCTTTAATGCCGGCATGGTTTCTTTAGGATCCGCGAAACAGCCCGGACCGGATCGATACGTGAGCATGTACATGATCATCGTAAAGTAAAGCAGCGGCGGACCCGGATAGATTCATATTAGGGTTCTATTATCAAGGTCGGAAACTTATAGTTACGCTGTATGTTACCGACTGTTACAAAATTTTGTCGAACTTTTTAACATATTATCAAAAAACAAATATACGTTTCTATATTTATCTTTTCATAATCAAACACTTGGCTAACAGTTAAACGCTGGCACAACGCGTGCTCTACCCTTGTCGAGTCAATCGTCGTGATTGCTCATTCAATGGAGGCATTTATATGAACACTAACTTTGCACGCGGTACGTTGTTTGCGGCGTTGACGGCCGCGGCAGTATTGACCGCATCCCCTACCATCGCCGGCCCATTCATTCTCGCTGGCACCGATGCCGACGATCATGGCTTCGCATCCGCGACCGCTAATATCGATGGCTGGCTGTTCATGCAGCGCGCAATCGAGAACCTTGCACCATCGGTTACGAACGGCAGCAAGACCGTCGTCTCGCTCGGTAGCGATGCGTCGAGCACTGCAGGTAACGCTGCCGCTTCGGCCTTTGCCTTTTCCAACCTCGGCGCAGCCGGCTGGACCTTCGTTAATGTCAATACGGTTGCCGGCATAACTGCATTTTTCTCCGGTGTCGGTGCACAAAACACTGGCAACACCGGCATCGTCATGCTCGATTCAGGCGAAAACGTCGGTGGCGGGCTGACCAGCGTTGAACAAGCGGCATTGGCAAGCAATGCCAGCGCGTTAAATAACTACCTCGGTGCTGGTGGCGGCTTGTTTAGTCAGTCAAATGACTACGGTTTTTTGAGCGCGCTATTGCCAGGCGTACTCGTAACGGATGAATTCGACACCGGCATCAACCTGACAGCCGACGGCAGTGCCGCCTTTCCTGGCTTGACTAATGCGGATCTGAACGCCGGTCCGTATCACGCGTCTTTCAGTAATATCGGTAGCCTGGGCATATTGGGTACGAGCGTGGCTACGGGCAATGCCCTGATCATCGGTGCTGCCGGTGGTTCGATCACGGATCCGGAAGTACCAGGAGGCGTCGTGCCAGAACCGGCAACGCTGTCGATGATGGGTCTCGGTGTATTGGGCTTTTTGGCTGCGAGACGTCGTAACCGTCATTGATCATTCACGATGGTTATCGTCAATAGTGATTGACGATAACCATCGATGAAATTACCGGCACGAGATCTTATATGCAATCTCGTCGCCGTTACGATCTGCAGGCACCTGCAAAAAAAATAATGGCATAATGCGGGCCTGACAGGAAGCGTGGCCGAGCGGTTGAAGGCACCAGTCTTGAAAACTGGCGAGGGTGTGAGCCCTTCGTGAGTTCGAATCTCACCGCTTCCGCCAGATCTATTTTACCGTTTAGAATCAACGGTGTAGTTCTCAAGAAACGTCAATTTACCATAGCTCTAATAGCTGAAAATGAGTGAGCTGAAGCTCATCAACGCAGGTCTAAACTTATAGGGGCCTACACTGCATTCATCGGTGCTGCTGTTGCCGCTTTGATTTCTGGCGATGGTCATTTAAAAACTGAGTCATACGCTATTTGCTTGTAAATATTTTTACTCCCTGTATTCGCTTCTTATTTGCTTATAGCTTTCACTGTTTCGATACAGCAGAAGTGTAAGCAAGTGTCATCCGTGGATTATTACTTTCTCTTATGCCCGGTAATTGCTGCTACTTCCATCATTTCGAAGCCCCCTGTCAAATTGCCTAGAAGTAGCCTCATGCCGTAAGTCGTGGAAACGTAAGCCGGTAATATCGCAAGACTTACAAGCAGAATTGAAGCCGAAAGTAATAGTGTCAGGGTGCATTCCTAGAACCTTGTCTCCCTCGGATTCAGGAAGACACTGGATAGCTACAACTGCTCTCGTTAAAAGTAGGATAGTGCGTGAGGTGCCGTTCTTAGTGTCTGGCACGTGTGCCGTTCGCGTCTCAAGACAAGCGTTGTCTTTTGTAAGTGCAACCAATTCACTACGCCACGTGCCCGTTTCGGCTGCAAGAATGATGATGCTCTTAAGACGAGTAAGACCTTTTTCATCACAGTAAGTCAGCAGCTCGCTTTCCTCCCCTGCCCGATATCTACGGGTTCGACCATTGGCAATCTTTGAATCGCCCCGGGTATGAACTGACCCCCAAGAGTTCGCAGGCGGTATTTGGGAGCATCTTCCTAGCCGCCTACGGTTGCACCTACTGCAGCAACAGCGGACGCGTGTCGAACCGCAACGGCATTACCGGCGCGGTTTATTAATGCAGTAGAGAAATAAATTTTTCAGAATTTGTATTTTCTGCTTTCAACTAAGCCCATTGCGCCCCGATGTGCGGAAGAGTTATCTGCGGCACTGTTATTATTTGTCCCGCGGGCTTTAGTTCAAAAAAACGATTCCCCGCGCCAAATTTTCGTTTGCTGCGACACGTCAAACCACCTGTTTTCCATCACGGTTGAGTCGATTGCTGCGAGGTCTACTTTCCACCGGCAATAATTTTTTATCGACTGGCTTCTTCATATGTATGCAACCAATCCTGTCTTCATCCTGTTCCCACTACTTTCCGTACTTGCCACGGCTTTCTTCCTAAAAAAATTCGGCGACTCACCTGTAGATCACGGGCGATTTGTCGGCATCGACGGTCTCAGAGGATATCTGGCGTTTTTCGTCTTTGTTCATCATGCGGCGATCTGGTATTTTTATCTGCAAATAGGCACCTGGACCTCGCCGCCTTCTGCGCTATATACCAACCTCGGTCAAGCGAGCGTGGCGCTCTTCTTCATGATCACCGGCTTCCTTTTTTATAACAAATTGCTCGATGCACGTGTCCGTGGCATTGATTGGGGGAAGTTTTTTGTCTCCCGAGTGTTACGGTTGTTGCCGCTGTACCTGTTCATGCTTTTCTGCATGGTGACGATCGTTGCGTTTGAGTCAAAAGGCGTTCTTAACGAATCAGTTTTCGTCATCGCAAAATCTCTCGTTAAGTGGTTGAGCTTTACCATTCTTGGCGATCCGGATTTAAATCGCCTGAACGATACATGGGTAATCGTCGCCGGCGTTACCTGGTCTTTGCCATATGAATGGTTTTTCTATCTTGCCTTACCTGTACTTGCGCTGACGGTGCGCACCGTTCCACCGCTGCCCTACTTGCTGTTGAGCTTGGCTGGCATTAGTTGGGCCGTACTGCGCAGGATCGATCCACCCTTATTGATGGCGTTTGGCGGCGGCATATTTGCTGCCCTTGCAGTACGCTCACGAAGGGTGTGCAAAATTGCTGAAATGCCGGTAGGTTCAATCCTGGCTGTTTCATGTGCTGTTGCCGTGGTTTTGCTTTTTCCTAAAATAAATGGTTCGCCGCAAATGATTTTGCTGTCCCTAACTTTTATGCTCGTGGCAGGCGGTGCAACCCTGTTCGGCGGACTCGCCAGTCCGGTCTCGCGCATTCTTGGGGAAATGGCGTATAGCATGTATTTACTGCACGGAATTCTGTTGTTTATAACGATCAACTACGTAATCGGGAACAGCCAGATGCGTGCGATGTCTGCAACAAGTTACTGGATGGTCGTCACTGCGATATCGCCGTTACTGATTATCATTTGCCATGTCACCTGTAGAACGATCGAGTTACCTGCAATGCGGCAGGCAACGAAATTGACGGCATGGTTGCGATCATTTTGGAAACGCACTGCGCAGCCTTCGGCATCGATCTCCCGACCAGGGTAAAAAGTTTGCAGTATTGCGCCTCCCGAACTGGCTCTTGTAAAATTTTTTGGAGCTCGTTCGGTAGCCAATCCTGCATTTCTAGGTAACCGGAGGTTTCGCAGCCTCTCCTACAACCGCTAGAGAACTCCTCCTATACAAGCTGCTGTTTGCGCTTCGTACACTGATTGCCTGTCGTCAGAAATTGAGTTGGAAGACTCAACCACGATCAATCAATGGAGGAATCAAATGTTTTCTCATAACAAACGATTGCAGTACACCGTTCGTGTTGGCGAATCCAATCCTGGACTGGCCAATCTCATGCTGGAGCAGTTCGGCGGCCCGCAGGGTGAGCTTGCAGCAGCCTGTCGTTATTTCACCCAAGCCTTGGGCGAGGACGATCCGGGGCGCAAAGACTTGCTCATGGATATTGCAACTGAAGAGCTAAGTCACCTGGAAGTGATCGGGACAATGGTTGCCATGCTGAATAAAGGTGCCAAAGGGCGCTTGGCCGAGGGCGTGGAATCCGAAGCCGACGTTTATCGTTCCATTACCGGTGCCGGAAACGATAGCCATGTAACGCAGTTGTTGTATGGCGGCGGCCCTCCGTTGGTCAACTCTGCAGGTGTACCCTGGACCTCAGCTTATATTGACACCATTGGCGAACCGACTGCCGATCTGCGCTCCAACATTGCCGCGGAAGCGAGAGCGAAGATCGTGTATGAGCGCCTGATCAATCTAACCGACGATCCGGGCGTCAAGGAAGCGCTGGGATTCTTAATGACGCGAGAAATTGCGCATCAGTAGTCCTTCGAGAAGGCGCTGTATTCTATGGAAACCAATTTCCCTCCGGGAAAACTACCGGGCGATGCACGTTTTACACACGTCTATTACAACCTATCGCAGGGAGAGCAGGATAAACGGGGGCCGTGGAATCAGGGCGAAGAGTGGCAATTTGTATCCGAACCCGAATTGCAGATGGCCGTCGACGGTGGCAGTGGCGACGCAACCGTCCAGCTGACGACGGCAGAGCTGGTGACACTGGAAAAAATGGCGATGCGCACGGCTTCCGACCCGACCAGCGACCCGATGACCGGTATCGATCTCAAACCGGGCAAACAAGGTGGAAGCGGCACGGTCGCCGATGGTGCCCGGGAAAAACTCGCCTCATAATTGGTAGGCTGTCCGGTCGGCCTGTGCCGGCCGTGCCTCATCTGTAACGGCCTTCGATCATTATATTGATCGGAGGCCGTTTTACGTTTGCCATGTGAATTCAGGATTCACATTTCTCGTGCGTTGCCACGATGACAACGTGTATTATCGGTTTTGCCGCGCCCTCTGCATTTCCACACTTATTTTCGACAAGGATTATCCTCATGAATCATTCCGGCCGTCTTTTAAAAAAACACGCTCTGCTAACTGGTGCAGGCGGCGGTATTGGATTGGCGGTTGCCGAAGCTTATCTCAACGAAGGCGCTGCATGTACCGTGGTCGACCTGGCTTCGTCGCCCTCGCCTGAAGTTGGCATTCTTACCCAAAAGCATCCGGATGCTTTCCAATATATCAGTGCCGATATCACGAAACTCAGCGCCATCGATGCGATGATCGAACAGGCAAGCGGGCGCTTCGGCCCGATCGATGTACTTTTCAATAATGCAGCAGTTTTCGACATGGCTCCTTTGCTCGAGTCCGATTTGGCAATGTACGAGCGGCTTTTCGATGTGAACGTGAAAGGAATGTTTTTCACCATGCAGAAAGTACTGGCGCAGATGGTAGCGCTTGGCACGCAGGGTTCGATCATCAACATGGCGTCGCAGGCCGGGCGACGTGGCGAAGCTTTGGTTTCCCACTACTGCGCGACCAAAGCGGCGGTGATCAGCTACACCCAATCTGCGGCCCTGGCCATGGCGCCATCAGGCATCCGAGTAAATGCGATCTCTCCCGGCGTAATCGACACGCCGATGTGGGCGAATGTCGACGCATTATTCGCACGTTACGAAGGCCTGGCGATCGGCGAAAAGAAAATTGCAGTCGGCCGTGCCGTTCCTCTCGGAAAAATGGGTAGTCCGAACGATGTTGCCGGTGCAGCGATATTTCTGGCAAGCACCGACTCGTCTTACATCACTGCGCAAACGCTAAATGTTGACGGTGGCAACGTGATGAGCTAAGTGGGCCGGAATTTCCAGACGGCGATCGACTATGTTGCGAGACAAGCGATCGTCGATGGCATCATATTAGCGGCGCAAGGGCTGCCGGTTGCGTTGATCGCCGAGTGCATGACGGCCTGGCGATTATTATTTGGTAGCGCTTGGGCAAATTATTCCGGCAAAAAAATCTGTTGCAGTTCGTTCAGGAACCGCTGCCCTAGTTCGGTGGGCCGAATAATTTTATGGTCTCTTAACAGTAGCCCTTTGCGCTCGGCTTCGTCCAGTGCTTTTTCCACTGCGGTGAGTGTCATGCCGGTACGTTCGGCAAACAGATTGACGGCAAACCCGTCGTTGAGCCGTAATGCATTCAACATAAATTCAAAGCCAAGCTCTTTACGTGATATTTCTGCTTCCTGTTCGACGGCTGCGCCGATTGCGGCCTGTTGCATGTAGCGTTTGGGCTGCTTGAACCGCGCCTGCCTGAGAACCCGATGCGGAAATGAAATTTTTGAATGTGCGCCGGCTCCGATACCCAGATAGTCGCCGAATTGCCAGTAATTGAGGTTGTGGCGGGCGCGTCGCCCGGGCCTGCCGTATGCCGAGACTTCGTAATGTTCGTAGCCGGCTGTCGTCATCGATGATTCGATCATCTGCTGCATGTCGGCGCTGGCATCGTCGTTCGGCAGCGATGGCGGAAATTTTGCGAAATAGGTGTTCGGCTCCAGCGTCAGATGGTAAAGCGAAAGATGCGGCGCACCGGTGCCGATCGCCGAGGCGATATCGGCCTGCGCTTCTTCTAAAGTCTGGTTGGGTAAGGCATACATCAGATCGAGATTGAAATTATCGAAAACACGCTGTGCAATGGCGATTGCTCGATGTGCATCGTCATCGTCATGAATACGCCCCAATGACTGTAGGTGGCGTCGGTCGAAACTTTGAATGCCGATTGATAGCCGATTGATGCCACTGGCACGGTAAGCTTCGAATCGATCCGATTCGAACGTACCGGGGTTGGCTTCCATCGTGATTTCTGCGGCACCATCGAGCGGCAGCAAGGTGCGGATATCCGACATGATCCGATCCAGGCCGGCGGCAGAGAGCAGGCTCGGCGTGCCGCCTCCGATAAAAATCGTGTAGATCTTACGCCCCCAGATCAGCGGCAAGGCGTTTTCCAAATCGAGACGCAAGGCATCGAGGTAAGCATTCTCCATCGAATTCGACTCGGCCTCGTGCGAATTGAAATCGCAGTAAGGGCATTTCTTCACGCACCACGGGTAATGCACGTAAAGCGATAGCGGCGGCAGTGCACTTAGATTCAATACGCCAGGACGTAGGTAAGCGGCCGCCGATTGTGCGGCACCGCTGACTGCAGCATTAGTCGGCACATTCGGCACATTCGGCGAAATTGGCAAAATTGGAATCATGCGTTCATGTCCGCATTAGTCTAACGCCTGCAAGAGCGAGCGTAACGCCTGCGCGCGGTGCGACACACGATTTTTTTCTTCAGCCGGCATTTCTGCCGCCGTCAGTTGATGGCTGGGCAACCAGAAATACGGATCGTAGCCGAAACCACCCGCTCCACACGGCGTATCGATCACCTCGCCGAACCATGTACCTTCAACGATCAGCGGCTGCGGGTCGAGCGCGTGGCGCATCAACACCAAAACGCAATAATAATAAGCGGATCGATCGGCGTGGGAAGCGAGATCGTCGAGCAACTTGGCATTGTTACGCGCATCCGAGCGCGGCTCGCCCGCATAGCGCGCCGACAACACTCCCGGTGCGCCATGCAACACATCGACACAAATACCGGAATCGTCGGCAAGCGCCGGCAAGCCGGTAGCGCGTGCGGCATGCCGTGCCTTGGCTAATGCGTTTTCAACAAACGTATCGTACGGCTCTTCTGCTTCACAAACACCGAATGCACTCTGTGGTATCACATCGATGCCGAGCGGCGTAAACATGTCGGCAAATTCACCGAGTTTGCCGACATTGCCGGAAGCCAGTACCAACTTGGTGCCACGAGCAAGTGCGGCACGACGTCCATGGGTCATGCCAATTCCAGCGTCAGTCCCAGCGCCGACTTCTGCAAGCCGATCAATTCCTCGATACCTTGCTGGGCCAGGTCCAGCAAGGTATTCAGCGTGGCGCGGTCGAAAGCGGAGCCTTCGGCTGTGCCCTGCACTTCAACGAACGTTCCAGCATCGGTCATGACCACATTCATGTCGGTATCGCAATTGGCATCTTCTGGATAGTCCAGATCCAGCACCGGCATGCCTTGATACACCCCGACCGATACCGCCGCGACAAAATTCGTCACCGGCACCGCAGCCAGCTTGCCTTGCTCGACGAGCTTGCTGAACGCGTCGTAAGCCGCAACCATGGCACCGGTAATTGCCGCAGTGCGGGTGCCACCATCGGCCTGAATGACGTCGCAATCCAGATGCAACGTACGTTCTCCGAAAGACTTGAGATCGAAGGCGGCTCGCAGGGAACGACCGATCAATCGCTGGATCTCTTGCGTGCGGCCGGATTGTTTGCCGCGTGCGGCTTCACGATCCATCCGGGTGTGTGTCGAACGCGGCAGCATGCCGTATTCCGCCGTCATCCAACCCTGGCCTTTACCTTTTAAAAAACCAGGAACTTTGTCTTCGATACTGGCAGTGCAGATGACCTTGGTATCGCCGAATTCGATAAGCACCGATCCTTCGGCATGACGGGTAAAGTTGCGGGTAATTTGTACGGCGCGCAAGGCATTCGCGTGACGCGCACTCGGACGCAGGACGGTAACGTTCGTCAGATTAGGCGGCAGTTCGCTCGTCGTGCCAACAGGCAGGCTAGTAACCAAAACGATTACTCCCTGAATGTTTCTCCATTGGTGATGCGGTTCGATTTCTCGATCGCCAGACGTATTTCTTCGATGGTGTTTTCAATATCGCTCTCGTTGAAGACATCCGCAGCTTCGGCTTGGCCGAATTCAAAAGGATGCGGTGCCTGGATCGTGGTGGTGACGCTACCTAGCGGTAGCAAACGGGTGGTAATTGTATTCGATCCGTCGTCGCCGGCGACGGCATCGCCCGCCTCCCACATCAACGCCAGTGCAGTGACGTTGTCGCCATGCTCGCCGCCGGCCTCGGTAGCGACCGCTACAAGTTCCGGCACGGCGCGAACGATGGTGTTGCCGGACAAACTGCTAATCAGCGTCTCGTCGGGTACGACACCCCACAGCCCATCTGAACACAGCAGCAAAATATCGCCAGCCTGCAGGCTGACCGGCCGTGCGAGATCGACAACAGGAGGCGTCGGCGCACCGAGGCAATTGAATAGCTTGTTCCGATCTGGGTGGGTAGTGCGCTCGCAGGCATCCACCTTGCCCTCTGCGATCAGGCTTTCGATGCGCGAATGATCGTGGGTACGACTCAATACCTGGCCACTACGCATCCAGTAGAGTCGGGAGTCGCCACAATGCGCCCAAAAAGCATTGTTATGCTGGATGATGCAGGCAACGATCGTGGTGCAAGGGGTTTCCGGCAAATCGTGACGCTGGCGATAACGTAGGATTTCGTGATGCGCGCATAGGAAAGCTTCTTGCAGAAACCGCTCCGGTTTTTTTACATATGGTGTCGCCTGCTGCTGGAACAGCGACCCGATGGTCTGCACCGCAATCGTTGCCGCTGCCTCGCCCTGAATGTGGCCGCCCATACCATCTGCGAGCAGCAGCAACAGGCTATCGCGGGTAAAGCTGTAACCCATACGATCCTGGTTGTTCTTACGACCACCGATATGGCTCTCCTGATAGACTGAAAATCGCATGGCAGGCTAGGCTTTCAGGTTGTGAAGTATTCCAGATTAAGAGCGGGGATGGATGGTTTCACGATCCATGATCGTCGTAGTTGCATCTGCGCGGCCTGGCTTGTTGAGGCCGCTTGAAAAATTGCGAAGCAAGCCGTAAAACAGGCTGCGCATCTTGCGCGTAGCCTGCGCTATAGCCGCAGGCACCAACAGGCTTTCACGCCCCGCCGGTGCCTCGGCCAATAAGGCTTTTTGCAGCGCAAAAACGCTTTGCGGACGTGCCAGCGGGTCTACCATCAGACTCCAGCGAATCACTTGGATCAGCTGCGACGAGTAGATGGATTCGAGCTTTGAAAAGTGTGCCTCCATTTTGTCGTTGGTGGCCCGCTGGTCGGCAGGTTGTGGCGGCGCGCCCACCATACAGGCAAACATGGAGGCACCGATGCCATAGATATCGGTCCACGGCCCCAGCGCGGCATTCTTCACATACAATTCAGGGGCTGCAAAACCCGGTGTATACATCGGGTAGAGTTTAGGCAGGTCGGAGGTCAGAGTTTGACGCGCAGCGCCGAAATCCAGCAGGATCGGTGTGCCGTCCACGCGTAAATAAATGTTGGCCGGCTTCAGGTCGAGATGCAGTAGCTTGTGTGTGTGCACCTCGCGCAAGCCATGCATGACCTGGGCAAACATCTTACGAATAAAATTTTCGGATACCAACGGCTTTTCGCCCTTCTCACGGCGTCGCAGAATATATTCCTGCAGCGAGCGCCCGGATTCGTAAGCCATCACCATATAGACCGTCTCGTTGGCCCGAAAAAAATTCTGTACTCGCACGACGTTCGGATGCGCGATGCGCGCCAACGCCCGGCCTTCCTCAAAAAAACACTTCAAGCCGATACGAAATGTCGACAAATTGTCTTTCGATATCACCGGTGTCAATTCGCCAAGTGTGCGCAACGCCAGAGCACTCGGCAGATACTCTTTGATCGCTACGGCATTGCCGTCGGCGTCATAGGCAAGATAGACGATACTAAACCCACCGGATGCGATCTTCTTTACAATGCGGTATTCGGAAATGTCCAGCCCGTCAGGCAGTGGGGCATTGGTTTGCGCAGTCATGGGTTCCTCGAACGGTTCCTTTGATTGTGTGGACAATTAAAATGTTTGTAAAGCAAAAACAAGGATGGAATTTTGACAATTTCAAGCATGACGGGATACGCAGTCGTTACCCGCGAGACCGTCGCTGGCACGCTTACCATCGAACTTAAAAGCGTCAATTCCCGCTTCCTAGATTTGCAGTTCCGCATGAACGACGACCTGCGCGCATTGGAACCCGGCCTACGCGAGGCGATCATGGCGCGGGTCACGCGGGGCAAACTCGAGTGTCGGGTCAGCATCGGCCAGCGAGGTGCAGTCCCTGGCACTACAGGCGCTGCCCCGCAAACGCTTAACGGTAGCGCCTTGGCGTCGCTCATGGCGCTGCAAATTCAGGTTCGTGCAGCCTTTGTGGATGCACCGCCTTTGACCGTGGCCGAGGTGCTGCGTTGGCCCGGCATGATCGAAGAAGGGCATCTGTCCGAACAGCCATTGCAAGAAGAAGTCTTCGATGCAATGCAGAAAGCCATGAGTGCTTTCGTCGATAGCCGCACCCGCGAGGGTGCCGCGTTGCGGGTGGCGTTGGAAAGCCGGGTCGACGAACTGCAGACTTTGGTCGCACGTATCACACCGCTCGTACCGCAAGTTGTTGCTCAATTTCAACAAAAAGCGGTCGAACGGATGCAGGCCGCACTTGGTCTGGCATTATCGATATCCGGGCCTGCGGCGGTTCAGACATCGCGCGAAGACGTATTGGACCGGATACGCCAGGAAGTCACGCTCTACGGCATTCGTATCGATGTATCGGAAGAGTTGACGCGCCTGGCGACCCACTTGGCAGAAACGCGTCAATTGCTGCAAAAAGGCGGCCAGGTCGGTAAACGACTCGACTTCATGATGCAGGAATTAAATCGGGAGGCCAATACGGTCGGCTCGAAAGCATCGGTGAGGGAATTGTCGGATGCCTCGATGAGCATGAAATTATTGATTGAGCAGATGCGCGAGCAGGTTCAAAACCTGGAATAGGCGACCTGCCCGACTGGATAACTGGAGAGCGAGATGTCCGATCTGGAAACGACCGTTGCCGGCAGCTTGTTCATGGTGGTTGCACCTTCTGGTGCCGGCAAATCGACATTGGTCAATGCATTGCTGGCTCAGGAACCGGGGATCAGGCTGTCGATTTCCACCACTACCAGAGCACCACGTCCTAGCGAGCAGCACGGGCGCGAATATTTTTTTACGGACGCTGCCGATTTTCTGGCGCGTAGAGCCGCCGGCGAATTTCTTGAATCCGCGGAAGTACATGGCAATTATTACGGCACTTCGCGTCTGAAAGTGGCACAGCGGATCGCCGACGGCGACGACCTCTTGCTGGAGATCGACTGGCAAGGCGCACAACAGGTGAAAAAGCAGTTTCCGCACGCGGTAGGCATCTTCATCTTGCCGCCGTCTATCGATGCGTTAGAGGAGCGCCTGAAGAAGCGCGGCCAAGACGACGCCCACGTCATCACTCGTCGCTTACTGGCTGCCGGTGGTGAGATCGCGCATGCTTCAGAGTTCGAATATGTTATTATTAATCAAGAGTTTGCGAGCGCTTTGGCAGAGCTCGGCGCGATTGTCAAAGCCACGCGTTGCCGCTTTCCGCAACAAGCCACACGCAATGCTTCGCTCTTCGCGCAACTCGGTATTCACGCCCCTTTGCGCTGACGCCTCTCTGCGCTGACTCTTCTCCAGGCTAAATTTTCAACATCAAATTATTTTAGGAGTTCTTATGGCACGCGTCACGATCGAAGATTGTCTGGTACATATTCCCAACCGCTTTCAGCTTACGTTGGCTGCTACCTACCGTGCACGAAAGATCCTCAAAGGTCATACGCCCAAAGTCGATTGCAAAAATAAGCCGATCGTCGCATCGTTACGCGAAATTGCAGCTGGCAAGGTGGGCATCGAAATGTTGAAGGAAGTGCCAAGCTGATTGATACGACGTCCATGTAGCACAGCGTAGTACGGCACAGCATAGTGCAGTGCAGCGCCGCAACCGAACCGGGAAAAGCAATTTTTCTTCGAATGAACCTGACACCGCCAGATTCACTGTTGTTGGCAGCTGCCGAACCCCGTCCCATTCCGGAACGCTCGCAGTCCAAGCCGTCACGTCAACAGACAGTGTCGCCAGTTCAGGAACCCACACCGCAGCCAGGCGTGGCGTCTGTTACCCATCTCACCACACGTCTTGCCGAGTATCTCTCGGCATCGGAACTACGCAAAGTCAAGGAAGCCTATCGGTTTTCCGACGAGATGCATCTGGGCCAGATGCGTATGTCCGGCGAACCCTATATTTCCCATCCCATCGCCGTGGCTGAGATTTGCGCCGACTGGAAACTCGATGCTCAAGCTATCATGGCGGCGCTATTGCACGACGTCATGGAGGATCAGGATGTCAGCAAAGACGAGCTGATCGAGCGCTTCGGCGCACCGGTGGCGACGTTGGTGGATGGCCTGTCGAAGCTGGAAAAGATCGAATTTCAAAGTCAGATCGAAGCGCAGGCTGAAAATTTTCGCAAGATGCTGCTGGCGATGGCACGCGACGTACGCGTGATCCTGATCAAGCTGGCAGACCGGTTGCACAACATGCGTACGCTCGGGTCCATGGCCCCCGAGAAAAAACGTCGCATCGCCCGCGAGACGATGGAAGTGTATGTGCCGATTGCACACCGCCTCGGCCTCAATAATATCTACCGCGAATTACAAGACCTGTCGTTTTCGCACCTGCACCCGATGCGCTATCGCACGTTGGGCAAAGCGGTCAAAGCCGCGCGCGGCAATCGCCGCGAGGTTGTGAGCAAGATACTCGAATCGGTCAAGGCGACGCTGGCCGCTACCGGCATGCAAGCGCACGTATATGGCCGTGAGAAAACCCTGTTCGGCATATATCGCAAGATGCGCGGCAAGCGTTTATCGTTTTCTCAGGTATTGGACGTCTACGGTTTCCGCGTGGTGGTCGATAGCTTCACCAGCTGTTATGTCGGTTTGGGTGCACTGCACGCCCTATACAAACCGATGCCGGGCAAGTTTAAAGACTACATCGCCATCTCCAAGCTTAATGGCTATCAATCGCTGCATACGACACTCATCGGCCCCTATGGCACGCCGGTCGAGTTCCAGATTCGTACCCAGGAAATGCATCAGGTGGCCGAATCCGGTGTGGCCGCGCACTGGCTTTACAAGAACGGCGACTCTGGCCTTACCGAACTGCAGCAGCGTACCCATGCCTGGCTGCAGTCTCTACTCGATATTCAAAACCAGACCGGCGACTCCGCCGAATTTTTGGAGCATGTGAAAGTCGATCTGTTTCCAGATTCGGTGTATGTATTTACCCCAAAATCGAAGATCATCGCATTGCCGCGTGGTGCCACCGCACTCGACTTCGCTTACACGATTCATACCGATATCGGCGACCAGACCACTGCCGCGAAAATCAACCATGAGCCGGTGGCCCTGCGTACCGAACTGCGTAATGGCGACATCGTCGAGATCGTCACGGCACCGCAATCGCGACCGAGCCCGGAATGGCTGACATTCGTACGTACCGGAAAGGCACGCTCGGCGATCAGGCATTATTTACGCACCATTAACCTCGGCGAATCGATCGAACTCGGCAAGAAACTACTGTCGCAAGCACTGTGTGCGCTCGATGTCGATCCTGAACTGCCGGCATTGTTATCGGACCGCCTGCTTAACGAGTCGAGTGCTCGATCGCTGGACGAACTGCATGCCGACATCGGCGTGGGCAAGCGTATGGCGACGCTGGTAGCGCGCCACATATTAGGCCTGGTCGAGGGCGATGCGCCTACCGGCTCGGTTGCCAAGATGGCCTTGCCGGCAAGTAGCCGGCTTGAACCGGTGGTTATTTATGGCAACGAAGGCGTCTCCGTTTGCCTGTCGGCCTGCTGCCAACCCATACCAGGAGACGCGATCCTGGGCCAATTGAAACGCGACCAGGGATTGGTGGTGCACACCACCGATTGCGAGATTGCCAAGCGCCAGCGCATCAAGGAGCCGGATCGCTGGATCGAAGTCGCATGGGGGCCCGAGCTAAATCGACGCTTCGACTGCCGAATCTTGATCGTGGTGAAAAACGAGCGTGGAGTGCTGGCACGGGTAGCGGCAGAAATCGGCGAATCCGATGCCAACATCATTCACGTCGGCATGGATCAGGATCAAGATCTGGTCATGACGCAGCTACGTTTTACCGTGCAAGTCGACGACCGCGTGCATTTAGCGCGCCTCATGCGCAACATTCGCCGCATCGGCAGCGTCACCCGAATACTGCGCGATCGCCCCTGAAGCGATCAATCCGTTCGATCCGCGGGCATTGGATATTCTACTGAGACGATTTCCAAGTGCTCGATACCCGATGGTGTCTGCAGCGTCACCGTATCGCCCTCGTGCGCTTTGGTCAATGCGCGTGCCACGGGTGAGATCCAGCTGATCTTGCCATGTAAAGGGTCGAGTTCGTCGATCCCCAGGATCGTCACTGTGTGCGCAGTGCCTGCTTGATTACGATAACCGACGGTCGCCCCGAAAAATATCTGGTCGCTGCCGTGATGCATGCTTGGGTCGACCACCGCCGCCAAATCCATGCGCTTGGTCAAAAAGCGAATGCGCCGGTCGATCTCCCGCAGCCTGCGTTTGCCGTAGATGTAGTCGCCGTTTTCCGAACGATCGCCGTTAGACGCCGCCCAATGAACGATACGCACGACCTCTGGGCGATCAATATCGATCAACTGAAACAGTTCATCGCGTAAGCGCTGGTATCCTTGGGGCGTGATGTAGTTTTTTGCGCCGACAGAAATATCCGGCAACGGCAGGTCGTCGTCTTCATCCTCGCTACTTTCTTTCACGAATGCCTTGTTCATCGCCGGTATTGTAACTGCTGGGTTGCAATCACTAGGCGATGTAGAACGCGTTGACAGCGCACGCATTGACGAGACGCACCAACAGGATATTGAAAACCATGCCTGAATTATCGCCAATTTTCGAACATATATCGGCAGTCAACGCACTGGTGGTCGGTGCCACTGGCGGCATCGGCCTGGCGCTCGCCGAAGCACTCGCTGGCAAAACACAGGTAGCGCAACTATTTGTCGTAGCACGTGCTGCCAGTGGCAACCCAGCACTTGCCGCACTGGCAGCCGCTCACCCTGGCCGGGTCGTCGCACTCGATTGCGATATAAGCGATGAGCGATCGCTGACAAGAATGGCGGCTGCTGTTGCGCAGCGGGTATCGGCACTGCACCTGACGATCAACGCCAGCGGTGCGTTGCACGGTGACGGTTTGTTGGCAGAAAAGTCACTTGCGCAGGTGACGTTGGCATCGTTACAGGCATCGTTTGCGATCAATGCTTTTGCACCGGTGCTGTTGGCAAAGGCGCTGATGCCTTTGCTGCGCCGATCCCAACCCACGGTATTCGCTTCGCTCTCGGCCAGGGTAGGATCGATCAGTGACAATCGCCTGGGCGGGTGGTACAGCTATCGTGCAGCCAAGGCGGCGCAGAATCAATTGTTGAAAACCCTGGCGATTGAACTGGCGCGCTTGAACAAGCAATCAATCGTATTGGCGCTGCATCCCGGCACGACCGATACTGCGCTTTCCAAACCGTTTCAGAGCAATGTCTCGCCGGCAAAGCTATTTACGCCGGTGTTCGTGGCAGAGGCGCTGCTACAAGTAATCAGCCAGCGTGAGCCAGCCGATTCGGGTGGTTTTTACGCTTGGGATGGAACGCGGATTTGCTGGTAGTGGAATTCACTGTCACCTTAGCTCCTGTTTACAAGCTTAACGAACCGCTTCCGAAATATTATTCGCGACTGAAGCTGGCGCTGCACTTGAATCGTTGCGAAGTTTTAAATGCTCGTATAGCAGATCACCGAGCACTTCGAGCTGCGCCGAAGTTTCAACGAAACCAAGACCGCACGAAGCCTGGCCCTCACCGACAATGTTTTCCAACGCCATGCTCAGCTGATCCTGTGTTTTTATTTGGCCACGATCGATCATTTCGTAGATAGCGTGAAAAGTTACCAGTGCTGCCGATGGGCCGACAGTGTCTTTAGAAACAACGACCGGTTCGGCTTTGCGTGAAGCGTCGATTCGCGTGTTATTTGCAATGTGTCCGTTGAGCCGCCAATACGCCAAACGGATAGCGTCGCTTTTCAGTGCGTTATGGTCGGACGACACGCCGACTTGGGTCAATGGCACTTCAAATTTAACTTGACGAATCTTGTCTAGTACCGTCAACGAAAAACAGGCAAAGTCTTGCTCTACGACTTCCGGCTTTACCGATAAAATTTCATAATTTTCACCAAGCGCATCGGATTGGCGAGACATTAATTGATTGATAATCGGGTTGATTGGACCGTCATGTGCTGAACTCTGAAAATTGGACTGTACGCATTGTGTATGGGTGTCTGGCGATACTATTTCATAGACGCCCTGCCGCTTTTCAAGGGAAGCGATGATTAATTTTACACAGGCATCATAATGAGCTGGCGATTGTCCGACGACATAGAGCGCTTCAGCAGCTTCAGTATCCGATTTGAGTGAGACCGCTTCGTTTGCTTTTAAATACGGCGTTTGAACTCTTGCACTCTCGGCCTCATCCGGTTTTTGCAAGGTCGCAGCATCAATATTAAATTTGACTTGATTGGCATAGATCGCATGACTTTGCCCGTTCATTTGCACTCTTACGCACGAATGCGCGACACACGGCATGCTCGTTTCATAGCCAGCCACTGTCTTTTCTTTTAAATAAACAGGAGGATTACGCAGAAAACGATTTTTTAGCTTGGCCCATATAGAGGAGTCACGACTCGGTTTATGCAAAACATTAGATTCCTCAATCGTGGCAAGTGACTCAGCATTCGCTGCATTTTTTGCAGCTTCAGCCGCAGCTACCCGCTGCAATTTTTCGACATCTGCTTTTAATTGCTCTTTCGTATAACGTCGGCTGCCGATCTCAGGCGTACCCCGGCTCCTCTGTAGCGCAGCGAATTCAGGAAGATGTACGCACGGCGCGCGATCCGGGACCTTCGATCTTTTCGGAATAGGACGCTTAGCGTTCGCCTCCGCCAGTTGCCGCTTGACGTTAGCTGCAGCCTCGATCGCCTTTGAACGCTCCGCAGCCGTATCAGGATTTTGCGCGTCGACGTTATTAACATCAACATCTTGCTCTGGTAAAGCTGTGCCGGTCAGACTCGATGCCACTGGCGTATGTTGAAATCCCAAATTTCTTGAGTTACAGCTAAGATTGATATTGGGCGCATTGCCGGCTGAATTTTCAGTGGCGACTTGTTCATCACTTTCGACGACGGAAGACGCAAAGCTTTGCGCGGGCTTTTCTTGGTTACCGAGATAATCATCGACACCGAACGATTGCAATATTGCCTGCAACGTCGGTCTTTCAGGTACCGCTTCTCTTGTTGCAGCAGTCCGGTCACGCTTGACGAACAACCCTTTTAATTGGCCGACGAATCCGGGTGTTGGAGCTGTAACGCTCTTCCTAGCTGTACCTGCCAAAGGGTTAGGCTGCACCGGCGAAAATCCATCTGGAATCGGTTTCGCATTTCGTTTAAAAAACGCAGGTTTGAAACTTGAACTCATACGAACTCCGTCGAAATACAACCACGATTGAAAGATTTATTGAAACCCCGCCTTGGCTGTCAGTCGGAGTAAAACGCCAGCATGCCAAAAACTACGATATCTTTTTGACATGGTACGAAAAAACAGCCGAGAATTAACAAAAATTAGTTATAAAAATTTCAATTAATTTCAATTTGGAAATATCCCTAATCAGGTAACGCAGTGATTTGGTTGCTCCACTCGAACGCACACAATTGCATTTCGTTAAGTTCCTCAGGCGCAATCCCAAGCTTAGCTAAAATCGGACCTACCAAATCGCCTGCTTCATCGAGGCGTTCAATATATTCTGCCAACTGCAATAAATCACCAAAAAAACCGGTGCGGCTAGTCAGCGCCTCCTGCACATCGGCCGAAAGCGTAATCTGCTCGAGCATCGATTCCATGGATTGCCCGAAAAGCGTATCCATGAGCGACATGATACCGACCGTGAAAGCCGTGTCGGAAACCGTGCGCTCGCCAGGTCGCAGCCGGGTTGCGATCAATTCCAGCAGTTTTCCACGGGTCGTCACCATCGCCAGCAGTGGCGACGCGGAAAGGCCATCCTTACCGGGTTGGGCATACAACAGTATCTGCAGCCAGCGCTGCAACTGCCTCCGGCCGAGGATCACCAACGCCTGTGCAAGCGAATCGACACGCTTAACGGTACCTACGCCGGCCGCATTGACCATCCTGAGCAATGTCAGGCCGATCGAGGCATCCTGTTTGATCATGGCCTCGATACGATCGTTGTCGGCGTCACTAGAGAGCAAACTAAGGAGTTGCACCAGTGTCAGCTGAGAGGATGCCAGCTTCTTGCCGCTCAATATGATCGGCCGGGCGAAATAATAACCCTGAAAGTAGCTGAAACCGAGTGCCATGCAGGCATTGAATTCGTCGATCGTTTCAACTTTTTCAGCAAGCAGCACCTTGCCTGCATTGGTGAACTGCGTACTCAACGCCTGCAGTTGCACCGCGGGCATACCAGTCACATCGATCTTGATGATTTTTACGAAAGGAAAAAACGGTGCCAAGTGTTCGGAATGCGTTACGACATCGTCGAGCGCGAAGCGATAACCGGCTTGCGCCAGTTCTCCCACCCGGGCAATTAGTGCCGGGCTGGCGGTGACGGTTTCCAGAATCTCGAGCACGACTCTGTCTGCCGGAAAAAATTGCACGATGTCCGACATCAACACCGATTCATCCACATTGACGAATCCGACCGCCGTGCCGATCACAGTTTCCAGGCCAAGCGCAGCGGTGTGTTCGATCACGGCAGCAGTCGCCGCCAAATTATCCACCACATTCGCCGGGCCAGCAGCGGCTTTGCGATACAACAGCTCATAGCCGACCAATGCCTGTTCGCGATTCAGGATCGGTTGCCGCGCAAGAAAAAATTCGCGCACACGTGAATCGTTAGACAACGGGTCGATTTGTAAATCTGACATGATTGCGCTAGTGCCGCGACGGCACGCGGCTTTAAGGTTGGTAATGGGTCAATAATCAGGTAACTACTTTACAGGCTCCTAGCACTTTGGCGAACGGTACTCTGCTCAACGAGTTGCGCAATATCCGTACAAAGGCTTTTTGTTGCCGGAATCAGACACGCTTCATTTCAGATGCGCTCGGCTTCAAACGCGCCTGGTACCGGTGTACGGTGCCAGCGTAGTTCCGCTATCGACCGTAAAACCGGCACCTGTATCCCGCCCAAGTGCATCCGCTAAAAAAGGCATGATTGCGCGAAGCATCGGCTCGAGCGTATAAGGCGGATTCAAAATAAACATGCCACTGCTGTGCAGCCCGAATCCGTCTGGAGCGGGCGCAGCGATAGTCAATGTCACATCGACCCAGCCATTTGCCGTGAGGCGCTTCAATTTATCCGGCAATTGCCGCGATTCCATGCGTTGCAGCATTGGATACCAGACCGCATATGTTCCAGTGGCAAAGCGTACCAGCGCATCCTGGAGTGCATCTTTTACCCGCTTGTAATCGCCCTTGTCTTCATAAGACGGATCGAGCAGCACCAGTGCACGACGCGAGGGCGGCGGCAACAGTGCTTTCAAGCCTAGAAAACCGTCCGCTTTCTTGATCATCACCCGCGTGCCGCGAACGGTGGCACGTTCGCCCTGGGCAGCTGCATGCGCATCGACCTTGCGAAAGTTATCCTGCAAAATCCGACTTTCATTTGGATGCAATTCAAACAACCGCAAGCGATCCTGCTCGCGCATGGTCTGGTCGGCAATGTAAGGCGAACCAGGGTAGTGACGCATTTTGCCGCTGGGGTTCATGGATTTAATCAACGCCACATAATCGGCCAGCGGGCCTGGAAGGTCCTTCCGGTCCCACAACTTGCCGATGCCGGTATCGAATTCGGCATTTTTTGTTGCAAACGCACTGTCTAGGGCATAAGTGCCTGCGCCCGCATGCGTATCGATATACATGCACGGCGCTTCTTTTTGGCATAGATAGGAAAGCAACTGCATCAACACTACATGCTTCAATACATCCGCATGGTTTCCCGCATGAAATGCATGGCGATAACTAAACATGAACGATCGATCTGGTGAGGGTACGTCGGAGTGGGCGGCAGCATCTGATTAGCATGCAGCCGCCGCATTCTAACAAGTTCCTCCGGCTATTTAGGCTGCAAATCGTCCCGCGCTTCGCCCCTGGGCAGAATCCGCCAAATCTTTCTATTCAGCCGATCTTGCGATCGAAGAATTGTTCATCTTCGGTCGAACCGTGCAGTGCCGTGGTCGACGATTGTCCTTGCTGGATGGTTTGCGTTACGGCGTCGAAATAACCCGTACCCACTTCCCGTTGATGCTTCACCGCCGTGAAGCCTTTTTCGGCTGCGGCAAATTCGGCCTCCTGCATTTCGACGAAGGCACTCATGTGATTGCGGGCATAACCGTGCGCCAGATTGAACATCGAGTAATTCAGCGAATGGAAGCCGGCCAACGTGATGAACTGAAATTTGTAACCCATTGCGCCAAGTTCACGTTGAAATTTCGCAATCGTTGCATCGTCGAGATTCTTTTTCCAATTAAACGAAGGCGAGCAATTGTAGGCTAGCATTTTTCCTGGAAACTTCGCATGGACTGCTTCGGCAAAATGTCGGGCGAAGTCGAGATCGGGCTTGCCTGTTTCACACCAGACGAGGTCGGCCACTTCGGCATAGGCCAGCGCCCGCGCGACTGACTGATCAAAACCGGGACGTACCCGGTAGAAGCCCTCGACGGTACGTTCGCCGGTACAGAAAGGCTGGTCGATCGGGTCGATGTCCGAGGTCAGCAGATCGGCTGCTTCTGCATCCGTCCTGGCGATCACCAATGTCGGCGTTCCCATGACATCGGCGGCAAGCCGCGCAGCCATCAATTTTTCAACTGCTTCACGCGTCGGCACCAAAACCTTGCCACCCATATGGCCGCATTTCTTCACAGCCGCCAGCTGGTCTTCAAAATGCACGCCCGATGCACCGGCGTCGATCATCGCTTTCATCAACTCGTAGGCGTTGAGCACGCCGCCAAAACCGGCTTCTGCATCGGCAATGATCGGCGCGAAAAAATCGATGTCGTTTTTGCCTTCCGACCATTGAATCTGGTCAGCCCGTTGAAAGGTGTTGTTGATGCGCCGAACCACCGCCGGTACGGAATTGACCGGATACAGTGATTGATCCGGGTACATCTCTCCGGCGCTATTGGCGTCACCAGCTACTTGCCAGCCGGATAGATAAATGGCTTTCAAACCGGCTTTGACTTGCTGCATGGCTTGGTTGCCGGTCAGCGCGCCGAGTGTATTGACGAATGGCTCGGTTTTCAGCAAACCCCAGAGTTTTTCAGCGCCGCGTTTGGCAAGCGTGTGCTCGATGGCTAGAGAACCACGTAGGCGCACCACGTCTTCTGCCGAATAACTGCGCTTGATGCCAGCCCAACGTGGGTTTTCTGCCCAATCCCGCGCTAGGGTTTTTGCCTGTTCGTCCCGAGTCACCATTTGCCGCTCCTTTTATGAAGTATTTCATCGTGCAGATGAAAAGATCATAGACGTTATTTTGCATCGCGGCAATTTTAAATCACAAGCCAATGTGATATTTAAATCAATATATTCATGGTCTTAGAAAAATTCCTTAAGAAAATTAAATTAAATTCATCTTATCGGCTAATAGGATTGCCGCGGCGCACCATCTTCGATGCGCCACAATTTATCAGTTTGCCGGTTCGCTTTTAAAATCGAGCGCGCCGTCCAATACACCAACCGATATGTGTGTTTTCGGTCCAAAACGCCCTTGCAGCAGCATCTTCGACAACGGGTTTTCGATCTGCTGCTGAATCGCGCGTTTCAAGGGCCGCGCGCCGTACACCGGATCGAAACCGCTATCGGCGATTTTTTGGAGCGCGGCATCCGTGAGCGACAGGCTGATATCCATCTTGTTCAATCGTTGCTCCAGCACGGCCAACTGAATTTTTGCAATGGCACCGATGTTCTTTTCATCGAGCGCATGGAACACGACGATCTCATCGATACGATTGATAAATTCGGGTCGAAAATGCGCCCTGACTTCGCCCATCACCGCCAGCTTCACGACCGCCGGGTCGCTTTCCTCCATAGCTTGTATCTTGTGCGAACCGAGGTTCGAGGTCATGACGATGACGGTGTTTTTGAAGTCGACCGTACGCCCCTGCCCGTCCGTCATACGACCGTCGTCTAACACTTGTAGTAAGACGTTGAATACATCCGGATGCGCTTTTTCGATTTCGTCGAGCAAGATCACACAATAAGGTTTGCGTCGTACCGCCTCAGTCAAGTAGCCACCTTCTTCGTACCCCACGTAGCCTGGCGGGGCACCGATCAATCTTGCCACCGAATGCTTTTCCATAAATTCGCTCATGTCGATGCGAATCATCATTTCTTCTGTATCGAACAGGAACGATGCAAGCGCCTTGCATAATTCTGTTTTGCCGACACCCGTAGGGCCTAAAAACATGAACGAGCCATAAGGGCGATTCGGATCGCCCAGACCGGCACGCGAGCGTCGGATCGCGTCCGATACTGCGACGATGGCTTCATGCTGACCAATCACTCGGCCATGTAGGTGGTCTTCCATATGAATCAATTTCTCGCGCTCGCCTTGAAGCATCTTCGAAACCGGGATACCGGTCGCACGCGACACTACTTCGGCAATTTCCTCGACACCCACCTGCGTTCGAATCAACTTCGGTTTGCGCGGTGTGGCATCCTCGGCACCGTCAGCATCGGCCTGCGCATTTGCCTGTGCCAACCGCGCTTCAAGTTCAGGCAAACGACCGTACTGTAGTTCCGAGACCCGCTGCCAATCACTTTTACGGGTCGCCTCTTCCATTTGCAAGCGCACACGCTCGATCTCTTCCTTGACGTGCTGGCTGCCTTGCGCAGCCGATTTTTCACTTTTCCAGATTTCTTCCAGGTCCGAATACTGCAGCGACAACCGGTCGATCTCCTCCTCGATCAATCCCAGGCGCTTCTGCGACGCTTCATCTTTTTCACGTTTGATGGCTTCCCGCTCGATCTTCAACTGAATCAAACGTCGTTCCAGACGGTCCATCACTTCCGGCTTGGAATCCATTTCGATTTTGATTTTCGACGCCGCCTCGTCGATCAGATCGATCGCCTTGTCAGGCAAAAATCGATCGGTGATGTAGCGATGCGACAGTTCTGCCGCTGCGACAATTGCCGGATCGGTAATCTCCACGCCATGATGTAGTTCATATTTTTCTTGCAAACCACGCAAGATGGCGATCGTTGCCTCGACGCTGGGTTCGTCGACGATAATTTTTTGAAACCGGCGTTCGAGGGCCGCATCTTTTTCGATGTATTTGCGATATTCATCCAGCGTCGTGGCACCGACGCAATGTAATTCGCCACGCGCCAGCGCCGGCTTGAGCATGTTGCCGGCATCCATCGCACCCTCGGCTTTACCGGCACCAACCATGGTATGCATTTCGTCGATGAACACGATATTTTGCCCCGCATCCTGGGACAATTCCTTGAGTACCGACTTGAGCCGCTCTTCGAATTCGCCACGGTATTTCGCACCGGCCAAAAGCGCCGCCATATCGAGCGATAAAACCCGCTTCGATTTCAGGCTTTCAGGAACCTCGCCATTGACGATACGTTGTGCCAATCCCTCGACAATTGCCGTCTTGCCCACGCCCGGCTCGCCAATCAGCACCGGATTATTCTTCGTGCGACGCTGCAGCACCTGTATGGCGCGACGAATTTCATCGTCCCGCCCGATTACGGGATCGAGCTTGCCGGAGCGTGCGCGCTCGGTCAGATCCAACGTATATTTTTTTAACGCTTCACGCTGACCTTCGGCATCTGAAGACTCGACGACAGAGCCGCCGCGCACCGCCTGAATCGCCGCCTCGAGCGCGGTGCGCGTAAGGCCATTTTCCCGAGCCAGACGACCGGCCTGGGATTTATCGTCCGTCAAGCCCAGCAACACCATCTCACTCGACAAAAACTGGTCGCCGCGCTTCTGGGCCTCACGGTCGGCAAGATTAAGCAATGCCGATAATTCCCGCCCGATCTGTACTTCCCCACCATTACCGGTCACCTTGGGCAAATTCCCCAGCCCGGCTTTCACACCACTGGTCAAGCCAGTAATGTTGGCACCCACACGTTGCAAGAGCGATCGGGTGCTGCTATCGTCTTGATTAAGCATTGCCTGCAGCAAATGTAGAGGATCGATGTATTGGTTATCGTTACCAACCGCAAGACTTTGCGCGTCGGACAGCGCTTCCTGCAGCTTGGTAGTGAATTTATCGATTCGCATAATGTTCTCCGCTAATAATGAGGACCAACCCGAAGGTCCGTTTCTGACAGTACAGATTGGGCTCCATCACTTCTTTTCAAGTAAGGACGCTGTGAAACACGCAGCGCAACTGCACATCATGGAACTAATCAACCTGCAATTTTCATACGACGATGTCGAAGACCGCCTGCTGCTGCGCATTGCAGCTTCAGAAAACGACAGCGCGCACGAGTTGCGCGCCTGGCTTACCCGACGTTTCATTACGAGTTTCTGGGGTGCGCTGCAACGTGCATTGGCCGTTCAAATGACGCTGGTGCACCCGGGCGCAGCGCACGCCAGCGCCGAACTCATCGACATGGCGCACCAGTCGGCAATCGATACCCTAGCCCTGAACGGAGCCTTCGGCGAGCGTTTTCGTAGCGATCTTCCACCGCATTCGGCGCTGGCTGCACCTTTCCTGGTCGTGGAAGCGAAATTCCATATCGTTGCCAAGGAACCGATGCGGATCAATTTTTTGCCAAGCGAAGGAGCCGGAATCGAAATCGCCTTCGACGATACCGAATTACACGGTTTTTGCTCGCTGTTATTGCAAAGCATACAAGCCTCGCAGTGGGATTTGCCGTTGCAACTCGATAGTGCCTGGGAGGAAGGAAAAGTGGAGGATGGCGGTGTGGAAACGGGGTTCGATGCACCGGTTGCGGGCACATCGAGGTTGCTGAATTAAACTAATTAAATAATTGTAATACTTATACGCCGCATCGGACTACGAATCAAAGATCGTGTGAAGCGGCATGCCACTTGGCAAGTGCAGCATCATCCGTCGAGCGTGCATCGACCCAGCGTGCCCCGTCCGGCGTCTGTTCCTTTTTCCAAAACGGCGCCTGGGTTTTCAGATAATCCATGATGAATTCGCAAGCCGCGAACGCTTCACCGCGATGCGCTGAAGCGACTGCTACCAGAACGATCTGGTCCCGCGGCTGCAGAGTGCCGACACGATGAACGACAAGTGTTGCAGTCAGTGGCCATCTCGCGTTCGCCTGGGCGACGATCGCCTGAATCGACCGTTCGGTCATACCGGGATAATGCTCCAGAGTCATGGCGCTGACTCGCGTGCCCTCGTTCATCTCGCGCACCGTACCCACGAATGCTACTACCGCGCCGACCTGTGGCTGCGATACGCGCAATCGGGCGACTTCGGTGCTCAGATCAAAATCATCCTCACCGATGCGGATCGTTGTTGCAGCTACCTCAGCCACGTTAGCCACCCGTCACCGGCGGAAAAAAAGCGATCTCACACCCATCGGCAAGTAAAGTGTCGGCCCCGGTCATTTGCTGATTCAAAGCCGTGCGAAGTGGCTGATGGTCTGCCAGTGCAATCGCCCAAATATCGCCTCGGCTACGCAAATGTGCGCGTAAAGCGCCGATCGTGTCTACCTCGACCGGCACGCTCAACGACAGGTGCGATACACCTAGTGCTTCGCGCAGGCCGGCAAAAAAACGTAGGTCGATATTCAACGCCCAGCCCCCCGTGATTAATGCAATAACGATGAGAACGGAATGAATTGCACCATGGCTCCAGGCGCGATCGTCATATCGGCTGGATTATCAATGATTCCATCGCCCCAGACCGCTGAAGTGAGCACGCCGGAGCCCTGATTGGTGAAAAGGTCGAGCCCACCCACATCGTTGACTTTTGCCCGCAAAAATTCCCGACGCCGGCCCGCTTTCGGCCAGCTGAAATCGGCTCGCATTGCAAACGATTTCGGTAACACGTCTTGAACACCTTGCATGCGCAACATGAAAGGCCGTACGAATAGCATGAACGCGATTAGGCTCGACACCGGGTTGCCTGGTAAGCCGAAAAAAAACGCGGTGGCGTCGGCGGCATTATTGGCACCGGCAGCAACACGGCGACGCAAGGTACCGAACACCAACGGCTTTCCGGGTTTGGCGGCAATGCGCCACATGTTCAAACTGCCTTCCGCTTCGACTGCCGGCTTCACATGATCCTCCTCGCCCACCGATACTCCGCCGCAGGCGATGACCAGATCGTGTTCACATGCAGCCTCGCGCAAAGTTTCGCGGGTTGCCGCGAGCGTATCGGGGATGGTACCGAAATCGGTTACGAAGCAGCCAAGATTTTCCAACAAACCGCGCAGCATAAATCGATTTGAGTTGTAGATTGCACCAGGTTTTAAAGTCTCACCGGGCATGGCCAATTCGTCGCCGGTGAAAAACACCGCCACGCGCAACCGGCGCACGACAGGCAAAACAGCAAGGCCGACGGATGCCGCGAGCCCCAATGCAGGCGGATCGAGACGCATACCAGCGGAAAGGATTTCCGTTCCTGTGCGAATATCCTCCCCGGCTCGCCGAATCCAGTCCCCAACCTTGGGCGTATGCCTCACCGTTACCTGATTACCATTGGGGCTGTGCTCAACCTCACATACCTCTTGCATGACGACTGCGTCTGCACCGGGAGGGATTGCGGCACCGGTAAAAATACGTGCTGCCGTACCGGGCTTGAGGGCCATACCTACCTGCCCTGCGGCGATGCGCTGCGCGAGCTGCAGACGCGCTCGTCCGTCCACACAATCCGCAGCTATTACTGCGTAGCCGTCCATCTGTGAATTGTCCAGTGGCGGCACATCGAGCGAAGACACCTGGCTCACGGCCAAAACGCGGCCGTTCGCTTCCATTGTCGGCACGATTTCGCAAGCTGTTCGATCCTCAACGGGCAGCGGGAAAGCCACGGCAGCGTCGAGCAGAAAAGCGCGCGCCTGCTCCACCGACAAGAAAGGAGCCTGGTGAGCAGATGCCTGACCGGATTTTGCCGCTTCGCAGCCGTCAAGTTGATTATCGGTACTCATAACCCGGTATGGTTCATGATGAAAGCACGAACATGATCGACGTCTGCATCCATCACTTCGAAATGCTGCGGCAACGACTCGATATTTTCGAAACCCGCCGGTCGCTCCGCATCGTGCCCGAGCGCTTCGCGAATCGTTTCATTGAATTTCGCCGGCAGGGCCGTTTCCAGCACGATCATCGGTACACCCGGCTGCACGTATTCCCGCGCGACCTTGACGCCATCGGCGGTATGCGTGTCGATGGTTTTGCCATAGCGTGCATGCACGTCGCGGATGGTAGCGATCCGGTCGGCATGCACCGATTTGCCGGAGGCAAAACCGAAACGTCCGACATGCTTGAACTCGTCGCCGTCGCTACCTGGCGTGCCAGACAGATCGAAGCCGCCGGCATGATCGATCTTTTGAAATAATGCCCGTACCCGTTCACCATCACGCTCCAGCAGGTCGAAAACGAAACGCTCGAAATTCGACGCCTTGCTGATGTCCATGCTCGGGCTGGTGGTATGCAGCGTTTCAGCCGATTTACGCACACGATAGACACCAGTACGAAAAAATTCATCCAGTACGTCGTTCTCGTTGGTCGCAACGATCAGCTGGTCGATCGGCAAACCCATCATACGGGCGATATGGCCGGCACAAATGTTGCCAAAATTTCCTGAAGGTACGGTGAAAGAGACCTTTTGGTGATTCGCGGTCGTTGCCGAAAGATAGCCACGAAAGTAATACACCACCTGTGCCACAACGCGCGCCCAATTGATCGAATTGACAGTCCCGATCTTTTGCCGGGTCTTGAAATGCAGATCGTTGGAAACTGCTTTAACCATGTCCTGGCAATCGTCGAACACGCCACGAATGGCAATATTGTGGATGTTCGGGTCGTTCAGACTAAACATTTGCGCGCTTTGAAACGCACTCATTTTTTCATGCGGGGAAAGCATGAACACGCGAACGCCGCGTTTTCCACGCATCGCATATTCGGCAGCACTACCGGTGTCGCCCGAGGTAGCACCAAAAATATTGAGTTCGGCATGTTCTTTGGCCAGCGTATATTCGAACAGGTTACCCAGCAACTGCATCGCCATATCTTTAAAAGCCAGCGTCGGGCCATTAGAGAGTGCCTGCAGCAGCAGTGTACGGTCGCCGTTCTTTTCCAATACCGACAACGGTGTAATCTGCGCCGGGTCTTCACCGGCGCGAGCGTTGCAATACACAGCGGCGGTATAGGTACGCGCCGTCATGGTCTCCAGATCCGCCGGCGGAATGTCGGTGGCGAATTTCTTTAATACTTCGAACGCCAGCGCCGCGTAGGGCAATTGCCGCCAGGCGTCGAGCTCGGCACCAGAGACTTGTGGATATTGCTGTGGCAGATACAGGCCGCCATCGGTTGCCAAGCCACCGAGCAAGATTTCGGAGAACGATTGCGGCGCACTATTGCCGCGCGTGGAAATGTATTGCATGATTTTCAGCTTAGAATTTTTAACTCAACTCTTCAAGACGAATGCGGATTACTTTGCCCATAACCGTCGGCAAGGTTTCGATTCGGGCAAGTGCCGCATCCACATGTTTTTCCTGCGTCTGGTGAGTCAGAATGATGATGTCGGTTTGCGGCTCACCTTGTTTAGGCTCCTTCTGCAGCACGGCGTCGATGGAGATCGTGGCGTCCGCCAAAATGCGCGTCACGTCGGCCAGCACGCCGAGCTTGTCGGCCACATGCAGGCGCAGGTAGTAGCTGGTGGTAATTTCAGCGATTGGCAGAATCGGCGTATCGGCCATCGCGTCCGGCTGAAATGCCAGGTGTGGCACTCTATGCTCAGGATCGGCGGTAGCCAGCCGGGTGATATCAACCAGATCGGCGATGATGGCCGAGGCCGTCGGTTCGGCACCGGCACCTTTGCCGTAATAAAGCGTCGCACCGACCGCATCGGCTTGTACTAAAACCGCATTCATCGCGCCTTCGACATTGGCGATCAGGCGGCTCGACGGTATCAACGTCGGATGTACCCGCAGTTCGATGCCTTGGGGGGTGCGCCGAGCGATACCGAGCAGCTTGATCCGATATCCCAGCTGTTCGGCATAACGAATGTCGGTTGCCTGCAAGCCGGTGATACCCTCTACGTACGCATGGTCGAACTGTACCGGTATGCCGAAAGCGATGGCGGCCATGATCGACGCCTTGTGCGCGGCGTCCACACCCTCGATGTCGAACGTCGGGTCCGCTTCCGCATAGCCTAGGCGTTGCGCTTCTTTCAACACCACGTCGAAGTCGAGTCCTTTGTCGCGCATTTCCGACAGGATGAAGTTGGTGGTGCCGTTGATAATGCCGGCGATCCATTGGATACGGTTCGCCGTCAAGCCTTCACGCAATGCCTTGATGATCGGAATACCGCCGGCGACCGCCGCTTCGAACGCGATGATGACGCCCTTATCCAGCGCTGCCTGAAACAGTTCGTTGCCATGCTTGGCAATCAGTGCCTTGTTAGCAGTAACGACGTGCTTGCCATTGGCAATCGCCTTGGCTACCAGTGTCTTCGCCACCCCGTAACCACCGATCAATTCGATAACGATATCGATATCCGGATGATCGACTACCAGATTCGCATCGCCGACAACCTCGCATTCGCCCCGGGTTAGCGCCCGCGCGCGCTCCACATCCAGGTCCGCGACCATGACGATTTCGATACCTCGCCCGGCGCGCCGTCTGATCTCTTCTTGATTACGTTTCAATACCTCGAATGTACCGGCACCAACGGTGCCGATGCCGAGCAAGCCTACTTTGATTGATTTCATGATGTCCAGATTAATTGGGAAAACGTCCGGCGCTACATGATATCTCACCGGGGCACGGCCGGTTTTCAGCTGGTCCTCAGCTGGTCCTCAGTCGGTACCGTGGCGACGTCGGTAGCCTTCCAGAAAACGCCCGATGCGCCCCATCGATTCGGCCAGATCATCCGTATTCGGCAAAAAAACGACTCTGAAGTGATCCGGCGTCGGGCAATTGAAACCGGTACCTTGTACGATCAGTACGCGCTGCTCCGCCAGCAACTCGTAGGCAAAGGTCTGGTCGTTCGTGATTGGATACATTTTTGCATCGAGCTTTGGAAACATGTACAGGGCCGAATGCGGCTTGACGCAGGTCACGCCAGGCATCTCGGTGAGCAGCTGATGCGCCATGTCGCGCTGCCGGGCAAGCCGCCCGCCTGGTGCCACTAGATCGTCGATACTTTGATAGCCGCCGAGAGCCGTCTGAATGGCAAATTGCCCCGGGGCATTGGCGCAGAGACGCATCGAGGCGAGGATGTTCAAGCCTTCCACGTAATCCTGCGCATGACGTTTTTCACCTGAAACCACCATCCATCCCGCGCGAAAGCCGCACGAGCGATAGTTTTTTGACAAGCCATTGAAGGTAATGAATAGAATGTCGTCGGCAAGGGAAGCGATGGAGGTATGCACGCTGCCGTCGTACAACACTTTGTCGTAAATCTCGTCGGCGAAAATAATCAATTGATGTTCGCGAGCTACATCCACAATCTGCTGTAGAAGCTCCACCGGATACAACGCACCGGTAGGATTGTTCGGATTGATCACCACGATCGCCCGGGTATTGCTGTTGATTTTGCGCCGAATGTCAGCAATATCTGGATACCAGTCGGCTTGTTCGTCGCACACATAATGTATGGGCGCGCCGCCCGATAGGCTGACTGCCGCCGTCCAGAGCGGGTAATCGGGTGCCGGCACCAGAACTTCGTCGCCGGTATTAAGCAATGCGTTCATGCTCATGACGATCAATTCCGAGGCACCGTTACCAAGATAGACGTCCTCGATCGTGACGCCGGCGACTTTCTTTTGCTGGCTGTAGTGCATGACCGCCTTGCGCGGCGCGAACATGCCTTTGGAGTCGGTGTACGAGGAAGCTGCCTGCATGTTGCGGATCATATCTTGCACGATTTCATCCGGTGCCTCGAACCCGAAAGCACCGACGTTACCGATATTGAGCTTGATGATCTTGTGCCCTTCTTCTTCCATCTGCCGCGCTTTTTCCAATACCGGGCCACGAATGTCGTAACAGACATCCGCCAGCTTTTTGGATTTTTGAATGGATCGCACGGCTACTACTCCTCGATGTTGATGACATGGATTTGATTACGATTCATTCTGCCGAAAGCGCCGTGCTTAATCAATCTTATTTGGAAACGCTACAATAAGGCCTCACCCACATCTGTTGCGCACCGGCGCGTGCCGACCATAGCATCCGATCCAAATGAAGCTGCACTCAACGTTCACACAACAATATCAAACCGTTACTGCCTACGATTCGGGTGGGGTAGAAATCAATCTCAAGCGATTTACCGAAAGCCTGGTCGTCATGCCGGAATCGGCACCGACAGCCTGGCCCGTGCCGAATTTCGACCGACTGACCCCGGAAAATTTTTTCGAGATCGATGCCATGCAGCCGGATGTCGTTATTCTAGGCACCGGGCAGCGCCAACGCTTCGTTCACCCCAGACTCACCATGGCACTTACGGCGCGGCGCGTGGGCGTGGAGTGCATGGATAATCAAGCTGCTTGCCGTACCTACAACATCTTGATGGCCGAGGGTCGACGCGTCGCACTGGCGCTGATTTTTGATTCCTCTGTCGCCGCAGGTGCATAAGTCGGCGGGTCGGACGGTACCGATGTGGTCCCATAGGTCTGTTGGCTGGTTGCTGCTGTTGTTTGTTGCTATTGTCTGGTTCGGGCCATTGGGTGCGCGTACCTTGGTGCCGACCGACGAGGGCCGCTATGCGGAGATGGCGCGTGAGATGCTGGCCACCGGCGACTGGATCACGACCCGCCTGAACGGCATCAAATACTTCGAAAAACCGCCTTTGCAAATCTGGATGACCGCATTGGCATTCAAGCTATTCGGCCTGGGCGAATGGCAAGCCCGGCTATGGACGGCATTGTCGGGTTTTGCCGGCATTCTTTTAACCGGTTATGCGGCAGCGCGGGTGTTCGGCCGCGATATCGGCATAATGGCCGCAGCGGTTTTGGCGTCCTGCGCCTTCTGGGGTGTTGGTGGGCATATCAGCTCGCTGGACATGAGTCTGGCGGGCGGCATGACGCTGGCACTTTGCAGCCTGCTACTGGCACAAACTGCTGCGAATGCAGGTTTGCGCGCTCGCTGGATGCTGGCCTGCTGGGCTGGAATGGCTTTGGCGGTGATGTCGAAGGGTTTGATCGGCATTGCCCTGCCCGGCCTGGTGCTGCTCGTTTATTCGATCGCTACGCGTGACCTAATTATCTGGAAACGTCTGCACATCACTTCTGGAATGATGTTGTTTGCCAGCCTGACCTTACCGTGGTTCACCGTGGTATCGATGCGCAACCCGGAGTTTCCTCATTTTTTTTTCGTTCACGAGCATTTTCAGCGTTTCACCAGTGATGTTCACCGGCGCGAGGGGCCGTGGCATTATTTCATACCGTATCTGCTCGTCGGCATATTGCCGTGGATTGGCGTTTTCGTACAAGCCATTTGGCGTGCTCTCGGCTGGCGTAGTCGGACAGCGCCCGGCACCGACAACGTAGCCTCCGGCAACGCGGCCACCGGAATCACAAGCTTCCACCCAGAAAAGTTGCTGCTGGCATGGAGCGTTGTGATCTTCGCTTTTTTCAGTGTGTCCGGGTCTAAACTGCCTGCCTATATCCTGCCGATATTTCCGGCTTTGGCGATCCTGATCGGCGCGTATCTGCGTCAGGCGCAACGCCGTCAATGGTGGTTCGTAGGCGCTTCAGCAGCACTGCTCGGCATGATGATGCTGATCTTGGCACCGCAGCTCACCGGATTTGCAGCCGATGCCACGCAGGTAGCGAATTATCAGGCTTCCAAACCGTGGTTGGCTGGTGCCGGGGTGTTGATGCTGGCCGGAGCCGTGCCGGTATTATATTGGTGTGTGCGCAAGCGCGTCGACTTCGCCGTGTCAGGCACGCTCGTTCTGGCCGGTGCGTCTTTAGTTGCAATGCAGGTGCTGCTACTCGGCACCGAGCCTCATGGTCGAATGAGATCAGGCCTACCGTTAGTACCGGCAATTACCGCTGAACTGACGCCCCAGACGCCCTTATACGCCGTCGGTCTTTATGACCAAACTCTGCCCTTCTATCTTCAGCGCACCATGACGTTGGTCCTGCATCCGGACGAACTCGAATTCGGCCTCCGGCAAGAACCCTCATTATGGAAACCGACACTTCACGATTTTGTAGAGCCGTGGCGTTCCGGACCGAAAGCCGTGGCCGTGATGCGAGTCGATATTTACGAAGGGTTGCGCGATTTCGGTGTGCCCATGCGGGAAGTGGCACGCAAAGGACGTCAGATAGTGGTCGTCAATCGTTGATGCCGGTGCAGCAAGGGTGTTCGAGCGTGCTGGCGTGCGCACGTGCATGCGATACTGAGGAAAAAATATGACCCTACTGCCAATGCCGTCGATACCCTCGTCACCTTTTCTGCCTTTCGCGAAACCCGTCATCGACGAAGAAACGATCGCCGCGGTCGGCGATGTGCTACGTTCCGGCTGGATCACCAGTGGCCCGAAGGTCGCGCTCTTCGAACAAAAATTGTCAGCATGGTGCGGTGGCAGACTCGCACGGACATTTAATTCCGGCACCTGCACAATGGAAATCGCTCTGCGTATTGCTGGCATCGGCATTGGCGATGAAGTCATTACCACGCCGCTGTCATGGGTGGCGACCGCCAACGTGATCTTAGCGGTGGGGGCAACACCGGTTTTCGCCGAAATCGACCCGGTCACGCGCAACCTGGACATGAATGCGGTTGAAGCTGCCATCACGCCTCGAACCCGCGCCATCATACCGGTGCATCTCTCCGGCCTGCCGGTGGACATGGACCGCCTGTATGCGCTGGCCGCCAAACACGATCTGCGTGTGATCGAAGATGCAGCGCAAGCACTCGGCAGCAGCTGGCGCGGCAGGCCGATCGGTGCCTTTGGCGACTTTGTCTCCTTCAGCTTTCAGGCGAATAAAAATGTCACATCGGCAGAAGGCGGCTGCCTGGTGGTCAATGATGCCGGCGAAGCGCTACTTGCAGAAAAATACCGCCTGCAGGGCGTCACGCGCTCAGGTCTGGATGGTCTCGAGGTCGATCTGCTCGGCGGTAAATTCAATATGACCGATATCGCTGCGGCGATCGGCCTCGGCCAGTTCGCTCACCTGGAAGAAATTACGAACAGGCGGCGGCAACTGGCACGCCGTTATTTCGAACTTTTCGGTGCCGGGTTTTCTTCGGCGACCGGCGTGCAGCTACCGGTCCCGGATTTCGAGCATTCCAACTGGCACTTGTTCCAGATCGTGCTACCAGCGCATCAGCCAAGAGCAAAATTTATGGCGCGCATGCTTGAACAGGGCATCGGCGTTGGCTATCATTACCCGGCGATTCATTTGCTGGCTTTGTATCGCGCGCGCGGATTTGACGATGGCATGTTTCCCATCGCCGAGCGTGTCGGCCGTCAGATCGTTTCATTGCCGATGTTTACAACATTGGCCGATGTCGATGTCGAACGTACCGTGGCTGCAATAACTTCCTGCCTCGACGGTTGAAATTTCCTCACAATGCAAATGGATCTATCTGTCGTCATACCGGTGTACAACGAGCAAGCTGGCTTGGGCAGGCTTTTCGAGCGACTGTACCCGGCGCTCGATATGCTCGGCCTGCGATATGAAATCATCTTCGTCAACGACGGCAGCAATGACCGTTCGCAGGCGATACTGGCCGATCAATTCCGTCTGCGCCCGGAAGTAACGCGCGTGGTGCTTTTCAACGGTAATTACGGGCAACACATGGCAATCCTGGCTGGGTTTGCCAACACCCGAGGCGATATCGTCGTTACCCTGGATGCGGATCTGCAGAATCCGCCCGAAGAGATCGGCAGCCTGATAAAAAAGATCAGCGAGGGATTCGACTATGTCGGCTCGATTCGTCATCAGCGTCGAGATTCGGCTTGGCGCACCCACGCATCGCGGGCAATGAACCGGCTACGCGAAAAAATTACCAGAATCCATATGACCGACCAGGGCAACATGCTGCGCGCCTATGGGCGTAATGTCATTGACCTCATCAATCAATGCAGTGAAGTCAATACTTTTGTGCCGGCTCTGGCCTATACCTTTGCCCGCAATCCTACTGAAATCGTAGTGCAGCACGAGGAGCGGGCCGCAGGTGAATCCAAATATTCGCTCTATAGTCTGATACGCTTGAATTTCGATTTGGTAACCGGCTTTTCCCTGGTGCCATTGCAATTTTTTTCCTTGCTCGGCATCGCCTTGGCATTTCTGTCCGCGACCTTATTCGTACTACTGCTGGTGCGCCGTTCGTTGTTCGGTGCCGAGGCGGACGGGGTGTTTACTTTGTTTGCGATCACTTTTTTCCTGATGGGCGTCATTCTCTTCGGCATTGGCCTGGTCGGCGAATACGTGGGCAGAATCTACGAGCAGGTCAGGGGGCGCCCGCGATACGTGGTGCAGGCCGTTCTACAACAAGATCATGTCGCGCAAGTATGGACTGAGAAATCCTGAATGCCGAAGCGCGCCGTCGTCTTTGCCTATCATGACGTCGGTGTACGCTGCCTGCAGGTCTTACTTCGACATCAGGTAGATGTGGCGCTGGTTGTCACGCATGAAGATAATCCAGAAGAAAATATCTGGTTCGATTCGGTCGCTGCGTTATGTGCCGAACACGGTATCGAATGTATCGCGCCCGTCGAGGTTACTTCCACCGGCTTGTTAGACCGGCTGGAGACGATACGGCCAGACCTTCTGTTCAGTTTCTACTACCGACATATGCTGCCGCCGTCGATACTCGAGCTTGCACGTGTCGGGGCATTCAATATGCACGGTTCGCTGCTGCCGAAATATCGTGGGCGTGCACCCGTGAATTGGGCGGTATTGCATGGCGAGACGGTTACCGGAGCGACCCTGCACGAGATGGTTGTCAAACCAGATGCCGGTGCCATCGTGGCCCAGACATCGGTGACAATCCTGCCGGACGACACTGCACACGATGTCTTTGGCAAGGTTGTCATAGCAGCAGAGCAAACCCTCGCTCAAGTATTGCCAGCCATGTTGAACGGTCATATTCCGCGGCAGATAAACGATCTGGCGCAAGGCAGTTATTTTAGTGGTCGAACCGCTGCCGATGGGTGTATAGATTGGACGCAGCCGGCGCAGGTGGTGTACAACCTGGTGCGGGCGGTCGCACCTCCCTACCCCGGTGCCTGGACAACGATCAACGATCACCGCTTCGTCGTGGTGGAAGCGCGCTTACTGCCCGATAAAATTTCGAATTTGCCTTTGGGGTTGACTCAGATAGAAGGCAAAATTTTAGGTATTTGCGGCGATGCCGGCGTGCTCGACATTCGCCGACTACACTCTGACGACAACTTAGTCACGGCAAGCACTTTACAAGCGATATGCGCTACGACGCGTGAAGCCACTTGAATACAGCAGGCACATGAAAAAAATCCTCATCCTCGGCATCAATGGCTTTATCGGCCATCATCTTTCGAAACGCATTTTGGAAACGACCGATTGGGAAGTGTACGGCATGGACATGATGTCCAACCGCATCACCGGCGTGCTTGACGACCCGCGTTATGCACGGCGTATGTATTTTTTCGAGGGCGACATCACCATCAACAAAGAGTGGGTCGAGTACCATATCAAAAAATGCGATGTGATCCTCCCTCTGGTGGCGATCGCTACGCCCTCCACGTACGTCAAGGCACCGTTGAAAGTATTCGAACTTGATTTCGAAGCCAACTTGCCGATCGTTCGCTCTGCTGCCAAATACGGCAAACATCTGGTCTTTCCCTCCACCTCCGAAGTGTATGGCATGTCGGAAGATGCCGAGTTCGATCCTGCAAGCTCGAACATGGTGTACGGCCCGATCGATAAGCCTCGGTGGATTTATGCCTGCGCCAAACAGTTGATGGACCGGGTGATCTGGGGGTACGGTATGGAGGGATTGAATTTTACGCTGTTCCGCCCATTCAACTGGATCGGCGCCGGCCTCGACTCAATTCATACCGCGAAGGAAGGCAGTTCACGGGTCGTCACGCAGTTTTTCGGGCATATCGTGCGAGGAGAAAATATTTCCCTGGTTGACGGCGGTGCGCAAAAGCGTACCTTCACTTATATCGACGACGGTATCGACGCATTGATCGCAGTTATCGCCAATCGAAACAACATTGCCAGTGGCAAAATCTACAACATTGGCAATCCAAGCAATAATTATTCGATCCGTGAGTTGGCAACGATGATGTTGCAACTAGCTGCCGACTATCCGGAATACAGTGAAGCGGCCAGGCAGGTCAGCCTGCTCGAAACAACGGCCAGCAAATACTACGGCGCGGGCTATCAGGACGTTCAAAACCGGGTACCGAAAATTGACAATACCTGCGCTGAATTGGAATGGCGGCCACGCACTGAAATGGCTGAAGCCTTACGCAACATCTTCGAAGCGTATCGCAGTCAAGTCGCGGAAGCGAAAGCATTGGTCGATTAACGCCATGCCACTCATGACACTGAAGGTCGATGTCGATACCTACCGTGGTACTCGCGAAGGCGTACCGGCCTTGGTGCGCATGCTGCTTGGAGCGCACGCCGACGCAACCTTCCTGTTTTCTCTTGGACCCGATCATACAGGGTGGGCACTGCGTCGACTCTTACGGCCAGGGTTCCTGCAGAAAGTTTCGCGCACTTCGGTCGTGGAGCACTATGGCTTAAAAACCTTACTCTACGGCGTACTTCTGCCTGCACCGGACATTGGACACGGCTGTGCCGATGAAATGCGAAGCGTGCGAGATGCCGGATTCGAATGCGGCATCCACGCCTGGGATCATGTGGTCTGGCACGACAATGCGCGCCATGAAGATGCAGGCTGGACGACCAAAATGATGCAACGGGCATATGAGCGTTTCAGCACGATCTTCGGCGTACGACCTAGTACCCATGGCGCAGCCGGCTGGCAGATGAATCCGCATGCTTTCAGAGAATTAGATGCATTCGGTTTTGCGTACGCTTCCGACGGCCGTGCCTGTTTGAATCACGACGGCACCCTGTACGACCCTGCGGCCGGTCCGTACCGAATCGGCCATGGAGAGTCAGCGATGGCTTGCATTCAAATGCCAACCACATTACCTACGATCGATGAATTGCTGGGCCAGGTAATCGACGGCAGGGTAATCGATACCGACTCCATCGTTGCCACGATACTCGGGCTAACAGCAATTCCACGCGACCATGTATTTACTTTGCATGCCGAGCTTGAAGGTCAGAAGTTTGCCCCGATCTTCCAACGGTTATTAAGTGGCTGGAAGTCTCAGGGTTACGAGATGGCTTCGATGGCGACGTACTACGCAAAGCTCGATCGAGAATCGTTGCCTGTTGCTGAAATTTGCTGGGGAGCCATACCGGGGCGATCTGGTGAAGTAATATTGCAGCCGAAGCATCCAGTGATCTTGACTGCCGAAGCATGAATGCGACGCCCTGCAACTGGGTACAACCAACGATGTCCTTGAACAAGGAGATTTCCGTGTCAGATGCAACGCTCGCGCAGGATACGAGCATTCCCGATCATAGCGTTGGCATGACCAACGGTGGCACGTTTTCCCTGTCGAATTTTAGAAATCGAAATATCGTATTGTTCTTTTATCCAAAAGATGGCACGCCGGGGTGCACGACCGAAAGCATCAATTTTCGTGATTTGTACGACCAATTTCAGGCAGCCAACACCGAAGTATTCGGCGTTAGCCGCGATAGTTTGCGCTCTCACGAAGCGTTCAAAGCCAAACTCGGTATGCCGTTCGAATTAATTTCCGATGTAGACGAAGTTCTCTGCAATCTTTTTTCGGTCATCAAAAATCGCAACATGTATGGCAAGCAGGTGCGCGGAATCGAGCGTTCAACCTTTGTCATTGACGTCGGCGGCAGATTGGTGAAAGAATGGAGAGGCTTAAAAGTAGCTGGACACGTGGACGATGTGCTGGCTTACGTACGTACACTGCCCGGCACCGAATCCCGACTGTAGCGTTCGGTCGGATATTTATCGAAGCATGCCGTTGAAAGTGCCCGATTTGCCCTCATTGCATTTCTTTGTCTTAAGCAAAAGCCGCATACGAAACGAGCATTCAGCCGTTCGGAGCGGTTTTTTTTCAGCTCTCCCGACCTTATCGCAACCGTCCGACGTCAATCGGTTTTTCTTCCACGTTCAAGATCGAGACCCCGATGCCCCTGCCTAAATTACCTACCAAACCCGCCGCACTTCTTTCGACCAGCGAATACCCGGTTCCCGAAAAAGGCAAAACTGTCAAACCGCTGACGTTGATCGAACCTGCATCGCCGCCAACCGAAGCGAAAGAAATCGATCCGGACGTCAGACCGAAAATTTCTGCGCCTGCCGGCAAGCCACGCGTCGGACGCAAAACCGCGATCGCTGCAGTCAAAACGGTTGCAGGACGTACGTCACCGAAATCGGCACAAACCAAACTGTTCGTGCTCGATACCAACGTATTGATGCACGATCCGACATCGCTGTTTCGATTCGAAGAGCACGATGTCTATTTGCCGATGATGACGCTGGAAGAATTGGACGATCACAAAAAAGGCATGTCCGAAGTTGCCCGCAATGCGCGGCAGGTATCGCGTTCGCTCGATGCTTTGATCAGCGGTACAGCGGATATTGCAATCGACGAAGGTATCCCGCTTTCTAAGCTTGGCAACAAAGATGCACGCGGCAGACTATTTTTCCAGACAAAGCTGGCTAATGTCACGCTTCCGGAAGGCTTGCCAGAAGGTAAGGCGGACAATCAGATTCTCGGTGTCGTTCGCGCTCTCGAATCGCAGTATCCCGGTCGCGCAATCGTTTTGGTATCAAAAGATATCAACATGCGCATCAAGGCTTGCGCCATGGGCCTGCCGGCCGAAGAGTATTTCAACGATCACGTGTTGGAAGATACGGATCTGCTGTACTCGGGCATTCTGCAATTACCCGACGACTTTTGGAACAAGCATGGCAAAGGCATGGAATCCTGGCAGGAAAACAAGCACGGTACCGGCTATACGTTCTACCGACTGACCGGTCCGACGGTGCCGGCGATGCTGGTCAACCAATTTGTTTTTCTCGAGCCTAAAAGTGGTGAAGCAGCATTCTACGGCCATGTCACTCAGATCAACGGCAAGACTGCCGTCATTCGTACGCTGCGAGACTATGCACATGCCAAAAATAGCGTATGGGGTATCAAAGCCCGCAACCGCGAACAAAATTTTGCGTTGAATTTATTGATGGATCCGGAATGCGATTTCGTTACATTGCTCGGGCAAGCCGGCACCGGCAAAACCCTGCTAGCCCTGGCTGCCGGACTGGCGCAGGTGCTGGAAACGAAAACCTACAATGAAATTATCGTCACCCGGGTCACCGTGCCGGTCGGCGAAGACATCGGATTTCTGCCAGGTACCGAGGAAGAGAAAATGTCACCCTGGATGGGTGCCTTCGACGACAATCTTGAGGTGCTCAACAAGTCCGATTCGGATGCCGGCGAGTGGGGCCGCGCCGCCACCCAAGATCTAATCCGTTCGCGGATCAAGATCAAGTCGCTCAACTTCATGCGCGGACGTACCTTCGTCAACAAATTCCTGATCGTCGACGAAGCGCAAAACCTGACGCCAAAACAGATTAAGACACTGGTCACACGTGCCGGGCCCGGCACCAAAATCATTTGCCTCGGCAATATTGCGCAGATCGACACGCCATACCTCACTGAAGGCTCCAGCGGCCTGACCTATGTTGTCGACCGTTTCAAAGGTTGGGCACATAGTGGGCACGTGACGCTGGCGCGTGGCGAGCGTTCGAGGCTGGCAGACCATGCGAGCGAGGTACTTTAATCGACAATGCTTTGCGATTTTGCAAGGTTGAGGTTGTTTGACCGACTAAAGTTGACTTTCCATTTCGTCTCCTTGATTTCATATCGGATATCTCATGCCAATCAACACCCCAAACCTTGACAAACTAACCAACGATTTAAGGGCGCTTCTGCAGTTTTCCGAGAACGCAGAGGCTGCTCGGCGAAAACCGGCGGCACCTGCGATACCCGAACCGATTGGACGCGTCAATAACGCTTTGCTAGAGTTGCGTGGCAGGCGCAGTATGCTCGGTCCTACTCAACGTGAAGCTGTGGATAAAATCGGCATGTTTTACAATCTGACGACGACTGCCGTAAAAAACGAAGATATCTACCGTATTCCGGACCGTGAGCGCAAACGCATGCCCGACAGGGACCGCCTTACGTTGAAACGCAGTGCCAGTTATCTACTTAACAGCAGCGCTCTTCATACCCTGCACGACGAGGTGGAAAAAATTCCATACGAGGCGGGAATGATTGGCCATTCCACATCGACGATGATGGTCAACGCGATTGCCAATAGCGTCAAGTTTCAAACCGAGCATATAAAAGACGCGGCGCTTGCAGAAGCCCGGCGAGGCGAAAGAATATGTCCAATGACTTTGCAGCCGCAGCTTCTTCGTAGTTACCTGCGCGAGCACGATCACTTGTTTGAGCGGCTCATTCTTGCCTGCGATCTACCGGCATCAGCAAGAGACCGTGTAGCAGCGCCGGTACTTCAAAAGCTGGCAGTTGCATATTTTGACGCATCGGTCGGCTATCCCGGAGCGCCGACGACCCGGCCCGACCAAATAGAGGTAAACGTCGGTAGCGTCGATGAATGCACCATCGAGGAAGATCGCCGGAATCAGATAAAGTTGACGATTACTCTGGACAATAATAATTTAGCGCAGTTTTGTAATAGCCCACTTCCGCTAATGGAAGATTGTGAAAATAGGAAAGACGTTTTCAGAGCCCACACATTACAAGGTTTTGGCGATCATGAACCCCGTAAAAAAATGGCCGCCTTTTATGTGCAGGCGCTACTACAGAAACTTTCAGACACGCAGGAAAACATGGGCTTAGGCGACCTGCAAAACAAATTGCGCGACCGCTCGGCGCGCATCAAGGCGCAACAAGCCGCTAGTCGCACGCTTTCGGAAATGAGTTACGAAGGAAGTGAAGGATTTGCCGATGGTGTTGCTTGGGAAAATGGGCAGCCCTCGATGCGGTCGGTCGCGACCAGAAAAATGAAGCAGTTATGGGTGTTAGACAATGAGTTCAAATCGAAATACGGCTCGCAACTCATTACCAGTCCACGCATTAACGACTGGATACATTCGCCTTCGAGCGCTATGGATCTGATGGCACTGGAGAAACCGGCCGTTCGTTTGCAAATTCAAGTGCCGTCGTTGACCGGCCAGGCACTGCTGGAAACCCCCGCTTTTAAGGACCCAGATTAAATATCAGCGTCCCTATCCACCATGCCAGCCCACCCAAAAATGCGGACGCAGGTATGGTGGCGATCCATGTCCACATGATGCTGCCGGCGATACCCCAGCGTACCGCCGAAGTCTTGCGCGCTGAGCCGACGCCAACGATTGCGCCAGTGATCGTATGGGTAGTCGATACTGGAATGCCCAAATAAGTCGCTATGAAAAGCATGGTGGCCCCACCGCTTTCTGCGCAAAAACCACCCACCGGGCGTAATTTCGTGATGCGCTGGCCCATCGTCCGTACGATGCGCCAACCGCCGAGCAAAGTACCGATACCGATGACTGCATAACAGTTAAAAGCCACCCAAGATGGTAATGCAGTGCCGGAAGATGTATAGCCGGAGACCAGCAAAAGCATCGAGATGATACCGATGGTTTTCTGCGCATCGTTGCCACCGTGGCCCAGACTATACATCGACGTAGAAATCAACTGCAGCCTGCGAAACCATTGATCGACGCGGCGCGGAGTGGACCGTACGAAAAACCACGATACCAAAATCATGAACAACGCACCGAATAGAAAACCGAACAACGGTGAAAGCAGGATAAAAACAATTATTTTTATCAAGCCTGCCTGTAACACGGCAAACGTACCGGCTTTAGCGATCGCAGCGCCTGCGAGCCCGCCGATGAGCGCATGCGATGACGATGAAGGTGTGCCTCGATACCAGGTAATCAAATTCCAAATGATTGCAGCGCAAAGCGCTCCGAAGATGACGATATGATCGATCGCATTCGGATCGACGACGTCGTTGACGATACTCGTAGCAACATTTAGCTGGAAAACCAGTACCGCCGCGACGTTGCACACCGCAGCAAGAATGACGGCATTACGTGGTCTCAGTACACCGGTCGAGACGATTGTGGCAATGGCGTCGGCAGCATCGTGAAAGCCATTCAAAAAATTGAATACCAGGGCGAGCAAAAGCAGAAAGCCGAGCGTATAGATACTGAGTTGCAAAGTTTGCATGAAAATTTTTCTATCGGCTGCCCGGATTAGGCAGTTCAGGCATTCTCGACGATGATGCCTTCGATGATATTGGCGACGTCTTCACATCGATCGGTAACGGTTTCGAGGATCTCGTAGATCGCTTTGAGCTTGATCAGGTTGCGCACATCTGGCTCTTCGCGAAACAGCTTCGACATTGCCGCCCGCATAACGTGGTCCGCATCCGATTCGAGCCGGTCGATCTCCGCGCAAAGGCTTAATATTTCGTGAGAATTATCCATATCGTGAAGCAAAGCGACTGCTGCCTGCACCTTCTCGGTACAAGCTAGACATAATTCGGCCAGACGTCGGGCTTCGGCAGTAATGGCTTTGATATCGTAAAGCGACACCGTTTGTGCAGCGTCCTCCATCAAGTCGAGTATGTCGTCCATGCGCGTGATCAATTGATGAATATCATCGCGGTCGAGCGGTGTGATCAACGTCTTGTGCAAGAGGTCGAGCGTAGCGTGCGTTACTTTGTCGGCGAGCTTCTCGATGGTTTCGATTGCATGGACACGTTTTTCCAAGTCGTCGAAGTCCGTCATCAATGCCAGCATTTCTCTGGCACCTTTAACACACAGTGTTGCATGCTCATTGAAGTAATCGAAAAATTTGCCCTCGACGGGCATGAAACGTCCAAACATGATTACCTTTTCAACGGCACGGCGAGATGATCAATCACCCTGGTACAGGGCCGCACCGCCGGTGTAATTGTCGAATTTCGTATATTGTCCGAGGAAGGTCAGGCGTACGCTTCCGATAGGGCCGTTACGCTGCTTGCCAATGATAATTTCAGCTGTGCCTTTATCCTGTGAGTCAGGATTGTAGACTTCGTCACGGTAAATGAACAGGATCACGTCGGCATCCTGCTCGATTGCGCCGGACTCGCGCAGGTCCGACATCACCGGGCGCTTGTTGGGCCGTTGTTCCAGCGAGCGATTGAGCTGCGAGAGCGCAATGACGGGGCAATTCAACTCCTTGGCCAGACTTTTCAGGCTGCGCGATATTTCGGAAATTTCGGTCGCGCGATTTTCGCCGGATGAATTTGCCGACATGAGCTGCAAATAGTCGATGATGATCAGCCCGAGTTTGCCGCACTGGCGTGAGAGACGGCGCGAGCGGGCACGCAACTCGATCGAATTCAGTGCGGGCGTCTCGTCGATATACAACTGCGCATCATTCATTTTTTGAATCGCGTGTGTCAGGCGTGGCCAATCCTCGTCGGCAAGTCGGCCGGTGCGAAGCCGATGCTGATCCAGGCGCCCTACCGATCCCAGCATACGCATCGCCAATTGCGTACCGCCCATTTCCATTGAAAACACGGCGACCGGCAGTCCACTTTCGATGGCGACGTGCTCGCCGATATTGATCGAGAATGCGGTCTTACCCATCGAAGGCCGCCCGGCGACGATCACCAGATCGCCGGGCTGCAGTCCGGATGTCAGGCGGTCGAGATCGACAAACCCGGTCGGCACGCCCGTAATATCATTCTGCCCCTCACGGTTGTAGAGCTCGTCGATACGTTCGACGACTTGTGTCAGCAATGGCTGGATTTCTTGAAATCCCTGTGCGCCACGCGAGCCCTCTTCGGCGATCGCAAAGATTTTCGACTCCGCCTCGTCGAGCATTTGCTTGACTTCTTTGCCCTGCGGATTAAAAGCCTGACCTGAAATTTCATCAGACACGGTAATCAGTTTGCGCAGTACGCCGCGGTCTCGCACGATTTCCGCATAGCGGCGGATATTGGCAGCCGACGGGGTATTCTGCGCCAACGCGTTGAGGTAACTCAATCCGCCGACTTCCTCTGCCTTGCCAATATTGCCGAGCGATTCGTACACCGTAATCACGTCCGCCGGTCGCGAACCATTGATCAGCTTGACGATATGCTGAAAAATTATCCGGTGATCGTACCGATAGAAATCGTCCTGATGAACGAAATCGGCGATCCGATCCCACGCGGCGTTATCGAGCAATAAACCGCCCAGTACGGACTGTTCAGCCTCGATGGAATGCGGTGGGACGCGAAGCGATTCGATCTGGGGGTCGGTGCGGATATTCATGGGCGCGATTATAACCGTTAGACCCTGCCGACGGCATTGCTTGCAGGTATTTTAAAAGCCATTTCCACGCGATGTTTTTTACATCGATTGAAGAAATAAAAAACCGGGCAATGCCCGGTTCTCGTAATGCAACTCAATCCGATCAGCGCAACAACATCGTTGCAATATGATCAGTTGTGCTCGCCTAAAACGGCGACGATGACTTCGACCACGACATCGGTATGCAGCGCAACCGATACCGGATGATCGCCGACCGTCTTCAACGGCCCTTGTGGCATGCGGATCTGCACTTTATCGACTGCAAAGCCTTGTTTGGCCAGCGCCTGCGCCACGTCCGCATTCGTAACGGACCCGAACAAACGGCCGTCGACGCCGGATTTTTGTGAGATCTGTACCGTCAAACCGGCAAGTTTTTCGCCCTGTTTTTGCGATTCGGCCAGCTTCGCCGCAGCAGCTTTTTCGAGATCGGCACGCTTGGCCTCGAATTCTGCGACTGCATTGGTCGTTGCGCGTCGCGCCATTTTTTGCGGAATCAGAAAATTGCGCGCATAACCATCCTTCACACGCACGACTTCACCGAGATTGCCAAGATTGACGACTTTTTCCAATAAGATGACTTGCATATTTTTCTCCAGATGCCGTCGATTAAGCGGTGTGCAGATCGGTGTACGGCAGCAATGCGAGGAAGCGCGCGCGCTTGATTGCCGTATCTACCTGACGTTGATAATGTGCCTTGGTGCCGGTCAGTCGGGCAGGCATGATCTTGCCGTTTTCTTGAACAAAATCTTTTAGAGTATCGACGTCTTTGTAATCTACTTGCTCGACATGCGCTGCCGTGAAGCGGCAGAATTTCTTGCGCTTGAATAACGGATTTTGTTGCTTGCGTTTCTCTTTAAGCTTTAGCTTGTTTTTGTCGAATTTTTTACCGAATGCCATATCAGGCTCCTGTATGAATAACTGATGAATGATTGAATCGAATGCTGCTCAAGGTTTCTGTTTAAGGTTCCTGATTAGGATTCGATGCCGTGAAAATCTGCAATGTGAAACACCAGGCTTTTACTGTTGCGATTCTTACGCGCTAGAAAACCGCTGAAGTGAAACGCACCGCCTAAATCCGCTTGATTGAACCGACCTGCAATCTCGCCGACGGCGAGCGCCGCAATATCGAATTCCACCACTCTCTCGATCCCGGCTTCCACCTGCTGCGACCTGTGCAGCAAACGCGCTGCCACCACCGGAATACCTGCAGGCGTGTAACGGAGAATTTCCCGTTCACTGATTGATGCGATGAAACAAAAATGATTGGGCGGATGAAGGCTCGATATAACATTTGCGGCCTGGCTCACAATGCCGATTCCAGCAGTCCCTCGAACGACGCTCAGGCAGCCGGCGCTTCAGTGCGATGGCTCTTGGCAGCATCTTCCTTTTGCACAGCTTTCATCATCGGCGACGGTGCAGTTTCTGCCTTCTTCATCTTGACAGTCAGATGGCGGAGCACCGCGTCATTGAACTTGAAGCCGGTTTCGATCTCAACCAGCGTTTCGTTGTCGCACTCGATATTGAGGCAGACATAGTGCGCTTTGGCCAGCTTCTGGACCATATAAGCCATCTGGCGACGGCCCCAGTCTTCAACGCGGTGGACTTTGCCGCCGCGACTGGCAACGGTAGTCTTGTAACGCTCGATCATCGCGGGCACTTGCTCGCTCTGGTCCGGGTGGACGATAAATACAATTTCATAATGACGCATACGAACTCCTTCTGGACGAATAAAACAAATGCCCACCCCGGCGTCAAGACGAGTGTGGGAAGAGAAAAGCCCGTGAGTGTAGCGCGAAACCGGAAAATGCTCAAAGCATTCAACTGCTTGCGGAATTAAATAATGAATTCCCCTCGAAACAATTCGGTCTTGAATGAACGAACACACGCCGTATGTTGCAGTAAATACACAGCGCAAAATTCCCTTGCGCTTCAGAGAATACTGTATAAAAATACAGTCTATTGCGACTTTGTCGACCTCACCGTCGGCCTGCCTAACGCCATGATCAAATTGACAGCACGGCAAGAACAGATATTGACTTTAATCAGAGACGCCATCGACAACACTGGCTTCCCACCGACCCGCGCTGAAATTGCCCGAGAGCTCGGTTTCAAGTCGGCAAATGCAGCCGAGGAACATTTACAAGCGCTCGCTCGTAAAGGCGCCATCGATCTAACACCCGGCACATCGCGCGGCATCCGGTTGCGGGAGGTCGGCGGCGAGCTATCCCAACGGGCTGCAGGCTCTCAGCTGGTATTGCCGCATCCTGCGCTTATGCAATTGTCGTTACCGCTCATCGGCCGGGTTGCAGCAGGATCGCCCATCCTGGCGCAAGAACATATCGAAGCGACATATCAGGTAGATCGTTCGCTGTTTTCGGCAATACCGGATTTTTTATTGAAGGTTCGCGGCATGTCCATGCGCGATGCCGGCATTCTGGACGGCGATCTATTGGCAGTGCGCAAAGTCGACCGTGCACACAATGGGCAAATCGTCGTAGCACGTCTAGGGGACGGCGTAACCGTAAAGCGCTATCGGAAATCAGGCTCGACCATTGAGTTGCTACCGGAAAATCCCGATTTCGAACCGATTCGTGTGAATCCGGAAGTCGACGATTTCGCGTTGGAAGGGCTGGCTGTGGGATTGATGCGGGCATGGGGCTGATCCGTACGATTTGGCAGAAACTTTTTTTATCGTCGGATTTGGAGAATCTTGCGTGCAATACCCCGCCAGATGTTGACCTCCTCGTTTTCCAGTCCGGTACGCGCAAACAGACAACGTATGCGCGACATGAGTCGTTTGGGATTCGCAGGATCGAGAAAATCGATCGCTATCAATGCTTGTTCTAAATGCGTGAACATGGCTTCTACCTGACGCTTGTCTGCTGCCTGCCCGCTAAAATTTATTCTGTCCATCGCGTTAGTATTGACGATTGCATTATTTGTGCGAGTTGAGCGGTCATCGGTCGCAAAATGACCACCTTGCGCGCACTCATACGAAAGTATTTGCACCGCCTGCGCCAAATTTAACGAAGAATAGACCGGGTTGGCAGGAATGTTGATCAGCACGTCACATTTTTCGACGATTTCATTCGGCAATCCGAAACGCTCGTTACCAAATACCAATGCCGCTCTACAATTGTTATTCCGACGATCGCCATTCGAATCCATGCTGTTAGCCAGCTGGCTCGCCCATGCGCGCGGCGACATCACTGGTGGTGAAAATTCTCGCAACCGCGCCGATACCGCCGCCACGATATTGCATCCGGCCAATGCCTCTTCAATAGAACCAACGACCCGCGCAGCAGCGAGCACATCCAAAGCACCACTGGCAAAAGCAATTGCTTCTTCCTCCTGCGCAGGCGCATTGAAGCGCGGACGGACCAAAGTGAGCTGCGAATAACCCATCGTCTTCATGGCACGCGCCGCAGCGCCGATGTTGCCAGGCCGGCTGGTTTCGACAAGCACGAATCGCAATGATGAATCCTGTGCGCCGGCGGCGGCAGCATCAATATTTTGATCGCCGATGTAATCGTCTTTATTGCTTTCGGAAATAGTCATTTAAAATACCGCCCTATCGCGGCCCCGGCAATTTACCGGCGAGCCGCATCGATCCTTCACATGTCATTTTAATGGAAACCGTATGCATCCCATGCTCAACACGGCGATCAAGGCTGCGCGACGCGGGGCAGCAATCATCAGCCGCGCCTCGCTCGATATCGACCGCGTAAAAGTCAATGAAAAAGGACCGAACGACTTCGTCACCGAAATCGACCGTGCTGCCGAACAGGCGATCATCGGCGTATTGCAGCAGGCTTACCCGGATCATGCTTTCTTGTGCGAGGAATCCGGTGCATCTGCCAATTTTGACGAACAGAATGAAAACGTTTGGATTATCGATCCATTGGACGGCACCACCAACTTCATTCACAGTTTTCCGCAATACTGCGTCTCGATCGCTTTACGGCAACGCGGTCAGATGACTCAAGCGGTGGTGTATGACCCAACCCGCAACGATCTGTTTACCGCCTCCAAGGGCGCGGGTGCGTACTTGAACGATAAGCGCCTGCGCGTGAGCCGTCGCGACAAGCTCGCCGATGCATTAATCGGCACCGGCTTCCCGTTTCGAGGCACCGATGGGCTGGAAAACTACATTGACATGTTTCGCGCCATGACGCCGCGGTGTGCCGGATTACGCCGTCCCGGCGCGGCTGCACTCGACCTCGCATATGTGGCGGCTGGCCGACTGGACGGGTTTTTCGAAAAGGGTTTGAAACCCTGGGATGTGGCAGCTGGCTCGCTGCTAATCACCGAAGCAGGTGGCATCGTTGGCACCTTCAAAGGCGATTCCGATTACCTGTTCAAAGGCGATGTTATCGCTGGCACGCCCAAGATATTTGCCCAAATGATCGCGGTGTTGTCGCCCTACGCAGACTGAATCGACATTGTTTGGAAATCGATCACGAAGCAGGACAGCGCGAATCGAGACTGCTATACTCCGCGCACGCGGTGACAGACCAGTCCCCTTACCGCTGTCCTGTCCGGACCTGCTTTATTTTCCGATCCGTTTGCCTGCGACTGGCGCCTTTTCTGGCGACAGGCCGATACTCACCACTAAAATCTCATGTCATTTATCTCGCTCGGCCTCGCTGAGGAAATCGTTCGCGCCATCACCGATCACGGTTACACCGTACCGACACCGATACAAGCGCAGGCAATACCTGCTGTTTTAGCCGGTGGCGATTTGCTTGCCGGTGCCCAGACCGGCACCGGTAAAACCGCTGGATTCACCCTGCCGATTCTGCATCGTCTTTCTAAAAGCGCCAGCTCGCCGACAAATACTGTGTCGCAACGTCCGATCCGTGCACTGATCTTGACGCCTACCAGGGAACTGGCGGCACAAGTCGAGGAAAGCGTGCGTACCTATGGTAAATATCTGAAATTAACCTCTGCTGTGGTTTTCGGCGGTGTTGGCATCAATCCGCAAATTAAATTACTTAAACACGGCGTCGATATCTTGGTTGCGACACCGGGGCGCTTGCTCGACCACATGCAGCAAGGTACGGTCAACCTGAATCAGGTGGAAATCTTAGTCTTGGACGAAGCCGATCGTATGCTCGACATGGGTTTCATCCGCGATATCAAAAAAGTACTTGCCGTGTTGCCGAAGAAGCGGCAGAACTTGCTGTTTTCAGCGACATTTTCCGACGAGATCAAAGCCTTGGCCGATGGTTTGCTAAATGCACCGGCAATGATCGAAGTGGCCCGCAGAAATTCGACGGTAGAAGTCATTGCCCAGAAAATCCATCCGGTCGACCGCGATCGTAAGCATCCGATGCTGACGCATTTAATCAAAACCAAGCAATGGACCCAGGTTTTGGTATTCACCCGTACTAAGCATGGTGCCAACAAACTCGTGGAACAATTGGGAAAAGATGGCATCACCGGCCTGGCAATCCACGGCAACAAGAGTCAAGCAGCTCGTACGCGCGCTTTGACCGAGTTTAAAGACGGCAGTTTGCAGGTACTGGTGGCGACCGATATCGCCGCGCGTGGCATCGACATCGACCAATTACCACATGTTGTCAATTACGATTTGCCGAACATACCTGAAGATTATGTGCATCGTATCGGTCGAACCGGACGTGCTGGTGCGACCGGGGAGGCGGTATCACTCGTATGCGTGGATGAACATGAAATGCTGCGCGACATAGAGCGGTTGATCAAGCGTGAATTGCCGCGAGAAACAATTGCTGGCTTCGAGCCGGATCCTTTGGCGCGTGCCCAACCGATTCAAAAACGCAGTGCGGATATGCAGTCGAAGCGCCAGCCACAAGCTCGTGCCGGTAACGCCGGTCAACGCACAGCGCCAGCGTCGCGCACGGTAGGGCCGACAAAAACGTTTGGCGGTAGTAGTGCGAAACCGACTGCGCCACGCAGATCCGGTGGTCGAGGACGCTAAAAAATCAGGCAATCCCCGCGGAGATTGCCACGACGCACGCTCGACAATATTATTTTTTCTCTTCAGGCACGACAATCACGGTAGAGCCGGCTGATCCAGTCGCGCCCGTCGCACCGGTATCACCCATCGAACCGGTTGATCCTGTAGAACCGGTAGCACCCTGTGTACCTGCATCACCTGTCGAGCCCATAGCACCAGTTGCGCCGGTTGCACCTGGTGCTCCAGGAGCACCTGCTGGCCCAGGCACGGCAACCGGCGCAGGCACGACAACTGTTGTCGAAGATTCAGGAGCCGCCGCGGCCGGCGGTACGACAACGGTCTCTTTCTTTTCACATGCGCTCAAGGCTGCGACTGAAAGCAATGCGGTGAACATTAACGAATGTTTCATGGTGCTCCTCGGAAAAAATAATTAGCTAGGAAAATGCCCAGCACGTGATAATTCTTGATCAGCTATTCTTATTCAGCTGTAGATGACACAGTTCCGATACTGAAGAGTAAGTAGCGGAACGCACGCATATTACATCCTTGAAACAATTGTTGCCGTAAGACAGGTGCCGTAGGTCGTGTAGGAATCCTGGAAATGGCAATCGAAGAGTGGGCTTCGTGTTTTCCTACAAGGACTCGCGACGTTTTCTTACCCGCTTGGAAAATGTGCACTGTTACCATCGGGCGAAGTACGCAAAAGCGGGCGCCGGTATTGTCAGGTGCCTGTACATGCCATCCTGCTAATCGTCATCATTATGAATACATGCCGGGGAAACATTGAAAGCAGATAGCCCTTTAATGCTCTCTCACCAGCAAATTCACGATGCCAATCCGATTGCACTGGCTGCTGTCGACGCTACGTTACCGAACCTGCCCATCGTCTATGCAAACCCGGCTTTCGTGCGCATGAGCCGAGTAGGTATCGAGACCTTACTCGGGCAAAATTATTGGGATGTATTGGGCGTCGACGCGTCGCAGACGGGTGTGCAAACGCTGCAACGCATGATTTCCTACGGCGGCACCGGCCAAGTGATGGTCGTCTTGAATCCAGCCTGCAGCGGCGCGGTGTCGCATCGTGTGCACGCATCGCCTATACTCGCGCCCGCACCATCCAACGACATTTATTTGCCACTGCCTGCTTATTGCACCGGCCCTACAGTCGGCTCGTATGTCATGGCACATATCGACGTCTCCGACGCACAGCGTTATCAAGCGGCATTAGAACAGGAAGCCACGCATGACGCACTGACCGGGCTGGCGAACCTCATGTTGCTACGTCGTCGGATTCGCGAAGCAATCGTCGATGCGGCAGTACATAGCCAAAAAATCTGGGTAATTTTTCTTGATCTGGACCGCTTTAAATCTATCAACGACAGCCTCGGGCACCGTGCCGGCGATCGGCTGCTACAAATTCTGGCAAATCGGTTGTCAAATTTTGTCCTTCCCGGTGACACCGTTGCCCGCCTGGGTGGCGACGAATTCGTCATGGTGATGCGCGATTCTGAATATCATCAAATGGATGTCGCATCGATTGAGCAATTGATCAAGTCGATCGCACAACCGGTACCGGTGGATGGTCATGAACTGGTCGTGACCTGCAGTATCGGCATCGCGCTTTTTCCGTTGCATGGCGCAGACCCAGAAAAACTGGTGGAATGTGCCGATGTGGCCATGTACAGCGCCAAGCAGCAGGGCCGCAATACATTTAAATTTTACGAAACTGCATTCAATGAACGTGCCCTGGCGCGTTTAGTCATGGAATCTTCGTTGCGAACAGCAATTGAGCGCGATGAATTCAGCCTGCATTACCAACCTCAGGTGGACTTAAAGTCCGGCTGCATCAGCGGGATGGAGGCGCTGATCTACTGGCGGCATCCTACCCGTGGCAATGTCGCGCCGGATGAATTTATCGCCTTGGCCGAGGAAACCGGATTGATCGTCCTGATCGGGGAATGGGTTTTGCGAGAAGCCTGCCGCCAGAACAAGGCATGGCAAGATGCAGGTCTGGGGTTTTTACGCGTCGCCGTCAATCTCTCACCCAGACAATTCTCCCATCCGGATTTGGTCGCGTCGATCGATCGAATCCTGTGTGAAACGGGACTGGCACCGTGTTACCTAGAAATCGAATTGACCGAGAATCTGATCATGACCGAGATCGGCCGGGCAGTCGAAATTTTGAAAGATCTCAAAACGCACGGTATTCAGCTGTCGATCGACGATTTCGGTACCGGTTATTCCAGTTTGTCGTATTTGAAAAAATTTCCCATCGATGTATTGAAAATCGATCGTACGTTCGTCAAAGATATCGGCACCGATCCCGACGATGAGGCGATCGTCAAATCCATTATCGCGCTCGCACACAGTCTGAAGTTACACGTCATTGCAGAAGGTGTCGAAACACCTGAACAGCTAGCCTTCCTTGCACAACACGGATGTGACGAATTTCAGGGTTTCTATTTCAGCCGACCGCTCTCACCCGCAGTATTCGGACGCATGCTGCTGGAACAGACGCCCAGAAGCTCACCGATCGGGGAACCGGGCTGACGGTGAGAACATCACCGTGGGTCTACACGCGCAAGCAGGTTTTCCAAATCGGCGCGTTGATAGGGTTTCGGTAGGAAGAAAGCATCTAGATCGTTGACGTCGGCCATCGCACGTCCGTATCCGGATGTGATAACGACTTGCATTTGCGGGAAATCTCGCAGTGCCCAACGCGCGAGGTCTGCACCGGTCATCTTTGGCAACGTAAGATCGGTAAATAAAAGGTCGAAAGTGCCTTCAGCAAGATATTGTTGGGCGCGCTCAGCGTCCGGTGCGGCCGTGACTTCGTGACCAAGCAAACGCAGGTGCTCACCGGCTGTGATACGCAGATCTTCGTTATCTTCTACGAGTAATATCTGCAGGCATCTTATGGAAGCTCGGTGCTTTCCTTCTTCATCCTTAAAATTTTTCAGTGTCGAAGCTGCCAGCGGCGCAGGTGGAATTTTTAACCGGCTTGCATCGGTAGCCACGACTTTTTTGCCGCCTGTAACCGTGGCCACAGGTACTGAAGACTGCAGCCCGGTGAGAGCAAGCTGCTCGCATGTTTTATCGAGCAGTCCTAGCGTCGTTAGATAAGTGACGATACCGGAAATGCGGCTGTCGCTGCTAAAAATGGGTTGATGACACAGATGCCAGATACCGGCACCTTCACGCAATAGACCGAGTCCGGGCACGGCGAGTTTGTCTGACGCAATGGCAATTGCCGCATCGGTGGAGGATAGCAATAGAGTGACTGGCATCCGTGTAGAGATCGTCTCGCGAAAAGATCGCACCAGGCATTCCTGTAAATTTGTCTGGCTGCCGAATGGAGTACAAAGCACATCCCATAATGGAACGCCGACAGATTGCCCTTTCGTCAGACAACAGAGCCGTCGACCTTCGGCATTAACTGCCGACAATGAAAAGCCAGCATCGAACACAAATATACATTGCGGTGCGTCTTCGAAAAACGTCGACAGCAGGGTACTTTGCTCTTTTCCGACCGTTTCCGTGAATAACGACTCGATAGCGCCAGATCCAAAAGTCTGCTCATTCTTGCTAAATAAATCATTTTTAAACATATTTACTTACGATCATCCATTATCCGTTGTAACCGCATGCAAAGTTGCCCTTCAACTCGAAGGTACTCTGGTTTAATCTGTCGGCAATGTCGTAAAGCAGCGAGCAATATTTATTTACACTATTCCTGATGGTATCTGATGCCCAATTATCTTGCTACCCGACTTGTCATACCAATTTGCACGCAGAGTGCTTCTGCCCTATCCAATCCGCTCCAGGTTGTTGACCCGGACATTCCGACGTTGGCGAGCAATTTATTGCGGCGGGTCAAAGTAATTTTTCTACTATTGCTCGTCTGGGTCTGCGCCGGCAATGCTGCGACTGCCGCCGAGGCGCTAAATAGCACAGCGCTACAGGCAAAGTACAAAGATTTGTCGGTGCAGCTAAAAAATAATCAATTTCAACGTCCGATTTATCTCGATTCCGCAGAATCAACCAAAGAGCTAGCCGGCAATATCTATGCGGTGATCGATCAGCCATTCGCCAGCGCCAATCGTGCTCTCAACAATCCGGCAAACTGGTGTGACATGCTGATCTTGCACTTGAATACGAAATACTGCCGCGCAGGTGGCGGCGATGGCAGCAACAGTCTACAGGTCAGCATCGGCAAGAAACACGATCAGCCTCTGGACGACGCGTATCCCGTGGCATTCAAATTCACGGCCGTAGCCTCAACGCCGGACTACATGCATGTGGCCCTGCACGCCAAGGAGGGGCCGATGGGTACGAGCGATTACCGCATTTTGTTAGAAGCCATACCGCTGGCGGAAGGAAAAACGTTTCTACATCTTCGATACTCGTATGCTTACGGCATCGCCGCCCGCGTGGCGATGAAAGCTTACTTGTCTACAGCGGGCAGTAGCAAGGTTGGTTTTACCCGTCTGGAAGGGACCAGGGGCGATGGAAGCGATGGGCAATATGTCGGTGGTGTACGCGGCGTAGTGGAGCGCAACACCATGCGCTATTATCTCGCCATCGATGCCTATCTTTCAGCTTTGAAACTGCCGGCATCCGAACAAGTCGAGAAACGCTTGCAAACTTGGTTCGATGGTACGGATCGCTATGCCCGTCAACTAAAAGAGGTTGAACGCAACGATTACCTGGCCATGAAACGTCGAGAAATTCAGCGGCAGCAAAGTCAGTAAATGGCCGCTGTAGTGCAGCGCTCATCGTCTACGGGAGGCCCGCCGCGTACGTTCGAAAAAATCGTCGGGCTTAGTCTTGACCCAGGCGACGAACTTCTGTATTTCGACATGCGAGCGTAGCGCACTGGCGGTACTGTATTGACGTGCTAGTTCTGTTTCTGAAAATAATGCATGCAATTGACGATGACAGATCCGGTGCATGGCCACTGTTATTTTTCCACCCTTCATTTTCGGCACCAGATGATGTGCATCACGTTGGGACCGCGGTATAGGGCGATCGCAAAGCATGCAGCATTCCGGAGCTTGCGCCTCGTGCCAGCCAGGCGGTTCGATAAGCTTGCGCTTCATAGAAATGTTTACAGTGGGGCCCACCGTATGGCGGGTTCAAATATGATAGCGCCTACCGCGGCGTCGCGCTGACAGCCATTCTTCGTTAGTCCTCCCTCATTTCATGACCGCATCTGACGCAACCAACCTCACCGCGAAGCAGCACACGCCCATGATGCAGCAGTATCTGCGCATCAAGGCAGAGCATCCATCGACGTTGCTGTTCTATCGCATGGGCGATTTCTACGAATTGTTTTTTGACGATGCCGTCAAGGCAGCCAGGCTGCTCGGTATCACCCTCACCCAACGCGGCAGTTCAAGTGGCGAGCCTATAAAAATGGCAGGTGTGCCTCACCACTCGGTCGACCAATATCTTGCCAAACTAGTCAAGCTCGGCGAATCGATTGCGATTTGCGAGCAAATCGGCGATCCGGCAACCAGCAAAGGGCCGGTGGCGCGCAAAGTGGTACGTATCATCACGCCGGGCACACTATCGGACGCCGATCTGCTGCCGGCAAAAGCAGACCGGCCATTAGTGGCACTAATGCGCCTGCCGCAAAAAAAAGCAGTCACCATCGGCATCGCCTGGCTATCGATGGCAAGTGGTTCGCTACGGCTCATGGAATGCAGTGGCAGCGATGAGGCGATTTTTCTTCAGTTGCGACAGGAACTGGAACGTATATGTCCCGCCGAATTATTCACGACCGAAAACGCGCCGCCAGCGTTCCACACATTTCTTAACGAGATTTGCCGCACGCACGGGCTTGCCAGGCCGGGTACTTTACCGGATTGGCATTTCGATATCGCCGCTGGCGAGCGCATGTTGATCGCACACCTGCAAGTAGCCACCCTGTCTGGCTACGGTGCCGATGGCTTGCAGGCAGCCAAGGGGGCCGCAGGCGCACTGCTAGGCTATGCCAGATCGACACAAAGCGGCGAACTCAGTCATGTACGCAGCCTAGTCGTCGAAACCGAGCAGGAGTTTATCGGGCTAGATGCAGCGACCCGTCGCAATTTGGAGCTGACCGAAACACTACGTGGGCACGACAGCAGTGGGAGTGGGCCAACATTACTCTCCGTACTCGATTATTGCCGTACCACGATGGGTTCACGCCTTCTGCGAAGCTGGCTGCATCACGCGCGGCGCGACCAAGCCATTGCAACGGCCCGCCAAGCGGCTATCGCAGTGCTGCTGGCAGCCGACGCCGACGAGTTTTTGGCGGGCGTGCTTATGCACTTTCCAGACATCGAGCGCATCAGCACCCGTATCGCCCTGTTCTCGGCCAGGCCGAGGGACTTGGCCGGTCTGCGCAGCGGCTTGCTACAGTTACAAGCGCTGCGAGCACAACCCGTGTTCTACGGTGATTCGGATGCGGCCGAACTCGATCGGGTCGCAGGCGATACGACGTCTGGTAGCAGCCTGTTGTCCACTATCCGGCTAGCATTGGCTACGCCAACAGCGTGCCTGGACCTACTCGTACGCGCTTTGATGGACGAGCCCGCAGCACTGGCGCGCGACGGCGGCGTCATTGCAAACGGTTACGATGCGGAACTCGACGAATTACGCGGTTTGTCTGAAAACGCCGGGCAGTTTTTGCTGGATCTGGAGGCCAGAGAACGTGAGCGAACCGGAATCGCGAATCTGCGGGTCGAATACAACCGTGTGCACGGTTTTTATATCGAAGTCAGTAATGGCCAGCTCAGTAAAGTGCCGGAAGACTACCGCCGTCGCCAGACACTGAAAAATGCCGAGCGATACATCACGCCGGAATTAAAAGCTTTTGAAGACAAAGCATTGTCGGCGCAGGACCGCGCACTGAGCCGCGAGAAACTGCTCTACGAGCAATTGCTGGATGCTTTGGCTCCTTTTATTGGCATGCTGCAGACAATCGCCCAAGCCGTCGCCCAACTGGACACGCTTGCGGCCCTCGCCAGACATGCACGCAAAAACGACTGGTGTGCACCGCTATTGGTAAACCACGCCGTCATCGACATCGAACAAGGGCGCCATCCGGTGGTTGAAAACCAGATCGAGCGGTTCATCGCCAATGATTGTTGCCTGCATGCAGAGCGCACCTTGCTGCTCGTTACCGGCCCCAACATGGGAGGCAAATCGACTTATATGCGGCAGGTGGCGCTCATCACGTTGCTAGCCTACATGGGTAGTTATGTACCGGCCTCCCGGGCCGTGATCGGGCCGATCGACCGTATATTCACGCGTATCGGGGCAGCCGACGATCTGGCAGGTGGGCGCTCGACGTTCATGGTGGAGATGACGGAATCGGCAGCCATACTCAACGGTGCTACCGCACAGTCATTGGTATTGATGGATGAGGTCGGCCGCGGCACGTCGACCTTCGACGGCCTGGCAATTGCCTGGGCAATCGCTAGGCACCTGATCGACACCACGCGCAGCTTCACTTTGTTCGCTACGCATTATTTCGAGCTTACGCAGTTGCCAATGCTGCATTCCAATGCTGCCAACGTGCATTTATCGGCGATCGAGCATCGGCACAGCATCGTCTTTCTCCATGCGGTCCAGCCGGGGCCCGCATCGCAAAGCTACGGTTTGCAGGTAGCACAACTGGCAGGTGTTCCATCGAACGTTATTCGTGCAGCGCGCAAATATTTGGGCAGGCTGGAAGCACACTCGTTGCAAGGCACACCACAATTCGATCTGTTCGCCGATACGCACTCTAGCCCTACGGATATAGATGCGGTGACTGATACCGCGCCATTACCGGGCGATACTGCAGCGACTCAAGCATTACACCTGGCACTTGTTGCGCTCGATCCTGATCAATTGACGCCGCGCGATGCGCTGATGGAACTTTATCGCTTGAAACGGCTTGCCGAAAGCAATGTTGCGACATGATCGGCATTTTCCTGACAGCCGCGTTCATAACATGCCTGCCCGTGCTCGTACAGGCTATGCCATTGAGCTTCGGCGTAATTTCTCATACTGCGGTGGCGGCACCGGAAGATACGGTTTTGCGCGAAGCAATCGCCGCAACCGACGCCGACAATCTGGCGTTCGTCGTGGTCAATGGCATCAAAGCAAGTTCGGAAGCGTGCTCGGATCAGTTATTTATCCGGCGCAAAGCACTTTTGGAAAAGGCAAAGAATGGTGTGATCGTGTCGATTGCCGCCAGCGACTGGAGTGCATGTCGCGCAGAGAATGGCCAGTCTCTGGCAATCGAACGGCTTAACCGCATTCGGGACCTGTTTTTTGGCAGCGATTTTTCATTCGGTTCCACCAAGTTGCCGTTGGTACGGCAGGATCGCACGCCGAAATTTCGCACCTATGCAGAAAACCTTCGTTGGGATATCGACCGGCTGGTATTCGCTACGGTGAATCTGCCTGCAAATAATAACGATTTCACCCATGCCGCAGGACGCAACGGCGAATTCGAGGATCGAATGATTGCCGATCGCGCATGGCTGCAGAGGCTCTTTGCCTCTGCCACGCACCGCAACGCCGTTGGCATCGTCCTGTTCGTCGATGGCAATCCGATGGCAGTGGTACCACCCAAGTCGAGCAACGGTGCAAGTGCCTATCGTGACGGCTTTGCCGAAATTCGCCAGCACATTCAACAACTATCCCAACGTTTCGATGGCAAGATAATGCTGATACATGGCCAGGACACTGACAACACTGCATTTGCCAACATCATTACCTGGCAGGGAAACATCGGTTTGCTGCATCTGTCCAGCGGCTGGCAAAAGATCACTGCCGATCCGACGTCGCCAGCTTTGTTTCGTGTCACACCCGGGTTACCGCTCGCCAAGGTCATCGCACCGTAGCGCTGGCACCGGATTCAATACTCCCAGCAGCAAATGATGCCGGGGCCTACTGGTAGTGTCTAGTGAATCGGGCGGCTACGAAACTGGTCGCCGGCTGTACTGTCCGTATCCCTTTCCGAACCCTGCTCCTCGTCGGCATCATCATGATGATGACCGTGCGCACCGTGCACGTGCTCGTGGGTGATCTCTTCGTCTGTCGCAGCGCGCACCTCGCTGACGTTGAGCGTAAACCGCAGCGCCATACCTGCCAATGTGTGGTTACCATCGAGCACGACCTTATCATCGGCAATATCGGTTACCGTAAAAATCAACGCATCATCGTCGTCATCGTCGCCTTCGGGCATACCTTCGAATTGCATGCCCACTTCCAGCGGTGTCGGCAACCTGTCCCGTGGCTCGACTTTCACAAGTGCCGGATCGTATTCGCCGAATGCATCATCCGGCTCGACCTGAATCGTGGTGTTGTAGCCCACTTCCTGACCGTCGAGTGCTTCCTCGATTTTTGGCAATGTATTTTCATACCCGCCATGTAGATACACCATCGGATCTTCGCTTTCCTCGATCAGGTTACCTTGCGCATCGGCGAGCGTGTAATGCACCGTGACTACCGTATTTTTTTCGATCTTCATGACGAAGTTCCTTTCTATGAGTGTGGTCAGAATTATAACCGGGTGCTAACTCGGTCAGGCGAGCAGATTTTGCATTCGCCGGTGCAGGCCTATAATGCGGTCATGAAAAAAATGACGTTGCTTGGCGGGATGACGCCTGCAGTTTTCCTGCGTGATTACTGGCAAAAAAAGCCGCTCCTAGTACGTCAGGCGATGCCGGGGTTTTTGCCTGTTCTGCCTGCCGCCGATGTTTTTGCATTGTCGTTGCAGGAAGATGTCGAATCGCGGTTGATCAGTCGCAGCCGCAAGCGCTGGCAACTGCAGCATGGCCCGTTCACCACCATGCCGCCAACCAGTGCATCAACTGCCGACGACTGGACTTTGCTGGTACAAGGCGTCAATCTTCATGACGAACGAGCCGACGCACTATTGCGCCAGTTTCGATTCGTTCCAGATAGCCGACTTGACGATCTGATGATCAGCTATGCAAGCGACGGCGGCGGCGTCGGTGCCCATGTCGATTCGTACGATGTATTTTTATTGCAGGCGCATGGCCAGCGACGCTGGCGCATCAGTGCACAAAAAGATTTGACACTGATCGACGGTTTGCCACTCAAGGTATTGAAAGATTTTGTAGCCGAGCAAGAATACGTGCTCGAGCCAGGCGACATGTTGTATCTGCCACCGAACTACGCACATGAAGGTACCGCGGTCGGTGAATGCATGACTTACTCGATCGGCTTTCGGGCAGCGGCTTATCAAGAAATCGGTGAAGCGTTCTTGCAATTCATGGCGGAGTCGATCGATCTACCAGGAAGGTATGCCGATCCGCACCTTGCTCCGAGCAAGCGGCCGGCCCACATCGATGCGAGCATGCTGCATCAGGTTGCGGAGCAACTGCAAAAGGTGCGCTTCAACGATGAAGACATCATCATTTTTCTCGGTGAGCATCTCTCTGAACCGAAGGCTACAGTCGTTTATTCGATACCATCTCGCCCTTTGTCAGTAGCGCGCTTCGCAGAAGCTTGTACACGCCGGCGCATCGTGCTGAGTTTAAAAACCATCATGCTATATCGCGGCAGACATGTATTCATCAATGGAGAATCGTTTGCAGTCCGCCGTGCAGACATTGCCGTGTTGAGTACATTGGCAGATCAACGTGAAATTTCCAACGAGAAAATTCTTACAGCCTCCGACGATGTACGCGAGACTTTGTACGAATGGTATCGGGATGGCTGGCTGCAACTTGCTTGAGTGAGAATTAACGGTTCAATAAATGTGTTGAAAATACATCAAAACACCAAAACAAGTTACCAATAAGAAAAGGCAGTTCGCTACTGAGAAAAAAGCCGCTATAATTATTGGTTAGGAAGCTTTCTTCATGCTGCATTGCAACGTTTCATGCGGAAATGCCCTATAGAGCAACACTATTTGTAGTTATTGTTTTTGATTACTGATATTGATTACTGATCGCGACTTTCTAATAATTCTTTGAAGGAAATCCCCATGAAAAAAACATTGTTAATCGCATCCCTCTTGTCGATCGCTCTGGTTGGTTGCAGCAAAAAAGAAGAAGTCGTCGCGCCGACCACGACCGCACCAATGACCGACACAGCACCTGCTGCAACGACGACCATGCCAGCACCAGCTGCTGATGCGTCCAGCGCAATGCCTGCTACTACCGCTACACCATCGGCTGCTCCTGCTGCTGCCGCTGATGCAGCTGCAGATGCAGCAAAAGCTGCCTCAACCGATGCAATGAAATCGGCTGATGTCGCAAAAGATGCTGCCAAGGATGCTGAGAAAGCTGCCGACGCTGCCAAGAAGTAATTTTTAGGTATTCCAAAAACCGACCTACGGGTCGGTTTTTTTTCGCCAACTGATGAAAAAATTATGCGTCTACTGCGGCGCCTCCAGTGGCATGCTACCGGTGTATGCCGACGGTGCTCGCAACCTCGCTCGTAAGTTAGTCGCTGCAAAGATTGCCTTGGTCTACGGCGGTGGCAGCGTCGGGCTCATGGGTGTGCTAGCCGACGAAGTGATGCGGCTGGGCGGCGACGTCACAGGCGTGATACCGCAGGCGTTGTTAAAGCAGGAGGTAGGCCATCATGGGCTTAGCAGGCTGCATGTGGTCAATGACATGCACGCACGCAAAGCGATGATGATGGATTTGTCAGATGGTTTCATCGCCATGCCGGGCGGATTCGGAACGCTGGAAGAGCTATTCGAAGTGTTGACTTGGGCACAGTTGGGCTTGCACGACAAACCGATCGGACTATTGAATATCGACGGCTTTTTCGACGGGCTAGTTACTTTTGTTGGTCATCAGGTTGACACCGGTTTTTTGCGGCAATCCTATGCAGCCATGCTAGTTCAAGCACGGCAACCTGCAGAGCTATTGCAGAAGTTAGCCGACTTTCGTCCGGTGCACACCGAAAAAATTCTCACGCAACACAGCGCTGCAGAGCTTTTACTCAGACCAGCCGACCGCTGATCGCCGTCGATTATTTCGAACCCAATGCTTGTAGAAAATCAACGATCAAATCATCGGTATCTTCGATGCCGATCGAAACGCGAATCAGCGATTCGGCAATGCCCATACCGGCACGCCGCTCGGCACCCATTTCATAAAAGATCGTATGCGCCACCGGTATGACCAGCGTACGCGTATCGCCGAGGTTGCTCGCCGACACCGCGAGTTGCAAGCGATTTAAGTAATCAAAGCAATCGATCTCGGGCTTGAGCTCGAAGCTAAGCAAGCTTCCGAACGCCTTGAATAGCTCTTTTGCAATCGCATGCTGCGGATGCGATTGCAAGCCAGGATAATGCACGGCTGCCACGCGGGGGTCGGCTTCGAGCATCGTCGCAACCGCGAGTGCACTGGCGCACTGTCGATCCAGACGCAGGGCCATGGTTTCTGATCCAACGGCCAAATGATGCGCTGCCTCCGGGCCGAGCGTGGCACCGAAATCACGCAGCGCCCTGGCTCGAATTTGTGCCATGCCCCACTGGGCCGGCACGCCCTTTTTGTAGGTATCGAGTATGTGCGGGAAGCTCGACCAATCGTACAAGCCGGTATCGGTCAGACTGCCACCGAGCGCATTGCCATGACCACCGATCGATTTCGTCAACGCATTGACAACCAAGCCGGCACCTACCGACTTCGGCCGAAACAGATACGGCGAGGTCATGGTGTTGTCGACGATATAAACGATGCCACGGGCACGACACAACTCGCCGATACGTCGCAAGTCGGCAATTTGGGTGCGCGGATTGGCAATGGTTTCGACGAATACGAGGCGTGTGCGCGGTGTCAGAGCTGCTTCGACATTAACGATATCGGTAGCGTCGACCAGTGCAACGTCGATTCCTTGCCGGGCAACCGTTTGCCAAAGGCTGTTGGTATTCCCGAAAAGGAACGACGATGAAACTACCTGGTCGCCCTCGCGCAGCAGCGCCTGGACCACGGCACCGATGGCTGCCATACCGGTAGCGAAACAGATCGTGGCCGCACCGTCTTCCATGCGCGTAATTTTGTCTTCGAGCGCCGAGACGGTGGGGTTACCCTGGCGTCCGTAACGATAGCCCGGTTGGCGGCCCTGGAACACCGCCGCCAGGTCACGCGCGTCGTCATAACCGAAGGTAACCGACGTATGTATCGGCTTATGTAATGACCCGTGTTCGATTGATTTCTGACGGTCGCTATGCAACGTGGTGGTAGTAAAACCGAAGCTTGGCTTGTGCTGTGTAGTCATGTTAGAGCAGTAGTCAATCCACCTGGGCCAGATTCAAATTCAATTGCGAACGCACGGCATCTTCGTTCTCAGGCGGCGGATTGTTGCGCTTCATTTCGATGTAATCCAGATAATCGCGGGAGATGTCGCCAGTGACATACACGCCATCGAAGCAAGACGCCTCGAAGTTACGCAACAGCGGGTTGATGTCCGAAATCGAGCGCTTCAACGATGCGATATCTTGGTAGACCAAAGCATCGGCGGTGATTTCGCGACAGACTTCTTCTTCGCTGCGACCATGGGCAATCAACTCTTCACGCGTCGGCATGTCGATGCCATAAACGTTTGGAAATTTTACCGGCGGTGCCGCCGACGCAAAAATCACGCGGCGGGCACCGGAGTCGCGTGCCATCTGTACGATCTCCCGGCTGGTCGTACCGCGCACGATCGAATCGTCGACCAGCAGCACGGTTTTACCCTTGAATTCAGAGCCGATCGCATTGAGCTTTTGCCGTACCGACTTTTTGCGGATGGCTTGACCCGGCATCAGGAAGGTCCGGCCGATGTAGCGATTCTTTATAAAACCTTCGCGGTAGTCGAGATTGAGCTTCAACGCCAACTCCATTGCCGATGGCCTGGAAGAATCGGGAATGGGCATCACAACGTCGATTTCGCCGGAACTGAATTCACGTCGTACTTTTTCAGCGAGATATTCACCCATTTTTAGCCGCGTCTGATACACCGATGCGCCGTCGATGACCGAATCGGGCCGTGCCAGATACACATACTCGAATGCGCAGGGATTGAGGGTCGGGTTGTCGGCACACTGCCGGTTATACAGCCTGCCATCCATGTCGACGAAGATCGCCTCACCCGGATTGACATCGCGCAGAAACCGGAAACCCAGTCCTTCCAGCGCTACCGACTCGCTGGCCACCACATATTCCGGACCCTTGTCTGTTTCGTTAAAGCCGATACACAGCGGACGAATGCCGAACGGGTCGCGAAAGGCCAGCAAGCCGTATCCGGCGATCTGCGCAACCGCAGCATAAGAACCCCGTACCCGCTTATGCAAAATGCTGACAGCCTTGAACAGAGCGGAGGGATCGAGCGAAAAGCCACTAGTGGCCTGCTGGATTTCATGCGCCAACACATTAAGCAGCACTTCTGAGTCGGAGTCGGTATTGAGGTGGCGGCGGTCGTTCTTGAACATCTCGATTTTGAGTTGTTCGCAATTGGTCAGATTACCGTTGTGTGCCAGCGTGATTCCGAACGGCGCATTGACGTAAAACGGCTGTGCTTCTTCGGCACTGGACGTGCCGGCGGTCGGATAACGGGCTTGACCGATGCCGGCGTTGCCGAGCAAAGAACGCATATTGCGGGTTCTGAAGACGTCGCGCACCAGGCCATTTGCCTTGTGCATGCAGAATGCGTTGCCGTGATTGGTGGCAATGCCCGCAGCATCCTGGCCACGATGCTGCAACAACAGCAAAGCATCGTAGATCAATTGGTTCACGGGACTATGGGAAACGACGCCGACTATGCCACACATGGTGGACTCCTCAACTTGAACGACCTAAAAACCTGACATTACGTGCCATGGCACCCGGCAAAAACGGTAGCGTAGCAAGCGCTGCCGACTCCGCAGTCGGGCTCAACAAGGCATCTTTCCAAAATGGCTGCTGCGGGATCGCCGTCATGCCACTTAACAGTACCGTTGCCACGACGAGCAGCAAGCCACGCGCCGCACCGAACAAGCTGCCAAGTCCTCTATCGACTGCCGTCAGGCCGCTGGCTTTGACGAGCGCTGCAATCGCGCTGTTAAATAACGACATGAGAATCTTGACACCGATGAACAACAATAGAAAAGCCGTAATGAGACGAGCCGTGCCGGCGGGGATGGATTCTGGGAGCAATGCCGCGAGCGCATCGCAATAATTGCTGGCAACGAAAAACGCCACGATCCAGCTCAGCAGCGACAACACTTCCCGCACGGCCCCGCGCATCATGCTGATGATGATCGAGCACACCAGCACGAAGACCACGAGATAATCGAATAACGTCACGGCGACGACACGGGCGATATCGTGCCACTGAGACCCATTCCGACCAACCTGACTCGCATCTTGTCTGCATCCGGCCTGCTATTGAACGGACCGATCCGAATCCGTACTCGCTCGCCACTGTCGGTGGAAATTTTTTGGGTATGCGACATGATTCCTGCAGCTTTCAACTTGCCCCGTAATTCATTGACCTTTTCTTGAGAAGCGAATGCACCGACCTGCAACATAAATCTTGTTTGCCGGCCGTCGGACTCAGGGTCTGCTCCGATGCCGCTTGCGGCTTCAGGAGTAGCAACCTTGTTGTCATTGGCAGGCATCTCCACAATTTGTTCTTTTTGATCCAGCGCTGCCTGCTCCGGCATACGGGCAACCGGCGCGCGCGTCTTGGCCGACCCAGAACTTTGCGAAGGAATTTCAATCGACAAATCGGCTGGAAGCGGTTTTGGCTCTGAATCGAGCACCATCGGCAAGCCGATCACGGCAGCCAATACCAGCGCCACGGCACCGACTAAACGCCGTCGCGCGCGCTTTTTTTCCGGTAGAACCGGGTCGACCGGCATCGTACGCGCGCTATCTTGCCCGGCTTGGCCGGTGGGTCGGCGCTTGCGTGCTTTAACAGTTTGGGATTCCGCGGTTTGGGAGTCGGCATCGGCAGACAATTGAAATGCCGCAGAGTCGGAATTACCGACGTCGCTCTTCTGCTTATTTTTACGAAAGAACGAGGACAAGCTCATGCGCAAGATAGGTAGGCAATCAGTGAAGTTCGGCGCTGCGAGCGTTCATGGCGCCGGCAACAGTGAGGAAAGATCCGAATACCGCAATTCTATCATTCTCTCCTGCACGATTCTTTGCATCGAGAAAGGCTTTTTCGGGTGAAGAAAAGACACGGATCGTACATTCCGCATCCGTTTCTTCGGACGCTGCGACCCCTGCAGTGAGTAATTTTTCTTTTAATAAGTGCCCAGTCGCTGCGCGCGGGCCGGGCAAGTCGGCTAAGCACCAGTGATCGACACGGCCCTTCATGTGCGCAATGACGCCATCAATATCCTTATCCTGCATGATGCCGAAGACGGCGTAGGTGTAAGGATGAAAGCCCATGTTATCGAAGTTTTGTGCCAGCGTAGCTGCAGCGTGCGGGTTATGTGCAACATCTAAAACGATCGTCGGGCGGCCCGGCAGCACTTGAAAGCGCCCGGGCAATTCCACCGTGACCAAGCCGGTGCGCACTTCCTGCGCACTGACCGGCAGTTGCATGCGCAATGCTTCCAGAGCAGCCAATGCCGCCGAGGCGTTGAGCAATTGATTTGCACCCCGCAGGCTCGGATAGGAAAGTGCATTACGGCGCACGCTTCGCCCACCGAAATTCCATTGCTGTTTGTCGCCGGAGTAGTTGAAATCGCGCCCCAGAAGCCATAGATCAGCGGCGATCGCTTCGGCGTGCTTCACCAACGATGCAGGCGGCAGCGGGTCGCTGCAGATCGCAACTTTTCCGGCGCGGAAAATACCGGCTTTTTCCAGGCCGATCTTTTCACGGGTATCTCCCAGGTACTCGGTATGGTCGATATCGATGCTGGTAACAATCGCTACATCGGCGTCGATCACATTGACTGCATCCAGACGGCCGCCGAGTCCGACTTCAAGAATGACCACATCCAAGCGTTCCTGCTGCAACAGATGCATGATGCCCAGCGTCGTGAATTCAAAATAACTTAACGAAACCGTACCTCGCGCTACCTCGACCGCGGCGAAGGATGCCAGTAGTTTCTCATCGGACACCGATTCACCACCGATACGGGCGCGCTCGTTGAATTTCAAGAAATGCGGTTTGATATACAAGCCAACGCGATAACCTGCCTGCAACAGGATCGATTCCAGCATCGAGCAGGTCGACCCTTTACCGTTGGTGCCGGCAACCGTGATGACAGGGCAATCGAAATGGATACCCAAGCGTGCGCGTACCTCGCCGACCCGCTCCAAACCGAGATCGACATGCTTGACATGGCGCGTTTCAAGCAGGGCGAGCCAAGCCTCCAGCGTTGTTGGCAAGAGCGGCATCGTTGCCGCCGTGTTGGAATCTGAAAAAGGGGTATTCATAGAGATGAAAGTACATTCATCGTAAAACACTGCAGCTGGGGGCGAGGAGCGATATTTAAAGCGCGAAACTGCAAGCATGCAATCAGGCCAGCACGTCGGTTGCCTGGTTTTGTAGCAACGCCAGCAAGCGGGCGATTTCTTCACGCATCTTGCGACGGTCGACGATCATATCCACAGCACCTTTTTGCACCAGAAATTCGGCACGCTGAAAACCTTCGGGCAGCCTCTCGCGTACCGTGTTTTCGATCACGCGCGGTCCGGCAAAGCCGATCAGCGCCTTGGGTTCAGCGATCACGACATCACCCATAAAGGCAAACGATGCGGAAACGCCACCCATCGTCGGATCGGTAAGGACAGAAATAAAAGGTAATCTTTTTTCGGAAAGCCGGGTCAGCATGGCAGTGGTTTTTGCCATTTGCATCAGCGACAGCAAACCTTCCTGCATGCGTGCACCGCCCGTTGCCGTAATACAGATGAACGGTATTTTCTGTTCGATTGCCACTTGCGCGCCGCGTACGAAACGTTCGCCAACTACCGAACCCATCGAGCCGCCCATAAATTCGAATTCGAAACATGCCACCACCACCGGCAACGACCGGATGGCGCCACCGCAAACCACCAGCGCATCGGTTTCGCCGGTGGCTTCCATCGCTGCCTTCAAACGATCGGGATACTTCTTGCTGTCTTTAAATTTTAGCGTATCGACAGGCAGGGTTTCCTGGCCAATGTCGTAGCGTCCTTCCGGGTCGAGCAAAGCGTCGAGCCGTTCGCGGGCGCGTATGCGCAAGTGGTGATCGCATTTGGGGCAAACATGAATATTCGATTCGAGATCGGTGCGGTAAAGCACCGCTTCGCAAGATGGGCATTTCACCCACAACCCTTCCGGCACCGACTTGCGCGAAGTGCTCTCGGAGCGCTTGATACGGGGCGGCAATAGTTTTTCCAGCCAGCTCATGGTCACTCTCCGAAAATCAGATATTTGGGGGTGCACTATTGTAACGGCAGTGTCACAAGACGTTACATTATTTGAAATATCAGATGCCAACCCACAGAATTGCAGAGTAATTTTGTTTCTTTTTTTGCAATAAATACCGCATCATCACGTCTTTGCATATCTCCCAACGCAATTCCACTCGCCACGACAGCCGAACATATCGTCATTAGGCGTTGAAAAAACGTAATTGGTCGATCGAATTCACCGATATAGCGAGAATCGCCATTTAATTGCCTAATTATTTAATTGCTTGATTAACATGAAAACCAAATCATCGTTTCGTTTTACAGATCTTCCAAGTGAACTGCGTGGCGCTGTCGGCATGCAACTCGACCTGAGCAGTCTCGCCCGCTTGAAAATGGCAGCGCACGCCTTGGACAGAAGCGAAGGCAGCCGCGAACCACTTCTCGAAGACCAAGTACTCGATCCCCTCGTGGCGGAGGCGTTGCGAGATCCCACGCTGCGGGAGATCACCCGCGTGGTGCGGGAACGGCGAGACCCGTTTGCTCCGGGTGCTCTCGCGGAGCTGCGAACGCTGCGCAACGATCAGCACCGCGATCAATTGATGACGAAAGTGGAAACCATGCCGGCAACGTCGGATGGTCACGGTCGTGCCAAGGCATTGCAGTTGATAAAGGATTACGCGGCAATTCAAATGGCCACAAGAGACGAGCGAATCGCTCTACTTGGCGGACGTGATGAAGAAAACCTTTTACCCGCGGTGCAACGTCTTGCATTGGCCACTGACCCGGCCACTGAAGGCGCACTGCTCATTCGCTTGGCGAAAAACGTCACGGCGAGCGTCGACGAGTGCAATGCCATTGCGCAACATACGATGGCGAGACAAGAGGCTGGTACCGGTTTTGAGGCGCTCGCCGAAAACGAAGGCACCTCGGCTTTGAAAATTATTCTCAAACGAGCCTGCGACGCCGCCCACCGCAGTACATTTCTCCACAACCCGGCAACGCCTCCCGTGATCCTCGAGAACCTGGCGCAAACGTCAAAAAACAGCGCGGAACTCTTGAAAATCATTGCTCATCCCAATACTGGCAGCAACGGTCTTCAGATCATCGCAAAAAAAACGGCATTGCTCGCTAGGTCTTGCGCCTTGCGGGCCGCGATCCGCGCGCATACTTGGGCGGATTCGCGTACCTTGATGCTGCTTGCTGAAAAGGCCAGCGATCCGGAGGAGCGCGCATCTTTACTTGAAGTCACGCTAAAAAATTGCATCTACCCTCGTTACAACGCAGATTACAACTACCAGTTCGACAGCCCACTTTATGCGTTGGCAAAAACCGCGACCGATGCACGCGAACGTCAGGCGTTATTCGCAGGCTGCAATGGCGACACCGCCGTACTGGGCTGCCTGGCAGATACTGAGAAAGATGCGGTATTACGTCGGCAGTTCCTGGACCATCCTGAATGCGATGATTTCGTGCTTGCCGGGTTGGTATGGAGCGCGGAAAACAAGGACGAGTTTACCGAAATTTTCAATCATCTCCATGTTGGAGAGCGAACGCTGTCAGCATTAGGGGCGCGGCTACCTGATCACCATCTTCGCATGCGTGCGCTTCAGCACCCGAGCTTGAACGAAACGGCCTTGGAGCGTTTCGCAGCGCACGCCGTTAATGATGTGGAGCGCGAGGCAATTCTTGCACACCGGTATAGAGACAGGAACGTATTGACCGCGTTGGTCAAGAGCGCATTGACCCCCCAACATCGTGGCCAGATATTAAGCCAGAGCATGTTGCGCACTTATACGGTCCTCGAATTAGCCAAGACTTCCACCGACCCAGTCGAACGCGAGCTTTTAAAGACGCACCCCTATACCAATGGCCAGGTATTGGCGCAACTCGATAAGATTACGGCCGCACCGACGGCGAGTCACATCGCCGCGGCGGAAAATCCTGCAACCCCTCAGAAAAATCTCCTGAAACGGGCAAAACTGGCCACTCATGCACTTGAGCGCCTCGCACTGGCTAAAAACCCCAGCACGCCGACAGCAGCCCTAGACAGCCTGGTCGCAAAAGTCGTGTACCCAGCCGAACGTCTAGCGATTGCAAAACACCCGGCCACGAGCGCAGAGGCACTAAAATTATTGGCAGACAATCTTTTGTATGCGGAGGAAATCAGAGCCGTGGCCATGCATCTCAATGCCGATCACGAGACGTTGCAACAGATGTTGAACCAATCGACTTCCGATCGCGATCGCGCATTCTTGCAGCAACGGCTGCGTGCGGTTGTGGCCTAGGCACGGGCATAAACCAGATTATTCATCCAGTGCTCGGCGGATACCGGCGATAAACTCACTTGCAATGGCGATCGCATGTTCGGGGGGAGATTCTTCCATCGCCTGAATGATGCGGCTGCCAATGACAACGGCGTCCGCTACTGAGGCAACGGCTTTGGCAGTTGCAGCATCGCGAATGCCAAAGCCCACGCCGATCGGCAAATGCACGTGCTGGCGAATGGCGGCGATACGCTCAGCGACCTGCGCGATATCGATATTGGCAGCGCCGGTCACGCCCTTGAGCGACACGTAATAACTGAAGCCGCTGCCGACCCTGGCGACCTGACGGATGCGTTCTTCGGTAGAGGTCGGTGCCAATAGAAAAATCGGATCGAGGCCTGCGGCCTGCATGAGGCTACAGAATTGCTCGCACTCTTCCGGTGGATAATCGACCACGATGGTGCCATCCACACCCGCATGCAGCGCCGCATCGATAAAAGCCGCATGGCCCATGCGCTCGATCGGGTTGGCATAGCCCATCAGCACCACCGGCGTCGTGGTGTCGGTTAGCCGGAAGGCTTTGACATAGCCGAGCACATCGCCCATGCCGACACCGAAGCGCAACGCCCGTTCGCACGCGCGCTGGATCACCGGGCCTTCGGCCATCGGGTCGGAAAACGGCACGCCAAGCTCCAGGATGTCGGCACCGCCAGCCACGAGAGCATGCATCAGCGGCACCGTAAGTGCCGGCGACGGATCACCGGCAGTGATGAAAGGAATCAAGCCTTTTCTGTTGCGAGAGGCTAGTGCGGCAAAGGTGGTTTGAATGCGAGACATGTGTTGCATCACCGCTCGGCTTTCATTTTGATGACCTGCTCCGCGCCGACCTTACAGGACTCCCGGCAGTAGAAATTCATGCCCATGTTTTCGGCAACGGTATGCATGTCTTTGTCGCCGCGGCCAGACAAATTAGCCAGGATGATTTTGTCTTTAGGTAGCGTAGCTGCCAGTTTTGCAGCGTATGCCAGCGCATGACTGGATTCCAGCGCGGGAATGATGCCTTCGATCAGGCAGCAATCGTGAAAGGCCTGCAACGCTTCGGCATCGTCGATCACCACGTATTGCGCACGACCGAGGTCTTTCAGCCAGGCGTGTTCCGGCCCGACACCGGGATAATCGAGGCCAGCCGATACGGAGTGGGTTTCGATAATCTGGCCATTCGCATCCTGGAGCAAGTAGGTACGGTTACCATGCAGCACACCAGGCGAGCCGAGGGTAAGCGAGGCTGAATGCTTGCCGCTGTCGATGCCATGACCGGCTGCTTCGACACCGACCAGTTGCACATCCGGATAATCGATATAGGGATAAAAAATGCCCATGGCATTGGAGCCGCCACCGACGCAAGCTGTCACTACGTCAGGCTGCCGACCCGCCATTTCCGGCATCTGGATCTTGCACTCTTCGCCGATGACCGACTGGAAATCACGCACCATCATCGGGTAAGGATGCGGGCCGGCGACGGTGCCGATGATGTAGAACGTGTTTTCGACATTAGTGACCCAATCGCGCATGGCTTCGTTCAAGGCATCCTTGAGCGTTTTGGAGCCGGACTCCACCGGCACCACCTTGGCACCCAGCAAAGTCATGCGGTAGACGTTTTGCGCCTGGCGCCGCACATCCTCGCTACCCATATACACCACGCATTCCAGGCCGAAGCGCGCGCAGATCGTGGCCGTTGCCACACCATGCTGGCCGGCACCGGTTTCCGCGATCACACGCGGCTTACCCATGCGCCGTGCCAACAATGCCTGGCCGATGACGTTATTGATTTTGTGGGCGCCGGTATGATTCAGATCCTCGCGCTTGAAGTAGATTTGCGCGCCGCCCATTTTTTCAGACCAACGCTTGGCATGGTAGATAGGACTCGGACGGCCTACAAAATGCTTCAATTCGTAATTGAATTCCCGAATGAATTCCGGATCGGTACGGTAATGCGCGTAGGCCGCGTTGAGCTCGGATAATGCATGCGTCAGTGTTTCAGAAACGAAGCTGCCGCCGTACTGGCCGAAGTGGCCGCGAGCATCGGGAAAATTGTATAGCGCGGAATGCGGTGTCGGGTCGTTCATGGAAATCTTCCTAGGAGTCTTTAAGGGCCGCATCGGCGGCCCGGACGGCGGCAACGAAAGCTGCCACGCGGGTAGCGTCTTTGATGCCGGGAGTACGGGTCGAACCGATCAGGCGCTCGACACCACTACTGACATCGACCGCGTGCGGACGCACACGCGCAACAGCGTCAGTCGCGTTTTGCGCGTCCAAGCCACCACTTAAAACGACCCGAGGCGCGAGCTCTGCTGGAATGATGGACCAATCGAAAACCTTTCCGCCGCCACCGTAACTGTCGACATGGGTGTCGAGCAACAGGCCCGCGAACAACGGGCTGGCGGTACGGCAGCGTAGTTCATATTCTAGCAAATCTGCACCGGTCGTATCCGGCCGCACCCGAAGGACCGTCATGAACGGGCGATTGACCAGTGCCGCAATTTCAGCACACTGCTCGGGTGTCTCGTCGCCGTGAAACTGCAACAGAGAAACGGCTGCCTCCAACAGCACCTGAACCACTTGCTGCGCACTGGCATTAACAAACAGGCCGACGGTGGATACGAATGGCGGCACCGAGGCGATCAACCGCCTGGCTTGCTCTGGGGTTTGATATCGCGGGCTTTTCGGGTAGAAGACGAAGCCGAGTGCATCGGCACCGGCTTGGACAGCTGAAAGCACGTCCTCTGACCGTGTCAGGCCACAGATCTTGATACGGGTACGAAGCATAATGAAATTTAAAGCCAGAGGGCTGCCGAAAGCGGTTCCTGCGGCAATTCCCATTTTGCATCGTAATCGATTTTCGCCAGATACAGGCCGTCGGGTGCGAATGTCGGTGCTGCCTGATGTCGGTCGCGTGATGCAACCAGGTCGGACAACCATCCTGGCGGCTGCCTGCCCGTCCCGACGTACACCAGCGAACCGACAAGATTGCGCACCATGTGATGCAGGAAAGCGTTGGCCTCGAAGGTCAATACGATCATGTCGCCACGACGTGCGATCTCGATGCGGTGCATCGTCTTGATCGGCGATTTCGCCTGGCATTCCACCGCGCGGAAGGCAGAAAAATCATGGGTACCGTGTAGCAGATCGGCCGCCTGCTGCATGCTTTTAACATCCAACGGACGAAACACCCAGCCCACTCGTCCCGCTAATAACGGTGAGCGCACCTGGTGGTTGTACAGCGCGTAATGATACGTTCTTGCTCGGGCACTGAATCGTGCATGAAAGCCGTCGGGCGAATCAGCCGGTAGTTGCGCCGCCCAGCGCACAGCGATAGACGGCGGCAAGAAAGCATTCACCCCACGTACCCATGCGGCATCGGTACGTACGATATCGGTATCGAAATGGACCACCTGCTCCAGCGCATGCACGCCGGCATCGGTTCGACCGGCGCAGTGGCAGTGTTGCGACGCAGTTGAAAAACGTCGCAATGCGATTTCGAGCTGATCCTGGACGGTCAAGCCACTCACTTGCGTTTGCCAACCCTGCCAGGGCCCGCCGTCGTATTGCAGGCCCAGTACAACCCGCTTCATTTCACCACCGAAATACTCAAGTCAGGCGGGCGAGGAGCGCCTTTGCCTTTTCGGACTGTTCGGCGTTACCGCCTTTCAGCACTTCGTCGAGCAATTCGCGAGCACCTTCCTGGTCGCCGATTTCCTGGTAAGCAACCGCCAGATCGAGTTTGGTCGCCATTTCGGCATTGTTACCGAGCCCGGTCGCCGTGGCATCGTCGTCCATCACAGCGGTATTGAGATCGAGGGCGCTGAAATCTTCTTGGTGGATTGCACCGCTGGAACTACCGGCACTACCAGTACCAGTACCAGCACCGGCAGTGCGCTCCGATGGCGCAGGCATGATGTCGTCGGTCATGGACGAGGTCTTGCCGGTGGTATCGGGCAATTCCAAAGAGATGCCGGAGAGATCGAATTCAAGCGGGTCGGGCTGAGCCGGCCGGCCGGGTGCCTTGTCGCCCGTATCGGCGGGCGGCGCGTCTAAATCCAGACTGAATTCGCCCAGCATCGCTGAATTCAAGCTGGCATCGTCCTTACCAGGAGCCTTGTGCTTCGGATCGTCTGTAGCGGATGTAGCGACCGAGGCAGGGGCTGCCGCGGGGGAGGTATCGGCAGCTGGCTTGTCGAGAAAATCGAAGTTCAACCCGGCAAGCAATGCCTCATCCAATGGCGCTGGCTTAGCGGTCGGTGCTTCAGAAATTTCCAGAGGTGCGACCATCGATTCTGACGTGGACGGCTCAGATGACGATTGAACGGGTGCGGTAGCCGATTTTTTTTCGGTCGAGCCAAAATCCAACCCGTTTAGATCGAAATCCAAATTATTGTCGGCTGGTGCATCTGCCGGCGCATCGGCTGGTATATCGACTAATGAATTGGCAGGTTTATCAAAGGCCGCAGGCGGCTGTGGTACGACCGGTTCCGATCGGGGCTTGATGGTGGGTGATTGGTCGATAATTCCGGCGCTCGCAACTACCGAGGGAACTGCCGTTAAACCTACCGCCGGAACTACGCCGGCCTTTTCATCAAGCAATTCATCCGGTGTATCGGTTGCCGGCACTGTCGGTGCCGCTTCCCCACCAACATACAATGGATTGGCTGGGTCCAAGGCCAGGCCCAATGTCGCCGCTTGTGCCCAATCCTCGCCCTCGCCTTTAGTCAAGCCATACAGCTCTGTCGCAATGCTTTCAAAGGCGCGCACGTCTTTGCGGCTGGCATAAATTTCCAAGAGCTTGACGCGCACTGCGTGCCGCTCGGGCTGGGTACGCAACGCTTCCTTGAGAATTTCCTCGGCCTGGGCATCGCGTCCATAGGCGATATAGACATCGGCTTCGGCCACCGGATCGACTTCATTGCTATCGAGATTGCCAGGGCTAGGTGCAAAACTCGAATTGAAAACGCTGTTGCTGGTATCCACGGTCTGACCGCCACTGGACCCGAATAGTGAATTCGCCTTCAGGCCGGTATCAGCCATCGACGTATCTAAAAATTCTTTTGCCGGCTTTTTACGGCGTGAACGCACTAGCGCCAATGCGCCAAGTAGCAGTGCCAGCACCACACTGCCCTGCACTACCGGGTTATTGACCGGGTCGTCGAACATTCCGGCTTCTGCCGGTTCGGCAGGTGTGGTAGACACAGCTACGGCCGGTGGTGTGACAGCAGCCGGAGCTGCCGCGGCGGGCGGTGTGGCCGCTACCGGAGGAACCGGCACGGGAGCGACAGGTGTAGTTGAGGTCGTCGCTGGTGCTGGTGCTGGTGCTGGTGCTGGTGTCGGTGTTGCAGCTGCACCGGCTGGCGGTATTGCAGGCGCTGCGGGTGCGGGGTTCGTAGCAGCAGGTGAAACAGCAGGTGGGACAGCAGAAGCTGGTGATAAGGCCGGTGGTGGAACCGGCGCGGCTGCTGGGGTAGAGGCAACCGTTACCGGCGGCACTGCAGCAGCGGCCAGCAATTCGGCGGCTTTTTGGCGCGCCGCCAGATCACGGCTCTTTATTTCCAGCATTTTCTGCAAATCGCCAACGTTCTTTTCCAGGTCTTTCAGCCGAGCAGCCGCTTCGGCCGCCGCTTTTTCCTGTGCAATTTTGTCTTCCTGTGCCGCAGTGGTCTTTGCGGCGTCGCCGCCGGAGGCTTTCGACAGTTTCAGCTTGTCCAACGATTCGTTGGCAGGCGTCGGGCTTTCTTCCACTTTCGCCGCGATCTTGCCGCTGGCGCTTTGACGGCTTTCGCTCGCCTTGCGGCCGGTACCGGTTGCCACCTGGCCGGCGAGCTTGTTGCGATAGTCGTTGAAATCAGCTGCTTGGGCGATCACCTGGCCTTGCGCATCCAACGCATCGACGCTGGCGCTTGCGTCGGCACTCGGTATGGCCAGAATCTGACCGGCGCGCAGCCGGTTCATATTGTTATTGATGAATGCATCGGGATTAGCCCGATACAAGGCTACGAGCATCTGGTCCAGGGAGACACCCTGCGCCCGGTTGCGGTTGGCGATTTTTGAAAGAGAATCGCCATTTTGTACACGATACTGTTTGTCGGCAGCGCCTGAAGCCGCAGCAGTCGATTGCGGTGCCGAACGTGGGCGAGCACTACCCTCTGCAGACTTTTGGGCCGGATCGGGTTTAATAGCCGGTTCAGCTCGCTCGCTTGCGGCGGCACGAGTCGGTGCTCTATCGGCCGGCACTCTTTCCGCCGGAACGGTCGGCGAAGGCGTTGCCGCAACGGCAGGCAATACTTGCCGCGCGTTGGGTGCTGGCAGCGATGAAGTTTGCGCGGGTTGCAGCGCGCGCAATTCCGGTGGATCGAGCAGGAATGTATATTCGCGTACCAACCGTCCATTTACGCTATTCAATTCCAGCAACACGTCGACGAACGGTTCGTTCATGGGCTGCACGGAAGTGATGCGAATAAATTGCCGCGCACCGCGTTCCTCGATCGCAAATCTTAGCGATTGCAAGGATGGGCTGAACTCGATGTTGGCTTTTCGAAAAGCCTCCAGCGATGCCAATTTCGGTTGCAGCGATCTCACCTCTTCGGCCGATACTGCAGTGAGTTCGATTTCCGCTCTAAGGGGCTGACCCAACCCGGAAAGAACCGTCAGTTTTCCCAGCCCGGCGGCATAGGCCTGCGACATCAATAGCACCGACAAAACCGCAGCACTCAGCGTTTTCAATCTCATCGATGTCGGGAAAATCGGGTTTGCCTGCGTTGTTTTTTGCATGAGGTGGTAATCCGGTTGCGTCGATCATTCCCCACTGGGGCAACAGTCATGGGACTTTCAAAAAGCACGGCAGCCTGACAATGCTACAAGGAAATATCACCAACGGCTAGCACCGCCTGTGCACCGAATCCTGCTGCAGGGGTTGCCTACATAGGCGAACTTTTACCATAGCACCCCGAACTTAGCTGCGCAAGCGCAACGCTTCCGGCGGTATCCGCAATGGTTTAACAGGGGTGATTTACGTAGACTATTGACCTTCCAGTGTATCTTTAAGGCAACATAGGAAGGTCAAAAATAAGATATTCGGCAACAGGTAGCGCTGTTGCGAAAAAGGGAATCAATTTTCCAGAACGATGCGCAGCATTCTGCGTAAGGGTTCTGCAGCGCCCCAAAGCAGTTGATCGCCGACCGTAAAAGCAGACAGATAATCGCCGCCCATTTCGAGCTTACGCAGTCGTCCGACCGGAATGGTCAGGGTTCCAGTCACTGCCGCAGGTGTCAGCGATTGCATCGATGCATCGCGGGTATTGGGCACTACTTTTACCCAGGCATTGTGACCGGCAATCATGCCCTCGATTTCATCGAGCGGGACGTCTCGCTTCAATTTTACGGTGAGCGCCTGCGAGTGGCAACGCATGGCTCCCACGCGCACGCACAGGCCATCCACGGCGATCGCCGCCTGCGCCTGCGCACCGAAGGCCGGCCCGCGGCCAAGGATTTTATTCGTTTCTGCGCCAGCCTTCCATTCTTCGCGCGAGACGCCATTACCGAGATCTTTATCGATCCAGGGAATCAGATTGCCGGCCAGCGGCACGCCGAACTGGCGCGTTTCATCCGGGCTCAACCCATGTTGCGTTGCCAGAACCTGTCGATCGATGTCGAGGATGGCGGCTGCCGGGTCGTCCAGCAAGCTGCGCACCGAGGCATTGAGCGTGCCGAACTGGGTCAAGAGTTCACGCATGTGCTGCGCACCGCCGCCGGAAGCAGCCTGGTAAGTCATCGAAGTCATCCATTGCACCAGATCGTGCTCGAACAACCCACCCAGCCCCATCATCATGCAAGACACCGTGCAATTACCACCGATGTAATTCTTTACGCCACGGTGCAAGGCGCTTTTTATCACACTGAGATTGACCGGATCGAGCACGATGATGGCATCGTCTTTCATGCGCAGGCTGGAGGCTGCATCGATCCAGTAGCCATTCCAGCCGGCTGCGCGCAACTGCGGAAACACGGCGTTGGTGTAATCCCCGCCTTGACAGGTGATGACGATGTCACATTTTTTCAGAGCATCGATATTATTAGCGTCTTGCAGCGCCTTTTCATTTTTCGCCATGGACGGTGCTGCGCCACCGACGCTCGACGTGGAGAAAAACAGCGGCTCGATTTCAGCGAAGTCCCCTTCGTCCCGCATGCGCTGCATCAGAACCGAACCCACCATACCGCGCCATCCCACCAAACCAACGAGTTTCATAATATTTCCATCATCTGTTCGAATATCGTTATTGCAGTCATTGCGCGAGCGCCTGCACTACAGCATCGCCCATTTCTACGGTTCCTACCTTCTTCGTACCAGCCTCAAAAATATCCGGCGTTCGCAGACCCGATGCCAGCACGCTTTTTACAGCCACTTCGATCCGATCCGCCTGTTCGGGGCGCTTTAGCGAAAAACGCAGCATCATGGCTACCGAGAGAATGGTCGCCAGCGGGTTCGCCACATTTTTACCGGCAATATCCGGTGCGGAACCGTGGGACGGTTCGTACAGGCCTTTGTTCTGCGCATCCAATGAAGCCGACGGCAACATGCCGATCGAACCGGTCAGCATCGCCGCTGCATCGGAGAGAATATCGCCGAACATGTTGCCGGTGACAATAACATCGAATTTTTTCGGTGCCCGAACCAATTGCATCGCCGCATTATCGACATACATGTGATCGAGCACAACATCCGGATACTCTGTATGCACATCGGTAACGATCTCTTTCCAGAATTGGAACGTTTCCAGCACGTTGGCTTTATCGACGCTGGTTAAGCGCGAGCCACGCTGGCGCGCTGCCTGGAACGCGACGTGTGCGATCCGGCGAATTTCCGTCTCGGCATAGCGCATCGTGTCGAAACCTTCACGTTCGCCGGCAAAAGGGCCGTCGACAGCGATGCGAACGCCACGGGGTTGACCGAAATAGATATCACCGGTCAGCTCGCGGATGATCAGAATATCCAGGCCGGAAACGACCTCTGGCTTCAAGGTGGAAGCGCCGGCAAGTTCGGGGTACAGAATGGCCGGGCGCAGGTTGGCGAACAGCTTTAATTCCTTGCGTAATCCTAGAATCGCCTGCTCGGGTCGCAGGGCGCGCGTAAGCGTATCGAATTGCCAATCGCCGACGGCACCGAACAATACTGCGTCGGCCTGCATAGCCAGACGCAGGGTCGAATCGGGAAGCGGGTGACCGTAAGCCACATAGCCGGCACCGCCGACCGGCGCCGTTTCAAGTTCGAATTTTTCATCGAGCGCCGATAGCACACGTACTGCCTGATCGATGATTTCAGGGCCGATACCGTCGCCGGGAAGAACAGCAATTTTCATGATTTCAATTAAAAGAATGGGCAGAACAGGTCACGCAAGCGGCGCGTATCAAACGACAGTAAAGAAAAGGCAGCGAAAAAACGGCCTGTTGCAAACAGCGCGGTTTCCAGGCAGAACGAGACCCGCTAGCTAGATGGTGTTAGTCAACCAGGGCTGTTGCACGAGATGCCGCTCCTCGAACGCACGGATCTTGTCTGACTGGCGCAATGTCAAGCCGATGTCGTCGAGCCCGTTCAAGAGGCAATATTTTCGAAACTCGCCAATTTCAAACGAAAAAGTCATTGATCCGTCAACTGCGCTCACCGTCTGTTGAGGAAGGTCGATCACGAGCCTAAAGCCTGGAAAAGCCCGCACTTCGTCAAATAACCGTTCCACCTGAGTTTCAGACAATACGATGGGCAACAAGCCGTTTTTATAACAGTTATTGAAAAATATATCGGCAAAACTCGGCGCGATCACAGCTCGGAATCCGTATTGGTCGAGCGCCCAAGGTGCATGCTCGCGTGACGAGCCGCACCCAAAATTTTTACGTGTCAAAAGTATGGAAGCGCCCTGAAATTGCGGCTGGTTCAATACAAAATCCGGATTGAGCGGCCGCCGGGAATTGTCTTTCCCAGGCTCGCCCTGGTCTAGATAGCGCCATTCGTCGAACAGATTGGGACCAAAACCGGTGCGTTGTATCGATTTTAAAAATTGCTTGGGAATGATGGCATCGGTATCGACATTAGCCCGGTCGAGCGGTGCAACCAGGCCGTCAAAAATTGTGAACTTGTTCATTGGTGCCGAACGGACAAAAATTTTGGAAATGGATCAAACATTACCGCCGAATCGCACAGCTCACACCACGTATACATCAACAGACAGGTATGAATTCGGCGTTTCAGCGGCTCTGTGCAAAAGCCGAATTACTTCTTGGCTGCGTCCTGGACCTTCTCGCCGCCGCGCTCGACGTCCTTGCCGAAACCGCCCATAGTATTGCAACCAGACAACATATAGCCCGATGCTACCAACAACAACAGTGTGAAAGCTTTTTTCATGAGTATTCCCTATCAAATGGTTGGTTTATAAAGACCGAACGTCAACAAAATGTCCGGCAATTCCTGCCGCAGCAGCCATCGCCGGACTCACCAGGTGCGTACGTCCGCCCGCACCCTGTCTTCCTTCAAAATTACGATTCGATGTCGACGCACAGCGTTCACCCGGTTCCAGGCGATCGGCATTCATCGCCAGACACATCGAACACCCAGGCTCGCGCCACTCGAAGCCGGCATCCCGAAAAATTCGGTCGAGACCTTCTTTTTCTGCTTGCGCCTTGACCAATCCCGAGCCTGGCACAACCATCGCCAGTCGCACGTTCGACGCCCGAAATTTTCCACGCACCACGGCCGCGGCCGCACGCAGATCTTCGATTCTCGAGTTGGTACAGGAGCCGATGAAAACTTTGTCGATGCGGATATCGGATATCGCAGTGTTCGGTTTCAACGCCATATATAACAGCGCTTTTTCCATGCCATCGCGTTTGGTTGCGTCCGGCTCCAGATCGGGATCAGGTACCCGACCGTCTATGGCAACCACCATCTCCGGAGATGTGCCCCAAGTAACTTGCGGCTTGATCTCTGCAGCGTTTAAAGAAACGACCATGTCGAAACGTGCTCCGACATCGGTGTGCAGGGTGCGCCAGTAATTTTTTGCTTGTTCCCAATGCGGGCCGGCCGGCGAAAAAGGCCGGCCCTTTACGTAATCGATGGTGATATCGTCGACTGCGATCATGCCGGCACGCGCACCTGCCTCGATGGCCATGTTGCAGACCGTCATGCGCCCTTCCATGGATAGCGAGCGAATTGCGCTGCCGGCAAATTCGATGGCATAGCCGGTGCCGCCCGCAGTGCCGATACGACCGATCACCGCCAGCACGATATCTTTTGCCGTTACTCCGACCGCGAGGGTACCGTCGACTTGCACCAGCATGCTGCGGGATTTCTTCGTCAGCAGGGTTTGGGTAGCGAGCACGTGCTCCACTTCAGACGTACCGATACCATGCGCAAGGCAACCGAATGCCCCGTGCGTCGAGGTATGGGAATCGCCGCATACGACCGTCATGCCGGGTAAGGTTGCGCCCTGCTCCGGCCCAATCACATGCACAATTCCCTGCCGCACGTCCTGCATGTTGAAGTACGTCATGCCGTAGCGTTTCGTATTGGCGTCCAATGTTTCGACCTGCAGGCGCGATACCGGGTCCGCAATACCGTCGATACGGGCAGTGGTCGGCACGTTGTGGTCGGCTACCGCCAGGTTGGCAGCGATACGCCAGGGCGTACGACCGGCAATCTTCAATCCTTCGAACGCCTGCGGGCTGGTCACCTCGTGAACCAGATGGCGGTCGATATAGAGAATCGTAGTACCGTCATCTTCGGCGTGCACGACATGGGAATCCCACAATTTGTCATACAGTGTTTTAAGCATGATGTTTTGCACACGATACAAAAGCGTGCCGCAGAGCACAGTTGCTGGAAGACGAGGTGGGATTATGCCATATCCGGGCCAGGCGAAGCCGGAGGAAATGCCTGCCACCGGAACGACAGCGCCGCCGCGACGAGGCCCAGCAATGCCAGTATTGCTGCGACGACAAATACCGAAACGGGCCCAAATCGGTCCCAAAAAACGCTCATCAGCAAACCACCCGCCGTGCCGCCCAAACCGTATGAAATGCTGATATAGAGCGCCTGGCCACTTGCCTGGAGCGGCCCGGCAAACCAATTCTGCATGCGCATTACCGATGCGGAATGGTGAGTGCCGAACGTGGCGGCGTGTAGTATCTGCGCTATCAGCAGCCAAGCCAGCGATTGCGCCTGGAATCCCAGGATCAGGAATCGCGCTACGGCAATCAATAGGCTTGCCAGCAATAGCGTGCGTACGCCGAAACGGCGAAACAACGGCGCTTGGTAATAGAAAAATCCGATTTCTGCCAGCACGCCCAATGACCAGAGCATGCCGATGGTAGTATTGCTGTAACCAAGTTGCGACAGATGCAACGATAGAAATACATACACTGCGGCGTGCGCCGCGATCATTAAAAAGCTGGAAGTGAAAAAAGCCGTCACTTCTCGCTGGCGCAGGATGGTAACCATCGACGGCAGCGCCCGCGATGGGCCAGTGCCGGAGCGCTCCCGGATACGCAGGCTTGCCAACAGCACCAACCCCAAGGTGGTCCATGCCATCCAGGGCAGCGTTTCGACGCCCTGCGCATCCAGAATTTCACCGCCCACCGTCACGGCGCAAATAAAGCCGACCGATCCCCACAGGCGCAAACGTCCGTAATGCGTGAGATCGCCGCGCATCGACGACAGCATCAAGGCTTCCGATAACGGGCCCTGGGCGCTGATGAACATGTTGACCAACATCGTCACAAGAAAGAACTGCGCAAACGTCTGGCCAAAAAACATGCCCGAAAACGATATCGTCGCTGCCAGCGCCGTCAATCGCAATACGCCCACTCGCTGCCCGGTGTGGTCGGACACCCAGCCCCAGAGATTGGGCCCAAAGATTCGCATGACCTGCGTCAGCGACATCAACACGCCGATCTGCGGCGCAGTCAGGCCGCGGCCGGCAAAAAAAAGGCTGGCATACGGCGTGAATATGCCGATGTAACCGTAGTAAGCGAATAAAAAGAAGCCGAAATTGAATGCTTGCTCAGGCCGGGTTTGTCGTGACACAAAAATCTTCTTGTAGACTGATTTACAGAACGGTGATCGACAGAATAATGGTTTGCAAAACCACCCGAGCGCTTGATTGCAGGCAGACTATCTGCCGGCGGGAATGGGCAGGTCGGCGAGTTTGACATCGCCGCATTGGGCACGATGGCGCAAGGCATGATCCATCAATACTAGCGCCAACATCGCTTCGGCAATAGGCGTAGCGCGAATGCCGACACACGGATCGTGGCGGCCGAACGTCTCGACCATCACCGGGGTGCCGGCTTTGTCGATCGATTGCCGTGGCGTGCGGATGCTCGATGTCGGCTTGATTGCTAACGACGCCGTGATGTGTTGGCCGGTCGAAATGCCGCCGAGAACGCCGCCGGCATTATTATTAAGAAATCCATCTGGCATGAGTTCGTCGCCGTGTTGCGTGCCCAACTGCGCAACCGACGCAAAACCGGCACCGATCTCTACACCTTTGACGGCATTAATGCCCATCAAGGCATATGCGATCTCGGCATCGAGCTTGTCGTAGAGCGGCTCTCCCAACCCGACTGGAACATTTTCTGCAACAACATCGATGCGGGCACCGCAGGAGTCGCCTTTGCGCCGTAATTCATCCATATACACCTCGAGTTCCCCGAGAATCGTGTTGTTGGCAGCGAAAAACGGATTACCCGAGACATGTTCCCACGACTGGAATGGAATCGATATCGGACCTAGCTGGCTCATACAGCCCCGAAACACTGTGCCGTATTGCTGCGCCAGCCATTTTTTGGCAATCGCTGCAGCGCCGACCGCCGGTGCCGTCAGCCGCGCAGAAGAACGTCCACCGCCGCGCGGATCGCGGATACCGTACTTACGCCAGTAGGTATAGTCGGCATGCCCAGGCCTGAAAGTTTCGACGATGTTGCCGTAATCTTTGCTGCGCTGGTCTTCGTTACGAATCAATAGCGCGATCGGCGTGCCGGTGGTTTTGCCCTGGTAGACACCGGAAAGTATTTCTACCGTATCGGATTCCTGACGCTGCGTGACGTGACGCGAGGTACCTGGCTTGCGGCGATCGAGCTCGGGCTGGATATCGGCCTCGCATAGTTCCAGGCCCGGGGGGCAACCGTCGACGATGCAGCCGATTGCCGGGCCGTGAGATTCGCCGAAATTGGTAACGGTAAACAACGTGCCGAAGGTATTGCCGGACATGGAAACATTCTGCAGAGAGTGGTGCGTCGTCGATGACGCACCGTGATTAAAACATTGAGTTCTTAAGATTTGATTTTAAACTTCAGCCTGAAGCGAACATTCAAAGTCGCAAATTCGACATGCCAAATTACCAATCGGTCATTTTACCAGCCTGAATCTACTAGTCGCCTTCGACCGGCCAATCGCGAATATAGGCTTTGAGCATCTTGTTCTCGAAACTTTGCGTCTCGAATACCGCTCGCGCAACGTCGTAGAACGAAATCACGCCCAATAGCGTTCGCGCATCGACGACCGGCACATACCGCGCGTGGCGCTCCAGCATGAGGCGACGCACTTCGTTAATGTCGGTATCGGGTGTGATGGTGATCGGATGGTCGTCCATATGCTTACGAACCCGATCCGGGCCCAAAGCGCCACCGTTCGAATGTACCGCTTTCATCACTTCGCGGAATGTCAGCATACCCACCAACTCGCCGAATTCCATTACTACCAGCGAGCCGATATCTTTCTCCACCATGGTATCGACCGCTTCGCGTATTGCGGTGTCCGGCGTAACCGAATAGAGGATGTTGCCTTTGACTTTGAGGATTTCGGATACTTTCATTGCTGATCCTCCCGACGTGATTGCTTGCAGCGCTTCAATGTAGCCCAATTACCGTGAAAAATCCAGCGCTCCAGCAGCCCTTAACTACCGCTTAAACAGCGCTGACGGGTTTGAAGTGTGCTGCCAGCGTGTGCGGCAATCCTTGTTCGATGACCTCTTCCACGTGCCTGACCAATGCTGCATCGCTGCCGGTATCGAAGACGAATCGTCGGTACACATCGGCTAGCCGCAACTGCTCTGGATTGGCGATCAAGGTCCAGCGCTCGAGGCCGGGCTGCCGACGCTTTCGAAAACGAAAGCGCTTTCGCGGCAGATCGGTCTTGATTCGGGCTACCCAACCGGCACCGAGCATGTTTTCCAGCAAAGTTTCGGACTCGTCGAATCCCAGCCGGGTACGGTTGCGGATACGGTTGGCATCCACTGCAGAGGACGCGCGCCTGGTACGGGCTTCGTACAATACCTTCAGAATTGCGACCGCGTCGACGAATGCGCTGCCAGGCGTGGGAACATGCCACCAGCGCTCGAACTTGACAATCGGCAGTGCGGCGGCGAACAGAGCACCGGTCAAGGTAATCATCCAGAACATATAAATCCACAGCAGAAAGATCGGTACCGCAGCAATCGAGCCGTACACCAGCGTGTAGGTGGGGAACTGCGTGATATAAAAAGCGAACAGACGCTTGGCAGCCTCGAACAACAAACCCGCCAGCAGACCACCGGCAGCAGCATCCTTCCAATCGACGACTCGGTTCGGCACCGTTGCGTACAGCAAAGTAAAAGCGCCGGCGGTCAAACCGAGCGACAACAATCCATAAAACAATTCACCGACGAAGCGCAACTTCATGACTGCACTACCGGTACTGGAAAAGAGATAGGAGGTGAGCGACAGCGACATGCCGATCAGCAGCGGCCCGAGTGTCAGCAATGCCCAATACATCAAGATGCGCTGCAACAACGGCCGTGGCGTGGAGATGCGCCAGATACGATTGAACACGCGGTCGATCATCGACATCATCGCCACTGCTGTGACGACCAAAGCAACCGCGCCGACAGCGGACAGACGCATGGATTTCGAAGCGAACTGATTTAAATATTCCAGTACCGTGTTGGCGATCATTTTCGGCATCAAATGGTCGCTGAAATACAGCTCCAAAGACCGGCGAAATGCACTGAACAATGGAAATGCGGTAAAGAGCGCCAGAGCGATCGTCAGCAACGGCACCATGCCGAGTACCGTGGTAAAGGTCAGGCTTCCTGCGACCTGGGGCAAGCGTTCTTCCCGCAAACGGCGAAGGGCAAAGCGAAACAGATCGCGTACCTGCAGCAACGACAGGGCATGTGACCAGCGCAGTATTCGATTAGATGTCGGCACGCGTGAGAGGTGGCTAAAGCGCCCTATAATAACGCGCATGACTTCATCCACGCTGGCAATTCTGGTTTTGTATTACTCCCGCCACGGCGCTACGCGCAAGCTCGCCGAACTGATTGGGCACGGCATCGACTCTGTTGAGGGCTGTGAAGCGCGGTTGCGTACCGTGCCGGCGATCTCTGCCGTGGTCGAGGCCACGGCACCTGCCATACCCGACGGTGGCGCGCCGTATGTTGAAGCGGCTGACCTGGAAGAATGCAGCGGGCTGGCGCTCGGTTCGCCCACACGCTTCGGCAATATGGCAGCGCCCATGAAATACTTCTGGGATGGTACGACCGCACAGTGGCTGGCAGGCACCCTTGCCGGCAAACCGGCTTGTGTATTCACTGCTACCGGCAGTATTCACGGTGGGCAGGAAACGACGCTGGTGTCGATGATGCTGCCCCTTTTGCACCACGGCATGCTGCTGCTGGGCCTGCCTTATACGCAACCCGAGCTGATGATCACGACCTCCGGCGGCACGCCTTACGGTGCAACGCACTGGTCCGGCGTAGACGGCAGCCAGCCAATTTCCGACCATACACGCACCCTGGCCATAGCGCAGGGTCGCAGGCTGGCCGGCATTGCACGGCAATTAGGCACGCCAACCACGCATGCCAATTGAGCATGCCAACTACCTAGGCAGTAATGCACAACACGAGACAAAAATTCTGTTATTACGGTGCCGTCGGCAGCCTATTGGCACTGATCGCGCTGTGCGTGGCCTGGGAGATGGTTTTGGCACCGCTGCGCCCAGGTGGCTCGTGGCTGGTCCTGAAGGTATTGCCGCTGTTGATACCGTTGCGTGGCATCTGGAAACGCGACGTTTACACCATGCAATGGTCGTCGATGTTGATTCTGCTGTACTTTGCGGAAGGATTGGTGCGCGGCACAAGCGACACCGGCCATTCGATGATTTTGGGGTGGGTAGAAACTGCGCTGGTGAGCATGTTTTTCGGCTGCGTGATTCTGTATCTCTCGCCGTATAAAAAAGCGGCGAAGCAGCTTGCCAAACAGGCGATTCACAAGGCTTCCAACAAGGTGTCTCGATGAATTCTCCCGCCATCTTCCTCGATGCCTGCCGCAACATAATCGGCGCGCAATACGTGCTGACCGACGCCGATACCCTGCTCACCTACCTAACCGATTGGCGCGGTAGATTCACCGGTGCTGCGCTCGCCGTCATCAAGCCCGGCTCGACCGATGAAGTGGCCGAAATCGTTCGGCTGTGCAGCCTGCACCGCGTGCCGATCGTGCCTCAAGGCGGTAACACCGGGTTGGTACTGGGTAGCGTACCGGACGGCACCGGCAATGCAATCGTGTTGTCGCTGGTACGTTTGAACCGGATCCGGCAGGTGGATGTACTCAACAATACTATTACAGTCGATGCCGGCTGCATTCTGCAAAACGTGCAAGAAGCAGCGGCGGCGGCAGGCCGCCTGTTTCCCCTAGCGCTGGCAGCCGAAGGAAGTTGCACCATCGGCGGCAATCTGGCCACCAACGCCGGCGGTACCGCTGTTCTACGCTACGGCAACAGCCGTGAACTGTGCCTCGGCCTGGAAGTCGTCACTGCCGATGGTGAAGTATGGGATGGCTTGCGCGGCCTGCGTAAAGACAATACCGGCTACGATCTGCGCGATCTGTACATCGGCGCCGAAGGCACGTTGGGAATCATCACTGGCGCAGTCATGAAGCTGTTTCCTCAACCGGCTGCGGAATTGACCGCGCTGGTCGGCATGCAATCGCCGCAGCAGGCACTGCAGTTGCTAGCACTATCGCAACAGCATTGTGGCGCGACCCTGACCGGCTTCGAATTGATGTCGGATTTTTGCCTGGAACTGGTACAAAAGCATTTTCCGCAGATGCGACGACCACTGGCCGCACCCTCGCAGCACTATGCGCTGATTCAGTTGTCAGACAACGAATCTGCCGAACATGCCAACGATTTGCTGGAGCAGCTGGTCGCCGCCGCCATGGAAGCCGACTTGATCGAGGATGCGATCGTCGCCACCTCGATCGCGCAGTCGCGCAGCATTTGGGCGCTGCGGGAACATATCTCCCTGGCCCAGGCAGCCGAAGGCAAGAACATCAAGCACGACGTATCGCTACCGATCTCGGCCATCGGCGAGTTCATCACCACCACCGATGCATTGCTTCAGGCGCAGTCGCCCGGATGCCGCATGGTTACGTTTGGCCACCTGGGGGACGGCAACCTGCATTACAACGTTTCGCCACCGGAAGACATGCCCGATACCGCCTTTATCGCCAATCAGGATGCGATCAATCAAGTGGTGCACGATAGCGTGCACGCGTTCAATGGTTCGATTTCTGCGGAACATGGTATCGGCATGCTCAAGCGCGATGAAATTTTGCGCTATAAATCGGAAGTAGAAATGGGGCTGATGCGAACGATCAAGCGCGCACTCGACCCGTTGAATTTGATGAATCCCGGGAAAATTTTATAACCGTACCTCTATGAAAAGCCAATTCGCACTAAGTCGCCTGCCGACATCCGCACGGCCCGTTCTAGCCATTGTTGTTCTATGTTTTTTCCAGATACCCGCCAGTGCCATTACACTGACGCGCTGCAAAATCGACAACAAGGTGGTGTATAGCGACACCGAATGCCCGGAAGTAAAGCCAACGAGTGGCAAACGTAGAGGTCAAAGCGAATTCAGCAGCGGCCCTGCGTCCCGCCCGATAACCGTAAAACTTCCCAAAAAGCGGTCGGTCGGGATGACGGTGCCCCGTAAAACGCGCGCTTCTCGCACCGGCGGATAGCCCAGCGGCTAAGTCAATACGTTCCCGGTATCAGAATATCTTTAGTGACCTTGCGAATGTCGTTAAGCCCGCAAAACGCCATGGTCAGGTCGAGCTCGGTACGAATAATTTCCAGGCATTTCGTCACCCCCGCTTCCCCCATCGCGCCTAGCCCATAGAGAAACGCCCGGCCGATATACACACCGTGCGCGCCCAACGCCAAAGCCTTGATAACATCCTGACCGCTGCGAATACCGCTATCGAGATGAATTTCGATCTGACCACCGACGGCATCGACGATCGACGGCAAGGCAGCGATGCTCGACAGTGCTCCGTCTAGCTGCCGCCCACCATGGTTCGACACGATCAGCGCATCGGCACCGCTGCGCACGGCCAGCTTGGCATCTTCCGCATCCATAATGCCTTTAATGATCAATTTACCGCCCCAACGCTCTTTGATCCAAGCCACATCGTCCCAGGAAAGCGCCGGATCGAACTGCTGCGCCGTCCAGGCTGAAAGCGAGGACATATCCGAGACATCGCTGGCGTGCCCGACGATGTTGCCGAAGGTACGACGTTTGGTGCCCAGCATGCCCAGGCACCACCGCGGCTTGGTCATCATGTTGGCGATGTTGGCCAGGGTTAGCCTGGGAGGTGCCGACAAGCCGTTTATCAAGTCTTTGTGACGTTGGCCGAGAATTTGCAAATCCAGCGTCAGAACCAATGCCGAGCATTGCGCCGCTTTCGCGCGGTCGATCAGACGATTGATGAAAGCACGGTCCTTCATCACGTAAAGCTGGAACCAGAACGGCGCGCTGGTGTTGGCTGCGACATCTTCGATGGAGCAAATGCTCATCGTCGAGAGCGTAAAGGGAATGCCAAATTTTTCAGCAGCTTTAGCAGCCAGTATCTCACCGTCGGCATGCTGCATACCGGTCAAGCCGGTCGGTGCGATGGCAACCGGCATGGCTGCAACCTGCCCGGCCATGGTCGTGCGCAGCGTACGGTTTTCCATATTCACCGCAACCCGCTGGCGAAACTTCATGCCGGCAAAATCGGTGCTGTTGGCGCGATAGGTGGATTCGGTCCAGGAGCCAGAATCGGCATAGTCGTAGAACATACGCGGCACCCGGCGTTGCGCCAACACCCGCAGATCTTCGATGGTGGTAATGACGGCCATTTGCTTGTCTCCCCGTGGTTCAGCGTAACGACAAAGCTATGGCTTGAATTGGTCCGCCGGGAGGGAATCGAACCCCCATGACCGCTTTAGAAGAGCGGTGTCCTATCCGTTGAACGACCGGCAGTGCCTAGCGGATTTTAACATGGGGCAATCTGCCGTCATGCGTCGATTCAGTCGTTCTTGACAACGATCGTGGGAAATTTGCTCGACATGTCTTTGGCTTTTTCCGCCACGTGCACGGCGACCCGGCGAGCGATCTGGCGGTAGATTGCCGCAACCGGCCCCTCGGGGTCTGCGACCACGGTCGGCCGGCCAGCATCGGCCTGTTCGCGAATAGCCATGGTCAATGGCAGCGCTCCCAAAAAATCCACGCCGTACTCCGCGCACATTTTTTCGCCACCACCGGCGCCGAACACCGCTTCCGCATGGCCACATTGAGAGCAGATGTGCGTACTCATGTTTTCTACGATACCAAGGATGGGAATGCCGACTTTCTCGAACATTTTCAAGCCCTTGCGCGCATCCAGCAGTGCGATGTCCTGCGGCGTCGTGACGATTACGGCACCTGTGACCGGCACTTTCTGCGACAGCGTCAATTGGATATCGCCAGTGCCCGGCGGCATGTCGACGATCAAGTAATCGAGATCGCGCCAGTTGGTCTGATCCAGCAATTGCTGCAGGGCTTGTGTCACCAGAGGGCCGCGCCAGACCATCGGCTCGTCCGGATCGATCATGAAACCGATGCTCGATACCTGCAAGCCGTGATTTTCCATCGGCTCCATGGTCTTGCCATCGCGGGTTTCAGGGCGGCCGGTAATACCCATCATCATCGGTTGCGAAGGGCCGTAAATGTCGGCATCCAAAATACCCACTTGTGCACCTTCGGCTGCCAGTGCCAACGCCAGGTTGACGGCAGTGGTGGATTTTCCCACGCCACCCTTGCCGGAAGCGACCGCAATAATGTTTTTGACCTTCGACATCGGCTTCACGCCGCGCTGAACAGCATGGGCGACAATTTTGGAATAAACGTTTACGCTGACATTACCGACACCTGGGATGCTACGCACCGCAGCGATCGCTGCTTCGCGTAATTGCGAGAACTGGCTTTTAGCGGGATAGCCCAATTCGACATCGAATGAAACATCCGCACCTTCGACCCGCAAACTTTTAACGTTTTTACCGGCTTGTAAATCCTTTCCCGTATTCGGGTCGATTACGGTGCCGAGTGCATTGTTGACGGCGTCGATCGTGAGACTCATGTCTGCTCCTGGGTGTTTTGTAATGCATTGTCTGGTAATACGTTGAAATACTGCTTTCCAATACAAAAAACCTGTCAGCGACGAGATCGTTGACAGGTTTTGAGGTTTTATATTTGGTCGGAGTACAAGGATTCGAACCTTGGACCCCCTGGTCCCAAACCAGGTGCGCTACCGGGCTGCGCTACACTCCGAAGACCCCGACTATAACCGAACCGGCATTTCAGGTCAATCTGCAACGATTCTAAAACCCGGAATTTTTTCCGAGGTACTAGAAACGCTTTTTCTTAGGCAGGCACGGTTGCTGCGATGCGGCGTGCCATTTTTTCAGCGACGTCGGCTTCCTTGGCCTCGACCATGACTCGAATCAGCGGCTCGGTGCCGGATGCGCGAATCAAGACACGGCCCGAGTCTCCGAGTTCTGCCTCGACTGCCTGCATCGCTTGCAAAATCGCCTGATTTTCTTTCCAAACGAAGTCCGGGCTGACGCGGATATTGATCAAGGTCTGCGGGTATAGACACAATTGCTCGGTAAGCCCTGCCAAGGTCCTACCTGTGCGCTTCAAAGCAGACAAAACCTGCAAAGCGGAGACGATACCGTCGCCGGTGGTGTGCTTGTCGAGAAATAGCATGTGCCCAGAGCCCTCGCCACCGATCTGCCACCCTTTTTCCTGCAACACCTCCAACACGTATCGATCGCCGACGTTGGCGCGTGCGAAGCCGATATTCAGGCGTTTGAATTCCACCTCTAGCGCCATATTGGTCATTAGGGTACCGACCACGCCCTCGATCATGCCGGAGGACAACCGATCCTGAACCATGATGTAAAGTAATTCATCGCCATTGAAGAGCCGCCCTGTTGCGTCGACCATCAACAAGCGATCGGCATCGCCATCGAGCGCAATGCCAATATCGGCACGGTTGGCAAGCACAGCCGCACACAAGGCGGCCGGGGCGGTCGCACCGAAGCCGTCGTTAATATTCAAGCCATTCGGCTGGATACCGATGGAAATGACTTCGGCACCGAGTTCGTGAAATACGTCTGGAGCGATCTGGTAAGCCGCACCATGTGCGCAATCGAGCACAATGCGCAAGCCACGCAAATCCAGCTCGTTCGGAAACGTGCTTTTGCAGAATTCGATATACCGACCACGCGCATCGTCCAAGCGCCTGGCCTTGCCGAGTTTTTCAGAGGCCACGCATTTGACGGGGGCATCCAGTGCTGCTTCGATCGAGGCTTCGACATGGTCGGGAAGTTTGTTGCCAAGGCCTGAGAAAAACTTGATGCCGTTGTCTTGATAAGGATTGTGCGATGCCGAGATCACAACGCCAGCCGATAGTCGCAATGCTCGGGTCAGGTAAGCGACTGCCGGCGTCGGAATCGGGCCGGCCAGCATGACATCGACACCGGCAGCTGCAAAACCGGCTTCGAGCGCAGCTTCGAGCATATAGCCGGAAATGCGCGTGTCCTTGCCGATCAATACGGTCGATCTGGCACCAGGCGAATCCCCTTTGGCCAGCACTTTTCCTGCGGCATACCCGAGCCGCATCATAAACTCCGGCGTGATCGGCGTTTCACCCACCCGGCCACGAATGCCGTCGGTACCGAAATATTTGCGCGTCATACTGTCGCTCCTTGATAAGTCTTGTCTAGTGGAGCCGGTCGTAGTGCATGCCATACTGCGAACGCGTCGACGGTTTCCGCGACATCGTGCACCCGGACGATACGAGCGCCTCGTTCAGCCGCTGCGAGTGCCGCCACCACGCTGCCGGACATACGGCCGCTGAGCGTGCGACCGGTGATGCTGCCGATCATGGCTTTGCGGGATACGCCGACCAACAACGGCAAGCCCAGCGTTTCTTGAATAATTTCAAGATTTTGCCATAGAGCCATGTTATGAACCAATGTTTTACCGAATCCAAACCCAGGGTCTGCCACAAGTCGGTTTCGCCCGATGCCTGCAGCATCGAGTCGGAGCATTCGTTGGTTTAAAAAGGTAATAACTTCTGCCACTACCTCTTCATAAAAAGGGGCCATCTGCATGGTCTGCGGCTGATTTTGCATGTGCATCAGGCACAGGCCACAGTCGCCATCTGCTACCGCCTCCAACGCACCGGGCTCGCGAAACGCACGTATGTCGTTAATCATATCCGCACCGGCAGCCAAGGCTTCGCGCATCACTCCGGGCTTGTAGGTATCGACCGATAGTGGCTTGCCGTAGTCACGTAGTGCATAGATTACCGGCATGATCCGAGCCAATTCCTGCTCCTGCGATACCGGTGTAGCACCTGGCCGACTCGACTCGCCACCGATATCGATGATATCGACGCCATCAACGATCATCTGTTCTGCCAAAGAAATTGCGGCATTCAAATCATGGAGTTTGCCGCCATCGAAAAACGAGTCGGGGGTTACATTCAAGATACCCATGACCAGCGGACGAGACTGCCGGCGCAAATCGAGATCGAAACGCCCACATCTGAAGAGTTGTGACATGTTGTGACAGACCGTTGCGATAGCTGCAGCGCAGGTAAAAACGAAAAAGGCGAGGATCGCTCCTCGCCCAACGTATGAATGTTTATTATTTTACAAGCTTTACGATTGAAGAACAATCCGACGAGATTCGACGCAGATCAGGCTGGCGCCGTGGCATTCGGCGTTACACCGCCAGATGTACTGTCCGAAGAAGGCCGTTTTGGCGGAATACCGGCTTTCGGCAAACGAGGCTCCCGTCCTTCCATAATGTCGTTGATTTGATCGGCATCGATGGTTTCCCATTCCAACAAAGTTTTCACCATCATTTCGACCTTGTCGCGGTTGTCTTCCAAAAGCTTACGAGACAGCGCGTACTGACCATCGAGAATGCGACGAATCTCCATATCTACTTTTTGCTGGGTCGCTTCGGAAACGGTCTTGGAAGACATGCGTCCGAAATAAGCCTCTTGCTCGGTGTCTTCGTACACCATCGTACCCAAACTCTCGGACATGCCGTATCGGGTAACCATCGCCCTGGCAAGCTTGGTGGCCCGCTCGAAATCGTTGGAAGCACCCGTAGACATCTGGTGCATGAAAATCTCTTCCGAAATCCGCCCACCGAAGAGAATCGCGATCTCTTCCAGCATCTTGTCTTTGTACATATTGATGCGGTCGTGTTCCGGCAATTGCCAAGTCAGGCCGAGGGCGAAACCCCGCGGCATGATCGTAACCTTGTGTACCGGGTCTGCTTTGGGTAAAAGTTTTGCAACCACTGCGTGGCCGGCTTCATGGAACGCCGTGTTGCGCCGTTCCTCTTCCCGCATCACGGCCGATTTGCGCTCTGGACCCATGACGATCTTATCTTTGGCATCTTCGAAGTCTTGCATTTCCACCAGCCGCTTACTACGACGTGCGGCAAACAATGCTGCCTCGTTTACCAAATTTGCCAGATCGGCACCAGAAAAACCCGGCGTGCCGCGGGCCAGAACATCGGCTTTCACGTCGCCGCCAATCGGCACTTTACGCATGTGCACATACAAGATTTGTTCGCGTCCACGGATATCTGGCAAGCCGACCATCACCTGACGATCGAAGCGGCCCGGACGCAGCAACGCTTTATCCAACACGTCAGCCCGATTGGTCGCAGCGATGACGATCACGCCAGAATTTGCTTCGAAACCATCCATCTCTACAAGCAATTGGTTCAAGGTCTGCTCACGCTCGTCGTTGCCACCACCCATGCCTGCGCCACGGTGCCGACCGACCGCGTCGATTTCGTCGATGAAGATAATGCAGGGCGACTGTTTTTTTGCGTTTTCAAACATATCGCGCACGCGGGAAGCGCCGACGCCGACGAACATCTCGACGAAATCCGAACCAGAAATCGTAAAAAACGGCACTTTCGCCTCACCTGCAATGGCGCGTGCGAGCAAAGTCTTACCCGTTCCGGGCGGGCCAACCATCAGTACGCCGCGCGGAATACGGCCACCGAGCTTTTGGAATTTTGTCGGGTCGCGCAGAAATTCGACCAGTTCGTGCACTTCTTCTTTGGCCTCGTCGCAACCGGCAACATCGGCAAAGGTGACGGTATTGCTCGCTTCGTCAAGCATGCGCGCTTTCGAGCGGCCGAAAGAAAACGCCCCGCCTTTTCCTCCACCCTGCATCTGCCGCATGAAAAACACCCACACGCCGATCAATAACAGCATCGGAAACCAAGAAATGAACACCTGCGTGAGAAACGATTGTTCTTCCGGCTGCCGAACATCGAATTTGACACCGTTAGCCACCAGGTCGCCGATCAGGCCACGATCGAGATAAGTAATCGCCGTTTTTATCTTTTTGCCATCTTCGGTGGTGGCGATAATGCTGCGGTCTTCGATCGTCGCATCTTTTATGCGCCTGGCTTTGACCTCGTCCAGAAAATCGGAATAGGCTACCGCCTGTGCACCGCCTGCAATCCCTCGCCCGTCGAATTGCTTGAAAACGGTGAACAAGACCAGCGCGATGACGACCCATATGGCCGCTTTTGAAAACATGTTATTCACAAGAACTCCTTGAACGCCCAGCACGACGGCACATTAGCGACTGATTCTAACCTGTATATTTTAACCTCGCTCCCGAAATACCAATACCTATACCACCCTTCAACGTTGTAAATCAGGATGAGAGCGGATCGCTAGACTCCGACTTGACAAAATTTCTCAAATGCTTGCCAAGGAGAAATATCTCGGAAGACTTGTCACGACTGGCTTTGGGCTTTTTCGACTGCACGACCTTGAATTCGCTCTTAAATTTCTCCACGATCTGGCTATATCCCTGACCGTTGAAACATTTAACCAGCAATACGCCCGAGGGCTTCATGTGCAGCTGAGCAAACTCGACTGCCAAATCGATCATGTGCTCCATTCGAGCAGCGTCGGCAGAGGCAATACCGGAAAGGTTAGGTGCCATATCGGACAGCACGAGATCGACCATGCGCCCGGCTAGCAGCGTTTCCAGCTGACGCAGGATTCGTGGCTCACGAAAATCGCCTTCGATGAAATGCACGTCGGCGATCGGCTCCATAGGCAACATGTCGAGACCAACGATCAGGCCGTCGATACCGCCGCCCACCTTGCCGGCAAGGCGGCTGCGAACGTACTGACACCAGCTACCCGGGGTAGAGCCGAGATCGACAATGATCTGACCTGGCCGGATCAACTTTTCACTCTCGTCGATTTCCTTGAGCTTATAGACGGCGCGTGCCCGGTAACCCTCCTTTTGCGCCAGTTTTACATAGGGATCGTTGATATGGTCGTGCAACCAGTTTTTGTTTAATTTCTTCTTTGCCATCGCGTAAAATAACGTTTTAAAGGATTTTTATGGCCAAGCTTAGCCCGGTCGAACGTGCCGCTTTACGCGCCGATGCGCATGTTTTGAATCCGGTTGTCATGATCGGGGAGGCCGGGCTGACACCCGGCGTAATAAAAGAAATCGATTCCAGCCTGGATTCCCATGGCTTGATAAAAATACGCGTAGTCGGCGACGACCGAGAGGCGCGGCTTGCCATCTACCAAAGTATTTGCGAGCAACTCAAGGCGGCACCGGTCCAACATATCGGTAAGTTGCTGGTGATCTACCGTACCAAAGCCGAAGACGTGAAAGAGCGTAGTAGCAAGTCCGGCAAAGGCATGCGAGAAGTTACCATTGTAAAACCCAGCCCGAGCGGTACCAAGCGTCCTTCCGTGACAAAGGTGATGGTCAAGGGCAATGAGCGCGTGACTCAAGGCGGCAATGTAAAACGTGCCAAGCCGCGTCAGACAAGCCCAAAAAAATCTTCTCTCGGGAGCTAGGTGCAGTAACAGCTTCCAACTTCAGGCTATAAATGTTTCGCTTGAGTCTGGAATTAAATGTACTGCACGTCCAGTACTTCGTATTCATGCACACCGGCAGGTGCCTCGACGGCCACGACATCACCAGCGTATTTACCGATCAACGCGCGCGCGATCGGTGAGGTGATCGACACCTTACGCTCTTTCAAATCAGCCTCGTCGACGCCGACGATCTGATACGTGACACGGTCACCGGATTCCAGATCTTCGAGGTGAACCGTCGCAGCGAACGTGATGCGGCCTTCCGCATCCAGCGTAGTCGGATCGATGATCTGCGCGGCACCGAGCTTACCCTCGAGGTCGGCGATACGGCCTTCGATGAAGCTCTGGCGCTCCTTCGCTGCATCGTAATCGGCATTTTCGGAAAGGTCGCCATGCGCGCGGGCTTCGGCGATGGCACTGATGACGGCTGGGCGTTCTTTGGTTTTGAGACGATGTAATTCGTCTTTTAACAGCTGTGCACCGTGTTTGGTTAATGGAACTGAATTCATGGGACTGAGTTTACCGGGCTAAATGGAACGTCGATGTTAAAAGAAATGAAAACCACAGGGGCTGCAGCGAAGTTCCGAAATGGAAGATCGATGCAGCTCCCTGTGGCCGGGGTGCGTTACGATGGTTTAGTGTAAGGTCTTATGGAGCCCTTGTAAATCGTAGACGTGCAAAGTGTCCAGATGCGCCATACCTTCGATTGCTGCCTCCGCGCCGGCAATCGTTGTGTAAGTCGTGACACGTGCGGCCAATGCCGAGGTGCGTATGGCGCGCGAGTCGGCAATGGCGCTCCGCTTTTCTTCCACAGTATTGATCACCAAAGCGATTTCCTGATTCTTGATCATATCCACCACGTGTGGACGCCCTTCCGCGACCTTGTTGACGGTTGCCACCGGCAGGCCGGCAGCGCTGATTGCCGCAGCAGTACCCTTTGTAGCGACCACCGAAAACCCCATGCCGACCAGGTCGCGCGCAACCTGTACCGCCCTCACCTTGTCGCCACCTTTGACGCTTAAAAAAACTTTACCCGAAGACGGTAGTTTGACGCCCGCGCCCAGCTGCGACTTTACAAATGCTTCGCCGAATGTCTTGCCAACACCCATGACTTCGCCGGTCGATTTCATTTCCGGCCCCAATATCGTATCGACGCCAGGAAATTTTACGAACGGAAATACCGCTTCCTTGACACTGAAATAGCCTGGCACGACCTCATTGACGACACCCTGCGATGCCAGCGATTGACCGACCATGCAACGCGCGGCGATTTTTGCCAGCTGCAAACCCGTAGCCTTAGAAACGAAGGGCACGGTACGGGAGGCACGCGGATTGACTTCCAGCACGAACACGACATCCTGAAGCGTGACTTCGCCAGTAGCATTCGCAATTTCCTGCTGTTGAATGGCGAATTGGACGTTCATCAAACCGACCACCTGCAGCCCTTTAGCCATGGCAGCAGTTTGTCGCTTGATTTCCTCGATGGTCGATTGCGCCAGCGAATATGGCGGCAGCGAGCACGCGGAGTCGCCGGAATGTACACCGGCTTGTTCGATATGCTCCATCACCCCACCGATGAATGTTTCCTCGCCATCGGCAATACAATCGACGTCCACCTCGATCGCATCGTTGAGGAAGCGGTCGAGTAAAACCGGCGAATCGTGTGAAACCTTGACTGCCTCACGCATGTAGCGCTCTAAGTCGCGTTGCTCATGAACGATTTCCATCGCCCTGCCTCCCAGCACGTAGGAGGGCCGTACGACCAGCGGATAGCCGATTTCCTGCGCCAGCGACAACGCCTCGGCTTCGGTGCGCGCCGTACGATTCGGCGGCTGACGCAATTTCAATTCGTGCAGCAGCTTTTGGAAACGCTCGCGGTCTTCGGCGGCATCGATCATGTCGGGCGAGGTACCGATGATCGGCACGCCGTTGGCTTCCAGGTCCAGTGCCAGCTTCAGTGGCGTCTGCCCGCCGTATTGCACGATCACGCCGACTGGCTTCTCCTTGTCGACGATTTCCAGTACGTCTTCCAGTGTCACCGGCTCAAAATACAGCCGGTCAGAGGTGTCGTAATCGGTGGATACGGTCTCGGGATTGCAATTGACCATGATGGTTTCATAACCATCTTCGCGCATCGCCAGTGCCGCATGCACGCAGCAGTAATCGAATTCGATACCCTGGCCGATACGATTCGGCCCGCCACCCAGCACCATAATTTTTTTGCGATCCGTGGGCTGCGCTTCGCACTCCTCCTCGTAAGTCGAATACATGTAAGCGGTATTGGTCGCAAATTCGCCACCGCAGGTGTCGACCCTTTTGTAGACCGGCCTGACCTGCATTGCACGGCGTTGTTCGCGCACGGCCGTATCCGTCGTCTTGAGTAGCTTAGCCAACCGGCGGTCGGCAAAACCTTTTTGTTTAAGCTTGCGCAAGGTTGCTTTATCGATCGCCTGCAGCTGCTGTGTCTCCAGCCAGAGTTCGATGTCGACGATTTCCTTGATCTGCGCCAGAAACCACGGATCGATATGCGTAAGCTGGTGTACCTCTTCCAATGTAAAACCGTGAGCAAACGCATCGCCAACGTACCAGATGCGCTCCGGCCCTGGCTCGCCGAGTTCTTCTTCGATGGTTTCCCGGTCGGTGGTTTTTTCATTCATGCCATCGACGCCCACCTCCAGGCCGCGCAATGCCTTTTGAAACGATTCCTGGAAAGTCCGACCGATGGCCATGACTTCGCCGACCGATTTCATCTGGGTCGTGAGATGGCTGTCGGCAGTCGGAAATTTCTCGAACGCGAAGCGTGGAATCTTGGTAACCACGTAATCGATGGAGGGCTCGAACGAGGCCGGCGTGGCACCGCCGGTAATCTCGTTGCGCAGCTCGTCGAGAGTGAAGCCAACCGCTAGTTTCGCGGCTATTTTTGCGATCGGAAAACCGGTTGCTTTCGATGCCAGTGCAGACGACCGGGAAACACGCGGATTCATTTCGATCACGATCATGCGGCCGTCGGCTGGGTTGATCGAAAATTGCACGTTCGAACCACCGGTATCGACCCCGATCTCGCGCAGCACCGCCAGCGAGGCGTTGCGCATGATCTGGTATTCCTTGTCGGTAAGGGTTTGTGCCGGTGCGACCGTGATCGAGTCGCCGGTGTGTACGCCCATCGGGTCGAGGTTTTCGATCGAGCAGACGATGATGCAGTTGTCGGCTTTGTCACGCACGACTTCCATCTCGAATTCTTTCCAGCCGATCAGCGATTCCTCGATCAACAGCTCCGAAGTCGGTGAAGCTTCCAGGCCGCGCTTGCAGATGGACTCGAATTCTTCGGCATTGTAGGCAATGCCGCCACCGGAGCCGCCCATGGTGAATGATGGCCGGATAATGCACGGAAAACCTAGGTCTTTCTGCACCGCCCAAGACTCTTCAAGGGTATGCGCCACGCCGGAGCGGGCCGAACCGAGCCCGATACGGGTCATGGCATCTTTGAACTTGGAACGATCCTCGGCCATGTCGATGGCTTCCGGCGACGCACCGATCAGCTCGCAATCGTATTTGCCGAGAACGCCGTGGCGATGCAAGTCCAGGGCGCAATTAAGGGCCGTCTGGCCGCCCATGGTCGGAAGAATGGCATCTGGCCGCTCCTTGTCGATGATACGTTCCACCACCTGCCAGGTGATCGGTTCTACATAAGTTACATCGGCCATTTCGGGATCGGTCATGATAGTTGCCGGGTTGCTATTGACGAGCACCACCCGATACCCCTCTTCCCGCAACGCTTTACACGCTTGCACGCCGGAATAATCGAATTCACAGGCTTGGCCGATGACGATGGGGCCGGCACCGATAATTAGAATGCTTTGGATGTCGGTGCGCTTAGGCATTTTTGTAATTCTCCATCAGTGCCACGAAACGATCGAACAACGGGGCGATATCTTGCGGGCCGGGAGATGCTTCGGGGTGGCCCTGGAAACAAAAAGCGGGACGGTCGGTTCGGGCGAATCCCTGCAGCGAACCGTCGAATAACGAAACATGGGTGACCTTGCAATTCGACGGCAACGTTTCGGCATCGACCGCGAATCCATGATTTTGCGAAGTAATTAGCACTTGCCGGCTTTCCAGGTCTTGTACAGGGTGATTGGCACCGTGATGACCGAACTTCATTTTCGAGGTCGTGGCACCGCAAGCCAGTGCCATGATTTGATGGCCCAGGCAAATACCGAAAGTTGGAATACCGCGCTCGATCAACGTACGGGTGGCAGCGATGGCGTAATCGCACGGCTCGGGGTCGCCCGGACCGTTCGAAAGAAAAATACCGTCCGGCTCAAGAGCTAGAGCTTGTTCTGCAGTCGCTTGCGCCGGCAATACCGTGATGCGGCAACCGCTCTGCGCCAACATGCGCAAAATATTAAATTTCACACCGTAATCGAATGCCACGACATGAAAACGTGGCGCAGTTTGTTGCCCATGCCCTTGTCCGAGACGCCATTCGGTTTCGGTCCATTCATAGGTTTCTTTTGTGGAAACCACTTTTGCCAAGTCCATACCTACCAGCCCGGGAAAAGCCAGGGCAAGCGATAATGCCTCTTTTGCATCGGCTTTGATGCCTGCGACGATCGCCCCGGATTGCGCGCCTGTGTCTCGCAGTAAGCGGGTCAGCTTGCGGGTGTCGATGCCGGCGATGGCGACGATATTCTCCGCTTTGAGATACTCGCTCAGATTCTGGGTAGAACGGAAATTCGAGGTGGCGATCGGCAGATCTCGCACGATCAGACCGGCAACATGAATTCGATCCGCTTCGACATCTTCGGCGTTGACACCGGTGTTGCCGATGTGCGGATAGGTCAGCGTCACGATCTGGCGACTGTAACTGGGATCTGTCAGGATTTCCTGATAGCCGGTCATGGCGGTATTGAATACCACTTCACCGGTTGTCTGGCCCTGCGCACCGATGGACACACCTTCGAAAATCGACCCGTCTGCCAGCGCTAGAATGGCCGGAACGACCGGACCAGAAAAAAATGGCTGCAAGGGCAACTCCTGAAATAGTTACCGTCGTCGCATCGCGCCGTCACGACCGCAGCACTCGTCCGAGGACGGCAATAACACTATGCCGACAGGAACGATACGGATCGATTTCAGACTGTAGGAGGGGTATGCGCTACGACGGTTTTTGGATTAGTTAAACCGGATGATTATAGCGCGATAAGGCCTTTCCAGGCAAACGGCGGCGCGCGCACTTAAATGTGCGATTGAACTAGAAAACCAACGCTGCAATGCCAGCTTTGGCAATTTGCACATCCTCACTCGATTTCACGCCTGATACGCCGACTGCACCGACGCACTGACCTTCGACCATGACCGGCACGCCCCCTTCGAGCATGCCTTCCAATGTCGGTGCGGACAAAAATGCGAACCGACCGTTGTTGATCATATCTTCGAAAATCTTGGTATCGCGTCTGCCAAGTGCGGCGCTCGCGGCCTTGGCAGGCGACATCGTCGCCGACATCGGTGGCGCGCCGTCGAGTCGATGCATCAACAACAGGTGCCCACCATCGTCGACGATGGAGATCGTAACTGCCCAGCCGTTAATCTGCGCTTCGTTCTCAGCCGCTACAGCGATTTTTTTCGCATCGTCTAGTGTCAACATGTGTTTTAGTTTCAAGGTGCCTCCAAATTTGACCCGAGATTGTACGATACCTAAAGGTATCGATGACATAGATAGTCAAGAGGAAAGAGTTTTTTCTTCTTCAGCACCGACGATGCCGCTGTAGGCAAGGGAATGTCCCAGCGCAGCGCGGCGCGTGGCAATGTCACACAGTCGGTCTGCTGCGATGGTGGGGTCTATCGCATGCCAATCGGGTAGTTCGGTCATTAGCGCCAGGCCGCCACAAGCCACGAAAATCATTTGCCCAGTATCGACGGGAAGTTCGGTGCCGATCGTGCGGCAAATTCGCATGGCGAACCCGCGTATGCCGGTAGCCGGCACGCTCGAAGTGACCAGCATGAATTCACTGGCACCAGTCTGCGCTACGCCGTCAGTCTGGCGGACGCTCCAACCCAGGCGCTGGCCTATTGCGTCGAGCACACCCTCGGAGGGTGTCGCCCGATAAGCGGTCAGCGCACGATGCTGCAGACCTATGCGGATAACCAGCACCATGAGCTTATCCGCATGTTCTCTACCGGCATCCGCCATCGACCGGACTTGCGTGCGCAATGTTTCCGGTTGTTGCAATTGCATGCGATTGTCACCATAGACAGACTTTATCCATGCTTGAAAACCCAGATCGAAGGCTACATGCATCGCCTCCAGGCCGACCAAGATTTCCATGCGACCCAGCAGCTCGGAGGTCGTAATGCCTTTACTCACCAAATCTGTCGCACCGGCGGCAAGCGCCCGGCTATGTTCATCGTGCTCTTGCGCACCTGTGATGATTACCACCGGAATCATGCGAATACGCGCGATTTTCGATTCCCGAATGCGCTTAAGCAACCCGTAGCCATCCAGGCGCGGCATCGTCAAATCGGTCATGACGATGCGGATGTTGGGATCGATCAGTAAAGTTTCCCAAGCTTCGATACCGTCGGTAGCTTCGCGCGCATCGAAACTGCTTTCTAGATGCTTGATCAGCGTGGCGCGCACGATTTTTGAATCATCGACGATCAGAACCCGCGGCTTATGTGATACAGCATTTGTTGCAACGGACATGGCAGGTTCCGACAAATTTTCTGTGGTGTCCAAAGCATACCTGCAAGCAAGTAATTTTGACAGTCGTATGCGATTGGCTTACATTGATCATGTTTACTTGACGGAAGACAACATGTTGATTAATAAACAAATGTTCAAACCGCCTCGCTCTGCCCTGCGTTTTGCTGTACTCGGGCTTGCGATGATGGCAACGGTTCCAGCCCGCAGTGGCGAAACTGTTCCTCAGCAGTCTTATCCAGAATGGCCGTTGACTACCTTACAAAATTTCACGAACCGCGCTTCGGAACTGGCGATGCATGCGATGGGAATGCTGGGAATCGATTACAAGTTTGGCGGCAATACGCCCGAACAGGGTCTGGACTGCAGCGGGCTGGTTCGGCATGTATTCAAGGAGGTCTGGGGTACACATCTGCCACGTACTTCCGAAGAAATCAGCCATGTCGGGCGGCGTATCGACAACCATGACATGCAGCCCGGCGATCTGGTGTTTTACAACACGCTAAAACGCGGGTTTTCCCATGTGGGCATTTATCTAGGCGACAATAAATTCATTCACTCGCCGTCCACCGGTGGCAAAGTGCGCATCGAGAGCATGGATATCGGTTACTGGAAAACACGTTTCAATGGCGCGCGACGCATCGATCAGCCAGAATTTCGTTAAGACGGCAATTCCGAGATAAGCCTATGATTTATGCACAGGTTGTTGTTCCTGAAATCGCTCATGCAGCAACTCCGGCGAGAACCGGCTCGACCAGCGCCGACATTGGAAAGCGTACGATGAAGGTGCTTCCCTCGCCCGGTTGGGAATCGATCGCCAGGATTGCGTCGTGGCGCAGCAACACATGCTTTACGATCGCCAGTCCTAGTCCGGTACCTTGAGTTTCGCGGGAGCGACTCTTATCCACCCGATAAAAGCGCTCCGTCAAGCGGTTCAGATGCTCCGCACGGATACCGATACCGGTATCGCGCACCGCAAATTGAGGACCGCCCCTGCCCATTTGCCATACGAGCGTAATACTGCCGTTTTCGGGCGTGTACCTCACCGCATTCGATACCAGGTTGCCGAATGCACTGAGAAGCTCGTCAGTACCGCCACGAATGTTCGGACCCTCGTTAACCAGCGTCAGCGTATGCTTCCCGGCGGACAATGCCCGGCCCTCGCGCAAAATCTGGTCGAGCAGTGTCGGCATATCGATCGGTTCCATCCGCAGTGGATAGTCGATCGATTCGAGCCGAGTTAGTACCAGCATGTCTTCAACCAGATTTTGCATGCGCTGCCCTTGTTCGCTCATCATCTTCAAATGCGCGGCCCGGGTTGTAGGGTCCAGATCGGATTGATTCGACGCGATTTCGAGAAAACCATTGATCACCGTCAAAGGTGTGCGTAGCTCGTGGGAAGCGTTGGCAATAAAATCTCGGCGCATCATCTCGATACGTTCGGTTTCCGTGGCGTCGTGCGTGACCAGGATCTGACGCCGGTTCTCGAACGGAATGATTTGAACGATTAATTTACGCTCGCGCAGCGAGAGCGTCAGTGGCTGCTCGTATCTGCCGAGGATGATGTAATCCATGAAATCGGGATTGCGGATGAGGTTGGTAACCCGCATGCCGGTGTCACGCCCGTCTTTTAAACCGAGGTGGCGTTCGGCCGCTGGGTTACACCACTCCATGAACAGCACGTCGTCCATGATCACCACGCCGTCGGGCAGCAGACTCATCGCTTGCCGAAAGCGCGCTAGCCATTCACTCAACTCAGCACGGTTTTTTTCATCATGCCGGCGCAGACGGTAGAGGCGGGAAAATATGTCGGTCCAGGCACCCCAGCCGTCCGGCAATCGAATGTTGCCTGGATTGTCGAGCCAGCCGGCCAATAGATACAAGTAATTTAACTGCACCACTACCGCAGCGGTCATGGCGAGCAGTGCTGCGACTAGCCCGACCGTCGTGCCAAAGAAATAGCTGAGCCCGGCGCAGGCCAGGAGTACTGCCAGCAACCGCAGTACGACCGGCACCCAGAACAGCAGTCGCGGATTCACGTCTTGCCTATTTTTCGGACAGCATGTAGCCGACGCTACGTACGGTCTTGATCAAATGCTCGGCTTCCTTCAATGCCTTACGCAAACGCAGTACATGTACATCGACCGTACGCTCCTCGATGACGACATGGTCGCCCCAAACTTTGTCGAGTAACTGACTTCGAGAAAATACCCGATCTGGATGCGCCAGAAAAAATTTCAGGAGCTTGAATTCAGCATGGCCGATATCGATTTTTTTCTGATCGAGGCTGACGCTGCAACTGACCGGATCAAGCTGAACGCTGCCTACCGTCATCAGGCTTTGCGAATGCTCGGGCATCTTCCGCCGTAATAATGCATTAACCCGGGCTTTCAACTCACGCGGCGAAAACGGCTTGGTGATGTAGTCGTCGGCACCGTGGTCCAGGCCGGCGATCTTATCTTCTTCCATACTTTTGGCGGTCAACATGATGATCGGCAAGTCGTTGAATTGACGATCGCCGCGAATCCGTGAGAGCAGACGCAATCCAGTTTGATCCGGCAGCATCCAGTCCAAAAGAATCATTTGCGGCATGCGCCGATGAATGAAATCCCAGGCATCGTTGGCATTGTGTACCGCGATCGGTAACCATCCGCCGTCGCGCAGCGTAAAACTGACTAATTCGACGATCGACGGCTCGTCTTCGACAATAAGAATGGTGGTCTTGTCTGCAGCCATTGGTCAGGCAGGATTGTCGAGTTGGGTGGCCGCGTAATCGGTGTGGCGGATATCCTTGCCCTCCACAACGAAGATCACATATTCGGCGATGTTTTTTGCATGGTCGCCGATGCGTTCGATCGCTTTGGCTACCCACAGTGTATCGAGCGCTGCGGAAATCGTGCGCGGATCTTCCATCATGAACGTAATGAGGTTGCGCATGATCGAACGGAATTCATGATCGATCAGCCGGTCTTGCGCGATCAGCCGCGTGGCATGCTTTTCATCCAGCCGTGCGAAGGCATCGAGTGCATCGTGCAGCATGTCGCCTGCACTGCCGGCAATCACCCGCACCGTTTCATAATGATTGATCGTTCCGGCACCGCGTTCCTGAATGCTTTTAGCAGCGCGCGCTATCTTGGTCGCTTCGTCGCCGATACGTTCGAGGTCGGTGATGACCTTGACCGTTGCCATGACGGTACGCAAATCGTTGGCAGTGGGTTGGCGCCGCACAATCAAATGGCTGCAGGTATCGTCGAGCGAAACTTCCAGTTTGTTGACGGCCTCGTCGCCTTTGATAACCTGCTCGGCACAGGCGATATCGCCGGTACGAAAGCAGGTGATAGCGTCGTGAAACTGACTTTCCACCAGACCGCCCATCAGCAGCACCTTCGAGCGGATTGCTTCGAGATCGAGATCGTACTGTTTGGATGAATGCACGCCAGGCATGTAAAACTCCTAAATTAGATTAAACAGTTACGGTCTTGCAGAGGGCGGCTAGCCGAAACGCCCGGTGATGTAATCCTGCGTTTCTTTTTTGCCCGGATTCATAAAAATATGATCGGTCTCGCCGAACTCGACTAACTCACCCAGATACATGTACGCGGTGTAGTCCGAGCAACGTGCTGCCTGCTGCATGTTATGCGTGACGATGGTAATGGTGTAGTCTTCTTTTAGCTCGCTGATCAATTCCTCGATCTTTGCAGTTGAGATCGGATCCAGCGCCGAAGTCGGTTCGTCCAGCAACAGCACATCCGGTTTGACTGCCACACCGCGGGCGATACACAAGCGCTGCTGTTGTCCGCCGGAGAGGCTCAATCCGCTCTTGCTCAATTTGTCCTTTACTTCACCCCACAACGCCGCTTTATTGAGTGCCCATTCCACCCGCTCGTCCATCTCACCTTTTGGCAGGTTTTCGTAAAGGCGCACGCCAAAAGCGATATTGTCATATACCGACATCGGAAAAGGCGTCGGTTTTTGGAACACCATACCGATCTTGGCACGCAGCATATTGACGTCTTGCCCGGGCTCCAGAATGTTTTTACCGCCATAGATAATTTTGCCCTCGGCGCGCTGACCGGGGTACAGATCGTACATACGGTTGAGTGTGCGCAGCAGCGTGGACTTTCCACAGCCTGAAGGGCCGATGAATGCGGTGACTCGGCGTTCTCGAATATCGAGGTTAATGTTTTTCAAACCTTGAAAAGCGCCATAGAAAAAATTCAGACCGGAGATACCGATCGTCGTTGCAACGACCGGCTCAACCAAGCTTTGGCCACCCGGGAAACCGGGGTTGCCGGATAGGTTTGTGTCGGTCGATTGGTTGAAGCTGGTGTTCGAATTCATGCTGGCGCTCATCACGGTATTCATACATTTACAAAAGAGTTAATTCTGGATTTTCTGGTTGAACAAGGTGCGCGACAAGATATTCAAACCCAGCACGCTGAAGGTCACTAGCAACGCACCACCCCAGGCCAGCGAACGCCAGTTGTCGTATGGACTCATGGCGAATTGGTAAATCACTACCGGCAGGTTCGCCATCGGCGCATTCATGTTGGCACTAAAAAATTGGTTGTTCAAAGCAGTAAAGAGTAACGGTGCGGTCTCGCCTGAAATGCGTGCAAGAGCCAACAGCAAGCCGGTAATGACACCGGCACGGACAGCGCGCAACCGAACGAAAGTGGCTACCTTCCAGCGTGGCGCACCAAGGGCAAACGCGGCTTCCCGCAAACTGGTCGGTACCAGATTGAGCATATTGTCGGTCGTGCGTACCACGACCGGTATGGCGATCAATGCGATGGCAAAGCTTCCGGCCCATCCCGAAAAATGCTTCGCCTGAGCTACGTAGACGGCATACACGAACAAGCCGATGACGATCGAGGGAGCAGAAAGCATGATATCGGTCACGAACCGCGTTAATTGTGCGAACCAGCTTTCCTCGCCATATTCGGCTAGGTACACGCCGGCGAGGATGCCTATTGGCGTACTCAGAATTGTTGCCACGCCGACCATCATCAGGCTACCGACAATTGCATTAAGCAACCCGCCGCCGTCGTCGCCCGGAGGTGGCGTTGTCAGTGTGAACATTCCTACGCTAATAGCGCCGAGTCCTTTAAACAGCAACGTACCGAGAATCCAGAGCAGGAAAAAAATACCAACTGCCATTGCCAGAAACGATAAAGCAATACCGACGCGATGCACCCACAAGCGCCGACGATAGATCGGGTTCATAACCGAGACTACGGTGTCACTTAAAGGCGGCGTATTCGAGTTGGAGCGTGAATTCGAGGGAGGATTCATTTGCGGATTCATTTAAGGCCTTCTTGCTTTTTCAAGCCCATCAGCATCAGCTTTGCGGCCGACAGCACGATAAAAGTAATCACGAACAAAATTAGTCCCAAGGCAAACAGCGACGATACGTGTAACGTCGAATCCGCTTCGGCAAATTCGTTTGCCAATGTCGAAGCGATACTGTTGCCGGCAGAAAAAAGTGACCACGACAACTTGTGGGCGTTGCCAATCACGAAAGTAATCGCCATGGTCTCACCCAGCGCACGCCCGAGACCTAACATCACTCCGCCGACCACACCGGTTTTGGTGTACGGCAGCACGACCTTCCGTACAACTTCCCATTTCGTACAGCCAAGAGCGTAAGCGGATTCTTTCAACACCGCCGGCACTACCTCGAACACGTCGCGCATGACCGAAGCGATAAATGGAATGATCATAATCGCCAAAATCATTCCCGCAGTGAGGATGCCGATACCCATCATCGGCCCGGAAAACATCGCACCGATCACCGGAAGCTGGCCAAGCGTGCCAGCGAGTGCCGGCTGCACGTGATCGGCAAAATAAGGGGCAAATACGAACAGGCCCCACATACCGTAAATGATGCTGGGTACCCCGGCGAGTAGCTCCACCGACGTTCCCAATGGCCGACGCAACCAGGATGGACAGATCTCAGTTAAAAACAATGCAATACCGAAACTGATCGGAAAAGCAAACAACAGCGCGATCAGCGAGGTCGACAAAGTACCGACGATTGCAATCATCGCACCGTATTTGTCATTGACCGGATCCCACTCGACATCTGTGATGAACCCTGGCCCGAACTCGCTGAAGGCCGGCCATGCGCCGATGACCAGCGAAATGATGATACCTACTAGCACTAAGAGCACGCTCAAGGCAAAACCGAGCGTTACTTTATGAAAAATAAAATCCTGCCATCGCTGATTACGCATCGTGCGCACCATTTGTTGCAAGGCAACTGTTGATTGCGCGGATTGCGTCCGGCCCACGACAGAATCTAAACGATGGGCAGGATCATGATTAACACCAGCAATGACAGGATTCGCACTCATGTTATTTCAAGCTCGGGTAGGTACTGCACAAATTTTGCCCTGTGCAAGATAGCTTGGCAGGTGCAAAAGACATTAATCAAAGGGTTTGCCGCTAAATTGTACATAAGGCCACCGGTTTAAAACCTGGTGGCCTCAGTTTCGATCACGAATGAACGTTGATACTACGAGTGTGCGTCTTGAAAAATTACCAAACCGCTTTCCCTGCGCTATCTTTCAGTTGGGTTTTCCAAGCATCTGAGACCAACTTGGTCACTTCAGCTGGCATTGCAACGTAATCCAGTTCAGTAGCCATTGCACCGCCGTTTTTGTAAGCCCAGTCGAAGAATTTCAACACTTCTTTACCCTTGGCTGCATCGTCCTGATTTTTTTGCATAAGGATGAAGGAGGCGCCAGTGATCGGCCAGCTGCTCTTTCCTGGCTGGTTTGTTAGCACCACTGCAAAACCAGGTGTCTTTGCCCACTCCGCACCTGCAGCAGCGGATTTAAACGTTTCGTCGTCCGGCGAAACGAACTGGCCATCTCTGTTCTTCAGTTGGGCATAGCCCATCTTGTTTTTCTTGGCGTAAGCGTATTCGACGTAACCGATCGAACCCTTGATTCGCTGAACGTTTGCCGCTACGCCTTCGTTACCTTTGCCACCCACCCCGACCGGCCATTTGACAGCGGTACCGGCACCGACGGTCGTTTTGAAATCAGGGCTGACTTTGGAAAGATAATCGGTGAAGAGAAACGACGTCCCGGAACCATCGGCGCGATGAACGACAGTGATGTCAGAAGCAGGCAATGATACACCTGGGTTCAGCGCGACGAGTTCTGGCGCATTCCACTTCGTGATTTTTCCGAGGTATATACCAGCCAGCACCTCACCAGTCATTTTCATTTGTCCTGGAGCGACACCCTCAAGATTAAATACCGGTACCACGCCACCCATGATCGCTGGAAATTGCACCAAACCATCAGCTTGCAAGTCCTCTGCCTTTAAGGGCATATCGGAAGCACCGAAATCGACTGTTTTCGCTTTGATTTGCTTGATGCCGCCACCAGATCCGATCGATTGGTAATTCAAGCCATTACCCGTCGCGGTCTTATAAGCCTCTGCCCATTTCGCGTAAATCGGGTACGGAAACGTAGCGCCAGCACCTGTGAGATCGGCAGCTTGCACAGTGGCGAATGTCATGGCAGTCACTGCTGCAGCGGTAACGGATCGAATGAGATAATTCAGACGCATGATGGAAGGCTCCTAGTTGAAAATATGACACTACGCGCACTGTAGCGATAAATTATGACAACTGTGTGACGGAGAAAACCCGCTTGTCATAATAATTTTGTAATGACTTTTTCAGTCATTAACTTGTCATGATCTAGCAATAAACTCGCGTCAAACCGCAATCACATGACAAAATTACAAGCAAAATCCGGGAAAGAGTCGCCATTGAAGACGTCGAAAACGAATGATGCCGTTGAAAATATTTATTTGAACCGCGAGCTGTCTCAACTGGCATTTAATCGACGCGTGCTGGCCCAGGCGGAAAACCCGACAGTACCTTTGTTGGAACGGCTTCGCTATTTGTGTATCGCTAGCAGTAACCTAGATGAATTTTTCGAAGTCCATATTGCTAGCCTGTTAGCGAAAAGTCGACTGGACGGCGCGATTGAAGAGCCGCCGGCCCTACGCAAGTTGCTGGAAAAGGCGAGTATTGAATGTCACCAGATTATCGAACATCAATACGATTTGTTGAATCAACAGGTGTTACCGGAATTGGCCAATGCCGGTATTCATCTGTTGCGACATCATGAACGCAACGACGCGCAACGCGCATGGGTGAAAGCGTATTTCGAGCGCGAAGTGCGGCCGCTACTGACACCGATCGGACTAGACCCGGCGCATCCATTTCCACAGGTGGTCAATAAAAGCTTGAATTTCATCGTTGAACTGTCGGGCAAAGATGCTTTCGGTCGCGGCACTGCAATCGCCATTTTGAAAGCACCACGGGTTTTGCCGAGGGTGATTCGCCTGCCGGATGCTTTGTCGGATAACCAAGGGATTGAATTATGCCTGCTCTCTTCCGTAATCCACGCGCACATTTCGGACCTGTTCACCGGGCGTGACGTCGTTTCATATTCGCAATTTCGCGTCACGCGCAATAGCGATCTATGGGTCGATGAGGAAGAGGTAAAAAATTTACGGCAAGCTTTGCAGGGTGAATTACAGAGCCGGCAATTCGGTGTCGCCGTGCGGTTGGAAGTCGCGGTAAATTGCCCGCCTCACCTGTCGCAGTTTTTGCTGGATCAGTTTTCGATCAATAAGAATCGCCTATATGCCGTAGATGGGCCGGTCAATATGGTGCGGCTTTTGGAGATCATTGAACACGCGAACCAGGCAGCGCTGCGCTTCCCTGTTTTCACGCCGAAATTTCCTTCGCAATTGGCGAACGAAGATCTTTTTGCCGTGCTTCGCAAGCGCGACATCCTGTTGCACCACCCTTTTCAATCGTTCATGCCGGTCGTCGATTTCATTCGCAACGCGGCAAGCGATCCGGATGTGGTGGCAGTCAAACAAACCATTTATCGTACCGGCATGAATTCCGATTTGATGGATTCTTTAATTATGGCGGCACAACGTGGCAAGGAAGTCACGGTGATCGTCGAACTGATGGCGCGGTTCGACGAGGAAGCGAATATCAATTGGGCCGACCGGTTGGAGCGCGTAGGCGCGCAAGTGGTTTATGGTGTGGTCGGTATGAAAACCCATGCCAAGCTCGCACTGGTGATCCGCCGTGAAGAAGGCCATCTACGATATTACGCACACCTCGGCACCGGCAACTATCACCCGACGACGACCAAGCTTTATACCGATTTCGGCTTGTTGACCGCCAACCTAGCCTTGGCGACCGAAGTCAATGAAATCTTCATGCATCTGACCAGCCTTACCAAGCCGAAAAAACTGCAACATCTATGGCTGGCACCATTTACCTTACAAAAAGAATTTATTCGCGCCATTCGCAACGAAGCGAGAATCGCACGCGAGGGTCGCCCGGCCAGAATCATCGCCAAAATGAATGCACTGCTGGACGAATCGGTCATTGCAGCCCTGTATGCGGCAGCAGCCCATGGCGTGAAAATCGATTTGATCGTACGAGGTGCGTGCGCCCTGCGCCCCGGCGTATCTGGGTTGTCAGAAAATATTCGCGTTCGATCGATCGTCGGTCGATTCTTGGAGCATAGCCGGATCTATTACTTCCGCAACGATCTGGCCCACGACATTTATCTATCGAGCGCGGACTGGATGAACCGGAACCTGTTCAGGCGCATCGAAGTGGCGTTCCCGGTACTCGACAAAACACTGAAAAACCGCATCATGAACGAAGGCCTGACGCCTTACCTGAAAGATAATCAGAATGCCTGGCAACTCGATCCTTTTGGTACGTATTCACAAAAAAAATTACGGCGAGGTCAAACGCCATTCAGCGCACAACAATTTTTGATGACCTCGGTCGGCGGCGCGCTACCCGACCAGCTCACCTGAAATGGATCTGATTCTTTGGCGTCATGCAGAAGCGGAACCGGGTGGGCCGGAGACGCCGGATCTATCCCGCAGCCTGACCGCCAAAGGCCACAAGCAGGCTTGGAAAATGGCTGAATGGCTCGATGTCAGATTGCCGAGCAGTTGCCGCATACTGGTCAGCCCGGCAATGCGTACCGTGCAAACGGCCGACGCCTTAGGCAGGAAACTTAGAATAGAACCCGATCTAGGTCCGGACACGACCGTCGAGAAAATCCTTAAAGCGGTGAACTGGCCTCATGGTCGAGATCCGGTTTTGCTCGTTGGGCATCAACCGGTTCTCGGTCAACTCGCAGCGACCTTGATCGGTGGCACTCGTCAAAACTGGAGCATTCGCAAAGCGAATATTTGGTGGATAACGCAACGTGACCGGCAGGAGGATGAACAAGAGATCGACCTCAGCCACTGCAGCCTGCGCGTGGTGATGACGCCGGAACTATTACGTAAATAATTTGCCGGCATCTCGCTAGCTCAACGTAAAAGCAGCTTAATGCAAGGCGACCGAAATCAGATGCAATGCCAACCCGGCAATGCCACCCACAATCGTGCCGTTGATGCGGATGTATTGCAGATCGCGTCCGATGTACAGCTCGAATTTACGTGACACCGTTTCACCATCCCAACTTTGAATAACCCGGCGCACGAGATTAGCGATCAAGGTACGCCTTGCAACGATAAACTGCGTCGTGATTTCTTTTAACCAGGTATTAAGTTTGATGGCAACACCCGCGTCGGCATTAATCACAGTGGCGAACGCCTGCAAGCCCTGATCGAGCCGGCGGGCGCTGGATGAGTTTTCTGCCTGTAAATCTTCTAGCAATTTTTGCTTTAGATCGCGCCAGATCTGTAGACCGTATTCTTCGAAAAGTGGATGGTCGACACCTTGCGACACTATGGCGGCGATCTTCGCTTGCAATTCTGGTGAGTGACGAAGATTCTCCATGAATTCATCGATCGACTCTTGGAATTTTGTGCGCCATTGGCTATCGGGAAGACGCATTTGTTCGAAAAAATCTTCCAGCTCTTCTAACAACCCGATAAAAAATCGCTCGTCGACCGACTGCGGAATCCAACGTGGGCTGCGCTCATGTATTTTCTGGCGGATCAGCGGTTTGTTGTTACCTAGTGTTTCGATTCCAAAAGACAGCATAAAGTCAAATAATCGATGATGACGATTTTGGGCGACCAGGGCACCGACGATATCTGCAACCAATGGGCCCAACTCCATTTCGGATAGCACTTGGCTACTGCGGCTTTTTAAAAATACCGCCACTTCTTTTTCATCGATCATTCCAATGACCGATGGCAAAAAATGCATGCATCGTTCAACCAGAGCACGACGGTTATCGGCGATCAGCAGCCATCGGCTCGCAACACGTGAGAAATCAATTGGCTGCAATTCGGCACTAATGATTTCCTGAGTCAAAAAATTGTTTTCCAAAAAGTCGGCAACGCTGTTGCCGATGCGATCTTTGTTGCGTGGAATGATGGCGGTATGCGGAATGGGCAAACCTAGAGGTGCCCGAAAAAGCGCTGTGACTGCAAACCAATCGGCGAGTGCGCCGATCATTGCCGCTTCTGCAAATGCTGCGACGAAGGAAAGCAATGGGAAACGTGGCTGCAACCACTGGGCCGTAGCGAACATGCAAGCCATTGCTGCGAGCAGGCTGGTAGCAATTCGGCGCATGCGAACAAGTTGTGCCTCTTGCCGCGCCGAATCGGAGAACAAATCCGTCATCGACAGCGTCGATTATAAAATTGCGACCCCGAGCTTACTGCTACATCGACGATCAATGCTGTTTAGCGATTTCTTTTAGAGCGTTACGAACACCTTTTGCAACCAAAATCGGGAGGTAATCCTGCACGGTCGCATTGGATCTGAGACGAGCTAAGAGGTTTTCGTAGATAGGTTCGATCAGCTGCGCTGGATAATCGATTTCTTGCGCCAACTGCTCGATATTATGCTGATGGCGCGAGCGGTCTTTTGCGTCGGCATAAGGGCCGGCCTGGGGTAAGCCTGCCTCGACTGAAATAACTGGTTTCTGAGCGGAAACGTGATCCGACGACGCGTGCATGAAAGCTCCCTGAAGAAACTTGAATCGAGAATTTTGGCGTACGCAAACGGTTTGCGACACCCATATCGGCAACCGCTATGCTAACCGGACAATAATCAATTGCCCGATAAACATGTTACTTTATTGCATTACTAACAACAATAAGCGTATGGTAAACCAAAATCTCGAACAAAGATCAGGTATTGAACGTCCGGTAAAAATTTAGGTTTGATTCTCTCAGCATGTGAAGGAATCGACACCAATGGTTAATAAACCCAGCCTCTGAAATTTAGTTTTTAATAGTTAGCTTTTCTTGGGTCGTCCGGCCTTCAGAACTGGCAATGCGGCAAGGCAATCTTTTAATGCGACGATATCCATCTTGCTAATCAACGAGACGCCGACTCGCAGAAGTTCGCTTTTCTTCACCTCATAACCAGATTTCAAACAGGCTTTTTTGATTTCGCTAAGCACCGCATATTCGCGCTCTGGCATGGTGAAACTATCTCGAACCAGCTTTGGCTTGCGCGCTTTTACGGCTGGATCGATCAATGAGGCAATTTCGTTTGCAACATCTTTAGCAATACTGAAATCGCGCCCCTCGGAGACGACTGGCCGATCGATTACAGGTGTAGGCGGTACGTCTTTTGTACGTGCGGTGCGAGGCGCTGGTTTTGCAGGCGTTGCCTCAACCACAGCTTTTTTTGCGATTGAAGCGCGGCGTGGGGTGGCTTTCTGTACAGCACTAACCACTGGCTTTTTAGAGACAATCGACGGCTTTTTCACGATCGAGACCCTTTCTTGCGGTATGAATAATAAATAGTATAAACAATATATACGATTTAATTAAGTTTGAAAATAGCTGATTGAACGGCTGATTGAACGGCTGATTGAGCGGCTTATTGAACAGCCTACTGATAACTTTGAATCGTAAAATCGATGCCGATATCCTGCCAATACGCTTTTTCTTTTTGCATCCAATAATGCACGGTCGGATGCTGCGCAATCCATTGCTCGCGAACATCTAATTCGATTCGGTTTTTCATCTTCAACCGTAAGCCGGCATCGTCCAATACCAGACGCGCGTGTGAAAACAATACGGCGAGGCGCAACGCGAGCACCGCCTTGGCGAATTCGGCGTCATTGATCGATTCGGCGATTTTGCGAAGATTTCCTTTTTGCCCGAGAATCAACGTTGCCATCCTGCGCTGCTCTCGAGTAGTGAAGCCCGGCAAGTCGGCGTTTTCGATCAGATATGCGGTATGTTTGTGATAGCCGCTATGCGACACAACCAAACCGACTTCGTGCAGCAAACCGCTCCAATAGAGGTGCCGGGCAAATGAATCATCCACCGGTTTTGCAAGCGCCAACAGTGTTCCGGCATACTCGGCAACGCGGTTCGCACGTACTTCGTCGGCATGAAATCTACGCAGGAAATCACGTACCGATTGCTCGCGCCGGTCGCGCTTGGTAGCACGTAGATGAAGATCCCACAGCACTCCCATGCGCAGCCCGGCCTCGACTGGTTGCATGCTCTCAATGCCGAGTTCCTGCATGACTCCGGTCAGAATTGAAAGGCCACCAACGATAACTGCTGCGCGATCGGGTTTCATTCCTGCCAATTCGATGCGGCTAATATGGCCGAATTCGATCAGCCGATGCCGCAACGCATCCAGACTTCCGATCGTAAGCGTTCCATCGCCGATGCCATTCTTCTCGATTGCGTCGCCGAGCGCGCGCAGTGTGCCCGACGAGCCGTAGGCAACACTCCACCGGTCAGGCTGATACAGCGGTGCGGCATCTTCGAACAACGAACGGGTGGATAAAATGGCTGCGTTAAATGCCGCAGCGTCGATACGTCCACCAATAAAAAAATCACTGCTCACACGTACGGTACCGGTACTGAACGACTCGACATTGTCAATTTCCTGGCCCGCACCTAAGATTAATTCGGTTGAACCGCCGCCGATATCGAGCACCAGGCGCCGTTCCGACGACGGCGCAAGCGTACAGGCAACACCCATGTAAATCAGCCTGCCCTCCTCCTCGCCGGAAATTATCTCGATCGGATAACCGATGGCGATCTCGGCGGCCGGCAAGAACGCCGCCGCATTTTTTGCTATACGGACCGTATTCGTTGCCACCACACGCACTGCGTTGAGCGGATAACCGGCCAAAACGGTTTTGAATCGAAGGAGTGATTCCAGTGCAGTTTGGATGGCCGCATCGGTGAGGTTGCCTTTATCATCCAAACCGGCACCGAGACGAATCGGGTCGCGCGCACTTTTAACAACCTTGATCGTCTCGCCATCGTGATGGGCGATATGTAGACGAAAACTATTTGAACCCAGATCAACCGCTGCAAACATGCCAACCCTTCTATCGATTTCACATTACCAAGCACATGGCATCAATTTTGGCACTCTTAGCGACGCCAGACATCTTGACTGCTACGTTGATCGTATGGGTAGCCGCGCCCATCGTCGCGAAAACGGCTGTCGTTACGATCATGCCAGTCGCGGTGCCGCGTATCCTGCCTGGAATCCCGACGTGATTCGCGGTCGTCGTGTCCGTAGCGGCGGTCGCGCTGATAATTCGCCCGGTCGTCACGATCCTGCCATTCGCGTCGCGATTCGCGTTGCTGGTACCCAGGTAACGGCCCAGGCAACGGCTGCACGTAGACACGATTCGGCGTTGCGTAAGAAGGTGGTGCCACACCAAAATTATTCGAATTACCGTAATTTCTGGCACTGCCGGTGGAGCCGGAGTTTCCATAATTTCCCGGATATCCTGCAGAGGGCTGAGAAAATCCATAATTGCCTGGATAACCTGCCGCTCCGGCAGCTCCACTCTGCGCGTGTGCCCCGCCGATCAAGGTCATCGTCGCGAGGAGGCTAGCGAGCAACGAAAGTAATCTGTTCATTGTTTCTCCTGGGTAATCTCAATGTAATCATGTCATTGTATCCACATTGAGATGGCGAACACTTATAGCGAATACTTTCTCGGAACCACCGACATTGTCAGGAACTTAACAATACGCAAGTGCGTCGATTATATTTTTGATAGGAGAATCGTATGACGACGACGTTTAAGAAAGGCGACAAAGTAGAGTGGCATTCTTCACAGGGCACGATCGAAGGCACGGTTAAGAAAAAATTGACCGCACCGCACAAAATCAAAGGGCACGAAATTGCTGCATCTACCGAAAATCCTGAGTATCTGGTAGTAAGCGACAAGACCGGAGCCGAAGCCGCGCATAAACCTGGCTCTCTGAAAAAACGGTGAATTTAATAGATGTAAAAATAATAGATGTAAAAAAAGCCGAGGCTGGTTGTCGCTCCAGCTTCGGCCCATTGAAATCACTGGCGGAAAGGGTCGGATTCGAACCGACGGTACGCCAAAGACGTACACTGGATTTCGAGTCCAGCGCATTCGACCACTCTGCCACCTTTCCTGCTTGGTCATGTTGCAAACTCCGGCTGTTGCAACTATTTACTGCCACGCATGCCGACGTTTGCCAGAGGCGAGATTATAGCAGAGCAAATAGGCTCACGAGTGCCACAACGGCGAGTCTTTTGAAAACCCGCTATGGCTATGCAGACATCGGCACGAGCCGCGTCAGCCCACCCATGTAAGCATGCAGCACCTCCGGGATATCGATACTGCCATCGGCCTGTTGGCAATTTTCCAGTACAGCGACCAGCGTTCGCCCCACCGCCAACCCAGAGCCATTTAGGGTATGAACCAATTCCGGCTTACCCGGCGTATCCCGAAAACGGGCTTGCATGCGGCGCGCTTGAAACGCTTCCATATTTGACACGGAAGAAATTTCGCGATAAGTTTGTTGCGCTGGCAGCCAGACTTCCAAATCGAAGGTTTTAGCGGCACCGAAGCCCATGTCGCCGGTACACAAAGACAGCACCCGATAGGGCAAGCCCAGCCGAACCAGAATCGTTTCTGCGTGGCGCACCATTTCTTCCAGCGCAGCATCGGATTGTTCCGGCCGAACGATTTGCACCATCTCCACTTTGTCGAACTGATGCTGGCGGATCATGCCGCGGGTGTCACGGCCATAGCTGCCAGCTTCGGAGCGGAAGCACGGCGTATGTGCCGTCATGCGAAGGGGAAGTTCGCTGGCGGGCAGAATTTCATCGCGCACGAGATTCGTTAGCGATACTTCGGACGTGGGAATCAAATACAGCGCCTCTTCCTGGCTTTCCTGGCCACCTTTTTTTACGGCAAACAGATCGGCTTCGAATTTCGGCAAATTCCCGGTACCGCGCATGCTGGCGGCGTTAACCATGTAAGGCGTATAGCATTCCTGATACCCGTGCTTTTCGGTATGCGTGTCCAACATGAATTGTGCAAGCGCCCGATGCAGTCTTGCCATGCCGCCTTTCATGACAGCGAACCGAGAGCCGGCAAGCTTGGCGGCGACGTCAAAATCCAGACCCAACGCAGCACCTAAATCGACATGATCACGCACGGCAAAATCGAATTGGCGCGGAGTACCCACTCGCCGCACTTCCACATTGTCGACTTCGCTGGTACCTGTCGGCACCGAGTCTTGCGGCAGATTCGGTATCGATAGCATGAAATCGGCCAAAGCATTTTGCACCTGATCAAGACCGACCTTGGCAGATTCGAGTTCTTCGGCAATGCTGTTGGCCTCGGCCATCAAAGCAGTCGCATCCTCATTTTTACCTTTCAACATGCCGATTTTTTTGGACAACGCATTACGTTGCGCTTGAAACGTTTCACTCTGCGTTTGAATCTGCTTGCGGGTCGCTTCAAGTGCGTTGAACCGGGGAACATCCAGCTTATATCCACGGCTGGCCAGTCGGTGCGCGACCGAGTCGATGTCTTTACGCAGGAGTTGAATGTCGATCATGAGGCGAGCCGATAGTGGAAGTAAATGGGAATTGTACCAAGCACTTGTGGCGGTACACCTGCGCATACCCTTGCACGATGGCGTAGGCCAAACTACCGTTAGCCGCCTTCGGCAACCTTGCGTGCTGCGGCGTCGAGGTCTCGCAGGTGCGCGAGTTTTTCAGCAATTTTTTGTTCCAGGCCACGTAGCACTGGCTGATACCAGCCTGGCAACGCCATGCCGTCCGGCAGATAGCGTTCATCGGCGGCATAAGCCTCCGGTTCGTCGTGGGCATAGCGATACAGCTTGCCGTGACCGAGTTCTTTCATTAATTTCGTTGGAGCGTTGCGCAAATGTTCGGGTACCGGACGGGATTGATCCTTGGCGATGAAAGCCCGGGCAGCGTTATAGGCGTTGTAGACCGCATTCGATTTAGCTGCGCAGGCCAGATAAATTACCGCTTGAGCCAGCGCCAGTTCGCCTTCCGGCGAACCCAGCCGCTCGTAGGCTTGCGCTGCGTCCAGCGAAAGTTGCAATGCGCGCGGGTCGGCCAGGCCGATATCTTCGCTGGCCATGCGTACCAAGCGGCGGGCAAGGTAGCGCGGGTCGGCACCGCCGTCGAGCATGCGTACGAACCAATACAACGCCGCATCCGGATTGGAGCCTCTCACCGACTTATGCAAAGCGGAAATCTGGTCGTAGAACGCATCGCCGCCTTTATCGAAACGGCGCACCGCATCGCCTAGACACATGACCAGCAGTGCAGCGTCGATTTGCGTTACCTGCCGTGCCTGTGCCGCCTGAAAAACAATTTCAAGATTATTTAGAAGCTTGCGCCCGTCGCCGTCGGCGCTGGCAATCAATGTCGTGCGCGCATCATCGTCGAAGCCCAGGCCACCAAGCTCGGTCTGGCAAGCACGTTCCAGTAGGAGCCCGAGCTCGTTTTCATTCAAAGACTTCAGCACATGTACAGACGCACGGGACAATAATGCACCATTGACTTCGAAAGACGGGTTTTCAGTGGTGGCGCCGATAAAGGTGAACAACCCGCTTTCCACATGCGGCAAAAAAGCGTCCTGCTGGTTTTTGTTGAAGCGATGAACCTCATCGACGAATAAAATAGTACGTCGCTGGCGTGAGGCTTGCATCAATTGAGCACGCTCGACCGCCTCCCGGATATCTTTTACACCTGACAGTACCGCAGAGAGCGCAACGAAATCCGCTTCGAAGCCTTCGGCCATCAAACGCGCGAGCGTGGTCTTGCCTACGCCTGGCGGCCCCCACAGGATCATCGAATGTGGCACGCCGGAATCGAAGGCGACTCGAAGTGGCTTGCCCGGCCCGAGCAGATGCTGCTGCCCGATCACCTCTTGGAGCGTGCGTGGGCGCATCCGTTCGGCCAGCGGTGCGGCACTCGATACGCCGCCAATCATCAGTTGCTGAAAACGTCCGCGCCCTTGGGCGTCACGAACTTAAACTGGTTGCCAGCGAGTGGCGGATTTTTCTCGAAACGGGTGAAACGTAATAACGATACCTGCCCGAATGAATCTCGTAGCTCCATGGCTTCGGGCAAGCCATTACGCAGACCGATATTGATTTTTTCGAATGTCGTATCTTTCGCAATCGGCGTCGCTTCCAACCATTCCAGCCCATCTTTCAAGCCCACTTCTTTTAGGGTGAAATTCTTTTTCAAATCATTGCTGCCAAACAGGATCGCCGCCGGAGAAGAACCGAGAGCGTCGCCCAGCTTGCGCACTGTGACCTGATTCAAATCTTTGTCGTAGATATAGAGCTTGTCGCCATCGGCCTGCAACAGTTGCTCGTAGGGTTTTTGATAGGTCCAGATAAATTGCCCTGGCCGTGCGAACACGAATGTGCCGGTCGACGGTGCGGATGTTTTTGTCGCGACGCTGTTGGCATCGGCCTTGACCAGCGTTTGCGAGAAATCGCCGCGCGCCGACCGCGTCGAGGCCACGAACGACTGAAACTGCTCGAGCGCGGCAGCGGCGGCGGCACGCGGCATTACCGCGCCAAACGAGAGCAGCGCAGCGGCAAACGTATAAGCAAACAATCGATTCAAAATAAGTCCTTCAAAAATTCGCTGATTCCAGCGTTCGAGCTTCACAGTCGATTCCAGCAGCAAGTTTCACCGGGCAATCAATCGACACCTGCCCCGGCACCGGCCGGAACCAGTATCTCGCGGTTGCCGTTGGTCTGCATGCTCGATACCAGACCGCTCTGCTCCATCTGTTCAAGCAGCCGCGCCGCGCGGTTGTAGCCGATGCGCAAATGCCGCTGCACCAAAGAAATCGACGCCCGCCGATTTTTCAGCACCACAGCAACCGCTTGGTCATATAACGCATCTGCCTCACCGCCGGATGACGCATCGCCTGCAGGCACACCATCGACACCCTCTTCCAACGTGCCGCCATCCAGAATACCTTCGATGTAATTCGGCTCGCCCTGTGCCTTGAGATGATCCACTACCCGGTGCACTTCTTCATCTGAAACGAATGCGCCGTGTACCCGCACCGGCAGGCCGGTACCGGGTGGCATGTACAGCATGTCTCCCATGCCGAGCAAGGCTTCGGCACCCATCTGATCGAGGATAGTGCGCGAATCGATCTTGCTGCTGACTTGAAATGCAATACGAGTCGGTATATTGGCTTTTATAAGTCCGGTAATCACATCCACCGATGGCCGTTGAGTAGCGAGAATCAAATGGATACCGGCGGCACGCGCTTTCTGCGCGATGCGGGCGATCAATTCTTCCACTTTCTTGCCCACCACCATCATCAAATCGGCTAATTCATCGATGATGATGACAATGGTCGGTAATTTTTCCAACGGTTCCGGTGCATCCGGTGTAAGACTGAACGGATTCGGAATTTTTTCTTCACGTTTGGCGGCATCCGCGAGCTTCTGGTTATAGCCCGCAAGGTTACGTACCCCGAGCTTGCTCATGAGCTTGTAACGCCGCTCCATTTCATTGACGCCCCAATTCAGCGCGTGGCCCGCCTGGCGCATATCCGTTACCACCGGAGCTAATAAATGCGGTATGCCTTCGTAAATCGAAAGTTCCAGCATCTTCGGATCGATCAGGATCAACCGCACCTGGTTTGGATCGGACTTGTACAACAGCGATAGGATCGTGGCATTAATGCCGACCGACTTACCCGAACCGGTAGTACCCGCCACAAGCAGATGCGGCATTTTCGCCAAATCGGCTACGACCGGATTACCGGCGATATCTTTGCCCAGTGCGATCGTCAGGCTCGACACGCCATCGTTATAGACCTTGGAGCTGAGGATTTCCGTTAAGCGAACGATCTGACGCTTCGGGTTTGGCAGCTCCAATCCCATATAGTTTTTGCCTGGAATCGTTTCGACGACGCGAATCGACGTCAGCGATAGTGAGCGGGCCAGATCGCGGGCCAACCCGACGATCTGGCTACCTTTGACACCTGTCGCCGGCTCGATTTCATAGCGGGTGATGACCGGGCCTGGATAGGCAGCGACTACGCGTACCTCGATGCCGAAATCGGAAAGCTTTTTTTCGATCAAACGGCTGGTGAATTCGAGCGTTTCGACACTGACGGTTTCTTGGGCAGGTGGTGGCGCATCCAGCAGCGACAGCGGCGGCAAATTACTATCCGGCAGATCGCTGAACAGTACGACTTGCCGCTCTTTTTCATGGCGCTCGGATTTCGGCACGACCACTACTTGCGGTTCGATACGGCGCGGCGCCGATTCAATGATTCGCGCACGCTCATGCACCACGACCTCTTCGCGCCGGACGGCAGCGACGACACCGACCTTGCGATCCTGCCGCTCGCGGTAAATGTTTTGTATCCGGGTTAGCGCAGATTCGATCCAGCCACCGATGCGTTCGGCCAAGCCCAGCCACGAGACATGAAAAAACCAACTGAAGCCGACCCCGAACATCAGCAACAGGAACAACGTGGCACTGGTAAAACCAACGGCGTTTTGTGCAGCGCCACCGATCAATTCTCCTAGAACGCCACCAGGAGCACGAGGCAATTGCACCTCGACGCTATACATGCGCAGGAATTCGATGCCAACGCTACCCGCGAGCATTAGTACGAAACCGCTGCCGCGGATCAAAGGTTCGAATCGATGAGGGGCATCGGTGCTTACGTCGGCCTTTGCGGAATCCTCGGCATGTCCCGGCGTACCGGGAAAACGGAAGTCCAATTGACGATAGCCATCGTAGACCATTCGCGAAACCAATACGCACCACCACCAGGCGGAAAAACCGAAAACGAATAGCATCAGATCCGACAGGTAAGCCCCGGTACGGCCACCCCAATTCTGTACTTTCATGACGCCGGTGGAAAATGAAAAACCGGGGTCGCTACGCGTATAACTGAACAAAATCAATACTAGATACAACACCAGCGAGGCCATCAACAACCAGCGCGCTTCGGATAAAAGACGCACGACACGGTTCGGCAACGGCTGTGTGCCGGCAGTACTGTTACGTGTATAAGCTTGTGCGGTTCTGGTCATGATATTTCTGCAAAAGGCCGCGTTAAGGCGACCAAGGTCTCGGGTCTGGCATACAGGCTGCTTCGTCTATAATCTTAAACAGTTTTTACTGCAAATACCGATTTAATCGGACTGGCTCTGAAATTTTGCCGCTGTCGGCACCGACGAAACAACAAGAGATTCTCATGGCTCACGCAAAACACGCTCAGGTACTTATTCTCGGCTCTGGACCGGCCGGCTACTCCGCTGCCGTGTACGCCGCGCGCGCCAATCTCAAGCCGGTGCTGGTGACCGGCGTCGAGCAAGGCGGCCAGCTGATGACGACCACCGATGTCGAGAATTGGCCGGGCGACCCGATGGGTGTGCAGGGGCCGGAGTTGATGCAGCGCCTGCTCCAACATGCCGAACGCTTCGATACAGAAATCGTATTCGATCATATTCACACGGCGCATCTGCGAGAAAAGCCCGTGCGACTCATCGGCGATGCCGGCGAATACACCTGCGATGCGCTGATCATCGCAACCGGTGCGTCTGCGCAGTACCTTGGGTTGCCATCCGAACAAGCCTTTGCCGGCAAGGGCGTATCGGCGTGTGCGACTTGCGACGGCTTTTTCTATCGTGGCCAGGAGGTCGCGGTGATCGGTGGTGGCAATACAGCGGTAGAAGAGGCACTTTATCTTTCCAATATCGCTACCAAGGTCACGGTCGTGCATCGACGCGAAAAATTTCGTGCCGAACCAATCCTGGTCGATCGTTTGATGGCCAAGGTCGCCGAGGGCAAGATCGAAGTCAAGTGGAACCACACACTTGAAGAGGTGGTCGGCGACAACAGCGGCGTTACCGGCATGCGCATCAAGTCGACAACCGACGGTACGGTTACACCAGTTACCTTGCACGGGGTATTCATTGCCATTGGCCACAAACCTAACACCGGCATTTTCGAAGGCCAGTTGACGATGAAGGACGGCTACATTCGTACCCGCACCGGCCTCGAAGGCATGGCGACGGCCACGAGTATCGACGGCGTATTCGCCGCCGGCGACGTACAGGACCACATCTATCGACAGGCGATTACAAGTTCCGGCACCGGCTGCATGGCGGCACTGGATGCGCAGCGCTATCTGGAAAGTTTGGAAGACTGATTACTTTCTCGACGATTTTTTAACCGAACTGGCAGCGCCATGGCCGCTTCAGCGAAAGATTTTTCCGCGCTACAGGGTTTGCACCGCTCGCTCAAGGCCGAGGGAGAAGCGCGCACGCGCGTAGAGGCTGAAAAAGCGCGTGTGGCTGCAGCTGCCGCACTTGAAGCCAGGCTATTTCAGCAAAGTGTCGGTGACGTGACGACGCTGCCGCCGTCCGACCGGCGTGAACCGTTCCGGCAGCCACCCGAGCCGATCGCCAAACATCATATCGCCGACGAACAAGCAGCTCTGGCAGAATCGCTTTCCGATGATTTCAGCGTCGAAACGCTGATGGATACCGATGCAGCGTTGAGCTTCGGGCGCACGGGCATCGGCCCAGATACATTGAAAAAGCTGCGCCGGGGGCACTGGGTGATTCAAAGCCAACTGGATCTGCACGGCTTGCGTACCGACGAAGCTCGCACCGCACTGGCGGAGTATCTGCGCAATGTCGGTCGCCGCGGACTGCGCTGCGTGCGGATCGTACACGGCAAAGGTTTAGGGTCGATCAATCGAGAGCCGGTACTGAAAAACAAGGTGCGTAACTGGCTGGTACAGAAAGAGGAAGTGATCGCTTTTTGCCAGGCCAAAGCCTCCGACGGCGGCAGCGGTGCATTGGTGGTGCTACTCAAAGCGCAGGCAAAGCAGCATTGACCCCTGTAAAAAATGAAGATACCAGTCGATCAGGTCAAATTTCGCTAAATTTCGACGTAATCGGATATCGCCAATCTCGGCCGAACCCGCGGTGTGTAATCCGGATACCCACCGGTGCCTGGCGTCGCTTGTATTCGTTGAGTTTGATCAGGCGTGTAATGCGTAAGACTTCCTCGAACTTGAAACCGGCATCGACGATATCTTTGGCACTCAAATTTTCTTCGACAAACATCTGCATGATCGCGTCGAGGGTTTCGTAGGGGGGCAAGGAGTCTTGATCAGTCTGGTCCGGGCGTAGCTCTGCAGACGGTGCCCGCGTCAAAATGCGCTCGGGAATGATCTCGGAAATGCTATTACGATAAGCGCACAAACGGTAGACCAGTGTCTTGGCGATATCCTTGATGACAGCGAAGCCACCAGCCATATCGCCGTAAAGCGTGCAGTAGCCAACCGCCAATTCGCTCTTGTTGCCCGTGGTGAGAACGATCGAGCCATACTTGTTCGACAACGCCATCAGGATGGTGCCGCGGATGCGAGCTTGGATGTTTTCTTCAGTCGTATCTTCTGGCAAATCCTTGAATTCATTTGCCAGGGTTTCGCGAAAAGCGTTAAAACAGGCATCGATCGGTATTTCGTCGTAGCGAACGCCGACCCGTTGCGCCATATCGCGCGAATCGACCCAGGAAATCTCAGCGGTATAAGGTGAAGGCATCATCACGGTACGCACCTGATCGGCGCCTAGAGCATCGACCGCCAGCGCCAGAGTCAACGCCGAATCGACGCCGCCGGACAAGCCGATGACTACGCTCTGAAAACCGTTTTTGCGTACATAATCCCGCACGCCAAGCACCAGCACTTGATAAACCTGCGCTTCGACGGACAACTCGGCTGCTACCGTCCCAACGGAAGGCCTACAGCCTTCGAATGCCACGATTTGCAAGTCTTCCGCGCAATGCGCTAACCGCGCGCAGACACGGCCCTTAGCGTCTAGCACAAATGAATTGCCATCGAAAACCAGTTCGTCCTGGCCACCAACCAGGTTCGCGTACACCAGTGACATTCCGCGACTACAGACATGCTCACACATCCTTTCGTAGCGCAGCTGCTGTTTGTGCATGTGGAATGGCGAGCCGTTCGGTATCAACAGCACTTCGGCACCCGCCTCACGTGCCTTAGCCGGCGCCTGTGACGACCAGGTGTCTTCACAGATATTGATGCCGAACCGCACGCCCTTGACGGCAAACACCAACGCCTCGTCGGCGGAAGTGAAGTATCGCTTTTCATCGAACACGGCGTCGTTGGGCAATGCGCTTTTGCAGTAAATACCGAGTATTTCGCCGTCGCAAACCACGGCCGCAGCATTGAAACATTCACCGCCACGGGTGACCGGATAGCAGAGCACAACGTGCAGCGAAGGAAATGCTTGAAGCGCTTTTACTAAGGACTCGAACGTCGACGCCGTTTTTTCGTAAAACGACGGACGCAATAGCAGGTCTTCGGGCGGATAACCAACCAGCGATAATTCTGGCGTCACGACGATGTCGGCAGCCATTGCATGCGCCCGGCGGCAGGCCTCCAGAATTTTATCTGCGTTGCCGGCGAGGTCACCGACGGTACTATTGATCTGCGCTATAGCGACGTGCACGGTCATGATGGCAATGAGGGCAATGGAAACAATGCAAACAATGGGGAGCAGGAAGAGTGAGGGTCGTATCGACCGGCTTGGCTAATGCGAATTATCGCATGGCTGATCTTTCAGCCTGGCGACGGCATCGTAATCAGTCATTCAACGCGTCGGCGCTTTTTGCGTAAAATACGACCGGTAATAGCAGGCTTTTCAACGAGCGCAGGTCCGGCAAGCCAAGGGCAACCGGGCGCTGTCAATCTTTCAAGCTGGGGAATAATCTGAGTTACCGCACGCGACTGCTCTCTTCCCTTGATGATATCGACGCAGCGGTTTGGGATGCACTGGTAGCGACACAAGCCGACGCCAACCCATTTCTCTCGCACGCATTTCTCGATGCTCTGCACGCCTCCGGTTCGGCTGAAGCCGACACCGGCTGGCAACCGCAATTTTTAACATTGTGGGCGCAGGAAGAGCTGGTGGCTGCCATGCCGCTGTATGCCAAATCACATTCTTACGGCGAATATGTATTCGATTGGGCCTGGGCCGATGCATACCGGCGCAATGGTCTCGATTATTATCCCAAACTTCTCTCAGCCATTCCGTTTACGCCGGTTTCCGGCAGCCGGCTGATGGCGCGCGATGGCAACGCTCAGGCGGCGCTGATCGCCAGTTTGGGAGCGATTCAGAAAAACAGCGGTTTGTCATCGACTCACGTACTGTATCCCCCGCAAGACCAGGCCGAGGCGCTGCAGGCTGCCGGTTTCCTGCTGCGTTCAGGCGTGCAGTTTCATTGGCTTAACAACAACTACAAAAGTTTCGAAGAATTTCTCGATACGCTTGAGCGTAAAAAGCGTAAGAACATTCGTGCCGAACGGCGCAAGGTGGTCGAAGCAGGTGTTTCGCTTCGCCATGTGAGAGGAAGCGAGGCGACAGAAACCGACTGGCGCTTTTTCAAACGCTGCTATGACCGTACCTACAGCGCTCATCATTCGACGCCGTACCTGAACCTGGATTTTTTTCTGCGCATCGGCAAGACCATGCCGCAAAATATTTTACTGATCATCGCCGAGCGGGCCGGTAAGCCAATCGCCTCATCGCTGTTGATTCATTCCCAAAGCACGATGTACGGGCGATATTGGGGTGCCATCGAAGAGGTGCCGTGCCTGCATTTTGAGACAGCTTACTATCAGCCGCTCGAATTCTGCATTACCAACAACATCGGCTGTTTCGAAGGTGGCGCACAAGGCGAACACAAAATGGCGCGGGGCTTCCTGCCACAAAAAACCTGGTCCGCTCACTGGCTTGCGCACCCGGCTTTCGCAGACGCCATCGAACAATTCCTGGCGCGCGAAAGTGGTGGCGTGGAAGCTTACATCGATGAGTTAAACGAGCGTAATCCGTTTCGGACATGACACGACAGCAAAGATCAGCAAGCGCTGTGGATGAGGTCAACGAGCACTGAGTGCCGCAAGTACCTGCCCCTTCAAAGTCTTGATCATGGCAGTCTCATCGTCCAGCACGCCTTCGGGTGCCATACAGACGCGATCGGCATAGAAAAAACCGAATGCCACGCCGTTGACCACCAGCGGCAACACGATGAAACTGCGGGCTTCGGGCATCAGCTTGTGATGCCAGGCAGGCACCAGGGCGACGATGTTTGCGGCGGATGCATCGGCGATCATCAGGTCGGCATTGTTTTCCATTGCCAGACTGAACAGATCGCGTTTGGCCGTCGCCGGAAAAATGAAACCCTCCTGCAGGCGCGTGCTATCCGTACCCAATGCCACCCGCGCCCGATACTGATTGGTTTTCGCATCGCGCAGGCAAACGGTTGCAAACCGAAAACCCATGCCCCGATATAGCGTTTCCAATGCCAGCAAGATCAAATCATTTACTTTGCACTGCCCGGAAGCCATCATTTCGGTTACGTCCTGCACACCGGCCATCAACAGATCGCGGGCACGCATCGGCTTGCCACTCGGGTAACAGGCATCGGCAGCGCCTTCCGCCTGACCAGTGACGAGCAATAATTCCAACGGTATGTTCGATGATTTTTCCTGGCTCAAATCATCCGTGTCGCTGGAATCGGTATCAGTGCCCTCTTCATCGAGCTCGGCCGTGGCAAACATGAGCTCGGCGTTTTCGGTCAGGGCGCGGGTCTCGCGCGCCACCGTCACCAAGAGTTCGGTGAGGCGCACGCTATCTAGATTAAGTGCCGCACCAAAACGCACCAACAACGCCCGGCTAGCCGGATCGCCACCCGGTTGTGTCATTTTCGGAATCAAAGCCGCCGCTGCCGTGCTGAAGGCCGCTACATGCTGCAGCCATTCCTGACGATGTTTCGCCGGCTTTAATACACCCTGGGGCAGCATGCCCAAAGCGTTGATGATCGTGTCCGGTATCTGCCACTCCTGTAATACCGATTCGGCCAGCATGTCGAAGGTACAGCCGAGCACCTGCATCGATGCCTGCGCTGGCGAATGCGTGCCGCTTTCGCTTAGTTCGGCAATCTCGGCATACAGGCGGTGGTCATGTGCTGCGACCAGCAACCGCCCCATATTTTTAAACAGTGCTGCGACCGCCGCTTCCTCGGCATCCTTGAAATGGCTGCGTCGGGCGATTTCGCGACCGATGACGCTGGCACTGAGGGCAAATCCCAGTTCGGTGCGCACGCTTTGCGCATGCTTGCCTTTCATGCTGTCGACCAGAAGAATCGCCAGGGCACTGGTTTTAACGGTATCGAAACCGAGCAAAAAAATCGCCCGCGAAATCGTCGTCACGGGCACACCCGACGCGGTGCGGTACACCACGGTGTTGGATAAGCGCAGTACCTTTTGCGTCAAACCGACATCGGAGAGTACGAAGTGCGCCAGCTCCCGTACCGAGTCGTCGTCGGACGAGGCGAGCTGTACCACTCGGGCGACCGAGCTTCCCAGAGCCGGTAAATCCGTATCTTCGGCAATCTTGCGCAGCAGACGGTCGCGAGCGATGCGAGCGTCGTCGCTGATCGGCAATCGAGAAGAAGATGAAAGCGAAGTCGAACTGGCGGATGAACCTGCAGCGGGCATAGGAAAGTCCAGTGAACAGAATGAAAAATCAGGCCTGCGGCAAGCTCACAGCCTTTAAGCGCTCGCTGCCTTCTTGTACCCTTCGACTCCGGCCATGATTTCGGCTTTGGCTTCTTCCGGCCCCGCCCAACCTTCGACCTTGACCCACTTGTTAGGCTCCAGATCTTTATAGTGCTCGAAAAAATGCTGGATTTGTTGCAGCCGCAGATCGTTGATATCTTCCGGTTTCTGCCAGTGCGTATAAATCGGCAGTATCTTATCGACCGGTACCGCCAGCAGCTTCGCATCTTCGCCGCCTTCGTCGGTCATTTTAAGCACGCCAATCGTGCGACACCGCACAACGACGCCTGCAAACAATGGAAATGGCGTGATCACCAAGACATCGACCGGGTCGCCATCGCCCGCCAGCGTTTGAGGAATGTAGCCGTAATTGCACGGATAATGCATGGCCGTGCTCATGAACCGGTCGACAAAAATCGCCCCGGATTCCTTGTCCACTTCGTATTTGATCGGGTCGGCATTCATCGGAATTTCAATGACGACGTTAAAATCGTTTGGCAGGTCGCGCCCCGCAGATACTTTGTTCAGGCTCATGGCGAATTCTCAGTAGTGGATTGAAAAGATTATGGAAGTACAAAGGCGTGGGCTCGCACGCGGGCCGGCAAATTATACTGCCTTGCCCGGTACGACAATGCTATAGCAGTGGCACGAGAATGGCACAACAACGGCCTGTCAAGCCAGACGCGCAGACTCGCGATAATGAAAAGCCGCCAGTTCCGCATGATCCAGCGCCTCATGAAGCTGACCGAGTTCTAGATGTATTTCGCGGCGGGTCGATGCATCGCCAGCCTGGGACAATGCGTGTTCCAGATATCGCTGCGCTTTGCCCCACAATGTCTGTTTCAGGCACAACGCGCCGAGTGTCAAGGCAAGTTGCGCATCGAATGGTCTTTGGATACTCCAGGCTTCGCACTGCTCGATCTGCGCCAACAATGCCGGTGTCGCTTCAGGCGCGACGCAACGGCGGTACGCTCGGATCAATCGGTCGTCCCAATGGACATTGATCGCCGCCTCCACCAATTCCCTTGCTTCGCTGTGTAACCCGAGTGCATTGAAGGTTTCCGCCGCCCGGGTAGCGACGAATGTGCGGGTGCGATCATCGGTGGGTACGGTACGCCACAGGTTTCGCAGCGATTCTGCATCGTGCGGCTGATTGGAAAGCATATCGGCGTAGGCCAATTCCCGAAGCCGGCTCGACAGCGCAGGATGCAATGCATTGTTTTTATCTAGCAAGCGTGTCAGACGCAATACTTCCGGCCAGTTTTTTGCATACTGGTTCGCTTTGAGTGATAGGCGCAGCGCTTGGATATGCCGCGTGCCGCCGGCGTGAAGTTCTGCGACCGTCGCCAGTGCTTTGCCGGTCTGGTGCTCGTCGACCAACAATTCCAACGCCGTCATCAGACGGGCCGGCCGCAGTACGTCGTTGCCGGCAACTTGCGCCAGCCAAGCGTCGCGTCGTTCGAACTGCCGCATCCAATGTGCCGCCCTGGCACCGATCAATGCGGCAAGGCCGGAATTTTCCCGCATCTTGCCGGCACGCCTGGCCGCTTTTTCCGCGTGGCCGAAGCGCCCTTCGAACAACGCCTTCAACGCTTCGCGAAACGCCTCGTTGCCTTCTCGTTCGCGCTTTTCCCGGCGATACACCGCCACCTTACCCGGCATTTCCCGTGTCGAGCGCAGTGCGTCCAACAGACAATGCAAAATATAAAACGCCAGTGCGGCCAAAAATATAAAAAAGTTCAGGGAGAGGTCGATCCGATACGGCGGGTAAAACAGCACGACGTTGCCAGGATTGAAACGCGCGGTGACCGCCAGTCCGATGGCTACGATCAGCAAAATCAGTAACCGTAGAAAAAATCGCATGCTACGGTTTCACCTTGTAATTGCGTACCGCATTCAGGCTCTCGGCCAATGTCGGCAATTCGATTGCCAGGTTACTGCCTTGGACTTGACGCAAAAGCGATTGAGCCGTTTGCGTTTGGCGGGCGCGGGTGTCGAAATATTTGCCAATCGTTTCCTGCGCGGCGATCAGGTCGCTGCGGAAAGCCGATTCATTACGCGATAACAAAGCGAGACGGGCATTCAATAAACGTAGCTTAAGATTTTCGCGGGCATAGTAAGCCTGCGTCGGAGAAAGTAGCAATGCATCGGGCTCCGCCACCGAACGCACTCTAATCAACTGCTGTACTTCGGCCCAAAGTTCGCTGCTCCATCGTTGCCAGGTATTTTCAAGTTGCTGGAACCAGGCGCTACCGACATTGTCATCTGTTGCCGAGACCTGTGTAACCATCGATGTTTTTGGCTCGCTGGTCGGTACGATCGGCTTTTCATCGGCCAGCAACGGCATCTGGTCGATCTGCCCGATGATGCTGTCGAGTCTCAGGGCAATGCCGGTCAAATCCAGGCTCGGCACGGCCTTAAGCCGATCGATATCTCTTGCTACTGCCCGACGAATCGCAATAAATTGCGGCCGGTCGGCACGCGAAAGGCGGCTGTCGGCGTTTTGCAGCGCAATCAATGCACCTTGAATATTGCCGGCCAATTGAAGTTGCTGACTGGCAGTCGACAATACCTGCTCGATTTCGGCAAGCGCCCAGTCGTCACGGTTTTTCGACAAATCTTGATAGAGCTGCTCCAGCGCCAGTTGCTGGCTCTGAGCCTCCTGCTGTTTGCTCTCCAGGACAGCTACTTTCGCCTGCAGTTGCCGCGCAGTTTCTACCAAAGCCTTGACTTGTGTAGTGCTTTCAACCGTCGTTGCCTCTGCCGCCTTCAGTCGTTTTGCAGTCTCTTTACGCAGATTCGATGCATTGATTCCAGTGGCGATCCACATGCCGGCAAGTAGCAGGGCCAGAATGGCCAGCAACACGTATAACTTTCGTACCGCGGGGCCGACAGTGGCGCGCATTCGGGAGACATCCGATGATTGGAGGCCGGCTTGCGGCAACGAGGGTAGTTCATTCATGCCGGAATTGTAACGCGGCAAGTAGGCCAGCGTCCCCAGAAGCGGTGCGTAAAATTTTCTTGAAACCCATCGATTCCGCAGTTTCCGCAATGCGAACATGAGGAACGAACAAAGCTTGTTGTTGTAATACTGCAACGTGTATGCTGGCTGCTTCGCTTGGCAATCGTTCGAGCTGCTCTACCCACATCATCAGCACTCGCAGTGCCTCGGAACTGGTAATTACCCAGTCGCATCTCTGGTGTAATAATTTTTTTAGCTGCAGGAAACCACTGGCATCGATCGGCGGTGCATAACGCCGATACGCGGTTACCTGGGTCACCAACGCGCCGGCCGACCGTAGAGCATCGGCAAGCAACTCGCGGCCACTGTCGCCGCGCAGTATCAATACCTCTTTGCCAGCAAACCTGGCAGGCTCGAGCGCGGCCAATAAAGTTTGAGAATCGGTGCGCTCGCTGTCGGCAGGACTATAAATTTGTGCCGTGGAAGCTGTAATCCCATGCGTTGCCAGCGCCTGTCTGCTACCCTCGCCCATGACTGCCAGTGCCACCGAATCAGGCCATGGTTGGGTCAAATATTGGCACCTAGCAAAGGCTGCATCGATGGCATTCGGACTAACGAAAGCAACCAGAGCGTAATCCGGGAGCCTGGCTAGAGCCGCATCGAGGGCGGTGGTATCCTCCAGTGCACCGATTTCGAGCAATGGCAACACAACGGATTGCCTTCCGATCGCATCGATTTTTTTTTGCATCGCGCGCGCTTGCGCGATCGGCCTTGTAATCACCACCGGCGGCAAAGCGTCTTTTCGAATCGGCATCGCTATCGCTATTGCTATCGTAATCTAAGCTTCACCGGCTGCTGCATCGAGCAGGCAAGTCGCCAGAATGCCGGCAGCGTCTTGCATACGCAATGCCTGTGCGATCTGCGTGCCCAATGCATCTGGCGCAGTTACCGATCCGGTCGCCTCGGCCTGTGCCATGCGGGTACCGTCCGGCGTCCCCACCATCGCGCGCAAGCGCATCCATGAGCCTTCGACGGTGGCATAAGCGGCCAGCGGAATTTGGCAACTGCCACCAAAAGATTTCGATAAGGTGCGCTCTGCGGTTACTGCCTGGCAGGTGGAGTAATCGTTCAACGGTGTGAGCCAGGCAGCCAGGTCGGTACGTTCGCTGTTGATCTCGATTGTCATGGCACCCTGACCCGGAGCGGGCAGACTTTCTTCAGGGTCGAGCAGTTCGCGGATGCGCTCAGCCAGACCCAGGCGTATCAAGCCGGCCGCAGCAAGGATGATCGCGCTATATTCGCCGCGATCGAGCTTGGCGAGCCGGGTGTCGAGGTTGCCCCGCAGCGGCTCGATAACCAGATGCGGAAAGCGTGCCGCAATCAGCGATTGGCGGCGTAGACTGCTAGTGCCGACGATAGAACCGGGCGGCAGACTTGCCAAGGACGGGTAAGTATTGGACACGAATGCATCGCGAGCATCTTCACGCGCGAGCACCGCCGCCAGCATGAATCCGGGTGGCAAATCCATCGGTACGTCTTTCAACGAATGTACCGCCAGATCGGCACGGCCTTCGGCCATGGCAACTTCGAGCTCCTTGACGAACAGCCCCTTGCCGCCGACTTTCGACAAGGTTCGGTCGAGTATTTGGTCGCCGCGGGTCGTCATGCCGAGAATTTCCACCTCACACTGCGGATATAATGCGAGCAACCGCGTACGGACGTGTTCGGCTTGCCACATCGCCAGGCGGCTTTCACGCGAGGCGATCACGAGACGGTCTGGCACGATGGAATTCAACTAGGACTCTTCACAAAAATACTTCCCCGGAAAAACGTGAGAGCGCCGCATTTTGCACCCCACGTTGCGCTGCGAATTGCACCGCGCGAGGCGTCTCAGATCGACAGTGCATAGCTGCACAATACTAGCATGCAGCGCCATGTACTCCACCCAATAGCGACCATGACAAAGATCGACACCACTACTACTTCTGCCACCTCAAACGCCTCTGCACTTCTGCTGAAAGACGCTCCGCTAAAAGAAGATATACGCATGCTCGGGCGCCTGTTGGGCGACGTGCTGCGCGAGCAGGAAGGTCCGGACGTATATGCCGTAGTGGAAACGATTCGCCAGACGGCGGTTCGATTTCGACGCGATGCGGATGCCCAGGCTGGTGCCGACCTCGACAAATTGCTACGCAAGTTGAGCCGCGAGCAGACGATTTCCGTCGTGCGTGCGTTTTCTTATTTTTCCCATCTGGCCAACATCGCTGAAGACCAGCATCACAACCGCCGCCGTCGGGCACACCTGCTGGCAGAGTCACCTGCGCAATCGGGCAGCATCGCCCATGCACTCACCACGCTGCAGGCAGCCGGCGTAGGCCAGCCTGCAGTTCGAGAATTTTTTCGTACCGCACTGATTTCACCGGTATTGACCGCGCACCCAACGGAAGTGCAGCGTAAAAGCATTCTCGATGCAGAATTCAAAATTGCGCAACTGCTGGCAGCACGGGATTTGCCGCAGACGGCTCGCGAGCGTTCGGCCAACACGACGCTCCTGCACGCCCAAGTTGCCACCCTGTGGCAAACGCGGATGTTGCGTTACTCGAAACTTACTGTAGCCGATGAGATCGAAAACGCCCTGTCCTATTACCGCATCACCTTTCTGCGGGAACTGCCGGCTCTTTATCAAGATATCGAGACCGAGCTGGCGCTGCATCATGCTCCCAAAGCGCGACGCGCTGTCGAAACTACGATGCCGCCTTTCGTGCAAATGGGCAGCTGGATCGGTGGCGACCGCGACGGCAACCCGAATGTCAATGGCAGCACCATGACCCATGCGCTGGCGCGCCATTCGGCAACCATCCTGGAATTCTATCTCGATGAGGTACATGCGCTGGGTGCAGAACTATCGGTATCGACCTTGCTGGTAACCGTCAGCCCGGCGCTGCTGGCGTTGGCCGAGCGCTCACCCGATACTTCTGCCCACCGCAGCGACGAGCCTTACCGTCGGGCGTTGATCGGCATCTATGCACGTCTGGCGGCAAGCGCCCGTGAGCTGGGAACGGCAGTGCTGCCGCGCAGAGAATTTGCCCCTGCTGCTGCCTACGTCAACGCCCAGGAATTTCTGGACGATCTGCTGATCCTCAGCGATTCGTTAGCTGCCAACCATGGTGCCGTATTGATCAAACCGCGGCTGGCGATTTTAAAGCGGGCCGTGCAGATTTACGGATTTCACCTGGCTACCCTGGATGTGCGGCAGAGTTCGGACGTGCATCAACGGGTGCTCGCGGAATTGTTCGCAACGGCCCAGGTCGAGCCGCGCTATGCCGATCTGGCCGAGCCTCGGAAAATCGCGCTGCTGCTGTCGGAATTGTCGAAGCCACGTCTGCTGTATTCGCCTTATCTTCAGTATTCTGCCGAGACGACATCCGAGCTCGATGTACTACGTACTGCGCTCGTCATTCGCAAACGCTACGGTGCCCGGGCGATCCGCAACTATATTATTTCTCATACCGAAACCGTATCCGATCTGCTTGAGGTATTGCTTCTGCAACGCGAAACCGGATTGCTGACGCATTTCTCCGCCAAACCACCTTTACCCGGGCGGCAGTACGGGTTCGAGTTGATGGTCATTCCGCTGTTCGAGACGATTCCTGATCTGCGCTGCGCGGCCGACATCATGGCCGGTTTCATGGCACTCACCCCGGTGAGGCGACTGATCGCCAGGCAGGGTGATTTGCAGGAAGTCATGCTCGGTTATTCCGACTCGAATAAGGATGGGGGATTCCTGACCTCGAATTGGGAGCTATACAAGGCGGAACTGGCGCTGATCGGCGTATTTTCCAGCGTCGGCGTGCGGCTGCGACTCTTCCACGGGCGCGGCGGTACGGTCGGGCGTGGCGGCGGGCCGAGTTACGAGGCGATTCGCGCACAGCCGCAAGGCACGGTTGCCGGACAAATCCGCTTGACCGAACAAGGCGAAACCATCGCATCGAAATTTTCCAACCCGGAAATCGGACGGCGCAATCTAGAGTTGCTGGTTGCAGCGACGCTGGAAGCGAGCCTGCTGCCGCCTAGCGCGGAAGCGTCCGGCCCAAAGAATCGTAAACAGCTGGCACAGTTCGAACAGGTGATGGGCGTGCTTTCGGAGCATGCGTATCAGGAGTACCGAAATCTGGTGTACGGCACACCCGGATTCACGGATTATTTTTTCCAATCCACACCGATTGCCGAAATCGCGCAACTCAATTTGGGCAGCCGGCCGGCGTCACGGTCCGCTAGTCGCCGCATCGAAGATCTACGCGCCATTCCCTGGGGCTTTTCATGGGGCCAGTGCAGACTGCTGCTGCCGGGCTGGTACGGTTTCGGCAGTGCAGTCACCGCCTGGCTGGAGAATGGCAACGAGCCGGTAGCCGATATAGGCAGCGCTGCATCTTCCGGCAAATCCGACGACAAATCGGCGTTGGCTACCCGCAAACAACGTATCGATCTTTTGCGCGCCATGGTTCGCCAATGGCCATTTTTTGCCACCCTGCTCTCGAATATGGATATGGTGCTGGCTAAGACTGACCTTGCGCTGGCCTCGCGTTACGCGACCCTGGTCACGGACCGCAAACTGCGCAAAGCGATCTTTACGCGACTGGTCGCAGAACATGAGCGCACCATCGCATGTCTGGAAACCATCACCGGTTGCAGCGAACGCCTGGCAGGCAATCCTTTGCTGGCCAGATCGATCAAGAACCGCTTCGCCTATCTCGATCCGCTCAACCATTTACAGGTTGAATTATTGAAGCGTCACCGTGCTGCCAGTGTGCAGGCCGCTAGTGAATCGGTCGGCGAAGAGCGCGATGAACGCGTGCAGCGTGGCATTCATTTGTCCATCAACGGTATCGCCGCCGGCCTGCGCAATACTGGATGAACCGAATGAACTGGCTGACAACATTGGCCGATCAATTTAGCTAACCAAGCCTTTTCGACCCACGTTTATAATCCGCCCCTGGCAGCATCGGCCTGATGCATTACCTTGGAACGCATACATGACATCGCAATTCGCAAAAAAAGGGGAAGCCTGGTCGGCACGGTTTTCCGAACCGGTATCGGATCTGGTCAAGCGCTATACGGCCTCGGTTTTCTTCGATAAACGCCTCGCACCGCACGACATCGCTGGCTCGCTGGCGCATGCGGCCATGCTGGCGCAACAAGGCATCATCAGCCACGATGATCACTCCCTGATCGTGCAGGGCATGACGCAAATCCGCACCGAGATCGATGACGGCACCTTTACCTGGCAACTCGATCTCGAAGATGTGCATCTGAATATCGAAAAGCGATTGACCGAACTGGTTGGCGATGCCGGTAAGCGACTCCATACCGGCCGCTCGCGCAACGATCAGGTAGCGACCGACATTAGGCTATATGTGCGTACGGCCATCGATGATATCGATACCCTGCTGCGCGACCTGCGCTTAGCCTTGCTCGATCTCGCAGAGCAGCATGCCGATACCATCATGCCGGGGTTCACCCACCTGCAAGTAGCGCAACCGATCACCTTCGGCCACCACATGATGGCCTATGTGGAAATGTTCGGTCGTGACGCCGAGCGCATGCAAGACTGCCGCAAACGAGTCAATCGTCTGCCGCTGGGGGCAGCCGCCCTGGCCGGCACCACCTTCCCGATCGACCGCAAGCAAGTGGCCGATGCGCTGGGCTTCGACGACGTCTGCCACAACTCGTTGGACGCCGTCTCGGATCGCGACTTCGCCATTGAATTTTGCGCAAGTGCTGCTCTTATCATGACGCATGTTTCCCGCATGTCCGAAGAACTGGTGCTGTGGATGAGTCCGCGCATCGGCTTCATCGACATCGCCGACCGCTTTTGCACCGGCTCCTCGATCATGCCGCAAAAGAAAAACCCGGACGTGCCGGAACTGGCTCGCGGCAAAACCGGACGCGTCAACGGCCATTTGATCGCTTTACTGACCTTGATGAAAGGCCAGCCGCTGGCCTACAACAAGGACAATCAAGAAGATAAAGAACCGTTGTTCGATACCGTAGACACCGTGATTGATACCCTGCGCATTTTTTCCGATATGGCCGGCGGCATCACGGTCAAGCCGGAGGCGATGCACGCCGCCGCATTGCAAGGTTATGCCACCGCCACCGACCTGGCGGATTATCTGGTAAAAAAAGGATTGCCCTTTCGAGACGCCCACGAGGCAGTGGCACATGCGGTGCGCGCCTGCGTCGATCGCAGCTGCGATCTTTCCGATTTGTCGTTAACGGAGTTGCAGGCGTTTTCGGCGCTGATCGACGGCGATATTTTCAGCGTGCTGACACTGGAAGGCTCGGTTGCCGCGCGCGATCATATCGGTGGCACCGCCCCACGACAGGTACGCGCGGCGATTGCGCGAGTGCGGGGTTTGCTGGCCTAAAGATCAGCTACCGGCAACCGTCATGTTTTCGATCAAGATCGATCCGGTTTCCTTGCCCCCTCGTACGATCGTATCAGCGCCGATCGCCACGATCTGATCCAGCATTTGCTTCATGTTGCCGGCGATCGTAATTTCCTCGACCGGGTACTGGATTACCCCGTTTTCGACCCAGAATCCGGAAGCGCCACGCGAGTAGTCGCCGGTAACGTAATTTACGCCCTGCCCCATCAGCTCTGTCACCAGCAAGCCGGTATGCAGCTTTTTCAACATCGCCACGAAATCGTCGGCACGCTTGGTTTTGGTGGATCGCATGATTAGATTGTGCGAGCCGCCTGCATTGCCGGTGGAAGCCATGCCGAGTTTGCGCGCCGTATAAGTCGAAAGAAAGTAGCCCTGCACGACGCCGTCCCGTATCACATCACGTTGCGTCGTTCGAACGCCTTCGTCATCGAACGGTGCCGACGCCACGCCACCGACAACGTGCGGATCTTCGACAATCTGTACATCTGCCGGGAATACCCTGGTACCGATCGAATCCATCAAAAAACTGGATTTCCGATACAGCGCACCACCCGATACCGCTTGCACGAATGTACCCAACAAACCGACCGCCAGCGGTGCCTCGAACAATACCGCACACTTGCGAGTATCGAGTTTGCGCGCGTTGAGCCTGGCCAGAGCCCGCTGCGCGGCATAGGTACCCAGCGCCTCCGGTGCCGCCAGATGCCTGGCATCGCGTGCCGAGGAATACCAGCCGTCGCGTTGCATATTCGCACCGCGCCCAGCGATCGGCGACACCGATAACGTGTGCCTTGAAAACGGATAACCGGCCATGAACCCACGGGTATTGGCGGATATAAAATGCGACTGTTGGGCATGCACGCCTGCACCCTCGCTATTGGTAACACGGCGGTCTACGGCAAAAGCGGCAGCTTCGCCGCGCTTGGCCAATTCCACGGCTTCATCTACCGCAATTGCCCAGGGATGACAAAGTTTCAAGTCGCGTGGCGCCATCTCCAGCGCATCCGCATCCGGTAGTCCTGCACAATCGTCCTCGGCAGTAAAACGGGCAATGTTGTAGGCGGCTTCGACCGTGGCTTTCAGCGATTGCTGCGAAAAATCCGACGTGCTGGCATTCCCGCGCCGCGTGTGACGTTCTTCGCCCAGATACACCGTCACACCCAGACCCTTGTCGCGATTTTGCTCGATCGTCTCGATCTGCCCCTTCCGTACACTCACCGAGAGGCCGCCACCCTCACTAATCTGTACAGCTGCCTCCGATGCGCCGAGCGCCTTGGCATGGCCCAATACATCTTGCGCCAATTGTTTTAATTGATCGGGAGAAAGGATAAATGTCGTGTCGCGCATGAGGGGAATTTGGCCGATGTAAAGGGGGTTATCATAGCGTCAAAATTTTAATCAACGAATTTTTGCGAGTCCATCAATATGCCAAACCCGAATCGGGGTGCCTGCGGGTTCCAGTCCAGTGAGTTCGAGCAGGAGTACGAGCGCCCATCTAAATCGCAGTTGAAGCGCGAGAGCACCGCCTTGCAAAAATTAGGCGAAGATTTGATCGCCGAGCCACGCGATCGGGTCAAGCGGGTGCCGATGCCCGAAGACGTGCGCGAAGCGATCCTGGAATGTCAGTTGATCAAAGATCACGAAGGCCGGCGCCGCCAACTGCAATACGTCGGCAAGAAAATGCGCACACTCGACGAAGCTGAGATTGCCATCATCCAGAAAACCATCGACAGTTGGCGCGGCTTGTCCAAAGCCGATACGGCTGCCATGCATGCGCTGGAACGCAAACGCGATAAATTGCTGGTCGACGATCATGTTCTTACCGATCTGCTGGCGCAGCATCCACACCTGGATGGACAACAACTCCGTACTTTGATTCGCAATGCCCGCAAGGAACAAGCCGAGAATAAACCGCCCAAAGCCTATCGCGAGATTTTTCAGTTGCTCAAGCAATTGCAGGGGAAAGTGGTGGCGGATACCGACGATTACCTGAATGTCGACCAAGACAATGTCGGCGACGGCGACACTGCCGATCCTGACACCGTTGACGATGACGGTCACGGCACTGATACTCGATAAGCGGAGATCGAACACGCATGCCAACCGCTACCGAAAATACTGGAAACAGCCAGCTCTCCAAGGATGCAAACGATCCGCCATCGCATAAGGCAACCCTGCGTATCGGTCTGGTCTCCATCTCTGACCGTGCCACCGCAGGGCTGTATGAAGATCAAGGTATCCCGGCGCTGCGAGAATGGTTTGAATCTGCTCTTGTATCTCCCTGGGAAGTTGTCACCCGCCTCGTTCCAGACGATCGCCAAACCATCGAAACGACACTTATATCGCTGGTCGACGAGGAACGATGCCACTTGGTATTGACAACCGGCGGCACCGGCCCAGCACGGCGCGATATCACACCCGAAGCGACCATTGCTGTCGGCACCAAGGAAATGCCGGGCTTCGGCGAGCAAATGCGTCAGATCAGCCTGGCATTCGTACCGACTGCCATTCTGTCGCGCCAGGTGGCTGTCATTCGCGAAATACAAGACCATGCGGCGTTGATCATGAATTTGCCCGGGCAACCGAAATCGATCAAAGAAACCCTGGAAGGCTTGCGAGATGCCGACAATAAACAGCGTGTGTCAGGCATTTTTGCAGCGGTACCCTACTGCATCGACTTGATCGGCGGGCCTTATATCGAAACCAATGAAGCGATCTGCAAGGTTTTCCGGCCAAAATCTGCATTGCGCAATGCGAACCGCTGATTTACAAACAATCTGATAACGCGCCCAAGCGAGGGGCACTTAAATACCTATATTCCGCATCCAACATTTCGCACTTTTATTTATCCTGCACTTTAGGTCCCATACTTTACATTTCAAACCTTAAAGCTTAAACGTTACCTCTCACATCATGCTCGAATTTATCGAAGTCGAAACTGCACCAAACCCAACAATGGCCGTAATCTGGCTCCATGGCCTGGGTGCCGATGGCAACGATTTTGTGCCGATCGTGCGCGAACTGAAACTTACCGGATGCCCACCGATCCGTTTCATTTTTCCGCATGCGGAAACCATGCCGGTTACCGTCAACAACGGCTACGTCATGCGTGCTTGGTACGATATTCTGGGTGCCGACCTGACCCGGCGGGAAGATGAAACCGGCCTACGCGCATCACAGGCGGCAATCGAAAAACTGATCGCAGCGCAAAACAGGCGCGGCATCCGCAGTGAAAGCATCGTGCTGGCCGGGTTTTCCCAGGGTTGCGCCATGGCGTTGCAAACCGGCTTGCGCTATCCGGAAAAACTGGCTGGCTTGATCTGCCTTTCCGGCTACCTGCCACTTGCCGACAAGCTTGTAGTCGAGCACGCCCAAGCCAATCGATCGCTGCCGATCTTCATGGCGCACGGCAGCACGGATCCGATCGTGCCGATCGACCGCGCTACCGCCTCACGAGATATTCTGGAAAATTTGGGTTATGCGGTGGCGTGGCATGTGTATCCCATGCCGCATTCGGTTTGCCCGGAAGAGGTTACAGATATCAGCATGTGGCTAAGCCAGCTTGCGGCCCATTAAAATGTTCATCCAACCAAGCCTCCGAGGGTATAGCATAATCTTCCCAATGCATCGAGATGCCTGGATTTGTCGTCCGTAATCTCCAGGGTGCATTGCGTTAAAATCTTTAACTGCGCATTTGCATGGACGGCTGCCACCCGTCGTTCCAACAAATGATTAAAATCCGAATTTGTTGCACTTAAATTTACGAGATTGCGATGATCGTCTGCTGTTAAATCCAAAATTTTATTAAAAATTTCAGATGGTAAATAAATGAACGAACCTAATTCTTGGCTGCTGTTGAGCGGCCGGATAGCAAAATTATTGGGGTTGGCTTTTTGTATTAAATGCCCCCTTTCTTCCTCATAATAATCTTTGGGCAATGTGAATTTCTTTAATGTAGCTGGCAAGTTCGGTAACGTGGGGCAGAAACTACCTTTGCAGGATCTTGTGTTGAATTCTAGCGCCGTAAGATTGGGTGGCAAAGCAGGTAGTTTTTCAGGATAGCCTTTAGAAAACCAATAATCTAAGCTCAAATTTTTTACAGCTGGCATCAGATGAAGAAAATTTGGGGGGGAATCTAATTCTGAAAATGTCAAAGTTAAATTACTACCATCACCACTTGCCAAAACTTCGCTTACGATCTTGACCCGATCGTATGAAATTTCTTTTGACCGAATGTCGCTAACATCTAAATTATCTATCCATTTTATTGCCCTGTCGTAGAAAAAATTTTTTGCCTGTTCTTCAGGCAATACTGAAGCCGTAACTTTAATATTCTGCAGTGAAATTTGGGGGAAATGCCTCTTCTGCCACTTTTTGTAATCACTCGCCTGTGAAATCGCCCTTACTCCCGCTGCGGATTCAGGTGAATAATAACCGACGTTTTCCCCGGAACGCCATCGATAGTGCCCAGGACAAAATTTAACTGTACTAAGGTCCCCCCAAGATGCATCCAAATTTTCACAGGTTTGGGGTAAGTATGGCAAAAATTTGAGTTTGTTACCGCTAACAGCTAGGGTTTCTAAATGCGGCGGCAATGACTGCAGAAATTTTAATTTATTTTTGCTAGCATACAAAGTAATCAAACTGTCGGGCAATGCCGGCAGGTGCTCGATCTCGTTGCTCCTCACGTCTAAATGCAATAATTTATTAGGAAGTGGGGGTAATTTTTTTAACGTACTTCGGTTAATAGCGATATTTTTAAGCGTTTGGGGTAACGGTGGAAGCTCTCCAATAATAACATTATCAAGCTTAAGTTTTATCAAATAAGGCGGTAAAGCGGGAAAATCTGGCCGCGTTGTGAAATAATGTATTTTAGCATTAAAATAATTTAGCGATATTTCAAAATTTTTCAAGTCATTCAAATGGTTAAAACATTTTGGAAACGATGATACCCAACTGTATGGCATTTCGTTTTCAATGCTTGATTTAAATTTTTGTGGACATTCAATTTTTAACACAGCGGAATTTTTTTTGCCGGCACGAGTAATTTGTTTTGCAATTTCGCGTCGCGCTTGTCTTTCATCAGTATCAGGACTCTCATTTTTCCATAACTCCAATTGAGACTCAAAACCGGGGGGGGCCGAAGCGCCCTTAAATAGCGATTTCAAAGCGTTTGATGAACGGGTACTAGTCGGCATTTTTTTCGGAGTCGCCGGCAATATGGGTTTTAAATATTCTGTCGCGTTCACCGAGGACGTCAGTGAAGTAGTACTGTCGGTACTGCAATCCGCAGGCAGTGAAAAATTTCTGGAAAGTTTATTAATGCCCATTAACAACCCTTTTACGTTATCTGAAAATCCGCTTGTGAACTAAAATCTATCTACACTCTTGCAAGATTTGCAACAAAATGAATAAACTTTGCGCAACTCGTACTACTGCACATTTTTTAAGCTTATCTGAACACTACAGTCTTGTGGCCATTGATTAAAACCCGGTGCTCCACAAACCATTTCACCGCCCGTGCCAGCACCACGCACTCGACATCTCGCCCGATCGCTGTCAGTGGCTCTGGCCCCATCGAATGATCCACCCGTTCTACGTCCTGCTCGATGATTGGCCCTTCATCGAGATCCTCGGTCACGAAATGCGCCGTCGCACCAATTAGTTTTACGCCGCGTTCGTGCGCTTGATAATAAGGCTTTGCCCCTTTAAAGCTGGGCAAAAACGAGTGATGAATATTAATCGCCCGCCCGGCAAGCGCCTTGCAGAGTTCCGGTGACAGAACCTGCATGTATCGGGCCAGCACAACCAGGTCGATCTCTGCGGCTTTAACAATTTCCATCAGCCGTTGTTCCTGCGCTTGCTTCGCATGCACGGATGCACCAGCGCCCAACGGAAGATGGTGAAAAGGAATGTTGTAACTGGCTGCGAGCTGGTAAAAATCGGTGTGGTTCGAGACAATTGCCGGTATCTCAATCTCCAGCAAGCCACTGCGGTATCTAAACAGCAGGTCGTTAAGGCAATGCCCGATCTTCGACACCATCAACATCACCCGCGGTTTTCTTGCGGTGTCATTTAGCTGCCAGGACATGTTCAGCGGTTCGCCGAGCTTTGCAAAGCCGGTTTTTAGAATTTCTTCACTGGCACCGGGGTTACCGGCGGAAAAATGCACCCGCATAAAAAACAGGTTGGATTGGGCATCACCAAATTGTGCCGAATCGATAATGTTGCAACCATGCTCGACTAGGAAACCGGAAACGCGATGGACGATGCCGCGCTGATCGAGGCACGACAATGTCAGGATATATTCGGTAGGTATCATCGGAGAGATTGTCGCACGTCCCCCGACGTTTCAAAATAAGCAAGTAGATCAGACATCGGCATTAAAACTGCAAAACAAAACGCCAGCGCCTTGATCGGATCAAAGGGCTGGCGTTTCAGGCAAGCTTACAAGCGTGTCCGTATGTTCCGACAATCTACTGAGAGGTATATTTACTGTGCAGCCTTCGCTACCGACAACGAGCGCGGCGTGGCTGCCACACCGCCCGATTGCACATCACCCGACAGTTGACCACCCTCCTCGACTACTAGCTTACCGTACCGAATCTTTCCCGATACCTTGCCGGTGCCGAAAATCACCAGCTTTTGACGCACGGTAAGCTCGCCTTCGAAATCGCCACGAATTTCCGCAAGATCGACTTCAGCCGAGCCGTTGAAAGCACCCATCTCAGCGATCTGGATCACGCGGGAGGTTATCGTCGCTTCGACGCGGCCTTCTACCACCAGCGTGTCGCAATCGCTGATCTCGACGCCCTTGAGCTTTATATTTGGCCCTACGATGAGCTTGCTGCCAACTTCGTTGGTACTCGTGTGCGCATTGTCGCCGGTGGGAGTCGAGCCTGACGGTATTGCCCGATCCAGTGGGCTTCCTGATCGAGGCATGCTACCAGCCGCTCCAGTTTGCATGAGCGGGCTGTTTCCACCCAACGGTGGGTTCGGCGTGGTCGATGTGTTGGGCGCCGGCGTTGCGTTGTCACGTTTGCCGAAAAGCGAATTAGGTTGCATAGGGTATCTCCTTGGATATCGGTGTCGGAAGGGTCGGTTACAACAAGCAAAACTGCAGCAGCTGCACGGTGTATTTCCGAAGGCTCAACAAATATTGCACTTAAGATTGCTTGAAATCCCTAATGGACGCAAGAGGTTTTGCAGCGAAATCTAAGCCGACTCTCGCGAATGAAAGAAATATTCTGCCAACATAGCCATTTTGGTAAAATTTTGACAATATAATCATCGATCACTTAACCTAGATTCTTGGCATATTGCAAAGCAAATAGCTGGGCGCAATGAGCATCCGCAGTGTGCATTCGCGACCTTTGAATACATAAGGTGAGCGCCCGAATACTGCTGGAAAATACTGTATTCAAAATAGGTACAGCACTATTTACTTTTTGTTTCAAAAAGGATTGGTTTTTATGCGTTTGAAGAACAGATCTAGTCTCGAAGTGAAAATTTTGTCTAACACAGAGCACAAGGTGTCAGCTGAGACGCTACGTAAAGCCGTCAAACACGTAGCTAGGCAGACCGAATCGGTCGTTAGTGCCGGAATCAGTACAAATCAAGGGCTTCCATATGAACAGCGGCGGGCTGATTACCAGCAAACGCTGCTGCAGCAGCATGAACGCTTACGTCATTTGCGAACGTTAAATCTGGCTTCAGAGCCATTAGGCGTTTCCGCATCGCGCGAAAGAAAAAACAAGATCGTTTTAGCTGCTGGCAAAGTAAGTGAAGTCAGTGTGGTAGCAACGACTGGGATCGCTTACATCGTTGCTGTTCCCTTAATTGCGAGCTCACCGCTGACTGCAGTACTCGGCGGAATTACCGGAATGATAGCAGCGCCATTTGTATCGGAGCATAACGTATATTTTAGGGGTGATACTGTTCCAAAAGGGAAATTTTCTTATATCAACATTTCTTTAGCAGGCTTGGGAAATGGTGCTCTAGCAGGTTGTATGGTCCCTGGAATGATCGTCTACGAAATTTTTTCTAAAGATGACCGTTACTCACCATTCCGCGTGTCTAGGATTGCAAAAAAAGCATTAAATTTTCTCAACTATATGCCAAAGGCCGAACAATATGCCAACCGGCCTCGACTTAGTACCAGAGAAATTGCAGACTCAGCCTATGATAAATTGCACCAAGCGTTCCTTGACGACAGTTTCGATCCTCCAAAAAATGAGCAAGGCTTAGATCCCACTTTCGGAGAGTCTGCTGCTACACCGATCTTACATGCCAACGGGGTGGACCCAGATGCCGAATTGGCCGGCAGCCACGCCAATCAATCGACCACCTCCGACGCACCTGATGCTTCAAGCTCTGAGTCGTTGCCCACTAGCAGTAACGTGCCTCTCGCTCGACCCAAAAAAAGCTGGCGATTTTTCGAAAGGGAAGAAAATGCCCCGGCATTTAACGTGTTTCAGCGCCACTTACGCGAAACAGAAGCCTACAGCAATAAATCTTCACGGTCGGAATTGATAGCCCGCATGGATAAGCTTGTCACCTGCATGCATGAGGATTGCACGCTTCGTTATAGCTGTTTTCAAGTTGCAGTCAATATCCGCTCCCGCAGTGACGAGGGAATTATTTCAGCGCTAAGCAAGATGGAAGAACAAGCAACTGCTTGGGAAAGCAAAAAAAACGCAGCGAAAAAATAGACAGATATTTAGCAAGAGAATAAATCCGCACTTAATAACGTATTTAATTAAAAGTAAATTTATTTACTGCGGCTTTTATATTCTCCAGTGCGTGTATCCACTTCAATTTTATCCCCTATCTCCACAAATAATGGCACGGGTATCTTGAAGCCTGTAGCAATTTCGGCTGGCTTCAACACCTTTCCTGAAGTGTCGCCCTTCACCGCTGGCTCGGTGTAAGTAACTTCGCGTACAACGGTTGTCGGCAACTCAACTGAAATCGCCTTGCCATTGTAAAAAACGACCTCGCATGCCATACCGTCTTGTAGATAATTCAACGCGTCCGACATGTTTTCACCTTCAACCTCATATTGCTCGTAATCCGAATCCATAAAAACATACAGCGGGTCCGCGAAATAAGAATATGTTACTTCCTTTTTTTCTAATACCACCACGTCGAATTTGTCATCGGCTTTATACACCGATTCTTGCCCCGAGCCGCTAAGCAGATTTTTCATCTTGAGCTTAACCACTGCCGAATTTCGGCCTGATTTATTGTATTCAGCTTTCAACACTACCATTGGATCAGTGCCAACCATTACGACGTTTCCAACACGTACTTCTTGAGCAGTTTTCATTGAAAGATAATTTAGTATAGTTAGTGAGTTCCTTGGATTACACGCAAGGCAGTAAAATATTGTGGCGATTAGGCATACCTAAATGCGCAGAAATAGCTGTCCAGGAGCTATGAAAAAATAAGCCTCGTATTTTAACCGAGTTTCTTAGCGTATTGAAGCAGCCTTGTTGCAAGATCAGCGTCGTCTGCCAGCTTGGACGCCCAAACAGTTGCATGATTTTCCCAACGCGATGCGTCAGTATCAAAGCTCGCTGTACGCCAGTTTTTCCACGCCGTCGCAATATGGCCGCTGCCATTCCACGCATGATAAAGGTGTTGCAACAGAGGCTGCAAGGTAGCCGACGCGGCCTCGACATAACGATCCAGGAAAGCTTGCAGCTTGGGCCAATGCGCATCGTCCGGCTGCGCATAAATATGCCAGATTGCGGGACGCGCCGCCCATTGCGCGCGTACGAACGAATCTTCACCTCTGACAAAGTTTAGATCGCAAGTCCATAGCAGCTTGTCGTAATCGTCTTGATTTGTTAGCGCAATTACTTCGACTGTCAAATTTCCAACCTGTTTCGTCGCACCGGCTCTCGCACTTGTACCTAGATACGCTGCCACTTTTTCGCTTGCAACACCCTCTGGTATTAGGCAAAAAACTTGGGAAATATCATTTTCCATCGCCTTAAAAAGCTCTAGCAGTGGTGCATTTGGGTAGCAAAATACTGAAACAAGCAAGCGCACCTGAGGCGATGCGTTTCCACCATTGACGTTGTTACAGTGCCGGGTCGCATTCGCTTTTAATTGGCGCTGAAATCCATCGCGCCTTGATATCAGCCAAGCTTCGCGAATCAAACCACCTGTGCGATCGTTAAACCCCGGAAAATAAAAATGCTTCGTTAGCGGCAGAAGCGGATGAGGCGACGCCGTCGCGTGAAAATCTTCTACCCAAGATTCGGCACTCAAATACTCAAGATTTATCCACACCGGCACCGGTATACGCCTTGCGAACGCTTCAAGAAAATCATTCGGCAAGTTGCATCCAAAAGCCTCGATGACTAGCGACACATCCGTTGCCCTTGCAGGGACCGAGGTAGTGCCCCAAGCGATTATCTCGACGCCGTCAACATGCTGGACACTAGCTGTCGTATCGACTGCAGGACAAATCTTGCGAAAAATTTGCAGATCGTCGACTAGTATGTATACCTGCAAGCCGTGTTCGGCTGCTAACTGTCTCGCCAAGCGCCAACATACGCCGATATCGCCATAGTTATCGATAACGTGGCAAAACAATGCAACAGCGGGAGCTATGGTGATATTAGAGCCCATACCCATTTGTGTTATTTTTTCTTTTGCGCAACATAATTCATACCTCTCGAAATCCTACAATCGAAATAGATAATTTCCGATACCGGGAACTTTTTGGCAGAGACATGATACGACCTGACTTAGAAACAGCGTAGAACTGCGTCAGAGTCTGAAAACTTGTTTCAAGGTAGTGACGCTAACAAATAGCTTGCTGGAAAATTTTTTAAAAAAGCAGTTTTTACTCAGCCCTTAGAAGCTCGGCTCATATTATAAATTTGTCAATTTTGACGCAATATTTTTTATTCACAGGAGAGAAACATGAACTTTTTAATCTGGATCGTTGTCGGCGGCGTAATCGGCTGGTTGGCTAGCATGGTCATGCGTACTAACGCGCAACAAGGTATTTTTCTTAACGTGGTTGTCGGTATCGTCGGTGCGATGCTTGGTGGTTGGCTGATTGCTCCATTGCTAGGTCAGGGCACCATCAACTCAAACGATTTCAGTTTAGGTGGTTTAGCCGTCTCGTTTATCGGTGCACTCATCCTTTTGGCAATCGTCAACCTCGTTCGCCGCGGGAGCCCCCGCTAATTTTTTCCAACGATTGTTTCACGCGAAAACTTGGGTGAAGTTAGCGCATTAGTAGGCTTGGAAAAAAAGATCCCGGTTCTCTTACATAAGAGGCCGGGATTCTCAAATTCACAGCGCTACTATTCGATGCTAATTTGACAATTTTCAACCATGTCCATGTAGCCATTGAGATATAATTTAGCTAACAAAAAGTTTCTCTGGAAACTTTTCTATAGTGCAATTATAAATAGGCGAGCTTTTTACATGCGATTTAATCCATTTTCAGCGCGGCACCGGCGTTCTTCAAGTCAAACAAGCGAATCTTCTGGAAGTGCATATAGTTCGTTATCGTCAAGCCCAATATCTAGCACCGGTAGCCCTTTATCCGGTGCTTTATCCATTCTGCCCCGGGTAAGCACGGTACCGCCGAGTGCGGAAAGCCTACGACTTCAGCACGAGGCGAAGCGACCATACGATTTACGTTGGTCGACCTACGAACCCGAATTAGCTAAGTGGAGGGATGCCGCAAAAAGCGATTTGTTCGAGAGCGATCTAGATGCGCGCGAAAAATTTTATAAAAATCTCAAAGCCGAATTTGATTCAACTTGTGAATTTCCGTTAGATCGTATAAAAATTTTTGGTGTGAAAGATATACCAGAATTTATACTTAAATCCAAGCACGTAATTAGATTAGAAATAAACGATTCGCAGGTCCGCGAACTCCGTGAGTTGCCGCCAACGTTGCAAACTCTTTGGTATGACACAGGTCCTCTATGTCAGTTGCCGGATTTACCTGAAACGGTGCGAACCCTAATGGTAAAAGGTAGCCAGCTAAGCTCGTTACCGCGTTTACCACAGAGTTTGGGGATGATAGAAGTAAATAACAATCGATTGTCTAGCCTACTCGGCAACGGTCAAAGCGAGTTACCTCAGGAATTAGGGATTCTTAGTGCCAAAAATAATCTTTTGACATTCTTGCCTAAATTTCCACCAAAATTATTATTACTATATCTCGATAACAATAGGCTTGAATCGATACCTGATCTCCCGCCATTGATTACGCAAATACATATTCGCAATAACCGCTTAACGCGATTACCAGAGTTACCTGTCGGTATAAATCGTGTATTTGCAAGCGGTAATATGTTAAAATCTCTTCCCTTATCGATTACAAATGTGACGAAAGAATTAGCGGTAAAACGGAATCCTTTATCCAACGACTTTCTTGATGACCTGGAAAGGCGATTTAAATCGCAGATATCATTAAATACAATTTTCGTATATGGTGATGAAAGCTGGTATGACTATGATCGAGTAGTTGAAGCCGATCGGATGCCAATTGAAACAACAAATCTTGGCATTGCAGTAACAAAATGGTATGAAATGACGCCTCCACCACCGGTGTTAGCCCAACCTCAAAGCCGAGGCGAAGCTTTTATTCACCGGTTGAGGCAAGATCATTTGGCGAGTGAGCGCGCTGCGCAAGCTGCCCTTCACACTGCGCTGGTACGAGCCGCCGGGCCAAATTTTATTGGAGGGGCTCAACTACCATCTTCTACGAATGAGCATTTATCAAATACGCCAAGCCTCTCGTTAAGAACTAGAGTTAGCCGTGAAGCAAACTATAGCTCCCCACCTTCGCAGTTTCCGCTCCCAGAAAAATTTAAAAAATGGGCGTTATTGCAACACAATTATATCGACGGGGACGGTATCGATGCGTCGATCGATTTTATGGCTTTCTTAAATAGGCTAACCGAAACAGCTGAGTTCACAATTACCAATAACGCTTGGCTTATTCTAAAAAGTAGAGTTACAAAATTATTAGATAGAATCGCCGATGACCAACCATTGCGCGACCAAATCTTTGCAATTGCAAACGAGGCACTTGGAGATTGCCAAGATCGGATTGCGCTTAGTTTGAGTAGTATGGAAATGGCCATTGTCACCAACGATGCACTTCGTGGGAATATTAGTCAGCAAGAATTGATAACCTTAGGTTTAAATTCGTTCAAATTGCAAATTTTAGAGCAGAAAGCCCATAAAATTGCTGAGACGTCAGCAGAGGCTGATTTGGTCGAGACTCTATTAACGTTACAGATACAGCTCGCCAAGCCACTCGGCCTTATATCAAACGTAAAAGATATGACTTATTCAACGCAATTCCGTTTGGAGCCGCATGAATTACGATCTTATACAGAAGCTGTCAACGAAGCTCTCTCTGACGAAAATCAAGTAACGGCATTTTTCGCATCTTGGTCGCCCTGGGAGAGTTATATCGATAAAGTTCACGCTGTAGAATTGCGTGAGGCTAACGAGGCGTTAGCAGCCGACAAGTTACGACTACATGAAACGCTAGACTCATTGACCGATGTTTCTAAAGAAGTGATTAAAATAGGTAGGGATTCGACCCGTGGATCGGCTGCGCAAAAAAGAATCGTTGAGCTGAAAAAAGAATATGAGGGCTTAGATCGAAAATTTTTATTTCCAATTAGGAGCGCATTAACTAAATTAATTCTCGCCGCTGATACCACATCTAAAAATTAGTTTCTGAAAATCACTATTTTGGCGAATAATCTGCATTGATAAAAAATTAACATAATAAATATATAACATATACGCTGCGCCGCAGCATTTGCCACCATAAAAAACCTTGAATTTTGGAACAAAATTTCGTAATTTTGTAATAAACTCAGTCCAGCTAAATTAGGTTCCAGGTTATCAGTGATGACTGATCGATGATCAGTAGTAGTAGTGCAGTTTCATCAGTCAGTGCCGTTGGATCAATATTTTTTGGCACGTGTTATATCAAAAATAATCAATTTAGCAATTTTTGTCTTAGAAGAGCGGTTCCCCACGCACTGTGGTGCGTTTTCCGCAGTAGTATGAGTAGTAGATAAAAAAACAGCAGCATCAAAATTAAATGTATCTTTTGTTGTACTTATGTCAATGGAGACACCATGGGGCTAACGCAACGCATCAGTCGGCTTTTTACTTCTTCGGCTACAGCCCCGGTTTCTGAAGAGCATCCAGCCAAACATCTAAATGATTTAAATCATTACGGCGTGCCGAGAGCTAAGCGTGGCACCATTCCAGATTATTTGCTAACACCTATCAAAAAAAATAAACGCATTCCGGCACCAACACGGCCTGTCGGCACATCCGCAGTAAAATTAGCGGCAACCCTGCCGTTACCCAAAACTGGATTTAGTCTAGATCCGTTGTCGGATGAATTTTCAAGAAACACGATCAAGGACGATGTAGCCAAAGCTCTGAAAGAAGCTGATCGTGTGATGGCATTGCAGTCATGTGCCGAAATGAAGGACCCGCTTGATAAATTGAATAACGACATAAAAAAAATTCAAAAATCGGCTGATGACTCACAAGCTAGTGCGGAGCGTGAAGTTGATGATCATGTGTTTATGCTCACAACATTACCCAATGATACTCTCACTAAACGCAACGAGCAGGCTCTGCTAAATCGAGCAGAAAGTAAAAAACGCTTGTGTGATCTTGAGTGCACGTATGTAAACGCGGTAGATAACGTAATTAAAAAGATCGGCGAAAAAGACGAAATTTTAAAGCAGCCTGTGGCTGAAGATGCCAGGCAAGATAAATTGAATAACAATAAAGTTGAATTTGAAGATTTAAAAAAGCTGTTAGGACCATTTGATAAGCAGTTTGTTGATGCAAGAGCCAAGCTAAATGGTTTACCGCTGCCGGTAAATAAAATGGATGTCGCGCCTGAGGAAACGAGGCCAGCATCGTCCGTAGTCGCTGAAAAGCGACGCGGTTATCAGTTGTATTTGGCCTCTGAAGCGTCTAGTCGTTTGAGACTACTTGCTGGTCAACAAGGGGGTACTAGTTTAGAAAAGCCGATTTTTGGTAAATTTGATAACCTAACAAGGCCTTTCCCTACTGGCCCAATTAAGCCAGTAGATGGAGATCGGACTGACCTTGTAATCAGAGCAATGCTCGAGATGCAAAAAATTGATGCTCAAGATAACGAAGTTATCGATAGAGACGAGCGCGTAAATTTTGTTATCGGGATATTAATGAGTGCGACAGGCATTTATACCGAAGCAGATTTGGGCGATCAAGCAAAAGAGTTACACAATGCTCAGGGATCCGAATTCCCACTCCATTTTCTCGCCGCTAAAAATATCTTAAGGCAATTTGATAAACTTTCACAGTTGGATGGGAAAGGGAACGCTTCCAAAAAGTTGGTAATCGATTTTGCGCGTGTTGGAGATGCTAGGACTCAGGGAAATATTGAAGGATTGCTTGGTTTAATTGAACAACGTTATAGTATCAACATCGATCTTAATATCGTCGGATTTGGTCCAATTTCTAATACTTTGAATACGATTTCTTGTAAATCGGATGACACTGAAGACAAGGTTGCAATCACGTTATATCAATGTGGCGGTAAATACCGACCGCTAACGATCGATAATTCTGATTTTAATCCGGCATTGTCGCCTGACAAGCGACTTAAGTGGAAAAGCTACACGGGACTTATTACTAGTAAATATGTGGATTGGAGGCGACCAGAACGTAAAAATGTTAGGAAGATGACCGATAAAGAGCTGATTGAAAAACACTCGCTGTTAAATAAAAGGAGTCCAAAGACCACGTTCGAGATCGAGGTAGACAAAGAGTTCTATAAGCGGCAAGTCTTAGCCTATTGTTCAAAGGGTTTGCATCGGACACTTCCTAAAGGATTGGGTCGAAAGTCTTACAGGGCGGGACAGCCTGTTTTTGTTAAGAAGGTAATCGATTCAAGGGGTTCTTCGAATATTTTGCAAGATCGGCACGACGTTGTACGGTATTCCGATTGGAGTTACGAAAGACTGGAAAGCGCAGCCAAAGAGATTGGGCCGCTTCTTCACGGTTTGCAAAAGCGTGATTTTTTGCGCGCGCTGGCCGTAGCACGCGCAGCAGAAAAGATGGTTAAGTGCCCCTCGATACCACAACCGCGGATTATCGTTCCTACACCCCAAATTCGTAACATCGTCTCATCGTTTAACACCGCTATAAGTGATGCAGGTGCATTGCTGAATAACCCGCTTTCAGAGCGGGATTGTAATGAAATTACTAGTTTATTAGAAGGTGCTTACTTGTTTTTTGAAGAAGCGATTTCTCAAGGTAATCTAGAAAAGCTTAACGATGCGCTTGAGAGATGTACGCAGGCGCAGAGCTTACTTATTCAAAAAAGCCAACCAGCTGGTGCTACCGGTGTAACTAAAGATCGCTTAGAAAAAGCTGGCGATCCAGATATAGATGCAAAAAAAGAATTACAAAAATTGAATTATGTAAGATGCCTAAAGCTGGTCGGAACAGACGATAGTGAAGATATTGGAAAATTCCTTTCTGTATTTGAAGCGAGAGAAGAGATCCGTGAAACACTATTAGCAGCAAATGGGCGTGATGTAGCCTTTAACGAAAATAATCCAGTGATCATATCTGGATTCGCAGCACTAGATCGAATAATCGGGCGGTTCGACTTTCTTGAAGAAAGCAGTGAAGAGCGTGGGATGCACACAAATGATATATCATATGAAGTCCTGCAGCGTATTCTCGTAGAACGTAGAAGATTTGAGTTTGAGGCCGATTTTACAAAAGACATTAATTTGATAATTGATTGTGCTAAATTATTAAAGCCACCCACCTTATGAGCTAAAAATTTATAAATTTTAGGGGTATTGGCTTCTAAAAATTTATTTAAGGATGAGATTCAGGGTACAGATAAGTCAGAAAAAATAAATATAACTGACATGAGACAACCAAGTAGTTGGGATAAAAATGCAGCCAAGAACCGTTTCAAGGCCAGAAGTTTTCGCTACCCAGCCAATAGCTACGGAAGATCCGGCTGCAACTACTGCGCCCGAATCCACGCAGTCAAAATTTTCTTCTTGGGGCGCAAAAGCAAAACGTATACCAATACGATTCTTGCGCGCTGGTTTGGGTATTAGTTCGCGCAATACAACACCGTCAGAAAATTTAGCGGATACGGCACCGAATACCCTTACGAGTTCGCGTTTCGAACATAGTCAACATCCCTCGAGCGGTCCGGTACAGCCTGTTAACGTCGCAAAAAGAGGTCTTGCGCCATTGACTGAAGAAAAGCGACTCAAATTTCCAGAATGTCCTCTTGTCAATAAAGATAACGAGGTTGAGTCGAGCCAGGCACATGTTTTTTCACTTGGACTTATGAAGGAACTTAATCACGCTGAAGAGTTGATTCTCCATCCGCCAGAAGGCGAGCGTCCACTTTCTAAGCCGTTGCAATTAAGTTTATTGAACGACATACGTCAGATTCGAATGAAGCTGGTTGCATGTAGCAGCTTAGAAACTTCTGATTCGATGAATATGCACCAGTTCCTTAGAGGAAACTTTGCTGAGGTAGCAAAAATTGCGGAAAAAATCGTTAAAAGATTTCCAGGCTCGTCACGTCCCACCGCAGCATCACGTCAGGCAGGAAAACCAGAAGGACTCGAAAAACAGCTTTCTCATTTTTTCGACGATTTTTCAAAACTCAGCACTGAGGTGAAACGGCACCATTATGACCGCGGCGTGCAACTTCAAATTAATTCCTACGCTGATGAGATTTTCCAACATTTCTTGAAAGAAGTTCCTTCGGTAGCTCTTCAAAGAAAAGGCAGTGAATTGATCATATCGAAGGAGTTGAGTGCCAAAATCACTGCCGGTGTCGAGGTTGGTAATGGGAAGATAATGGCAGGCGGGTCGTTAGGTTATGCGTACACGCTGATGAAAAGAATGTTTGTCGACCTTGATAGCGATGCTTGTGGTCAAGAGCTCAAAAGCCACACGGTTTCGGGCAGTGGTGGCATAAAGATCGGCGCTTTATTCAGGAAAGATGGTGGTAAAGGTAATCTCGCAGCAGCAATGGTCAACGGTAAGCTCACTTACAGTTCGGGCAACTATTATGACTATAAAACCTGGCACGAATATATAAAGGCTGAGATTCAAAGAGATGGCGATAAGTGGAAAGTGTTGAGTCGGCGCCACTCGGGCGATGAAAATTCTAAATATAACCGGATTAGGCAAAAGCGCAACGCAACCGTAAGCTATGTTTTCGGTGATTTATTGGGTGTGAAAAATTTAAGAAGTACCGTTGCACCGATCTTCAATACCGACAAATGTCTTAAGGGTCGAAACAACACTGATCAAATAGCATCACTCGCATCTAGACTTATTCAGCGGCTCCCTCCTGGAGAACCAATTACCGTTGAGGGACGTAACGTTGCAACACTTACCGAATTAGCCTACCCTCCAATATCAAAAGCTTTAGGTGAATTTGAACCCAAGTTTGGCGAAGTTGGTGTTAACGTCGCGGGAAAACAATACAGTGGTTCAGCTGACCTCGTGAGCCAACGCTCACCATCGACATTGGTTGGGCCTGGCGACGGCCCTGCCCTTCGTAGAGTCGAGGGAAGCCTAGGGGTTGAAGCTGGTTTTGATAGCTTTGATTGGGGCGATTCTGAAAATGGCGCGATACGTTTTAACGCGAAGGCAAATCTGGAAGTAAACTATGCGTCGCAACAGATCGAATTTTTACGTACTAAGCCAGTGCACGAGCAACTCAATCCTAGCTACAATAAGGATATTGACTTAAGCAAATTTTTATTAAATAGTTTGCTTACACCTCCGAACGTCCATCCTCACGATCGGGCGCCGCAAACAGAGTATTTGAATAAACTGTGTGCGGAACTGCAGGCTCACGAATTTAAACCCACCTCGGGCTTTCGCTCAAGTGAACTAAAAAATCAAATAATTGACGATATGTTGAAGCAGCAATATGCTCAACTGACCAAGCTCCGTAAGAATTATCTCGCGCTATCTGATTTGTCTGGACAAGCCCGCTCTTTTAAAGACAGGAAGTATAAACGCGATAACGACGCAAAGGTCTTCGAGGAAAAACGTGCAAAATTCATATTTGACACTTTCGGTTTGACTGATAAAAGTCATGGCAGAACGAGCAACTTAAAGACCAAAAAACAAAAGGAGTTTTATAAGAATTTAACGAATGATCCTGAATTTTTCATGATCAAATCTTATGATGCATTGAGCACTGCGCTCGGTTGTATCGGTGTCGGAATTTGCGATGGTAAAAAGAATGTTGCAGATGAAATAAAATTATCTGCCCGCACGCGGCAGGAATTTGATCTGTCAGACAGTAACAAAGGTAATCAAACGTTGATCGATGTGATGTATAAATCACTAGGCAACGCGATGGACGGCGTCTACATGCCGATCGATAAAGAAAAGCTTCTGCGCGGCGCATCAATACAGGCACACAGCGAATCGACGTCCACCACTTATGGCGTCGGTAGCCAAGCCCAGGCCGGCTACGATATGGCGCCAATAAAAGCTATTAGCGGCAATGGAACTGATCCTACCGGGGGATTTAGGCGATCACCGGGAGACGAGAATTATGTCGAGCCTAATCCTGTAGGAGTTTGGAATCTCTCTTCAACGGCGGGTGTTGGTGTTAGAGCTTCTTATAAGCATATGAATTCTGAAGTACACCCAAATCCGGTGCGTCAAGGTATATACGATTTTTACCGCATCAGCGGCTCAGCTGACGGTGTCACGCCTGCAGCGATAAAAGGGCTAGTGAGTAGCGCGGTGAACATTGCAACGAGATTCGGCGCGTTTAAAAAAGACTCTAAAATTAGACGCATGCTGGGTCTAAGCCCGACTGATAGCGCTAATTCCGAATCCCTACAAATAAATACTGATCCTTCGAAAAAGAAAGAAGATGACGGTTTTATAGAACAAGCAGTGCTTACGGCAAAGCAAACCGCAGTAGCGCAACACACGGGCGAGATTGAGCTTATAGTAGGCAGGAAAACTTCCCCGCCTCTTAAAGATGATAAGCATCCTCACAAGACACTTACGTATCGCACCGAGACGCAGTTCGTCCGCACAATGGCACGTGATACGCAAAATGTCGGTTTATCAGCAGGTGTTCCATTGCATGAATTCGGTGTTCCTGTGACGGTAGGTGGTGGCTTTACCAGAACATGCGTCGATGGGAATGTGCTGGGCGAGGTCATGGGTAAAAATCCCGCTTATCAGATACTGTCGTTTATCGAAATACAAGAAGTTCTAAACAAGGCCGCGATAAAGAAATCGGCTGCACCAGGTAAAACGTTGATCAATTCGGCAGATGTGGATAAAGAATGTGACTGGAAGGTGATGCGCGCATTATTCGAAGGCGAGTCTGTGGATGGTGAGCCGCCTATCGACGCCGATTTCAAGGTAGGAAAGTTTTTCACAAATCCCGAAACGATCACCGGGTTTTTGACGGATTTTAACGAGTACCGTAAAGATTGTCGCGATTTTCCTAAAGAGAACGAGGGAATTCATGATACTAAAAAAGCGACGCGTAAAGATGGCGAAGATGATGTTCCCCGCTTTGAATTTGATCAGTTCGACGATAATCCAGAGTATTGGGAAACTATTGTAAAAATGTCGAGAAATGAGGAGCATGCACCAGGAACCACATCTTTCTCAAAACCAAATGGCGATTTAAATGCAACTAATAAGAATGGCGACCCTAGGCCGAAACTTACACCGGAAGAAGAAATAGCACTTGAGAGAGTCGTTAATCATTTTAAGAATAACAAGATGACGGCTAAGGAGAGGATGGAGTATTTCATGGATGGCGATATAAAAGATGGTCAAGTAGTATTTTCAGCATATTGTAAAGTGCTGACTGGATACGACAAAATAAACGAAGCGCTCAAATCGAGAAATACGTATCGGAGCAGAGTTGTAAATAATTCCCTGTAGTTATTTGATGATTTTGGTAGATTGACGGTAAAGCTTAATCGGATGTCGAATTAAGTTTTACCGATTTTTGCAAACAGAGCGTCTAAGAAGAAATATCTGACAAGGCGCTTGGAATGCTTTCCTGTTGGATTTTTTGAGTGAATTCTTCGATGAAAATTTTGTTGTAATCAGCTAAACGTAAAAACGCCACGCATCAAGCGTGGCGTTTTTATTTTGGCGTCCCCAAGGGGATTCGAACCCCTGTACTCACCGTGAAAGGGTGATGTCC
>JAZKGZ010000004.1:0-371435 GCA_040385645.1 Pseudomonadota bacterium
ACCAACGACCCCTACCATGTCAAGGTAGTGCTCTAACCAGCTGAGCTACGCGCCTAAAGAAGCAGAATTATAGCGACAATTTATTCTTTCCGCTAGTAGCCCGGCAACTATGGGCGGCAACTACTGACGGTAAACCTGCTGCACGCCCTCCACTTCCCGGATGACGCCTAACGCTTTCTGTAGCTGAGCAGTCGTTCCGATTTCGGCGACGAACGCCATGCGCGCCTGCCCTTTGGCACTTTGTGTGCTGACACCGACGACGTTGATTTTTTCGCGTAGAAAAATCTCCGAAATATCGCGCAGCAACCCCTGGCGATCGCCTGCCAGCACGAAAATATCTACTGGATATACGATATCGCCCGCCGGCGCGCCCCAGGCACTCAGTATCACCCTCTCTGGGGCTTTGGACTGCATTTCTGCGAAATTTTTACAGCCGGCACGGTGAATCGACACCCCCTTGCCGCGGGTGACAAAGCCGGTGATTTCATCCGGCGGCGCGGGCTTACAGCACTTTGCAAGCTGCGTCATCAACCCTTCGGTGCCGACTACCAACACACTCGACTTTGCACCGCGAGCGGTATTGGATACCCGGCTCTTCCTGAAAACCACGCCATCGTCGGGATTGGTGCTCTTTAGCACCGGATCAGCCTGTAGCGCCTGCTCCACATGGCGCAAACTGAATTCTTCCTTGCCAACCGATAGAAATAATTCATCCAGCTTGGCAAAGCCCAGCTTGTGCGCCAACTCCTCTAGATTGACGGCGGTCTTGCCTTCCCGCTGCAGGGTTTTTTCGATCAACGCACGGCCGCCAGCCAGCGTTTCGGCCTGGTCCAATGCATTGAACCAGGCACGTACCTTGGCGCGAGTACGGGCGCTGGCGGCATAGCCAACGCCGAGCCAGTCCCGCGACGGACCGGCGGCGGCCGCATTACTGCCGCGGGCGGTGATGATCTCCACCGTCTGACCGTTTTTCAGAACAGTATTCAACGGCACCATTACGCCATCGACGCGAGCGCCGCGGCAACGATGCCCGACATCGGTATGCAGGTAATAGGCGAAATCGATGGGCGTCGCGCCATTCGGCAATTCGATGACCCGCGCCTGCGGCGTCAAAACATAGATACGGTCGTCGAGCGTCGTGGATTTGAGTTGCTCCACCCAATCCTGGCGCAGGTCGTCTGGATCAGCAACCGTGTCGGCAACTTCGCTTTTCCAAGCCAGAAGCTGGCGCAACCAGGCAATTTTTTCGTCGTATTTCTGGCCAGCGACGGTTGAACCTCCGGCTTCCTTATACCGCCAATGTGCGGCCACGCCATATTCGGCGAAGCGATGCATGTCGGTAGTACGAATTTGCACTTCGAAGGCGCGTTGGTCGTCGTCGAGCACAACCGTATGCAGAGACTGGTAACCGTTGGCTTTCGGGCGGGATATGTAATCGTCGAACTCTTCGGGAACAGGAGTCCAAATGTCGTGAATAATGCTCAGCACCGCATAACACGTGGTGATATCGGCAACGATGACCCGAAAGGCACGTACATCGTTCAGATCGGAAAAATCGAGCGACTTGCTACGCATTTTCGACCAGATGCTGTAGAGATGCTTGGGCCGGCCGAATACCTCTGCACTAATTCCTGCGTCAGCCATGGCTGCACGCAAGCGCTCGATGGCACTTTCGACGAAGCTTTCCCGTTCGATACGCCGTTCTTCCAGCAGCTTGGCGATGCGCTTATAAACCTCGGGCTGCAAAAAACGAAACGAGAGATCTTCCAGTTCCCACTTCAATTGCCATACACCGAGACGGTTGGCCAGCGGCGCATATAAGTCCATAGTCTCTTGCGCGTAAGAGCGGCTACGATCGTCTTCCAAACGTACGCTTGCAAAATAGCGTAGTGTCGTCAGGCGGGATGCGAGGCGCACCAGCACTGCCCGCATATCGCTAGCCATGGCTAACAGCATCTTGCGCAGCATTTCGCGCTGCGCCGTCGCGTCCTGGACAGCGTTTTTGCCACGCTCGCTACGGTCGGCCTCCTGCTGACCGAAGGTCAACTCGTGTAAGCGCATGAGTTGACGCACACCATCTACCAATTCCGCGACATCGCTGCCGAACAGTGGCACGATCTGTACCGCCACGACCGGCTCGAGCACCGGCAACTCGAACAGCAGCCCGGCAATGCGTGTATCGGCGTCGGCCTTCAATGAAGACAAGGTTGCAGTCACTGCTTTTGCAAACGCCAACGCGTTCTCACCGGTGACCACATGACGCCCCGCATACATGGGTTTGACGAACTCATAGACGGCAGCGATGCGGGCGGCATCCTCTTCGCTCAAACCAATACAAAATTGTGCGAGGTCCGTACCTTGGGTAGCAGCAGTCGAAAGCATTGCGGTCTATCCCAGTAGAAAATCCCTGGCTACGACGATTTGGTCGGCATGCAGGAATGTCGGAGCATGGCCGATACCGGCTATTTCCACCAAGGTAGCGCGTGGCCCACGCTCGGTCATCGACTGGGCGACCTCACGGCTGAGCAGATCGGAGGTTTCCCCGCGAACCAATAAGGTCGGGCATCGAATAACGTCGTAAGCTTGCCATAACAGCGCTTCAGCCTGGCGCACGCTTTCGGGCGTTGCGGCTTTGAATGGTACCGAGAGCGCCAGATCGTAATGCCGAATCCATTGACCTTCCTCGTCCTGCAGAAGCACGTCGGCGGCCATCTTCTTCCATTCCTCGTCGGTATGCGGACCGAAAGTGCCTGAAATACTGCGGATATACGCAGCTGCTTCGTCGAAACTGGCGAAGCGCACCGGTTGCCCGATGTATTCACCGATGCGTGCCAGGGCGGCAGGGTCGAGTACCGGGCCGATATCGTTGAGAATCAATTTGCGGATCGGATTATCCGGCATGGCGGCGAGTCCGATGCCGATCAGTCCGCCCATAGAAGTGCCGAACCAATCCACGGTTTCCGCATCCAAACGTGCGAGCAAAGTAACCATGTCGCTCACGTATTGCGGCAACTGGTAGTGCTGCGGCACCATCAACCGACCCGACCTACCCCGCCCGACGACGTCCGGGCAGACTACCCGGTACGTGTCTGCCAAGGTACGAGCGAGCACATCGAAATCGTCGCCGACACGGGTAACGCCGTGCACACACACTAATACATTCGGGTTGCGCGGGTCGCCCCACTGCTTGTAAGCCATGGTATGCAAGCCAGCAGGCGAGAGACATTGAACCGATCTGAGTTGATGTGGAAACATGATCAGGCGGCGCACTTGTTCAACGACACACCGGTTTGTTCAACAATCTCAGCCATGGCGACACCAGGCGCCAGTTCCATCACAACCAACCCGTCCGGCGTGATGTCGATCACGCCGAGATCGGTAATGATGCGATCGACCACGGCGACGCCGGTCAGTGGCAAAGTGCAATGAGGAAGGATTTTGTGCGAGATCGTTCCGTCTTTGGCTTTTGCTACATGCTCCATCAGCACCACGACGCGCTTGACGCCGGCTACCAAATCCATCGCACCGCCCATGCCCTTGACCATTTTTCCCGGAATCATCCAATTTGCCAAATCGCCTTTTTCCGATACCTGCATCGCACCCAGAATAGCAATATTGATCTTACCGCCACGGATCATGGCAAATGAATCGGCCGAACTGAAATACGAGGAGCCGGGCAACGAGGTCACGGTTTGCTTGCCGGCATTGATGAGGTCCGGATCGACTGCGTCTTCGGTCGGAAAAGGTCCAATACCTAACAAACCGTTCTCGGATTGCAGCCAGACTTCCATCTCGGCGGGAACGTAGTTTGCAACCAGGGTCGGCAAGCCGATGCCGAGGTTGACGTAGAAACCGTCTTGCAACTCGCGGGCGGCGCGTGCCGCCATTTCATCTCTTGTCCATGCCATTTCGATCCTCCAAATTTATCCGATTCGCGCTCGCCTAGTTTGGTTGGCTAGTTCGGCCGCACGGTACGCTGTTCGATACGTTTTTCCGGGCTCGCATTGACGACGATACGATGTACGAAAATGCTAGGCGTATGTATATGGTCCGGGTCGATCTCACCAACTTCAACCAGTTTCTCTACTTCGGCAATCGTAATCTTGCCGGCCATGGCAACGTTGGGATTGAAATTACGCGCCGTCTTGTTGTAGACCAGATTACCCGCTCTGTCGGCCATGTACGCTTTCACGAGCGCCACATCTGCTACGAGTGAACGCTCCAGCACATAAGACTCGCCATCGAATTCGCGCACCTCCTTGCCCTCGGCAACGATGGTACCAACACCGGTTTTGGTAAAGAATGCCGGTATGCCTGCACCTCCCGCGCGCAGCTTCTCTGCCAACGTGCCTTGCGGGGTGAAGTCGAGTTGAAGCTCGCCAGCCAGGTATTGCCGTTCAAACTCCTTGTTTTCACCCACATATGACGCAATCATTTTCTTAATCTGCCGAGTCGTGAGCAACAAGCCCAGGCCAGCGCCATCGATACCGGCATTATTCGAAATTGCAGTCAGATTCTGCACGCCCGAATCGCGTAAGGCCAGGATCAACGCTTCCGGTATGCCGCACAAACCAAAACCGCCGACGGCAATCGTTTGCCCGTCCCTGACGACGTCGGCAAGCGCCGAAGCGGCATCTGCAAATACTTTATTCATGTGGAGTCTCCAGGAAAAGCCAAAGTGAACCGCAGATCGATCGGCCGACGTGCGCGGAGTGTGCGCCGCTCGGCGTGCCGTTCAGTGTGCCGTCATGCCGTCGTCGGCATTAACGATCGTGCCGTTGATGAAATGCGATTCCTCGGACGCCAGCCATAACAATAACCCGTCCAGATCTTCGGGTTTGCCGACCCGCTTGCGCGGCAGGCTGCTGATCAATGCCCGCCCAGCGTCGGTCGTAAAATAATTATCATTGATCTCAGTACCGATACAGCCGGGACAGATCGCATTGACGTTGATGCCATAACGGCCCCACTCGACTGCCATGGATTTCGTCATATGCACAACAGCAGCCTTGCTGATCGAGTAGATGCCATTCTGTGGGATCGTGCGCAAACCGGCAATCGAGGCGATATTGACGATTCGATGCTGCTTGCGTGGATCACCCTTGGCACGTGCGATCATGCGCTTGGCACTCTCCTGCGCAACGAAAAAAGCGCCGCGTTGATTCGTGTCCATAACGTGAGCATAGTCTTCCGGTGTGACGTCCACCAGCCGCTGGGTGGTCGATACACCGGAGTTGTTGACAAGAATATCGATTGGCCCGGCCTCCGTTTCCGCATGCGCGATTGCCGACTTGATGCTGGCGTAATCGGTAACATCGAGTTGCACGACATGCGCCGCACCGCCATCTGCTTCTATTTCGGCGCGCAGTTCCTTAAGCCGGTCGAGACGCCGAGAGGCAAGCACGACCTGCGCGCCAGCCTGTGCCAAGACCTTTGCAAAACGCGCTCCCAGACCGCTGGAAGCGCCAGTGACTAGGGCGATCTTGCCCTCGAAATTCATTTCAATGCCCATTGCGAATCCTTCTGATTGAGCTGCCAATTGGCAGCTATGATGTCATGAATGAAGGGCGTTGGCGCACTGCCTAGCAATCTTGCGCCAAATCTTCGACAATTAGAACACTCGTTCGATAAATTTTTATGGTGACCCATGAGCCCAAGTCTTGTTGATAACCTGCTGGCGAAATATGGTCCGCGTGAAGCAATGGAATACGATGTGGTGATCGTTGGCGGTGGGCCTGCGGGTCTGGCAGCGGCGATACGCCTCAAGCAGCAAGCGGCATTACGCCAGCAAGAAGTATCGGTATGCGTTCTGGAAAAAGGCGGTGAGTTGGGTGCGCACATTTTGTCGGGCGCAGTGATGGACCCGCGAGCGCTAACCGAGCTTTTGCCGAATTGGCGGGAACTTGGCGCGCCTTTGAATGCTGAAGTGTCGGAAGACCGGTTTTTGTTTTTGACGAAAACCGGAGCCTTCAAAACGCCGAACTGGATGTTGCCAGAATGCTTCAAAAATCACGGTAATTATGTCATCTCCTTATCGAACCTCGTACGCTGGCTCGGGCAGCAGGCCGAAGGCTTGGGAGTGGAACTGTTTCCCGGTTTTCCCGCGGCGGAAGTGTTGTACGACGACGCTGGAGCCGTCATGGGTGTGGCTACCGGCAATCTCGGGGTGGATCGCCATGGCGTGCCAACCGATGCATTTCAGTTGGGTATGGAACTGCACGCGAAATACACGCTATTCGCCGAGGGCTCGCGGGGCCACCTTGGCAAACAGTTGGAACGCCAGTTCGATCTGCGACACGGCCGCGACCCGCAGACGTACGGCATCGGTATCAAGGAATTGTGGGAGATCGACCCGAGCATGCATCAACCAGGCTTGGTGATCCACACGGCCGGCTGGCCGCTACAAAACGATGTATACGGTGGTTCGTTTCTCTATCATCTGGAAAACAATCAGGTTGCCGTCGGATACGTAGTCGGGCTGAATTATGAAAACCCCTATCTTTCACCCTACGAAGAATTCCAGCGTTACAAAACACATTCCGCAATCCGGCCGTTTTTCGAGAACGGGCGACGCATTGGCTACGGCGCGCGCTCGATTACCGCCGGCGGCTTGCAGTCGTTGCCGAAGCTGGTATTCAACGGTGGTGCGCTGATCGGTTGCGACGCCGGTTTTTTGAATGCAAGCCGTATCAAAGGTAGCCATGCCGCGATCAAAACCGGCATGCTCGCCGCCGACGCCGCACTCGACGCGCTGGCACAGAACCGGACACGTGACGAGCTGAGCACTTACGTCAGTAGTTTCGAGCAATCCTGGTTGCATGAAGAATTACATGTTGCGCGCAATTTTAAACCGTGGATGAGCAAGGGGCTGGCATTGGGTACGGTGATGGTCGGAATCGACCAAATAGTATTGCGCGGCAAGGCGCCCTGGACGCTTGGTCATGGACAGGCAGATCATGAATGCCTGAGACCTGCAGCCGACTATGTGCCGATCGTCTATCCGAAAGCAGATGGAAAATTGACTTTCGACCGTTTATCGTCGGTGTTCATTTCCAACACCAATCATGCAGAAGATCAACCTTCGCACCTGACATTAAAAGATGCCGGAATTCCTGTGGCAGTCAATTTACCAAAATATGCCGGGCCCGAAAGCCGCTACTGCCCGGCGGGTGTCTACGAATACGTAAAGGCAGATGGCGGCGAGGATCGGCTCCAGATCAATGCGCAGAACTGCGTGCATTGCAAAACCTGCGATATCAAGGACCCGCTGCAAAACATCGTTTGGGTTACGCCGGAGGGCGGCGGCGGCCCGAATTATTCCGGGATGTAGTCCACAACGTATTCGCGCGCATCTTCGGGTGTGTTTAAAGTACCCAGGATTTGGCCGCCAGTTTTTCCAGCCAAAAGGCACCGATGATGGTCTTGACATCGGTGACCTTGCCTTCACGCACCCATGTCAGCAGGTCTGCCACCGAGGCGTTGAACACCTCCAGAAATTCGCCGTCATCTAGCGCTGCAACACCGGCTTCCAGCCCTCGTGCGAGATAAATTTCCAGATGCTCGTCGGCATAGGCAATGGCATTGTGGATGGTGCATACAAACTGCCAGTCACGGGCGATGTACCCCGTCTCCTCACGCAGCTCGCGTTTTGCGCAGTCGAGCGGGTCTTCGTCCGGATCGATTTTACCGGCCGGGAATTCAATGAATACGCGTCGCAACGGGTAACGAAACTGACGCTCCAGCAGCACCGTGCCATCGTCGAAGATGGGGAGAATCACCACTGCACCCGGATGGCGAATGTATTCTCGAATTGCCGTTTTCCCATTCGGCAACCGCACTTCGTCGCTCTGGACTTTTAAAAAATGGCCGGTGTAAGCTTCGGTGCCCGAGATATGGGTTTCAACGAGGGGGTCAGTGACGCGCTCGGCGGGATGATCTGCAGGCAAAGGATTGTCGGAATCAGTGTTCATTCGCTTCGGTGCTGTTTTTTTAAATAGCGAAACGCAAACCCGGGAAATGCCAACACTACGAACAGGCAGCCCGTCACTGCATAGAATTCCCAGCCTTGGCGGAAGACCGTCCCGATCTGACCTTCAAGAAATCGGGCGAAAAACCCGATTAAAAAATATAGCGTGATCAATTCCAGCAGCCGCCACCAAAACGATTTGATACCCGTTGCTAGCGGTATCAATGCGAAGAGCTTTTCATTAACGAACGGCAGATTTGCACTGACGACCGCCAACAATATAACCAGCCAACTCGACAGCGAGGCATCCATTAGCATGCATCAAACATGCTGCATCGACATCGGCAAAGGCATCAGGAGGCCAAGGTTTTGACGATCGCATTCGCGCATGCGGTCATCAATGGCCCGGGCAGCAGGCCGAGCACAAGCACCAAACCACCATTGATACTCAAGGCGACCGCCATATCGGGCGTCGGTTTTATCTTCGTGGTATCCAGCGGCTCGTCGAAATACATGACCTTGACGATGCGCAAATAATAGAACGCACCGATCAGCGAAAACAATACGGCGACGATGGCAAGCCAGATTTGCCCGGTGCCAAGCACTGCCTGCAATACCGATAATTTTGCATAGAATCCCATCACAGGCGGAATGCCCGCCAGCGAAAACATCAGTAACAACATCACTAGTGCAAACCAAGGACTACGCTGATTCAGTCCTTTGAAGTCTTCGATGTTTTCAGCTTCGAAACCTGAACGGGCCAGCAGCATGATCACGCCGAAGGTACCGAGCGTCGTCAGCACGTACGTAACTGAGTAGAACATCGCTGAGCTATAGGCGTTCGCTGCGGAAAAAATATTGCCGTTGACGACACCGGCAAGCAAGCCGAGCAACATGAAACCCGTTTGCGAAATCGTGGAATACGCCAGCATGCGCTTGAGATTGGTCTGTGCAATCGCAGCGAGATTACCGACTGCCATCGACATAACAGCCAGCACCGTCAGCATCTGTTGCCAGTCGATTGCCAACGGCAGCAGCCCCTCCACCAACAAGCGGATACAGATAGCAAAAGCCGCCAATTTCGGTGCCGCACCTAAGAGCAACGTCACTGCAGTGGGCGCACCTTGATACACGTCGGGAACCCACATGTGAAACGGAGCCGCACCGAGTTTGAAAGCAAGCCCAGCCACCAGAAAAACCACGCCGAATACCAGGATGTTTTTATCCAGCACCGGTGAAGAAGCCGCTTTTGCTACTTCGGTCAGATCCAGCGAACCGGTGGCACCGTACAACATTGAAATACCGTATAACAGGAAACCCGAAGACAGGGCACCAAGTATGAAAAACTTCATTGCCGCTTCGGTCGACTGCGTGTAGTTGCGGCGTAGTGCTACCAGCGCGTACAGAGACAACGACATCAATTCCAGACCAAGATAAATTACTAAAAAATTATTCCCGGAAATCATGATCATTTGCCCGAGCAGTGCGAACAAAGCGAGTACGTAGAATTCACCACCTAATTCGCTGCCGAGCATGCCGCGATCGGTCGCATATTGCCTGGAGTAGATCAATGTCAAACCGACCGCGACATAGGAAAACACTTTCAGCAAACTCGACATCGCATCGGACACGAACATATTGCTGAACGTGTAGACGGTGGCACCGCTCATCACATCACCGATGCTCATCCAGGCACAAACACCGAGCGTAACCAAGGAGAGCAAATACGTAATATGGCGCTTGGCATCGCTCAAGAACATGTCGATCAAAAGAATCGACGAGGCTGCGATAACCAGAAAAATCTCCGGCAGCGCTGGAAGCAAGTTGATGTTATTCATGTTTTATTTATTGCGCTTTGGAGACAGCCACGTGCTTTAATAAATCGTCGACCGATACCTGCATCGCATCGGTAAACGGTGCCGGGTAGAGGCCCATGGCGATGACGGCGATGGCGAGCACGCCAAGCATGAAAAATTCACGCCGGTTGAGGTCGGTCAGGGCTGCCACATTCGGATTGCCGACCGCGCCGAAAATTACTCGCTTGACCAGCCACAACGAATAAGCAGCACCGAAGATCAGCGCGGTTGCTGCGAGCAGACCGATCCAGAAATTGAACTTGATCGCGCCTAAAATCACCATGAATTCACCAACGAAGCCGGAAGTCGCCGGCAGGCCGCAATTAGCCAGAGAAAACAACACGAACAGCGCGGCGAATTTCGGCATGGTATTGACGACACCGCCGTAATCGGCAATTTGTCGGGAGTGCATACGGTCGTACAGCACGCCGATACAGAGAAACATCGCGCCGGAAACGAAACCGTGCGAGATCATTTGCATCAAACCACCCTGCACCGCCATATCGTTGAAAACGAAAAACCCGAGTGTGACAAACCCCATATGCGCGATCGATGAATAAGCCACCAATTTTTTCATATCGGTTTGTACCAACGCCACTAGGCCGATGTAGATCACGGCGACGAGCGATAGGGTGATCATGAACCCCGACAAATAATGGCTGGCATCCGGCGTGATCGGTAGTGAAAACCGTAGAAAACCATAACCACCGAGCTTAAGCATGATCGCCGCCAGTACAACCGAGCCACCGGTAGGTGCCTCGACGTGTGCATCCGGTAGCCAGGTATGCACCGGCCACATCGGCACTTTGACAGCAAAGGCCATAAGAAACGCCAGGAACAACATGATTTGGACATCCAGTGCCAGCGGCAGTTGCTGCCATGTAAGGATGTCGAAGCTGTTGCCAGCCTTGAAATAGAGATACAAGATCGCTACCAACATCAGCAGCGAACCAAAAAAGGTGTAAAGAAAAAATTTGATCGAGGCATAGACGCGATTGGCACCGCCCCAGACGCCGATGATGATGAACATCGGTATGAGGGTCGATTCGAAAAATACGTAGAACAGCAAACCATCGAGCGCGCAGAACACACCGATCATCAATCCCGAAAGTATCAGGAATGCACCCATATACTGCGAAACACGTTTTTGAATGACTTCCCAGCCGGCGATCACGACAATGACCGTGATGAATGCGGTCAGGGGTATGAACCATAAAGACAAACCGTCGATGCCAAGCTGGTAAAAAATATTCAGCCGGGCGATCCAGGCGTGTTTTTCGACGAACTGCATACCATGGGCAGCATTGTCGAAACCAGCGACGATCGGCAAGGTAACGGCAAAACTCGTTAATGCGCCGAAGAGCGAAATCCAGCGTGCCATGCTCGGCTTATCCTTGCCGATGGCGAGTACCAATATACCAAACGCGATCGGGCACCAGATTGCAAGGCTCAACAACGGAAAATTTGACTGCATCATAATTATTATTGGGTTCGGGCCACTAAACGACGGCGACTATCTGGCGAAGGAAAACGGCAGCGGCAACGGCATGAACCAGGTCAGAAAACCAAGTACGCCGAGGATCATTACGAATGCGTAATGGTAGATGTAACCGGATTGCAAGGATCTGATGAAGCGAGAAAACCAACCGACGACCCTGGCACTGCCGTTGACGGCAAAGCCATCGATGAAGGCTTTATCGCCGACCCGCCAGAGTCCGCCGCCAAGCAAGCGCGCACCGCCGGAAAATACGACGTCGTTGAACTTATCCAGGTAGTACTTGTTGTCGAGTAGCGTGTGCAAAAACCGTAATTTCGAATAGAACCAGGCCGGCACGCGGGGATTTACCAGATAGCAATACCACGCACTCACCACGCCACCAAGTGCCAGCCAGAACGGTGCGGTGCTCAATCCGTGGATCGCCATCTCTGTGGCACCTTGAAAGTCGGCGGTCAGCTTCGCCATCGCACCGTGCGAAGGATTGACGGTGATCACACCGTTGAAGAAGTTCCCGAACAACATGGGTTCTATCGTGAAGTAACCGATTAATACCGAGGGGATCGCCAGCAATATCAGTGGCAGTTTTACGACCCATGGTGCTTTGCCCGGCTTTTCGCCCGGAGCCAGGCCGTGATGTGCATCGTGGTCAGCATGGTCATCTGTAGCGACATGATGATGGTCATCGTGTTCCATATGAGATTTGCCGAAGCGCTCTTTGCCATGAAAAACCAGGAATACCATACGGAACGAGTAAAAGGCAGTCACGAACACACCGGCCAGTACGGCGAAATTGGCGAAACCGGCACCGGGCAATGTGGTGGCGTGCACTGCTTCGATAATGCTGTCCTTGGAGTAGAAACCTGAAAAAAACGGTGTGCCTATCAATGCCAGCGATCCAAGTAGCGAAGTGATCCAGGTGATGGGCATGTACTTGCGTAGGCCACCCATGTTGCGGATATCCTGATCGTGATGCATGCCGATGATGACGGCACCGGCGGCGAGAAACAGTAGCGCTTTGAAAAACGCGTGCGTCATTAGATGGAACACGGCGATTGAATAGGCCGATGCGCCCAATGCCACAGTCATGTAACCGAGCTGCGAAAGCGTCGAGTAAGCCACGACCCGCTTGATGTCGTTTTGAATAATTCCCAGAAAACCCATGAACAGTGCGGTAATCGAACCGATCACCATGATGAACGATAGAGCGGTATCGGACAGCTCGAACAACGGCGACATGCGGGCGACCATGAAAATACCGGCGGTGACCATGGTCGCCGCGTGGATCAGCGCAGAAATCGGTGTCGGTCCTTCCATGGAATCGGGTAACCAGACGTGCAATGGAAATTGCGCCGACTTACCCATCGCACCCACAAACAGGCAAATACAGGCCACCGTCAGCAACATCCAATCTGTTCCAGGCAGCGTTAATTGAGCCAGCGCTTCTTTCTTGGCGAATACGCTTGCGTAATCCATCGACCCGGCGTACGCCATCAATAAGCCAATACCTAGGATGAACCCGAAATCACCGACACGGTTGACCAAAAAAGCCTTCATGTTGGCAAAGATGGCAGTCGGCTTGGTGTACCAGAAGCCGATCAACAGATAGGAGACGAGGCCGACCGCCTCCCAGCCGAAAAACAGCTGCAGAAAGTTGTTGCTCATTACCAGCATCAGCATGGCAAATGTGAAGAGCGAAATGTACGAGAAGAAGCGGTTGTAACCTGGATCGTCTTTCATGTACCCGATGGTGTAGACATGCACCATGAGGGAGACGAATGTCACCACACACATCATCATCGCCGTCAAGCTATCGACTAGAAAACCGACCTCCAACTTCATGCCGGCAACCGTCATCCAGGTATAGAGCGACCCGTTATACGTAGCACCGTCGAGCACGGCACGCAGCGTATCGAGCGAAATCAGAAGCGCGACCAATACACCGAGAATGGTTGCCGTGTGCGCCACCTTGCGGCCGACCATGTTGCCAAAAAATCGGGTACCGAGCAATCCAGCGATCGCAGCGCCTGCCAGCGGAGCCATGGGTACAGCCAGTAACAGGCTAGGGTTGAGTTGCCCCGTCATCATGAAGCCTTGTGGTTATTTTTGTCAGAAAACTTGTGAAAAACATCGCCGGCAGAATCGCCAGAATTCTCGAGTGCAGACGGTTCGAATGCAAATAAGGTCTGCTGCAGGCGCACCACCATTCAACCTTTCAAGCTGTCGAGATCCTCGACATTGATGGTGTCGAGATTGCGGAACAGTACCACCAGGATCGCTAATCCGATTGCAGATTCTGCAGCTGCCACAGTAAGAATAAAAAATACGAAAATTTGCCCTGCGGCATCACCTAGATAATGTGAGAACGCGATGAAATTCATGTTCACGGCAAGAAGCATCAACTCGATTGCCATAAGCAGGACAATGATGTTCTTGCGGTTCATGAAGATACCAACAATGGAAATCGCGAACAGGATCGCTCCGAGAACCAAGTAATGCGAGAGAGTTAAAGCCACGTCGATTCCTTATTATTTTTGTGGTGGCGCATCGTGGCGCTCGCTCGGCTGCATGCTGACGATCCGGACACGATCACGAGCCTTGACCTTGACAGCGGCCGACGGTGAAAAATATTTGCTGTCTTTGCGTTTGCGAATCGTCAGTGCCACTGCAGCGATGATCGCAACCAGCAAAATCACCGCGGCGATTTCGAAAGCGTAGACATATTCCGTGTAGATAAGCTTCCCGAGTTCTTTGGTGTTGCCGATCGTGTCGGCCGCAGCGGGAACGCCGACATCGGACCTGAAGCTGCTAAGCAGCACCGCGGACATTTCCAGCACGATTAATACGCCGATGACAGCTGCGAAAGGTAGATAGCCCCAAAACCCCTCACGCATTTTGTCGATATTTATATCGAGCATCATCACCACGAACAGAAACAGCACCATGACCGCGCCGACATATACCAGCACTAGCACGATGGCAAGAAATTCGGCTTTCAACAGCATCCAGATTGCGGCAGCAGAAAAAAACGACAATACTAAATACAGCGCTGCATGCACCGGATTCCGATCCGTAATCACGCGGGTGGCAGCGACGATCAAGATCAGCGAAAAAGCGTAAAACAATACAGTTTTAAATTCCATGACGGCGCAGACGAGACAACTGAAAATTATGGGATGAACAACGCATCGAGTGCAGCAGATACGTGTACGACCGGTACAAAAAATACAGAAAGCGCGACTGAGATATGGTCGAATCGAAGTGCATCAACGGTACCGGGCGTCCGCGGTACGGGCCGCGGCGATTTCGGGCTCATATCGATCACCGACGGCCAGCAACATTTCCTTCGTAAAAAATAGATCGCCGCGCTTTTCGCCGTGGTACTCCAGGACGTGCGTTTCGACGATTGAATCGACCGGGCAAGATTCTTCGCAAAATCCGCAAAAAATACACTTAGTCAAATCGATGTCATAGCGCGTCGTGCGCCGGCTACCGTCGTCGCGCTGCTCGGATTCGATCGTGATCGCCATGGCGGGACATACTGCCTCACAAAGTTTGCAGGCAATGCATCGCTCTTCGCCGTTAGGATAGCGACGCAATGCATGCAATCCACGAAAGCGCGGCGAATACGGTGTCTTTTCCTCTGGAAATTGCACCGTGATCTTGCGAGCGAACATATATTTTCCGGTCAGCGCCAAACCCTTGAAGAGCTCCCGCAGCATCAGGCTACCGAAAAAATCCTTGATTGCTTCCATCATAAGCCTCGAATGGTTGACTGCTTACTTCCAAATGTTCCAGGGAGTTTGAATCCAGGCAGCGACCAGCACCAGATAGGCCAGGGTCAGCGGAATGAAAATCTTCCAGCCCAGCCGCATGATCTGATCGTACCGATAGCGCGGAAAAGACGCACGAACCCAGACAAAAATCGACACCACTAAAAATGTTTTGATGCCCAACCAGATCCACCCAGGCAAATAAGCCATCAAGCCCAATACCGGCACCTGTGCCCCGATCGGTGAATTCCAGCCACCGAGAAACATCAATGATGCCAATGCGGAGATCAAAATCATGTTGGCGTATTCAGCCAGGAAAAACATGGCAAACGACATGCCTGAATATTCGACCATGTGACCGGCGACGATTTCGGACTCACCCTCGACGACGTCGAACGGATGCCGGTTGGTTTCGGCAATGCCCGAAATAATGTAGACGCCGAACATCGGTAGCAACGGCAACCAATTCCAGGAGAGGAAATTAAGCCCCATATCGCTGAAGTAACCGGTCGTCTGCCGCATCACGATATCGGTGAAATTCAGGCTGCCCGATACCATCAGCACGATCACGAGCACGAAGCCCATCGAGATTTCATACGACACCATTTGCGCCGAAGCACGCATCGCACCCAAGAACGCGTATTTGGAGTTCGAGGCCCAGCCGGCGATGATGACGCCATACACTTCCAGCGACATGATCGCCATCACGAAAAGCAACCCGGCGTTAATATTCGCCAGCGCCACTTCCGGCCCGAACGGTACCACTACCCAAGCTGCCAGAGCAGGCATGATCGTCATCACCGGTGCGATTACGAACAACGCCTTGTTGGCCTTGGCCGGAATAATAATTTCCTTCAACAGCAACTTCAATGCATCCGCAATCGGCTGAAACAGACCTGCCGGCCCGACGCGATTCGGTCCGATTCGCACATGCATCCAACCGATCATCTTACGTTCCCACAAGGTAAGGTAGGCGACCGAGCCCATGATCGGTAAAACGATGCCGATAATTTTTGCCAGATTCCAAACCAGTGGCCAAAAATATCCGAAGATATTTTGGCCGGTAGCATGGATGGACAACAGCATCTGATCCATCAAGCGATCTCCACACTAATCGGGCCGAACATTGCACCGAGCGCTGCGGTTGTTGCGTGAGAAGCCGCTACGCGTACGACATTAGCCGGAAGGGTATCGTCTATGAGCGTTTCCAGAGTCACGAAACCAGCTTCCTGGGTCACTTTCAGCAATGCACCTTGCTTGATATTCATCTGCTGCGCCAAGATGCCGGATACGTGCACTCGTGGTGCCTGGGCATCCCTCGTTTCCTGCAATGCATTTGCGCGTCGAACGATGGCGTCGCTGAAGTAAATCGGCACATCGGCCACGCGCTCTAACTTGAGGCTGGTGGCCGAATCTGCAGTGTCGAATAGACCTGGCGGGGCTATGCCACTGAGGTTGTTGAGTCGTGCCGCCAAGTCGGGTGATGCATGCTCAGCGCCCGAACCTTTACCACCCAAGATTTCACTGCGAACCGCTTCGGCATTGTCGTACTCAAAATTAGGCAAACCGAGCAAATTACCTAATACGCGCAAAACTTTCCAGCCAGGACGCGTTTCACCGAGTGGTTTGACCGTACCGTTAAAACTCTGCGCCCTACCCTCACAATTGACGAACGTGCCACCGGTTTCCGTAAAGGGTGAAATCGGCAACATGACGTCGGCGTAGTCGTCGCCATGCTTAAATGCCGACATAACGACCACCATCTCAGCCTGATTCAATGCAGCGCGTGCCGCTTGTGGATTGGCGCAATCGAGTTCGGGCTCGGTATTGAATAGCACATACGCTTTCCTTGGTTGCGCAAAAAATTGCGCAGCGTTGCTTTCGTTTTCAGGCAAGGCATTCACCAGATAGCCGCCCACGGTATTGCCGCCTTCGGTGAGATACCCGAACTTCGCATCGGTATTCATCGCAATCCACTCGGCCGCAGCATGCAAGGCGCTTGCTTGAGGATGGTTTGCAGCAGCATTGCCAAGCAAAATTGCCCTTGGTTCGCCTGACAGCAGACTTGCTGCCGTTTGCTTGGCAGCCGGTGAAATCTTGAGATCGGCCACACCGGTTGGTGCAGCGATACCTTTGGCTTCCGCTATTGCCGCCATCACTTCGCCCAAGGCCGATAACCATTGCGAGGGTGCCTTGATCATCTTATTCGCGATCGGCATCAGCTGATCGTCATCGGTGGCGTGTAAGAGGCTGACGCTGCCACCTTGCTTGACCGCCTGACGCAGACGTGCTGCCAATAGCGGATGATCTTTGCGCAAAAAGGAGCCGATGACGAAAGCACGTTTCAAGTCGCCAAATTCAGTAATCGACATACCCAGCCAAGGCATGATTTTGCCGGAAAGCGCAAAGTCGGTTTGGCGCAGGCGAAAATCGATGTTTTCCGAGCCGAGACCGCGCATGAGCTTTTGCAGCAGATGCAACTCCTCCAGGGTCGAGCTTGGTGTGGCAAGCGTTGCCAGAGAATCTGCGCCGTGTTCGTGACGAATATTGCGCAAGCCGTGCGCCACATACTCCAAGGCGGTTTGCCAATCGGTCTGTTGCCAGTGCCCGTCCTGCTTGATCATCGGGCTGGTGAGCCGGTCCGGGCTATTCAAGCCTTCATAGGAAAAGCGATCGCGGTCCGATAACCAGCATTCATTGACCGCTTCGTTTTCCAGCGGCAGCACGCGCATGACCTTGGCACCCTTGACCTGAACCAAAAGATTCGATCCAAGGCTGTCATGCGGGCTCACAGATTTGCGCCGCGACAGCTCCCAAGTACGGGCGGAATAACGAAACGGCTTCGAAGTCAGTGCACCGACGGGGCAGAGGTCGATCATGTTGCCAGACACTTCCGAATCGACGGTTTTGCCGACGAACTGCACGATTTCCGCATGCTCGCCGCGGCCCAGCATGCCCAGCTCCATCACGCCGGCAACTTCCTGACCGAAGCGCACGCAGCGGGTACAGTGGATGCAACGGCTCATTTCCTTCATGCTAATGAGTGCACCACCATCTTTTGGTACGACCACCCGCTTTTCTTCCGTATAGCGGGATGCGGACTTACCATAGCCGACAGCAAGGTCCTGAAGCTGGCACTCGCCACCCTGATCGCAGATTGGGCAATCCAACGGATGATTGATCAGTAAAAATTCCATCACGCCTTTTTGCGCCTGCACTGCTTTCTCGCTATTGGAGCGCACGATCATGCCGGCTGATACCGGTGTGGCACAAGCCGGCAGAGGCTTTGGCGCTTTTTCCACCTCCACTAGGCACATGCGGCAATTCGCCGCGATCGACAGTTTTTTGTGATAGCAGAAGTGCGGGATGTAAGTCCCCAGCCTGTTGGCCGCGTCCATGATCATGCTGCCTTCCTGCACTTCAACCTTGACGCCGTCTATCTCAATTTCAACCATGGCTATGCTTGTTGCCTCAGATGTAGGTCGGCACAAGGCAACGCTTGTGCGCGATGTGATGCTCGAATTCTTCCCGATAATTCTTGATGAATGCACGTACGGGCATGGCGGCAGCGTCGCCTAGCGCGCAGATGGTGCGGCCTTGGATGTTGTCGGCAACAGAATTCAACAGATCCAGGTCGTCTGCCTTGCCCTGCCCGTGTTCGATGCGATGCACCATGCGGTAGAGCCAGCCGGTGCCTTCACGGCACGGTGTGCACTGACCGCACGATTCCTCGTAATAAAAGTAAGAAAGTCGCAGCAATGATTTGACCATGCAACGGGTCTCGTCCATGACGATGACGGCACCAGAGCCGAGCATCGAGCCGGCCTTTGCGATCGAGTCGTAATCCATATCGGTGGCCATCATGACTTCGCCGGTCAGCACTGGCATCGACGATCCGCCAGGAATCACCGCCTTGATCTTTCGGCCGTCACGCATGCCGCCCGCAAGCTCGAGCAAGGTGGCGAACGGTGTACCAAGCGGTACTTCGTAGTTGCCAGGTTTCGCTACATCACCTGACATCGAAAATATCTTGGTGCCGCCATTGTTCGGCTTGCCCAGCGCCGCATAAGCCTCACCACCCAAAGCAAACACGAACGGCACGGCAGCGAAGGTTTCGGTGTTGTTGATCGTAGTCGGCTTACCGTACAGCCCGAAGCTGGCAGGAAACGGAGGCTTGAAGCGCGGTTGGCCTTTTTTCCCTTCGATCGACTCCAGTAACGCCGTTTCTTCGCCGCAAATGTAGGCACCGTAGCCATGAAATGCGTGCAACTGAAAACTGAAATCGCTGCCGCAAATATGCTCGCCGAGAAACCCGGCTTTACGCGCCTCTTCGATCGCCTCTTCGAAGCGGTCGTAGTCGGCAAAAATCTCGCCGTGGATGTAGTTGTACCCGACCGTGATACCCATCGCATAGGCAGCGATGGCCATGCCCTCGATTAATGCATGAGGGTTGTAACGAATAATGTCGCGATCTTTGAAGGTACCCGGTTCGCCTTCGTCGGAGTTACATACTAGGTATTTTTGACCCGGATATTGGCGTGGCATGAAACTCCACTTCAGGCCGGTAGGAAAGCCTGCACCGCCCCGGCCGCGCAACGCCGACGCCTTCATTTCCGCAATCACCGCCTCTGGTGTGATCTTCTCGGACAAGATGCGCTTGAGCTGCGCATAGCCTCCGCGCTTGACGTAATCTTCGGCATGCCAATTCTTGCCATCCAGCCCTGCAAGAATCAACGGCTTTATGTGACGGTCATGTAGGCTTGTCATACTGAGCCGTCCACTGTAGGCGATTGCAGCTCGGCCAGCAGCAAATCGATCTTGTCGTTGCTCATCCAGCTGCACATGCGCTTGTTATTGACCAACATGACCGGCGCGTCACCGCACGCACCCATGCACTCGCCTTCCTGCAAAGTGAAGCGACCGTCCGCTGTCGTTTCGCGGTAACCGATGCCAAGCTTCTCTTTCAAATAATGCGCGGCTTTTTCGCCGCCGGATAAAGCGCAGGGTAGATTCGTACAGACCGTGATTTTGAATTCTCCCGTAGGGCCGAGGTTGTACATCGTGTAGAACGTAGCCACTTCCTGCACTGCAATCGCCGGCATGCCAAGATAGGCTGCAATATCCTGCAGCAGCTCGGGCGAAAGCCAACCTTTTTCATCTTGAGCGATAGCGAGTGCGCCCATGACTGCCGATTGCTTTTGCTCTGGCGGAAACTTTGCTACTTCACGATCGATCTTTTTATACGCCTGCTCTGATAACAGCATTTTCATTGCCTCAATATTGCACTGCGCTTTTTACACTTTTATTGCATTGTCCACGAATTGGCTTTAGCGGTCGATTTCACCGAACACGATGTCTTGCGTACCGATGATCGTTACCGCGTCGGCGATCATGTGTCCTCGCGCCATTTCATCGAGGCTCTGCAAATGTGGGAAACCCGGTGCCCGAATTTTCATCCGATAAGGTTTGTTAGCACCGTCCGAAATAAGATAAACACCAAACTCACCTTTCGGATGCTCGACAGCCGCATACGCTTCGCCGGACGGCACATGGAAACCTTCGGTGAAAAGTTTAAAGTGGTGAATCAATTCTTCCATGTTCGATTTCATCGTGACGCGCGAAGGCGGCGCAATCTTATGGTTGTCCACCATGACCGGCCCGGAATGGTTGCGTAGCCACTCGACGCATTGACGAATGATCTTGTTCGACTGCCGCATTTCTTCGATACGTACCAGATAACGGTCGTAACAATCGCCGTTGACACCGACAGCAATATCAAAATCGAGCAGATCATAAACCTCATAGGGCTGCTTCTTACGCAAGTCCCATTCGATGCCCGAGCCGCGCAGCATCGGGCCCGTAAAACCCATCGCCTTGGCGCGTTCGGGCGATACTACGCCGACACCAACGAGCCGCTGCTTCCAGATCCGGTTATCTGTGAGCAGCGTTTCGTATTCATCAACATACTGTGGAAAACGATTGGTAAAATCTTCGATGAAGTCCAGCAGCGAACCCTGCCGATTCTCGTTCATCTGCTTGATCGCCTTAGCGTTACGCAATATCGATGCCTTGTGTTGGGGCATCGCATCCGGCAAATCTCGATAAACGCCACCGGGACGATAATAAGCAGCGTGCAAACGTGCGCCGGATACGGCCTCGTAGCAATCCATCAAATCTTCGCGCTCGCGAAAAGCGTACAGAAACACGCCCATCGCGCCTACGTCGAGCGCATGGGCACCCAGCCACAGCAGATGATTGAGAATGCGCGTGATTTCATCGAACATCACACGGATGTATTGCGCACGTAGCGGCACCTCGATATCCAACAAACGCTCGATGGCCATGACGTAGCCGTGCTCGTTACACATCATCGAGACATAGTCCAGGCGATCCATATAAGGCACCGACTGCAGATAAGTCTTTTGTTCAGCAAGCTTTTCGGTTGCTCTATGCAATAATCCGATATGCGGATCGGCGCGTTGAATCACCTCGCCGTCGAGTTCCAGCACCAGCCGCAGCACGCCATGTGCAGCCGGATGCTGAGGACCGAAATTCAAGGTGTAGTTTTTGATCTCGGCCATTATTTCATCCCGTACAATTCTTCACGGATCACGCGGGGAACATTTTCACGCGGCTCGATCGTCACCGGCTGGTAAATCACACGCTTTTGCTCGGGGTCGTAGCGCATCTCGACATAACCGGTCATCGGAAAATCTTTGCGGAACGGATGACCGATGAAGCCATAATCGGTCAGGATACGGCGCAAGTCGTCGTGGCCTTCGAAAATTATGCCGAACAAGTCGAAGGCTTCGCGCTCATACCAGTTGGCCGACGACCACACGCTTGTTAAGGACGACACCATCGGCAGTTCGTCGTCGTCGGCAAATACGCGCACGCGCACGCGCCAGTTGTGAGTCAGCGACAGCAGATGACAGACGACGGCAAACCGTTGCCCTTCCCACGTTCCTTCGCCGTAGGTCGAATAATCCACACCGCACAAATCGATCAGCTCTTCGAAGCGCAGTGCTACGTGGTCGCGTAGCGTGTGCATCACCTGCAGATAACTAGCCGGTTTGACGATCAGCGTTACTTCCGACAACCGCGTCTGCAAACTCACTACATGGTCGCCCAGTGTGTCTCGCAGCGCAGCGTCGAGTGTTTCCAATTTGGTGGTCATGAGGTTTTCATTCAAGCCCGGTTAGCGTGCAATGGTATTGGTACGCCTGATCTTGTTTTGCAATTGCATAATGCCGTACAAGAGCGCTTCGGCAGTCGGCGGGCATCCTGGCACGTAGATATCGACCGGCACGATACGGTCGCAGCCCCGGACAACGGAATAGGAGTAGTGATAATAGCCACCACCATTGGCACAGGTACCCATCGAAATGACCCAACGAGGCTCAGCCATTTGGTCATAGACTTTGCGCAGAGCCGGTGCCATTTTGTTGCACAACGTACCGGCGACGATCATGACGTCCGACTGCCGTGGTGAAGGACGGAACACCACGCCAAAGCGATCCATGTCGTAGCGCGAAGCACCGGCATGCATCATCTCGACTGCACAGCAGGCCAACCCGAACGTCATTGGCCACATCGACCCGGTTCGCGTCCAGTTGATGAGTTTGTCGGCCGTGGTCGTGACAAAACCTTCGTTCAATACGCCTTCAATCGACATGAATTACTCCCAGTCAAGGGCACCTTTCTTCCAGATATACCAAAAGCCAACCGCAAACTCCACAATGAAAATCATCATCGTGACAAAGCCCGGCCACCCAAGGTCGCGCATGGCGACGCCCCACGGAAAGAAAAATGCAGTTTCGAGATCGAACAGAATAAACAGAATAGCGACAAGGTAATACCGCACGTCGAATTTCATGCGTGCGTCTTCGAATGCTTCGAAACCACATTCGTAAGGAGAATTTTTTTGCGTATCTGGCTTGAAAGGCGCTACTACACGACCTAACACTTGCGGCACGACACCCACGCCGATACCGACCAGAATAAAAAGCAGAACGGGAAAATAATTTTCGAGATTCACGAATTTATGCAGCCAGGCAAAGGGTGGGACAGCTACCGGCAAGCGGCCTGCGTAGCGCTCGCTGCGGGTGATCTATTTCAGAAAGACCACTGTCGATAAAAAGCCAGCGCGGGCATCCCTTTGCTGGCTGTCATGTTTTGGTGCCGACGGCGAGACTCGAACTCGCACAGCTTTCGCCACTACCCCCTCAAGATAGCGTGTCTACCAGTTTCACCACGTCGGCGTAAGACCATTATTTTACTCTGTTTTAACTATTCTGTTCAATGCACGCCATGTGAGGTTCGGTACGGATTTGCCGCACCGCCTCGAGCTGATTTACCTGGGAATTTGACCCGATTGCCCCGCACCCGGAGCACTATTTTGCGCACCTCCTGCAGGAGCGGCCGACGTTGACGACGCTGGTGCTGTGCTTGGTACAGCGCTGGGTGCAACACTAGGTGCAGTCGTCGCTGGCGCTGTGGGGGCGGGTGTCGCCACGCTGGAAGATCCTGGGCCAGGAATGGCGTTGCTGCCGGTGGACGAGGAGGATGGTTTAACAACGGGATTGGCGTTGGAATTAGCCGGAGTACTGGCCGCGCCATTGACCGGAGTTTTCGGCAGGTTATCCATCACACCACCGCCGACAGCGGCATTGCGGTTGTTACCCAGGTAAGCAAGCGTGAGAGTAGCGATGAAAAACACTGCAGCCGCAAAGCCGGTAGATTTCGAGAGAAAATTCGATGAACCAGTCGCGCCAAAAAGACTGCCTGAAGCACCTGAGCCGAAAGCGGCACCCATGTCGGCACCCTTGCCATGCTGGAGAAGCACCAATGCAATGATCGCCAGCGCCGAAATCACTTGGATAACGACAATAAAAGTATACGTAGTATTCATAAATTCAATTCAGTGTAAAACATCAGTCAAGCTGCCGCGTTGGCAATAGCCATGAAATCGCGGGCCTTCAACGCAGCGCCACCGATCAGGCCGCCGTCAATGTCCGGCATTGCCAAAAGCTCGCGCGCGTTGTCGGGCTTCATGCTACCGCCGTAGATAATTTGTACAGCTGCCGCTGCGGCAGCGCTTTTAGCGGCCAATTTGGCGCGCAATACCGCATGGACTTCTTGCGCCATTTCCGGTGTCGCAGTTTTTCCGGTGCCAATTGCCCAAACCGGCTCGTAGGCGATCACCAACTGCGCTAAATCACCGGCGGCTACAACATCCAACACCGCATCCAGTTGATCCTCGACGACGGCTACGGTCTGACCGGACTCACGATGTATTAAGCTTTCGCCGACGCAAACGATTGGCGTGAGCCCCGCCGCCAATGCAGCGACAGCTTTCGAACCAATTTGTTGACTGGTTTCACCATGGTAACTTCTACGTTCAGAGTGGCCGACTATAACGAAACGACAGCCGAACTCCCGTAACATCACCGATGCGATTTCTCCAGTGAAAGCGCCATTGGCATGTGTCGATACGTCTTGCGCGCCAAGTGAAATCGAAGAATTATGCAGAAGATCCTGGCATTGGGCCAGATAAAGCGCTGGTACACACACGGCAATATCGACCGATTCCCGAGGTTTGAAACTATTTTTGATATCGGCAAGAAGAATCGCGTTGTCGGCCAGACAACCGTTCATTTTCCAGTTGCCGGCAATGAGAGTGCGACGCATAGTGACCTAGGTTCGGAGAGGCCGCTAGTTTAGCCTCTGGTGCCAGGTCAGTCAAACCTTTCGCGTCTCACCCCCTAATGCTACAAACTAATGCTGCAAACTTATATTACAGACGAAAAAACCCGATTTATAAGATCGGGTTTTAGTCGTTCAAAGGTGAGGCAGCTGTGAAAGACCGCTTACTGCCGTAGTTAGGCCGATACGGCTGGCACCGGACTTGTTCCTTCTTCCGACGCCGCTGCTTTCATCGACAGCTTCAAGCGACCCCGGTCATCGGTTTCTAGCACTTTCACACGAATGATCTGGCCCTCTTTCAGATAATCGGCCACAGCGTTGACGCGCTCGTTAGCAATCTGACTGATATGCAACAACCCATCCTTGCCGGGCATCACCTGCACAATCGCACCAAAATCCAATAGCTTCAAAACCGTACCCTCATAAACTTTACCGATTTCGACCGAAGCCGTCAGTTCTTCGATGCGACGTTTCGCTTCCTGGCCAGCGGCAGCATCCACGGAAGCGATAGTGACCAATCCTTCGTCGCTGATATCGATCTGCGTACCGGTTTCCTCGGTTAGGGCACGAATCACTGCACCGCCCTTGCCGATCACGTCACGAATCTTTTCAGGGTTAATTTTGATGGTGATGAGACGTGGTGCGAAGTCGGAAAGCTCTGCTTTGCCGTGCGGAACCGCTTCCTGCATCTTTGTCAAAATATGCATGCGGCCTTCCTTGGCTTGCGACAACGCCACCTGCATGATTTCTTTGGTAATGCCCTGAATTTTGATATCCATTTGTAACGCGGTAATGCCGTTAGCGGTGCCGGCGACCTTGAAATCCATATCGCCCAGGTGATCTTCATCACCCAAAATATCCGTCAACACCGCGAACTTCCCACCCTCTTTGATCAATCCCATGGCGATACCGGCTACATGCGCCTGCATCGGCACACCGGCATCGAGTAAAGCGAGGCAACCGCCACAGACCGACGCCATCGACGACGAACCGTTCGATTCCGTTATTTCCGACACCAGCCGCACGGAGTAGCTGAATTCCTCTGCCGGCGGCAAGGCTGCCAGCAATGCGCGCTTGGCTAGCCGGCCATGGCCGATCTCACGACGCTTGGGCGTACCGACGCGGCCGGTCTCGCCGGTTGCAAACGGTGGCATGTTGTAATGAAGCATGAACCGATCGCTGAATTCACCCATGAGTGCATCGATTTTCTGTTCGTCCCGAGCCGTACCAAGTGTTGCCACCACTAAAGCCTGTGTCTCGCCGCGCGTAAATAACGCCGAGCCGTGGGTGCGCGGCAAAACGCCGGTACGAATCGAAATCGGACGCACGGTGCGGGTATCCCGACCGTCGATACGCGGCTCGCCGTCGAGAATCTGCGAACGGACGATCTTGGCCTCGATGTCGAACAGAATGGTATTGACTTCGGAGGAATCGGGCGCTGCGATGCCGGTGTGTGCAGCATCGGCGGCCAATGCCGCACGCACCTCGGCAGTAACTTCTTTTAGCTTGGTAGTACGCGCCTGTTTGTCTTTGGTCTGGTATGCCTGTCGCACCTTGTCACCGGCAAATTCGGTGATTTGTGCGATCAGCGTGTCGTTCTTCGACGCAGGCTGCCACTCGATTTCCGGCTTGCCGCCTTCGCGCACCAATTCGTGAATGGCATTGATGACCGCTTTCATCTGGTCGTGGCCGAATACGACCGCCCCCAGCATGACTTCTTCTGACAACTGCTTGGCTTCGGACTCGACCATGAGTACGGCCGATTCAGTACCCGCAACCACCAGATCGAGGTCTGACTTGGCCAACTGGCTAGGCGTCGGGTTCAGTATATATTGGCTATCGATATAGCCGACCCGCGCTGCGCCGACGGGCCCGGCGAACGGCACTCCAGAGACACACAAGGCGGCCGAAGCGCCGATCATAGCGGCAATATCCGGATCGATTTCAGGATCGACGGACAGCACGTGAATGATGATTTGAACTTCGTTCAGATATCCTTCCGGAAATAAGGGGCGCATTGGACGATCGATCAGGCGCGAGGTTAATGTTTCTTTCTCCGATGGGCGCCCTTCGCGCTTGAAAAAGCCGCCTGGAATACGCCCGGCTGCATAAGTCTTTTCTACATAATCAACGGTAAGTGGAAAGAAATCCTGCCCTGGTTTGGCATCCTTGCGGGCAACAACAGTTGCCAAAACGACGGTATCGCCGATCGATACCATGACTGCACCGGATGCCTGACGCGCAATTTCACCAGTTTCGAGCGTGACCTGATGCTGGCCGTATTGGAAGGTCTTGCTGACTTTATTGAACACGATGTTTCCTTTCTCATTTTTGCCGACAGATTTTCAGGCGCTGTCGTCCACCTCACCACGATGAGCCATCGGGACGACAGCTCAAAAACAAATGCCCGCGTCAGGCAAGCGACGCGGGCATCTAACAACCAAAACCCAGAAATAAAGATGTCAAAATAATTTACTTGCGCAAGCCTAGTTTTTCGATCAACGAACGGTAGCGCGTCGCATCTTTACCCTTGAGGTACGACAGCAAGCTTTTGCGGCGGTTGACCATCATGATCAAGCCGCGGCGCGAATGATGATCTTTCGCGTGTGCTTTGAAATGCCCGTTTAGCTCATTGATGCGAGCTGTCAGAAGCGCAACCTGCACTTCCGGTGATCCGGTATCATTTTGGCCGCGCGCATTGTCTGCGATGATGGCGGCCTTGTTTTCTTTTTCCATTACCATGGCGGATAGATCCTTTCACATGCGGTGTATCGAGCAACTAGCCGATAGGAAAAGCACCCGAAGCACCGTGAACTTACGATTAATTAAGTCGGTCGAAATGACCAACTGCGCATTGTATCGGAAAACTCATGGCCATTCCATTCAAGTCTTACGTTAATCGTGCCGGTCGCTACCATCCCGGCGAAATGTTCAGTCGTGGGAAGAGGTACGTTTTGCTCGCCATCGGTACGACACTGCTGAGTGGTTGCGCCGGCTTTGGTAGCCCGGCTCTGGTGCTGGGTGAGCCGGAGAGCGCAGTTGTTGCAAAACTGGGGCGGCCAACCCATGTTATCGAAGATGGCGACGCACGGATCCTCGAATATATGACCGGCCCGTTTGGACAAACCACGCATTTGGCTAAAATCACCAGCGACGGGCGGCTGGCTTCTTACGAACAAGTGCTGACCACACAAAAGTTCGCGCAGATCGTTATCGGTGGCTCGACCAAGCCCGATGTGCTGCGACTGATCGGCACACCCAGTCAAACATCCTATCTGGATTTACCGAAGCTCGAAGTATGGTCCTATCCTTATTGGGAAAACCCGGTTTCGGATTCCATCATGCATGTTCATTTCGACCGCGCCGGGATCGTGCAAAAGTTGCTGAACGGCCCCGATCTGCGTCGGGATTCTGACCATGGTGCCATTAATTTGAACCAAAACATGCGCGGCTCGCTACTTTGAAACGCCACGGCTCGACTAGGTAAGTCTCCAAAGACACATTCACAACTGCGGACTCAAGCGTTCGATCTTGGAATGCAGCTTGTTCAAAGCGGCCAGATAAGCTTTTGCAGAGGCGACGACGATATCGAGGTCGGAGCCGACACCGTTGACGATGCGTCCGGCTTTCGATAAACGCATCGTTACCTCTCCCTGCGACTGCGTGCCCGTTGTAATGGCATTGACGGAAAAAAGCATCAGCTCCGAACCACTGCCAACTTTCGATTCGATTGCATTGACAATTGCATCGACCGGGCCATTTCCTTCGCTGGTACAGGCATGTTCTTTCCCGTCCATCGAAAAAACGACACTGGCTTTGGGTTTTTCACCAGTTTCGGATTGTTGCGACAGAGAGACGAATCGAAAGTACTCGTTACCGTGCGCTTGCTCCTCGTCGGATACCAGCGCCATGATGTCTTCATCGAAAATTTCCGATTTACGGTCTGCCAGCTCCTTGAAGCGGGCAAACGCAGCGTTGACTTCGGCTTCGGTTTCGAGCGCAACACCGAGGTCGTCGAGGCGCTGCTTGAATGCATTACGACCGGATAATTTTCCGAGAACAATTTTATTGGCAGCCCAACCTACGTCTTCGGCCCGCATAATTTCATAGGTGTCGCGTGCTTTCAATACGCCATCCTGATGAATACCGGAGGCATGGGCGAAAGCATTGGCACCAACGACTGCCTTGTTCGGTTGTACGGCGAAGCCGGTAATTTGCGACACCAATTTCGAAGCCGGCACGATTTGGGTCGCATCGATTCCGACATCGAGGTCGTAGTGGTTGCGCCGGGTACGCAAGGCCATCACGATTTCTTCCAATGCCGTGTTGCCAGCGCGCTCGCCGAGGCCATTGATGGTGCATTCGATCTGACGGGCACCACCGATCATGACGCCGGCCAGAGAATTGGCTACTGCCATGCCCAAGTCGTTATGGCAATGCACCGACCAAACGGCCTTATCGGAATTGGGAATGCGCTGACGCAGATCACGCAGGGTTGTGCCGAACAATTCGGGCACGGCATAGCCGACCGTGTCGGGAAAATTGATCGTGGTCGCGCCCTCGGCAATCACTGCCTCGATCACCCGGCAAAGAAAATCGGGATCCGAACGGCTGCCGTCTTCCGGGCTGAATTCAACATCATCGGTAAATTGCCTGGCAAAACGCACCGATTGACATGCCTGCTGCAGTACTTGCTCGGGTGTCATACGGAGCTTTTTTTCCATATGCAGAGCCGATGTGGCGATGAATGTGTGAATGCGCTTGCGCGCTGCCGGGGCCAGCGCTTCGGCAGCCCGCGCGATATCGCGCTCGTTGGCACGTGACAGAGAACACACGGTGGAATCTTTAATAACGTTAGCGATTGCACGGATCGATTCGAAGTCGCCCGGCGAGGCGGCAGCGAAACCGGCTTCGATCACATCGACTTTCATGCGCTCGAGCTGCTTTGCAATACGCAGCTTTTCCTCGCGCGTCATCGATGCGCCAGGAGATTGTTCGCCATCGCGTAAAGTGGTATCGAAAATGATGAGTTTATCGGCCATACTGTTCTCCTGGTGAACGTCAAATAATGCAGATACAAAATTGAAAATATTTACGTCGAAGCGAGCGCCGCATGGTTACCTGGCATTCTTGCATTTTAGCAAGAGCGCGGGTACAACGCGGCGAGAAGGGGAATTGAGTGTCTGCGCGCTAGCGCAGCAGGTGTAGAGCAGACAGGCGCAGTTGCAATCCCCGCAGCGGGGAAGCCTTTGACGAAAACGACGGAGCAATTATCGGGCGCATGGCGAAAACTATAAGCGGATTCTGCAAAAAGCGCAACCGACCCTAGATTCGCGCGATCCGGTGCCGGGATTTACTGTAAATCAGGGCCGTCGGGTTTAGTTTGAACGATGCTAACCGGTTTGCCTTTTCCCATACGCCAGAAAAAAACACCATAACCGGATAAGCCATACACCACAAACAGTCCAAACAGCACCTTTGGTGGATCGCTGGAGACAGCGACGAATGCCAATACGATCAAAAAGATGGCAATAAAGGGAACCGACTTCCTGAAATTGACTTGCTTGAAACTGTAAAACGGTACGTTCGAGACCATTGTCAGGCCGGCATAGACGGTAATACCCCAGGCAATCCAACGCCATTGACCACCACCGAAACCGAGATCGTCCATCAGCCATATGAAGCCTGCGACCAGCGCGGCTGCAGCCGGACTGGGCAAACCCTGGAAATATCGTTTATCGACGACGCCGATGTTGGTGTTGAACCGCGCCAGACGCAACGCCGCCCCAGCGCAATAGACGAATGCCGCAAGCCAGCCCAGCTTACCGAGCCCACGCAGCGCCCAGGCATACATCACCAACGCAGGTGCAACGCCGAACGACACCATGTCGGAGAGACTGTCGTATTGCGCACCGAACTCGCTTTGGGTATTGGTCAGACGGGCGACACGACCGTCTACAGCATCGAGCACCATCGCCGCAAAAATGGCAATCGACGCGTGATCGAACTTCAGATTCATGGCCATGACGATTGCGTAGAAGCCGCAGAATAGCGCCGCCGTTGTAAAGGCGTTAGGCAACAGGTAAATCCCACGACGTCGTGGGCTGGCATGGGTAAGGTGGTGCTCAGCATCGTCTTGATCGTGGTCTCGATCGTCGATCTCGACATTGCTGGGCGAATGCTTTTTGTCTCGAAGCGCGCTCGCCAAGCTGAGCTTACGTCTGCCTTTGCGGCGATTGAAAGTGCCCATGCGTATCGCTTACAGCTCGGCCAAAATCGTCTCGGTCGCCGATACCCTGTCGCCGACGACTACCAACGGCCTAGCCGTCAATGGCAAATACACGTCTACACGTGAACCGAAACGGATAAAACCGTAACGCTGACCACGGGTAAGGGTATCGCCTGGCCTGACGTGGCAGAGAATGCGACGTGCAATCAATCCGGCAATCTGGACGAAAGTAACGATTTGGCCATTGGCGCGCGTGACCACGACGGCGTTGCGCTCATTTTCTACCGACGCCTTATCGAGATCGGCGTTGACAAATTTCCCAGGAAAGTACTGTACGGTGTTGACTTTGCCATCGACCGGCGACCGGTTCGAATGAACATTGAATACATTCATAAACACGCTAATTTTCAACGCTACCCGGCCGGCATGCGGATCCTGGGTTTTTTCCACCACGACGATGCGGCCGTCGGCTGGCGATAAAAGCGCATTCGCCTGGGTCGGAATTTCGCGCGGTGGATCACGAAAAAATTGCAATAGGAACACAGCGATGATCCATACAGGAATCGACCACGCAGGCGATATCGCTGTCACGACCGAGGCGATTACCACGGCAATCGCTAGAAAAGACCAGCCCTCTCGCGCAATAATTGGATGAGGATAGTGATTCAAATGTACTCCGATCGTAAATGGGGCGATTGGCTGGCAATGGAGAATCAAAGCGATGTCATTCTAGTCGAGCGCCGGAAAAATTTAGACATTACTTAAAAAGGATTTTTGCAACCAACCGCATGTGCAAGACGGTTTCACCAGGCTCGAAGCTTGGCTCCTCGACGGTATTTTGCATGTCACCGGCCCGCATACTCGCTGCACTTGCGGCTGCGTGTAGCGATCGTGGTGCCTCGCTAGCGGCATTGTCGAGGTCTACCGAAACGATGGTAGCCTCGCTCGCCGAACGCCCCATTGCTTTAGCAATCGAGGCAATACGTTCTGTCAGATGCCGATAAGCGGCTGCGATGCGTTGTTCGTCGAGATTTTTCTGGGTTGCCTCGGAAAGACCAAAATTGAGGCTGCTCAGCGCCAGGGTGCGCTGAGTCGCTGCGACTAACTTGGGCAGGCCCGCCAACTTTTTTGTCGTGACATTGAGGTGCTGTCCGACGCGCCATGCTACCGGTTGCGGATTGCGTGTGCCGCCGGCCACGGCACCATCCGGATAAACCGGAAATGTGTAGTACCCACGGGTTTTTAATTGTGCAGAGGAATCTTCACGCCTGACGATCTCCATGCCCTGTTTCATTTTCGCATTCACTTTCGATGCGGCGACGCCCTTGTCCTTATCTTGCTCTTCGACCAAAAGCGTCAGTAACACTTCGTCGTTGGCGTGCCTGACTTCGCCTTGAGCCGGCACTAGCACTTGGGTACCGACGGCTGAAATCTGCGCCAACGCACTCGTCGACCATAAAAAGAGAACGGTCAGAAACCATCGCATGGTAGTGCTGCTGATCACAAGAAGCCTCGCGAAGAAGGTAGGAAGACCACATCGGAAGGTTGCTAGTGTAACGTGACGATCCTAAGCCCATGCACGTTTGCAATTTCGCAACCCGACGAGTAAAAAAGCGGCGCAAGCGCCGCCTTGTAGAGCATTACCGATTGCCCTAGTTCTTGGACTGATCGACCATTTTGTTTTTCGAAATCCAAGGCATCATCGCGCGCAGTCGGGCACCCACTTCTTCGATCTGGTGCTCGCTGGTCAAGCGACGCCGTGAAATCAGCGTCGGTGCGCCGGCACGATTTTCCAAAATAAAGTTTTTTGCATATTCGCCGGTCTGAATGTCTTTCAGACACTGACGCATGGCGTTTTTGGTATCTTCCGTGACAACCCGTGGGCCGGTCACATATTCACCGTATTCAGCGTTGTTGGAAATGGAGTAATTCATGTTGGCGATGCCGCCCTCGTAAATCAGGTCGACGATCAGTTTCAACTCATGCAGGCACTCGAAATACGCCATCTCTGGCGCATAACCGGCCTCGACCAGTGTTTCGAAACCGGCTTTGATCAGCTCGACGGTACCACCGCACAGCACAGCCTGCTCGCCGAACAAATCGGTTTCGGTTTCTTCGCGGAAGTTGGTTTCGATGATCCCTGCCCGACCGCCGCCGTTCGCCATGGCATAAGACAAAGCGATATCGCGTGCCACACCGGATTTATCCTGGTAAATGGCGATCAGGTGTGGCACGCCGCCACCTTGGGTGTAGGTTGCACGTACCGTATGACCCGGCGCTTTCGGCGCGATCATAATTACATCCAAATCTGCGCGCGGCACTACTTGCCCATAATGGACGTTGAAGCCATGAGCAAAAGCGAGTACCGCGCCTTGTTTTGCATGCGGGGCGATATTGTCGTTATAGACTTGGGCGATATTTTCGTCCGGAAGCAAAATCATGATGACATCGGCAGCAGCTACCGCTTCGTTGACTTCAGCCACGTTCAACCCGGCATTCTTGACTTTATCCCACGAAGCGCCGCCTTTGCGCAGCCCGACCGTAACCTTGCAACCGGAATCGTTCAGGTTCTGGGCATGCGCATGGCCCTGCGAGCCGTAACCGATGATGGCGACATTCTTGCCTTTGATGAGGGAGAGGTCGCAGTCTTTGTCGTAAAACACTTTCATGATTATCCTAAATAATTGTTGATGACTAGTTTCGATTGCCGGGCGCTGAACGACGAACCGTGCATTGGCTTACCGCTTAATATTCTTCGCTTGATATCTCTCATTACGAGGCAGCTCAGACCTTCAGGATTCTTTCCCCGCGCCCGATCCCGGAGCCGCCGGTTCGGACCGTTTCCAAAATCGACGCACGATCGATGGAATCGATAAATGCATCGAGCTTCATCTTGTTACCTGTGAGTTCGAGCGTGTAAGTCTTTTCGGTGACGTCGATGATGCGTCCCCGAAAGATATCGGCAGTGCGCTTCATTTCTTCCCGCTCTTTGCCCACTGCGCGAACCTTGATCAACATCAGCTCACGCTCGATGTGCGCACCCTCGGTAAGATCGACGACCTTTACAACTTCGATCAGCCGGTTCAAATGCTTGGTGATCTGCTCGATCACATCGTCCGAGCCGCTGGTGACAATCGTCATGCGGGAAAGCGTGGCATCCTCGGTCGGTGCAACGGTGAGCGTTTCGATATTGTAGCCACGCGCGGAAAAAAGCCCGACGACTCGGGAGAGCGCACCCGCTTCGTTTTCCAGTAATACAGAGACGATATGGCGCATGATTATAAATCCTCCGAGCCGAGCAACATTTCTGACAAACCCTTGCCGGCCTTTACCATCGGCCAGACGTTCTCGGTCTGATCGGTGATGAAATTCATGAACACCAACCGGTCTTTCATGGCGAAGGCTTCTTTCAGTGCGCCGTCGACATCGCGCGGGTCGTCGATCTTCATGCCGACATGGCCAAAGGATTCTGCCAGCAGGGAAAAATCGGGTAGCGAATCCATGTACGACTCCGAATAGCGGGAGCCGTAATCGATCTGCTGCCATTGCCGAACCATGCCGAGAAAACGGTTATTGAGTAAAATGATTTTCGGCGTCAGATGGTATTGCTTGCAGGTAGCCAGTTCCTGGATACACATCTGGATCGATGCTTCGCCAGTGATGCAGGCGACGGTCGAGCCCGGGTTTGCCATCTGCACACCCATCGCGTAGGGCAATCCGACGCCCATCGTACCCAGACCGCCTGAATTGATCCAGCGACGTGGCTTGTCGAAACCGTAGTACTGCGCTGCCCACATCTGATGTTGACCTACGTCCGAGGTGATGAATGCATCGCCCCCCGTGACTTCCCACACTTTCTGCACCACCGATTGCGGCTTGATCATGGTGTCGGAAGGAAGGTATTTCAGGCACTCGCGTGCACGCCATTCACCGATCTGCTGCCACCACGCTGCCAGGGCAGCAGTATTCGGTTTGGCTTGGCTGGCTTCGATCTGCGCCAGCATTTCCACTAGCACTTCCTTGACGTTGCCGACGATCGGGACATCGACCCGCACCCGTTTGGAAATCGAGGACGGATCGATATCGATATGAATGATCTTGCGCGGCACTGACGAGAAATGCTTCGGGTTGCCAATGACGCGGTCGTCGAAGCGGGCACCGATGGCGATGAGCACATCGCAATTCTGCATCGCCATGTTGGCTTCGTAGGTGCCGTGCATGCCGGGCATACCGACAAATTTTTCGCTTGAAGAGCGATAAGCGCCCAACCCCATCAAAGTATTGGTAATCGGAAAACCGAGCATATCGACCAGACGATTCAGCTCCGGCGAAGCATTGGCGAGAATCGCACCACCGCCGGCGTATACCATCGGCCGCTCGGCTGCCAGCAGCAATTGCACGGCCTTGCGAATCTGGCCGGAATGACCTTTTTCGACCGGCTTGTACGAGCGCATTTCCACGGTTTTAGGGTAAGCGTAGAAGCACTTGTGCATCGTGATATCTTTGGGGATGTCTACTAACACCGGACCGGGGCGACCTGTGGTCGCGATGTAAAACGCTTTTTTGACAGTCTCGGCGAGATCTTTGACGTTCTTCACCAAAAAATTATGCTTCACACAAGGTCTGGTGATACCGACGGTGTCGCATTCTTGAAAAGCATCCTGACCGATTGCATGGGAGGGTACCTGCCCGGAAATCACCACCATGGGAATCGAATCCATGTAAGCCGTGGCGAGCCCGGTGATTGCATTGGTCACACCGGGGCCGGAGGTCACTAAAGCGACACCAACCTTGGTTGAGCTGCGAGAATAGGCGTCGGCTGCATGAACTGCCGCTTGCTCGTGGCGCACTAATACGTGCTGGAACTTGTCCTGATTGAAAATCGCGTCGTAAATGTAGAGGACCGCGCCGCCGGGATAACCGAATACATGCTCGACACCCTCCTCAGCAAGGCAGCGTACGAGGATTTCGGCACCGGTAATTTCATTTGACACATCTGGTGAAGATAAAACGGTATTCATGTTGCATTCCTTTCAAGGTCCATTGGAAATTGATCGGATGCTCATTCCTGGCGAAATCAGTGTGTGCAGCAGCAGCTAGTGGCGTCCCTTTTGTCCGCGGCGACATCATGTAGCGAATCATCCGTAGATAATCTTTTAGCATGACACCGAATGCGACGCGTTCGGCCAAGATGACAGCTACGACACCTCTGGTTCCTCGCGCTTGTGGCGCGGGTCAGAGCAAACAGCTTTAAGCGATAAAAGCGCGTTTCACCGGCTAGGGCATTCTGCGCCGTAGCAGGCCAAACATTTAATTCCCACGCTGTGGCGCAGGGCCGCATACGGTAAGGCATTGCGGCATCGTAGTCAAGCCAAACCGGGCAAAACCCTTTTGAAATCAACGATTTTGCACATTTCAAAAGCACAGACAGGTGCTTTCTTGCTAGTATGCGAGCAGTTTCACCAGGCAAACACGTCGACGATATCCTGATCGGGTATTTCCAGATTCATCACTGCGTATCACCCCTCAGTCGGACCGCATGGCAACTGAAAAAGAGCTTTCTGATTTTCTGGAAAATGTCGAGCGTCGCGCTTTTAAACAGGCAGTTTACGCCGTGCGAAAAGATGAATCGGCGCTCGATATCGTACAAGATGCCATGATCAAGCTTGCGGACAAATACGGCGACAAGCCAGCGGCAGAGCTGCCGATGCTTTTCCAACGTATCTTGCAAAATACGATACACGATTACTTTCGTCGTGAAAAAGTGAGAAATACCTGGATTAGCCTTTTTTCAAGCCTCGGAATCGGGCGCGACAATAGTGAAGATTTCGATGTGCTGGAAAGTTACGAAGCTGAAGAAGGCTCGCAAGCTTCGGAGTCGAGTGCCGACAAGGTAGAGCGGGATCAGATTCTGGCGGTAATTGATCAAGAGGTACAAAAGCTACCGACGCGTCAACGGGAAGCGTTTCTCATGCGTTACTGGCAGGATATGGATGTGGCTGAAACGGCGGCTGCAATGGGATGTTCGGAAGGCAGCGTCAAAACGCATTGTTCGCGGGCGACACACTCCCTGGCCAGCGCACTTCGAGCCAAAGGAATAACGTTATGAATCCGACCGACATCAATTTCGCCTACAAGATCCGGCACGCATTGAATGAACACGTCGACAGTCTGCCGCCAGAGACGATAAATCGTCTTGTCGAAGCGCGTAAAACTGCGGTATCCCGCAAAAAAAATTCCAAGACATTTTCTCCGATGGCAACTGGCCAGTTGGTCCCGAATACTGCCGGTACGTTTTTCGATCAACCATTTTCCTGGCTTGGCCGCTTCGGGGTGGTCGCGCCGCTGGTTCTGGGTGTTGCACTCTTCGTCGGTATGTACGATACGGCGCAACAGCAACGAATCGATGAATTGGCAGAAATGGATATCGCGGTGCTCTCCGACGAATTGACGCTGTTGGCGTATCTGGACACCGGTTTCAACGCTTACCTTGCCAAGCGGGCAGAGTAATGAAATTTTGGGTCGGTGTCGTCTGCCTGGTCTTGTCGATGAGCAGCCATTTGTCAGTATTTGCAGATAATCCGGGATCGACGCCGGCCGCGCCGGTTGGCGGTAGCAAAGGCCTGGCAGCGATCTTGCCGAACTTAGACGGACCCTTTTGGAAAGAGCTTTCAGCACCGCAAAAATTGGCTTTGTCTCCATTGGTTTCGGTATGGGACCAACTGGATGCGCAACAAAAATTGAAATGGCTCGAAATCAGCCGTCGTTTTGCAAAAATGAAGCCCGACGAGCAAAACCGGATGCAGGAACGCATGCGTGCGTGGGTTGCCTTAACGCCGGAGCAGCGGCGTGTAGCGCGAGAAGTTTATTCCCGGGCAAAAAAACTCAATACAGACCAAAAATCGGCGCAATGGCAGCAATACCAACAGTTGCCGGAAGAGCAAAAGAGAAGACTGATGGCGGAGGCCAATAAAGGCAAAGTCAGAACACTCGCGCCGTCCAATAACAAGCCTGCCGTCGTGCCGCCCTTGAAATCGGTTCAAAAACAGATGTTGCAACAATCCGTGATGCCGCAGGGCTCGCGCCAGAAATCGGATGCGCCTGCCGCAGCTGTGCCCACCCTCGTACCAACGCCAATCCCGACTCCAAGCCCAATAACTGTGCCAGTGCCAGTACCAGCGTCAGCGCCGGCGCTAAATTCAGCACCTGCATCGTTACCGGCCAGCCAGATTAAATAGTCAGTTGAATAACTTATCCACTCCCTCCATCAGACGTCGCCTAGCCTGCATGCTTTACGAAGCATTCTTATTATTTAGTGTGGTGTTCGCAGGTGCCTGGGCATTCGACACGTTAAGCGAAAGCCGCCACGCATTAAAGCTTCGCCACGGGCGGCAAGCTTGGCTTTTTTTTCTTATCGGTGCATATTTTGTATTTTTCTGGTGCCGTGGTGGCCAGACGCTGGCCATGAAAACTTGGCGTATTCGCGTGGTATCGCTCCAGGCGGAGGGTCTGTCGTTGAAGCAAGCGACGATTCGTTATTTATTAGCTTGGATGCTGTTTTTACCGGCAGCAGCGTTAGGGTACCTGCTGCATCTGCCCGGGTGGCAAAGCATTGGCCTGATCGGCATCGGCATGCTACTTTGGCTCTCAGCAGCAATGATGAGCAGTGATCGGCAGTTTCTGCACGACCAATTGGCCGGCACCCGACTGGTAGACGTTCCGAAGGATTCATCGGTAACGGCCTAGTTTCGGAGCGGCATGATGAACATTCGATGATCGCTCACCTGACTCGCTTCTTGTTGCTAGTGCAGCTCGCCGTTGCAACACTGTGTGCGCTCGGCTTTCGACATCTCTGGCCCGACATTTCCTGGTTATTCGCATTACTGCTTGGAACAATGTGCGTGTTATTCGCACGGGCAGTCATCACCGCCAACAACTTTCGCCTTGCCGCTGGCGTACCGTGCACTGCTGGGCCGGCTGTATTGAATATCGGCGCTGCACTAAGGCTCTACAGCAGCGAATTGCGAGCCACTCTGTTGAGTTCTTCCTGGACGATGCCGTTTCGCCGGCCTGGTATTTTTCTCGCAGCCGAACCGACCACACTGCCAGTACTCTTGATTCATGGTTACGGTTGCAACGGTGGCTACTGGTGGTATTTGAGCAAACGATTGAAGGCAGCCAATATCACGCATTTTGCGGTCGATCTTGAACCCGTGCTGTGCGGAATCGACACTTATCTGCCGCAAATTACGACTGCCATCGAGACTCTGCAGGCGGCCACCCGACAACGCCAGATCGTCATCGTTGCCCACAGCATGGGTGGCCTGGTGGCACGAGCCTGGTTACGCGATCATCCAATCGATTGCATTGCGAAACTCATCACGCTGGGTACGCCACATAGCGGCACTGCGCTGGCAAGATTCGGCCCTGGCGAAAACTCTCGGCAGATGCTGCCGCCGACCGATACTGGCGGTGCGCCTTGGCTAACGCAGCTCAATGCGGCCAGCGGTCGGGCAGTGCCGACGGTGTCGATTTATTCGCTGCACGACAATATTATTGCGCCCCGTAGCTCTTCCTTTTTACCAGGCGCTAAAAATATCGCGTTGGCAGGGATCGGACATGTCGCGCTCGGCTCGCATCCGGCAGTGATATCGATCGTAATCGAGGAAGTAAGGAATGCCGCAACCGATGGTCAAACGCCGCTTCCTTCTGAATCAAATGGCAGCGATCTCGATCCAGCCAAAGCCGTCCTGTTGGCAAGCGATGGTGACAGTGGTGCGTGATTGATCGACTGCGCTACATAGTGCTTGCGAGGCCAGTGCCGGGGTATTGTTTTGGCTGCTCAGATGAGCACCGACGACGGTTTGTAGCCGGCTTTGATCGATCGCTGCAAGAATCTCGGAGGACGTGGTGTTGGACAGGTGGCCGTAATCGCCACCGATTCGATATTTCAATGATGGTGGATAGACCGAATTGGCCAACATATTGTGGTCGTGATTACATTCGAGCATCAGGGCGTCGCAGCCGCCGAGTACACGGATCAGATGCGAGGTCGCGTGGCCGGCGTCGGTCAGAACGCCAAGCTTATTGATACCGTCTCCGAGCACATACTGCACCGGTTCACGCGCATCGTGGGGAACCGTATAGGGAAGTATCTGTAGCACACCGATAGCGAGCATCTGCGCATCGCGGCAGATCGTCAGGGCAACGCCGGTAGTATCGGACCCGACCGCCTGCGCCGTGCCATGAGTAAGCCATACGCCGATTCGATGCCGGCGAGCGAATTTGAATACGCCACCGACGTGATCCTGGTGCTCGTGCGTGACCAGGATGCCGGCGAGATCGCCCGGTGCCATGCCCAACCTAGCCAAGCGGCGCTCGGTTTCGCGGATACCGAATCCGCAATCGAGCATAACGGTCGTGCAGGCGACTTCGGTACTGGCGGAAATGAGCAGGGCATTGCCGTCGCTACCGCTTCCCAAACTGGCAAATTTCACCGGCACTTTGTCGCCCTGCGTAGCATGTGCTTTTTACTTAAGCTGCTCACTCAACAGCGTCAGAATTTTTATCGCGGTCGCCGAGGTATCGGCAGTGCCGTCACTGCGTTGCACCGTTACTTGACTAGCGCTACCAGCTGGTTTCACGACGATGCGGTACTGCTGGGCAGTCTTTTTCTGCGCATCCGGAGAACCGGAGAAAAGCCGGTTGATGAAACCCTTGCTGTCGTCGGTATTCTTCGCCTCACGGGCTTGATCGACGTAGCGGACGAAGTACAAACCCTGCGAACGGTCACGGTCTTCGACCGTAAACCCGACACGGTCCAGTGCCAGACCGACACGCCGCCAAGCGCGATCGATTTCTTCATTGATTTCCAATACACCGCCGGTAGGCGATGCGCTGACCTTTGCATTCACCGGCTGTGCAAGTGTGGGGCTGGCTGCCACGACCGCCTTGGCTTTCGCCGTGTCAGCACCTAAACGCGCCATCAAGCGCGACAGAAACTCTGCTTCCAGTTCTGGATCGGACGGCCGCGGTGTCCAAATCGTGCTGCTACGCTCGGTGCCGACCAGCACTTCCTGCGCACCACGATGGCTTAGATAGATCTCGGTGCTGCCGTCCGGCGAGCGCTCCAACCGAACGCGAAACTTGTCTCGCTCTCCGGTGGAATAAAGTGAGTCGAGCACCTTGCCCAGCGTGTTACGAATGAAATCCTGAGGAATTTTCGCCCGATTTTCAGCCCAGTCGGTTTCCATCACCCCGGCCTCCGGCGTATCGATATTGATTAAAAATCCCGACTCTTGCCAGAAATCTTTGATTTGCGGCCACAATGCCTCCGGCGACTGCTTCACCACCAACCAGCGTTGACCGCCAGCACGCTCGATACGCATATCTTGCGAAGCTACCGGAGCTACGGTCACAGGCTGCGTAGAATTTGTCGGACGCACACCCTGCTCGGCATTGAAACCGGAGGCGGTCGCCGTGCCGCGGCTGGCTTCCGGAATTGCATAACGGTTGTCGCGCTGCAATTGCGTCAAATCCGGTGGCACTTCGAGAGTAGGTGCCTTGCCGGCACTCTTGTAATTAACCTTATCACCTTCGAGAAGAGTATTAACGCTGCTGCACCCGGCCAGGCCGACGAGCATGGATGCCACCAAAATTTCGTGTCGAACGATAGATCGTTGAGCCATGTGAAATGTTTTCCAATAATTCATGTAAATGATGCGATTATCAGGCGCTAAGCCGCGCGCATGCAGGAAATCTAGGAGGAGTCATCATCAGGCGCCGGCCGGCGGTGCGGCACGTTGCGTCGGTCGTTATTGTAATACACCGGCCTCGCGCATAGCAGTACGGACAACCGCGTGGAATTCATCCGCTAGCGGCACCAACGGCAGTCGGATGCCGGTACCAATCAGACCCATCTCCTGCAACGCCCATTTCACCGGCAATGGATTCGGTTCGCAAAAAAGTTTAAGGTGTAACGGCAGCAATCGATTATTTAAGTCGATTGCTTCTTGCACCCGGCTATTCATGGCTGCTTGGCATAATGCGCGCATCGCGCGCGGCGCTACGTTGGCGGTCACAGAAATATTGCCGCGACCACCGCAAAGCATCAGCGCCATGGCGGTTGCATCGTCACCGGAGTACACCGCAAAAGACGAATCGACCAGGCGCAATAACTCAATGCCGCGAGCGATATTGCCAGTCGCGTCCTTTACGCCGATGACGTTTGGTACTGACGCTAGTCGCACGATCGTATCATTGCTCATATCGGCAACCGTACGACCAGGCACGTTGTACAAAATTACTGGCAGTTCGACCGCCTCCGCGATGGCACGAAAATGGCGATACATGCCTTCCTGTGTAGGGCGGTTGTAATACGGAACCACCTGCAAAGAAGCATCCGCACCGACATCTCTGGCATACCTGGTCAGTCGTATCGCTTCTGCAGTCGAGTTTCCACCGCTACCAGCAATGACAGGAATACGTTTCGCGGTATGTTCGACTGCCAGTCGAATCAATTCGCAATGCTCTTCCACCGATACCGTCGGCGATTCACCGGTAGTACCGACGATCACGATACCGTCGGAGCCTTCGGCAATATGCCAATCGATAAGGCGACGCAAGGCCGGCAAATCGAGGCTGCCGTCTGCATGCATTGGGGTGACGATTGCTACCAAGCTGCCCTGAATCATCATGGTGTGTCGAAATGTTGGGGTGTCGATATGATGCATTTATGTGAAGCGTCGGTGCGATTGTAGCGGAACGCTCGTCGACGCGCGTCCGAATCAGCGATAGCTCAGGCCCATCGCATCGCGCACATCGCGCATGGTTTCCTGCGCCATGGTTCGTGCCTTGTCGCAGCCATCGGCCACGATCGAGCGCACCAGCGACGGATCGTCCAGATATCGCTGCGCCCGCTCGCGCATTGGTTCCTGCTCTTTCAAGATCGCGTCGATCACCGGCTGCTTACACGCCAGGCAGCCGATACCGGCGGTCGTACAGCCCTGCACCACCCACTGCTTGGTTGGTACGTCCGAATAAACCTGGTGCAATTGCCAGACCGGGCATTTTTCCGGATCACCTGGATCGGTCAACCGCACGCGGGCCGGGTCGGTAGGCATGGTGCGAATCTTTTTCGTCAGCAAATCTTTATCTTCGCGAAGCGTGATGGTATTGCCATAGCTTTTGGACATCTTCTGGCCGTCCAGCCCAGGCAGTTTCGACGCCTGCGTCAATTGCGCGTGAGGTTCGACCAAAATTGTTTTGCAACTACCTGCCAGGTAACCAAACAAGCGCTCATGGTCGTCAGGATTTAAATGTTGGGCTTCGTCGAGCATCGTTCTAGCCTGCGCCAATGCTGCGTCCTCGCCGCGTTCCTGGTAAGCCGTACGCAACGCATGATAGATCTTGGCGTACTTGCCGCCGAGTTTCTTTACCGCGTCTAGGGCTTTTTCCTCGAATCCTTTTTCCTTGCCGTATAAATGATTGAAGCGCCGCGCTATCTCGCGCATCATTTCTACGTGGGGGACTTGGTCGGCACCTACGGGCACCTGGCTGGCACGATAGATCAGGACATCAGCGGCCTGCAATAACGGGTACCCCAAAAATCCATAGGTTGCCAAGTCGCGACCGACAAGTTTTTCTTGCTGATCTTTGTAAGTCGGCACCCGTTCGAGCCAGCCTAAGGGTGTCGACATCGACAACAACAGATGCAACTCCGCATGCTCCGGCACTCTGGACTGGATGAATAAAGTGGACTGTGCCGGGTCTACACCCGCTGCCAGCCAATCGATCAACATATCCCAGGTGCTGGCTTCGATCGCGCTTGGATCGTCGTAATGCGTGGTCAATGCATGCCAATCCGCCACGAAGAAAAAGCACGGCGATAAAGATTGCAGGCGCACCCAATTTTTCAGCGCTCCATGGTAGTGGCCAAGATGGAGTGCGCCCGTGGGCCGCATGCCGGATACGACGCGATCGGAATACATAAGTAATTAGCTCAAAAAAGCGGAAAGTGGAGTTAAGAGCAACTGCAGCGTGCCTTGCGCAACGCCCATGACCGGCACCATCCAGAAATGCAGGATTTGGAAGTATGCGAGCGCCAGGACGATAAAAAATCCGTAGGGTTCCAGCTTGGCATACTGGTAAGCCTGACGATTCGGCAGCATGCTAGCCATGACGCGCCCGCCATCGAGCGGTGGTATCGGGAACAGATTGAATGCCAAAATGACTAGATTGGTTTCCACACCTGCCTTGGCCATTTTCAAGAAATACGGTTCGGTTGCGCCGAAAACCAGCAGCCCTAATGAAAATAACAACCACATCAGTGCCATAACAAAATTCGCACCCGGGCCGGCCAGCGCAACCCATGCCATGTCGCGCTTTGGATTGCGCAGTCTGCCAAATTCCACCGGCACGGGCTTTGCATAACCGAACAGAAACGGACTCTGTGCGAAAAACAGTACGATCGGAATCAACAATGTACCGATTGGATCGATATGTTTAATGGGATTCAAACTCATGCGACCAAGACTGTAAGCCGTATCGTCTCCGAAATACTTGGCAGCATAGGCATGCGCGGCTTCATGCAAGGTAATCGCAAACACGATCGGCAGCGCATAGACCGCGAAGGTCTGAATCAAATCAGTCATGGGCAGATTCTAGCAGAGCGAGCGCTGCTTATATTGGCGGGGGGAAGTCAGAAACCGAACGGCGCACCGTCGCCCCGGCCCTGTCGTATCAGCACTGGTTGAGAATTCGTAAGATCGATTACTGTCGTAGCCTCACCACCACAGGCACCGCCGTCGAGGACCAATTCGATCTGGCGCTCCAAGCGGTCTCGAATGGTTTCAGCGTCGGTCAAGGCCTCCTCCTCGCCAGGTAGGATAAGCGTCGTGCCGAGTAAGGGTTGACCCAACTCTTCCAACAAGGCATGAGCAATACGATTTTCCGGAATGCGCAGGCCGATGGTTTTGCGAGAGGGATGGCTCAACCGGCGTGGCACTTCCTTGGTCGCCTGCAAGATGAACGTGTAGGGCCCGGGCGTCGTCGCCTTCAGCAACCGATACTGTTGGTTATCGACCTTGGCATAAAGCGCGATTTCACTCAAATCCCGGCATAAAAGCGTGAGGTGATGTTTGTCGTCGATCGCTCTGATTTGGCGCAACCGTGTTACGGCGTCTTTATCGTCGAGGTGGCAAACCAGCGCGTAACACGAGTCGGTTGGCAAAGCGACGACGCCGCCCGCATGGATTACTTGTGCTGCTTGTTTAATCAGGCGTATCTGCGGGTTTTCCGGGTGTAAATGAAAAAATTGGCTCATTACTAAGGCTCATTGCTAAATGTCAGCGCTGCCCTTGCAAAGCCGCGATGCGTGCCTGAATCGGTGGGTGGCTGGAAAACAGACCTAGAAAACCAGGCTTGTCGTTGATGCCCAAAGACGCCAGAGACTGCGGCAGACTGCTGGCCTCGATTCCACCCAAACGCGCTAATGCATTGACCATGGGTTGCGGTGTTCCCATCAGGCGGGCCGCACCGGCGTCGGCACGAAATTCGCGATGACGCGAAAACCAGGCGACTATTATCGAAGCGCCGATTCCGAAAATGATTTGCGACACGAACACCGTCACCATATACCCAACACCCGGGCTGCTGCTATCACCCCGCGACAGTGCCCGATCGACTGCATAACCGACAATGCGAGACAAAAACACGACGAATGTATTGACCACACCCTGTACCAACATCATGGTGACCATATCGCCATTGGCCACGTGTGCGATCTCGTGCCCGATTACCGCTTCCACTTCTTCTTTTGTCATGCCTTGCAACAATCCTGTGGAAACGGCGACCAGCGCCGAATTTTTAAAAGCGCCAGTGGCAAAAGCATTCGGCTCGCCTTCAAATACAGCCACTTCAGGCGTAGAAATGCCGGCCCGCTGAGACAATCGGGCTACTGTCTCAAGCAACCAAACTTCAGTGCTGGATGTTGGTGTGGTGATGACCTGCGCACCCGTTGACCATTTCGCCATGGGTTTGCTGATCAGCAGGGAAAAAATCGATCCTGTGAAACCGACGACCAATGCAAATACCATCAGCATCGGCAGATTCAACCCTGAAGAAGTCAGGAAACGATCCACACCCAAAATCGACAAGACCACCGTCATAACCGCGATGACGGCAATATTCGTGGCGACAAACAGAAAAATTCGTTTCACTTGGTCAACTCCAGAAAGATGGTCAAAATTTTACAGTCGGCGAGTATTGGCGCAATTGCATCCCATATGTAGGGGTAACCGATTGCATTTCAAGCTCACCAATCCTGCCATACCGGTACCAAACCGGAAGGGCAAGGTGGAAGGCTACCGAGATCAACACGCGACTCGCGCGGACAATGGAAATCGGAACCTCGCGATACTTTAAAACCGTAGCGTTGCGCAACCTTCGCGTAAATCGAATATTGTTCGACCGTATGGCTACCTGTTACAACTTCGATCGCTTCGCCACCCAAATCCCGAAAGCTATCGAAAAACTCATGGAAAGCAATGCTATCGAACTTGTAACGTCCAGGGTGTGCAACCACCGCAGTCCCGCCCGCGCCGCGAATCCAGGCAACCGCTTGCGCGAGGGTTGCCCAGCGATGCGGTACGTAACCCGGTGTACCCTTGACGAGGTACCGTTTGAACACCTCGGCAACATTTGCGCAACGACCTATCTCGATGAGATAACGAGCGAAGTGCGTGCGCCCGACCAAATCCGGATTACCTGTAAATTTCAACGCACCTTCATAAGCGTCCAATATGCCGACTTCTTCAAGCTGCGCTGCCATCGCCATGGCACGGTCTTTGCGCCCGCTACGCGTTGTAGCAAGCCCTTGTAGCAAAGAATTATTGGTTTCGTCGATTTGCAGGCCGACGATGTGTATCGTATGGCTACCCCAGGTAACGGAGATTTCCACACCTGCAATATATGCCAACCCGGCGGCTGCAGCGGCCTGGCGTGCCGTTTTGATACCGGCCAATTCGTCGTGATCGGTCAATGCCCATAAATCGACGCCATTGGCTTTGGCGCGCGCTGCAACGGCAGCCGGGGTGAGCGTACCGTCGGAAATCAACGAATGACAGTGCAGATCGACGTTACGCATGACGGTTCATGCAGCCAATAATAGAGAAGCGCATAACGCGAATTGTACGCTGCATGCGATAAATCTATTTTTGCGCCTCCTGCGCTTTTTCCTGCAACTTCGCACCGGCTTTTTCGATCACTTTGCCGGTTTCCTCCGCTGCCTGTTTCAACCCTCTACCGGCTTCGACAGCCGCTTTATCTAATTGTTTGCCAGCAATTTCAGCCGGACCTTTGTCGGCAGTTTCCACGGTCCGCTCGCACGCAGACAAAACTATGCCGGCTCCGCACAACACACCGACCGATAAAAGCTTCGCAAATCGGTTTTGTTTAATTGACTGAATGGACATAGAATTTTCCTTGATTGTCTAAAATTAGAAGTTTAGCTGCAGGAATGCAAATTAGCATCAAACTTTGCATGCGTAGTCGCCTTGTTCAACGCAGAGGACAGTACGGCCAGACACGAATGCCGCTTGCTCGATACAAGCGTTAAAATGACCGCTTCGTAACGTCGGAGGTACTGGCACTCATGGCCATCTATCAGCTTGGCGAAGATATCCCGCAACTCGATCCTACCGCCTACGTCACCGATACCGCCAGTGTCGTCGGCAAGGTGCGACTCGAGGCGGACACCAGCGTATGGTTCGGCGTCACGATCCGCGGTGACAACGAGCTGATCACGATCGGCGAAGGCAGTAATGTCCAGGAAAATTCTGTTCTCCACACCGATATGGGTTGCCCCATGATAATTGGCCGGCAGGTCACCATCGGTCATCAGGCGATGCTGCACGGATGCACAGTCGGTGATGGCACCTTGATCGGCATTCAGGCGGTGATCCTCAACAATGCAAAAATTGGTCGCAACTGCCTGGTCGGTGCCGGCGCACTGGTCACCGAAGGTAAAGAATTTCCTGACAACTCGGTAATTTTTGGACGCCCGGCCAAAGTGATTCGCACGCTATTACCTGAAGAGACGGACAAACTCGCCAAAGTCAGCAATGAATATATCGCCCGGGCACGACATTGCCGGGCTACTTTGAAACGGATCGACACGGCATGACCGACCAATTACAAAAATTTCTTTTTGAAGATGGCCCGGTTCGCGGCGAGATGGTCGAGTTGTCCGAGACTTGGCAACAAATTCTTGGCCGCAGACAGTACCCGGCCCCGATTCAAGCCTTGCTAGGTGAGATGGTCGCAGCGGCGGCGTTGCTCAGTGCGAACCTGAAATTCAACGGTGTGATCGTCATGCAGATTCATGGCGACGGCCCAGTGAAACTATTGGTGGTGGAATGCGACGCCGATCTACACTTGCGCGCCACGGCAAAGCTGCGGGATGATGCCGCGATTGCTGATGACGCCCGACTACCCGAGCTTGTCAACGTCACGGGCAATGGGCGTTTTGTCATCACCCTCGATCCTAAAGATAAGTTGCCGGGCCAACAGGCGTATCAAGGTATCGTGCCCTTGGATGGTGAAACGATTGCAACCGTCATAGAAAATTACATGCTGCGTTCGGAGCAATTGGATACGCGGTTGTGGCTTGCAGCCGATACGCAGGTATCTCGTGGTTTGCTGTTGCAGAAACTGCCTGGCGCTGAAATTGACAACACCGCCGACGCCACCTACACGGATAAAAACCAAGAACTCGACACCTGGAGCCGCAGCGTGATGCTGGCATCCACGCTCAAGCAAGACGAATTGCTCAGCACCGACATCACAACTTTGATGCGACGCTTGTTCTGGGAAGAGACTATTCGAGTATTAGAGCCAAAACACCCGCAATTTCGCTGCAGCTGTCATCGTGAGAAGGTCGGTAATATGCTGAAAATGCTCGGACGACGTGAAATCGACGAAGCCATTACAGAATTGGGAAAGCTGGAAATCGATTGCGATTTCTGTGGCAAGCGCTATGACTTCGATAGAGTCGATTGCGCACAACTATTTGCTGTAGAAGCACCTCTGGCGACGCTGTTACCCCCGAGCGAGGAACGGCACTAAGAAATTCTAATAAAGATTATCTGCCTACTTTAACCGGGTCTGGTTGGCTAACAGGCAAAGGCGTTACCGATACTGGGACCGGGGTAGTGCTTGGGTCGAGAACTTGAATAAAGATTTCGTTTTCCTTGATCATGCCCAATTCGAATCGGGCACGTTCCTCGACTGAGCCGGTACCGTCTTTCAAATCCTGCACTTCAGAGTAGAGCTTGGCATTACGCGCTTTCAACTCATCATTTTTTTTGAGTGCGCCAGCGACCTGCTGATCCAACTCCCACACGCGCAACCAGCCGCCTTTGCCGAGCCATAATGGATACTGGATCAACAAAAGCAGCGTGGTCAAGCAAATAAGGATCAACCGCATGGCGTTACCTGCTGTGTTTCCTACGTCGTTACTTGAGGTTGTAGAAAGCGCTTCGGCCGGGATAGCTGGCGATATCACCGAGATCTTCTTCGATACGTAGCAGCTGATTGTATTTCGCCATCCTGTCCGACCGCGACATGGAGCCGGTCTTGATCTGCAACGAATTCGTGCCCACGGCGATATCGGCAATCGTCGAATCTTCGGTTTCGCCCGAACGGTGAGAAATCACGGCGGTGTAGCTGGCGCGCTTCGCCATCTCGATTGCTGCGAAGGTTTCAGTCAGCGTACCGATCTGGTTGATCTTGATCAGAATCGAGTTGGCGATATTTTTCTGAATCCCCTCGCGCAAGATTTTCGTGTTGGTCACGAAGAGATCGTCGCCGACCAGCTGAACCCGCTTGCCCAATGCTTGCGTCAGCGTCGCCCAACCATCCCAGTCGTTTTCGGCCATGCCGTCTTCGATCGAAATGATCGGATATTTGTCGCACCAGGTGCCGAGCAAATTAGTGAAATCGGCGGACGACAAACTCATCCCTTCACCAGCAAGCTGGTATTTTCCACCCTTGTAAAACTCACTAGCTGCACAATCCAGCCCTAGTGCGATTTGCGTGCCCGGCTCGTAACCGGCCTGCTCGATTGCCTGGATGATCAGCTTAATTGCCGCTTCATGATTGGCAACCGATGGTGCAAAACCGCCTTCGTCGCCAACCGCCGTGGTCAGATTCTGCGCATGTAGAATTTTTTTCAGTGTGTGGAAAACCTCGGCGCCGTAACGAATCGCTTCCTTAAAGCTCGGTGCACCGATCGGAATGATCATGAATTCCTGGATATCCAGGTTGTTGTCGGCATGGGCACCGCCGTTGATGACGTTCATCATCGGTACCGGCATCTGCATGGCACCCGAGCCCCCGAAATAGCGATACAGTGGCAACCCCGACTCTTCTGCAGCCGCCTTGGCCACAGCCATCGACACGGCAAGCGTGGCGTTGGCACCCAGCCGTGCTTTGTTATCGGTACCGTCGAGATCGATCAGGGTACGGTCCAGAAATGCTTGTTCGTTCGCATCCAAGCCCATGATGGCTTCGGAAATCTCGGTGTTGATATGTTCGCAGGCTTTCAACACGCCTTTACCGAAATAACGGCCGGTATCACCGTCACGCAGCTCGATAGCTTCACGCGAACCGGTCGAGGCTCCCGAAGGTACAGCTGCACGACCCATGACGCCGGACTCCAGCAGTACATCGCACTCCACCGTCGGATTGCCGCGCGAATCGATAATTTCACGACCAATAATGTCAACAATTGCACTCATTTTCTTCTCCCATTACAACCATTTAAAATTCTGTGATGCTTTGTGCTGGCTCGCGCTTGGTGTTTGCAGCCTAGGCAAAGTCGGCTTCCATGAAACCGTTTTTCTTCACCACCCGGTCCAGGTCGACCAGGGTTGCCAGCAAGTCGCGCATGCGGTCGAGCGGTACCGCGTTCGGGCCGTCGGACTTCGCTTGCGAGGGATCGGGATGAGTTTCCATAAACAGCCCCGCAATGCCGACGGCAACGGCCGCTCTAGATAATACGGGCACAAATTCACGCTGTCCGCCCGAGGTGCTGCCCTGCCCACCCGGTAATTGCACCGAGTGCGTAGCATCGAACACCACCGGGCACTGCGTCTCACGCATGATTGCTAAAGATCGCATGTCGGACACGAGGTTGTTATATCCAAAGGAAGCGCCACGCTCACATGCCATGAATACATCCTGGGGCAAACCCGCTTCCCTGGCTGCTGCGCGAGCCTTGCCGATCACGTGCACCATGTCGTGCGGTGCCAAGAACTGGCCCTTCTTGATATTGACCGGCTTGCCGGAAACGGCGCACGCTTGGATAAAATCCGTCTGTCGGCACAAGAACGCCGGTGTCTGCAGTACGTCTACAACTGCTGCGACCGCCCTGACTTCTTCGATTGCATGAATGTCGGTCAGGACCGGGACGTTCAATTCTTTTTTTACCGCCGCAAGAATTTCCAAGCCTTTTTCCATACCAAGACCGCGGAACGACGTGCCCGACGAGCGATTGGCCTTGTCGAACGACGACTTGTAAATAAATGGAATACCAAGCGCTGCAGTGATTTCCTTCAACCGCCCTGCCGTATCGAACGCCATCTCGCGCGATTCAATCACGCATGGACCAGCAATCAAAAAAAACGGCTGGGTGAGGCCAACCTCGAATCCACACAGCTTCATGCCGCTTCCTTTTGCTCTGCCACGGCCAATTTATGTGCCATAGCTGCCTTGATGAACGAGATGAACAAAGGGTGGCCGTCACGCGGCGTGGATTTGAACTCAGGATGATACTGGACGCCCATATACCAAGGGTGTGCGTTAGCTCCCTGACGCGGCAATTCCATGATTTCACAAAGATCCTCGGTCGGTGTGCGAGCGGCCACGATCAGCCCGGCTTCTTCTACGCGGCTGAGATAATGGTTATTCGCCTCGTAACGATGCCGATGCCGTTCCGTCACCACGCTGCCGTAAATTTCAGCTGCCAGCGTACCCGGCTTCACGGCACAGGTTTGCGCGCCTAAGCGCATCGTGCCGCCAAGATCGGAATTCACATCGCGCCGTTCGATCTTGCCATCGTGGTTTTGCCATTCATTGATCAGCGCTACCACGGGTTGCTCGGTGTCAGAATCGAATTCGGTAGAATTGGCTTTTACCAAACCCGCCATGTTGCGGGCATATTCCAGCAGCGCCACTTGCATGCCAAGACAGATACCCAGATAGGGAATTTTGTGTTCGCGCGCATATTTCGCTGCAGCGATCTTGCCTTCGACGCCACGCTTACCAAAACCGCCGGGCACCAGAATGGCATCGTATTTCGCCAGCACTGCCGGGCCGCGTTTTTCCAAATCTTCCGAATCCAGATACTCGATGTTGACCCGGCTCTCGGTATGAATGCCGGCATGGCGCAATGCTTCGGTCAGCGATTTATAAGATTCTGTGAGGTCTACGTATTTGCCGACCATGCCGATCGTGACATCGCTCTTCGGGTTTTCCAGAGCATGAATGAGCTTGGTCCAGATCGACAAGTCTGCGGGCTTTGGCGAAAGGCCGAGCTTTTCGCACACGATGCGATCGAGCCCCTGATCGAACAGCATTTGTGGAATCTTGTAGATGGTGTCGGCGTCCCACACCGAAATCACCGCGTCTTCCTGCACGTTGGAAAACAGCGAAATCTTGGCCCGCTCATCGTCGGGAATCGGCCGATCGGCGCGGCACAGCAATGCGTCCGGCGAAATACCAATTTCACGCAACTTCTGCACACTATGTTGGGTTGGCTTGGTCTTGAGTTCGCCAGCCGATACCAAATAAGGCACCAGCGTCAAATGGACGAATGCCGCAGCGTTACGGCCGGCGCGCAAGCTCAACTGGCGTGCCGCTTCCAAAAACGGAAGCGACTCGATATCGCCGACGGTGCCACCGATTTCAACCAGGGCGACATCGAATCCTTCGGCACCACGATGAATGTAATCTTGAATTTCGTTGGTGATATGCGGAATGACCTGCACGGTTTTACCCAGGTATTCGCCACGACGCTCCTTGCGAATAACCGATTCGTAGATCTGGCCAGTCGTGAAGTTGTTGACCTTGCGCATTTTTGCCGTAATGAAACGCTCGTAATGCCCAAGGTCGAGATCGGTTTCGGCACCATCGTCGGTGACGAACACTTCCCCATGCTGAAACGGACTCATCGTGCCAGGATCGACATTGATGTACGGATCGAGCTTCAACATCGTTACTTTGAGGCCGCGCGATTCCAGAATAGCAGCGAGCGAGGCGGCGGCAATTCCCTTGCCCAGGGAAGAGACGACGCCGCCGGTGACGAACACGAACTTGGTCATTGCGAATGGTGCCGAACGGCACATGCGGGAAATTCGAATTATACCGCAACGGGTAGGACGAAATATCAGAATCCAAGACCATCAGGGTGCATCAAAGCATTAATTTAAGAACACCCGCAAAGCTAATAACGTTCATGTATCAGAAAGCGAGCATGATCTTAGTAATGCCACTACCAGCAACCCATTATTGCCCATACCAATAACGGGCATGTGTCTTCCGATATTCCGTGAACGACACTGAATCACCGAATTGCAGGGTAATGGCACCCGACTCATCGCTACGCACACGACGCACACCGAGCGCTTCGTAGCGGTCGAGCACCTGTTGTTTGGGGTGTCGATACCGATTACGGTATCCCACTTGAAAAATCGCTAGCTGCGGCTGGACCGCCTCGAGGAACTTGAGCGTGGAGGACGTGCCGCTACCGTGGTGGGGTGCAAGCAGCACGGTAGACTTCATTTTTTCAGGAATTGTATTGACGAGCTCCGCCTCCTGCGGACTTTCTATGTCGCCGGGTAGCAGAATGGCGTGTTTTCCCTGAGTAATCTTGAGCGTGCAGCTACGCGCATTGGGTTTCAGCTTTGCGCTGTCGTACCGGTTGACGTCGGGATAAAGCATTTCGAAATCGATGCCGTCCCAAGACCATTTCTGCCCTGCTTCGCAGCGCCGGTGTGCAGACGCGGCAGCGACAATCGGCAAGTCGGGCGGTAATGACGATACGACCAATCCCACCTGAATGCGCTCGAAAATAGACAGTGCCCCGCCGGAATGGTCGTTGTCGCTATGTGAAATGATTACACCATCAAGCCGCTCGATGCCCCGGGCTTTCAAATAAGGAACCAAAACCCGGGTAGCACCGTCGGACTCAGAGGAATAGAGCGGGCCGGTGTCGTACAGCAGCCTATGGCTTGCCGTTTCGATCAAGACTGCTGTCCCCTGGCCGATATCGAATGTTGTGATCGTCATCGTGCCTGGCACCGGAAAGCTGGCGCTGTTACATAGCAATGGCAGCCAGCCGATGATGCCCAGCCACCGCGACGGCCAGCCGCGCGGCGCAAGCAGCCACAAGGTGCCGATCAACCCGCAGAGAAACATGCTGAAATTCGGTAGCGGTGCTGTCCAAACCGCACCGGGCAAGGCGCTGAACCAGGTCAGGATCGAAGCCAGCCATTCGAATAAAGTGTGTGCAAACGCCAGGGCAACGGTCGATAGAGGCATTGGCAGCACACTTCCTGCCAATGATAGCGGCGTAACCAACAATGTGACCAACGGAATGGCGATCGCGTTGGCAATGGGGCTGACCAGCGATATCTGGCCGAACAGCAAGATCGTCAGTGGTACCAAACCGATCGTCACAACATATTGAGTATGGCTAGCGGCACGAAGCTGCTTGAGCATTCGCATACGCCAGGGAAGTCGACCAAGCGCCCCTTCCTGTTCTTGCTCAACTTCCCGCCCTCGTCCCGTGGATGCATACAGAATGATGCCGACAGCAAAAAAAGAGAGCCAAAAACCGGGCCATAGCACTGCCCAGGGGTCGAGCACCAGCACAACCAGCGCTGCAATGCACAGCACATGAGAAATGCTGCCTATACGCCCGCACCAAAGCGCAGCTGCAACGACCCAAAGCATGTAAAGGGTTCGTTGCGCCGGAATGCCGAAGCCTGCTAGTAGCACGTACAAAAGCGCTACGACTGCGCCGGTCAATGCCGCAACTTTCTGCGCCGGTAAAAGCAAGGGACACTGCAGGCCAGTGAAAAACGAGCGTCGCCACAAAAAGTGCGCCAGACTGGCGAACAGCCCTGCGATCATCGTTATATGCAAACCAGAAATACTGACAAGGTGGCCAATACCGGTGCGATTGAAAATCTCCCAATCGGATTGGGCGATGGCGCGCTGGTCTCCGATCACCAGCGCTACCATCGCGCCGGCAAAAGGCTTATTCGGCAATGCCGCCAGAATGCGGTCGCGCAGGACGCCGCGCATGCGCTCGACCACCGTCCGCACCTGGGGTACGAAAGCGTCTATCCTGCGATTGACTTGCATAGCAGCCGAGGTGGTTCGTACCTGGCCCGTTGCACGCAATTTTTGCTGCAGCAGCCAGACTTCGTAATCGAATCCACCAGGGTTGGCATTGCCATGAGGCTTTTGCAGGCGCACCGCCAGTTGCCAGCGTTCGCCGGGTTCGATTGCTATTTTCGTTTGATCGGACCCATCAAGCGTGGCGTACCAACCCAATGAAATCCGGGAAGGAATGACGGTTACCTGGCCGTCCAACTGCGCACTTTCGACTTGGAAATTAAAGCGCACGCCTTGCTCGGCTCGAGAGGGCAAACTATCGACCACACCGACGATCACGAGATCGCGTCCTTCCAACGACGAAGGCAGTGCCTGCTGCAGGTAAGCATGGGCGACGATCGCTGCCCAGACGAAACCGAAGGTCGCGCCAACGACTAATCGTGCTGCCCGTATCCACGCGTCTTTGCACAATTTACGTGCTGCTATTGGTAGCAGCAATGCACATATGACGGCAGCGCACAACCATGGATACGTGGGTAAGAAGGGTTGCACCTGTAGCAAAGCGACGCCAGCGACGAAGCCGATGATCGAGCATCGCATCAGACGCTAGCGAAGGTGAGCCAGGCGTGGTAACGCAGCGCAAGCATTGGCGCTGGTCGCTTGCGCTACCTCGTCGACGGCCATGCCGCGGATCTCCGCCAAGCTGATACCGATACCGGGCAGGTATTCCGGACTATTGCGGCCAGGGTGTATCCAGCACGGCGAGATGTCCGGCGCGTCGGTTTCTAACACCAGACTAGCTAGCGGCATCTGCTGTGCGAGCCGCCTGATCTGCAAGGCACGGGCGAAGGTCATAGCACCACCGAGACCCAGTTTAAAGCCGAGATTTACAAACGCCGTTGCTTGTTGCATGCTGCCGTTGAATGCATGTGCGATGCCGCCAGCCGGTGCAATACGTCGTAGGTGTTTCAGGATAATGTCTTGCGAGCGTCGGACATGTAGCAACACAGGCAAGTTGAAATCGCGCGCGATTTTTAACTGCTCAGTATAAAAATGTAACTGCTTCTCCCTCATCGCCGGTACGCACAACTCCGGAAGAAAGAAATCCAGCCCGATCTCGCCTATCGCGACGAAACGTGGGTCTCGCAGCGCCGACGGTACGGCTTCACGTAACGCTTCCAACGCAGTTGAATTGGTATGTGGCACATAGAGTGGATGAATGCCCAAGGCATATGCGCAGTTTGGCTGATTGCCGGCCAATTGCCGAACCACTTCGAAGTTTTCTGGTGCGACAGCGGGAATGACAATCCAGGAGACGCCTTGCTGCAAAGCGCGTATCGCGACCTCGGCACTTTCGGTACCGAATTCGCCTGCATCGAGATGGCAATGCGTATCGATCCACATAGGAGAATGCTTTGAAGATTACTTTACACGGCGCTATTTCAACCGACCGGCACCACGATCTCGTGATAAGGCAACAGGCCGTTTTCGGACAAACGTAAAATACGATCGCAATGGCGCGCAAGTTCGACGTCGTGGGTAACGATCACGAAAGCAGTGCCGAGCGTGCGCGACAATTCCAGCATCAGGTCGAAAGTATTATGGGCCGTACCGCGATCGAGGTTGCCGGTCGGCTCATCAGCCAATACACAGGCAGGCTGCGTAACCAACGCACGCGCCAGGGCTACGCGTTGTCGCTCGCCGCCCGATAGCTCGCCAGGCGTGTGCGTGAGGCGTTTGGCAAGGCCGACCCTCGAAAGAATTTCCGCTGCTGCTGCCTGTGCTTCGGCACGCTTCACGCGCCGGATCATCAGCGGCATGGCAACATTGTCGAGCGCAGAAAATTCCGGCAACAAGTGATGGAACTGGTAGACGAAGCCGAGCGACGCATTGCGCAAATGTCCGCGCGCTTTTTCCGGCAAGGTAGCGAAATCCTGCCCTAATAAACTGACTTGCCCCGCAGTGGGTGTGTCCAGGCCGCCCAGCAAATGCAGCAAGGTAGATTTACCCGATCCCGACGCGCCGACAATGGCCACGCGTTCGCCAGCAACGACATTAAAATCGACACCACTCAACACATTAACCGAGTATTTCCCTTGAGTGAACGTTTTTGCAAGACCGCTGCAGGACAGAACAGTCGCTATACCAACACTTGCTGGCGCGTTTAAAATTTCATCTGTAAGTTCACTCGGAATTTCACTCATAACGCAACGCCTCTGCAGGCTTTACCCGCGCTGCCCACCAGCTCGGATACAGGGTGGCGAAAAATGCCAGCACCACCGCCACGGCGCCGATGGTCCAGACATCGGGCCACCGTAGATCGGAAGGCAACGCACTGATTAAGTAGATATCGCGTGGCAGGAATTGCACACCGAGTACGCTCTCGATTGCCGGCACCAGCACATCGACGTTCAAAGCCACTGTCACGCCCAGTGTCACGCCGATTGCCGTGCCGAGCAGCCCTACCAATGCACCCTGAATCATAAAAATTTTCATGATCGAGCCCGGCGAAGCTCCAAGGGTACGCAAAATAGCGATATCGGCTTGCTTGTCGGTTACCGTCATTACCAATGTCGATACCAGGTTGAATGCCGCAACGGCAATGATCAACGTCAGGATGATGAACATCATGCGCTTTTCCGTCTGCACGGCTGCAAACCAGTTGCGGTTCTGCTTGGACCAGTCGCGCACCAGCACGTCGCCGGTCAGAATGCGCGAAAGATCGAGCGCCACTTCTGGTGCGCGCTGCATATCGGCAATCTTGATCCGCAAACCCGAAGGCGCGCTCAGCTTGAACATCGTCTGCGCATCCTGTAGATGAATGAACGCCAAAGTAGAATCGTACTCATAATGGCCGGCCTCGAAAATGCCGACGATGTTGAACTGCTTTAGTCGTGGAATGACCCCCGCAGGCGTGACCTGCCCCTGTGGCGCGATCATCGTCACTTTCTGGCCTAGACCGACTTGTAGCCCGCGCGCCAGTTCGCCTCCTAAAACGATATTGAATTCACCGGCCCGTAGATCGGAAAAACTGCCCTGTCGCACCTGAGAAGCGACATCCGACACATTCGGCTCTTGCTCCGGCAATACACCGCGCACGATCACGCCCCGAACGGTATCGTCGCGGGTCATCATCGCCTGCGCTGCCACATAAGGCGCGCTGCCCTGTACATCTTTGTCGAGTGCCGCTTCGCGAGCCGTCAACTGCCAGTTTGGCAGCGCACCGCCGGCATCGAATACCTCGATATGCGACAACACCGACAACATCCGGTCGCGCACTTCTTTCTGAAAACCGTTCATGACGGACAGCACCACGATCAGCGCTGCTACGCCCAGGGCGATGCCGGCCATCGAAATCAGCGAAATGAAGGAAATGAAGCTGTTGCGTCCGCTGCGCTTACCAGCGCGGGTGTAACGCACGCCAACGAGCCATTCGAACGGAATGTTTTTCATCGGAGTCAATAGAAATTTTCAGAGTGCATCTTGCCATAGAATGCAGGCATGAGCGAAATCGAACTGGTCGTACCGTTTTGCCTGCCGCCCGTGGAGTTGGCAGCGGATCTGTTGCGTGGCCTGGAGTTGCCGGCACTGGCATCGCTCCTCTCCCGGAGCAAAGATGTGCATTTGGAGAATACGTCGAAGCAATTCAACAATACACACGAGTCAGACGTCTATGCCCGCTCTCTGCCGCACGAGCAATGGCTGGCGCGTAGATTTGGGATGGATGCCGATATGGCTGCCGGTGGCAGTGCACCGGTTGCGACGCTCCTGCTGAAATTGCTAATGGAGCCGAAAAATGTGGCAGGGTTGCAGGATGTCGGCCATTGGTTCATCGTGCAGCCAGTGCATTTGCACATTGCCCGGGATCACTTGGTATTAACCGACACACGCCAGCTGGCTTTGCCGGAGGCAGATTCGCGAATATTGTTTGAAAGTGCCGCCACTTGCTTTACAGACGCTGGTATGACCCTGCACTACGGCGGGCCGGACTACTGGTTCGTCCGTGCCGACCAACATCGAGATTTGCGCACCGCCACACCGGACGCGGCCTGCGGCCGCAACATCGATATCTGGATGCCGCAGGGCGATTCTGCGCGCAGTTGGCGCAAGCTGCAAAATGAAATCCAGATGGACTGGCATACACACGCCGTCAACGAAAGCCGCAGTGCTGCCGGCTTGGTGCCGATAAATTCCGTATGGTTGTGGGGCGGATGTTCGTTACGCGCTACATCGGACGGTGCAGAGAGCACGGACAGCATAAGTAGCACAAACAGCACAAGCAGCGCGCAGCCGGTAGCAATATTCAATTTCACTGGCTGGCTGGAAGCCTTTGCCACGCTTGCCTCATCGAGTCAGCCGAACGTCGATGCCGCCACGGTAATTAACCATACAGCCCCGCATCGTCTGGTTTGGCTCGATGCGCTGGCCGGCCCGGCCTTGGCAGGCGATTGGGCCGAGTGGCGATCGAGGCTGCAGGCGATCGAAGCGCAATGGTTCGTACCGATGAGGCAAGCATTGACCGATAACAAAGCGAAACAAATTTCGTTGATCTTGACGAAGAGCGATGATCTGCGCTGCTATACCGCGAGCCGGGCATCCCTCAAAAAATTCTGGGTCAAGCCGACTTTGGCACGGTTATCGTCGTGACCCGAATCGCCACGCGCAGATATACCTTTCGCGATGCCGAACGGCTGCGCCAGAACGGTGTGCATCCGGTATTAGCGCGCCTCTATGCCGCTCGGGGCTTGGTCGACATACATGAACTCGGTAGCGATTTAAACGGATTGATCGCGCCTGCCGGCCTTTTGCACATCGACCGGGCAGCGGTATTTCTGGCTGATGCCATTGCACAAAAAAAGCGGTTGGTCATCGTCGCCGACTACGATTGCGATGGTGCCACGGCCTGTGCCGTCGGCTTGCGTGGCCTGCGCGCTCTGGGTGCGAACGTCGACTTCATCGTGCCGAATCGCTTCGAATACGGTTACGGCCTGACACCGGAAATCGTCGCGCTGGCGGTTCGGGAGAAAAATCCGGATGTCATCGTCACGGTCGATAACGGCATCGCCAGCATCGAAGGCGTGGCTGAAGCAAACCGGCGCGGCATCAAAGTCGTCGTCACGGATCATCATTTACCGGCCGACACGCTGCCGGCGGCGGCAGTGATCGTCAACCCCAATCAGCCGGGCTGTAGTTTTCCGAGTAAAAATCTGGCAGGCGTCGGTGTGATTTTTTATGTGCTGCTGGCATTGCGTGCCGAAATGCGGCGGCGTGGCATCTTCGATGCCGCCAATCAGCCCAAGCTCGATTCACTGCTCGATCTGGTGGCATTGGGCACGGTTGCAGATGTCGTCAGGCTCGACGCCAATAACCGAATTTTGGTCGCGCAAGGGCTAAAGCGCATTCGTGCCGGCCGCATGCATGTCGGCCTCGCATCATTGTTTCGTGCAGCAGGGCGGGAACCGCGCACCGCTTCGCCTTTCGATCTGGGTTTTGCGCTAGGACCGCGGCTCAATGCAGCTGGCCGGCTGGCCAATATGGCACTCGGCATCGAATGCCTGACTACCGACGACGAAGGACGCGCCTGGGCCATCGCGCAAGAGCTCGACGGTATTAACCGTGAACGTCGGGAGATCGAAGCCGGCATGCAAGAAAACGCCCTAACACTGCTCGACACGTTCAATCCTGCAGATAGCGCAACCATTACCGTATTCGATCCAGGCTGGCATCAAGGCGTGATTGGCATTGTTGCCTCGCGTTTGAAAGACAAGTTTTACCGGCCCACCATTACCTTTGCACCCGGACTGGAGGGCTGGATCAAGGGCTCCGGCCGTTCGATCGAAGGCTTTCATCTGCGCGACGCGATCGATCTGGTATCCAAACACGCACCTTCTTTGATCGACAAGTTTGGTGGTCATGCCATGGCTGCCGGCCTGACGCTTCGAGCGGAAGCATTTGAAGCGTTCGCGGCAGCCTTCGAACAAGTCGGGCAGGAATGGCTTACAAAAAGCCAATTGGAGCGTGTGGTGGAAACGGACGGCTCCCTCGAGCATGCTTACTTTACGGCAGATTTTATCGAGGTGATGGCAACGCAAGTCTGGGGCCACGGCTTTGCGCCACCTGTTTTTTGCGATGAATTTCGAGTGCTGAATCAGCGTATCGTGAAGGAGCGCCACCTCAAATTGCAGCTAGAGCGCGACGGCCATCGCTTCGATGCGATCTGGTTCGGTCATGCCAAGGCTCTCGGGGCAATTGCCATAATTGCTTATCGATTAGACACTAGCATTTATCGTGGTGTGACGCGCCTACAACTACTTGTCGAACACGCCGAATCCCCATAAAGGGGCACATTTGCGCGTCACAGCCGTTGACCGTTGGACGTAACCGGCGGTTATCAGGCTGATTGCGTAAGCCATTAGGCTTGTAAGTTTTTGTCACTGTTTCCTGCGTTCACCACCCCTCAACTGCGCGTGCACCGGCATGGTGCAAAAAATATTCATACATTAATATTTCCAAATTACATTATTTTCTCGTCAAAACTTTCATATCATGTTGCTGACACCTGATTAATTTCGCCCGTTAACATGCCGATGCCCAAACCACCAATGCTGCATACCGACGCATTTTTGCCCTACATGCGCGACGTAAGTATGTGTGAGCAGACGCTGCAGGAGCTAAACTTGATGTGGCGGCTGATCGATGCCTCGGCAAGGATGAACTGCCCGAGCGAGGCGAGATCGATCTTGTCGACCCTGGCTGCAACCAGGACTGGTTTCAGCGCACTGGAACGTGCGTTAGTTGCGACTCTGGTTGAAGAAAAAGTAGCTACATTGCAAAAAGGAATGGGCACAAAGGCGCAGTACGTCATTGACGTCATCGTGCGTAATTTATTTGAACGGACTGCCGACGTCGGCTTTCTCGCTACCGACAGTGAACTGTGTGCCTTTGTCGCCGGCACAACGTGCGATCTCGAAATGATCCGCCAGCGGTTGCTCGAATACCGGAGCAAGTACACGGTCTACGACGACATCGTGCTACTCGACCCTCAAGGGCAGGTTTTGGCACGGATTGACCCCTTGTCAAATCTTGAACGTTGCACGGACTCGCTGCTAGCGACAACCCTAGCCAGCGACGCCTACATCGAGACTTGTCGCGCGAGCGAACTGCAGCCTCATAAGCACCGGGCATTGATTTACTCACGACGGATGCATCACCCGTCAAATGGGAACGTGATCGGTGTGCTATGTCTGTGCTTCGATTTTGAAAACGAGATGGCCGGCATTTTTCAATCCTATCGCGATGTCGGAAACCGCTCGATCATGCTTTTGCTTGATCAAGCCAATCGCGTGATTGCCAGCAGCGAACCGCAGTGGATCGCGACCGGTACCATGGTGCCATCGAACCGTGAAGGTGACAAATCGATCACGCTGTTTTGCGGCAGGCAATATCTGGTACAAACGTCGTGCTCGGGCGGGTACCAGGGATATCCCGGTCCTGCTGGATGGCAGGGTCAGCTTATGGTTCCTATTGAGATAGCATTCAACGGCCCGATCACCGATGCCCTCGCAGATCTGGCACCGCACGCCGCTGCGGGTTTGCTTTCCCACGCTCAGACCTTTTGCCCGGCCTTACACGATATCACTGCGGCGAGCAACAAAGCATCCGACGCCATTCAACAAATAGTTTGGAACGGTCATTTACTGACTGCAGGCCAGACGGATGAAATGCAAAAACTGAGAAGCATTCTTGATCAGATCAGTGAAACCGGGATGCGCAGCAGTATTCTTTTTTCGCAATCGATCCAGGATCTTTTTCAGACGGTGCTTGCCTCGAGCATGCAGGAAGCAAAATTCACCACAAACCTCTTGGTCGATCTACTGAACCGCAATCTGTACGAACGCTCAAATGACTGTCGCTGGTGGGCGTTGACCTCACAACTGTGCGCTGCCCTTTGCCAAACGGCAGTTAATCAAGCCACATTGGACAACGCGCATGAATTGCTGGCCACGGTCAACGGCCTTTACACGGTATACACACGTATTTTCCTCTACGATCGATCGGGCATTATCCTCACCAGTACCGGCGCGGCAAATGAAGCAAGCATTGTGGGCAGTCACATCGGCGACGAGTGTCTTGCCAGCGTGCTACGTCTGGCCGGACCTCAGGATTACCATGTCAGTCCTTTCGCTAGATCTAATTTGTATGATGACAGGCATACTGATATCTACCATGCAGCACTACGCGACCCTGCTAATTCACGCGTGATTGTCGGTGGCATCGGCATCGTATTTGACGCTACGCCTGAATTACGCAATATGCTCGATGCCGGCCTCGGCTGCCGGCAAAATATGCAGGCGTTTTACATCGACCGTCGCGGGACAATTTTATCTGGAACCGACCCTGTCCGAAGGATAGGCTCGCAGCTGCCGCTCGATCCTGATTTGTTGCAATTGGAAAACGGTAACAGTTTGTCCAGAATCACATCGTACGATGGTCAATATGCCGTTGTCGCCTGTTCTGCATCAAGCGGCTATCGGGAATTTCAGATCAGTGGCGGGCATGACGATGGCGTGCTTGCCGTAGTCTTCGAAATTTTGGGCGCAGTGGTGGAAAATGCAGAAACGCTAATCCCCCGCCATGTGACGATCGATACAGATAGCGACGGTTCAAACGGCATTGACTACGCGACTTTCTTTTGCGGAAAAAATCTGCTCGCCGTTCCCGCAACTGGGGTTCAACAAGCGCTTCCGTATGCCGACATGGTGCCAGCAACGATGAGTAGTCGGCCGGAGCGTATTGGATTGTTGCACCTAAAGAATGGCGAACCCGGCCGCGAATTCATATGGGTATTCGATCTTGCTCAGTTGTTAGGCAAAGTAGCCTCGCCGCCGCAGGCGCACAGCCAAGTACTCGTCGTGAGCCACGGCGGCTATACAATCGGCTTGATGGTTGACATGTTGCACTCGGTAACGCGGTTTAGCCAGAGGCAGATTCTTCAAATGCCTTTCGCCTCCCTTGGTGCCTCCGTACTTATCACAAAGCTCATCAAGGCAAATCAGGGCGAGCTTCTAGTGCAGCTTCTAGACCTGGAGCGCCTGTTTGAACTGCTGTTATATGATGACCTGGTCGAGCCGGAGCTCTGTCCGCCGCCCCAACGCAGCGCTGCATGACCGATTGCGGAATTGCGCAAAAGATCGCTGCGTCTAACGGGAAGCCACAACATTAAGGGCGTTTCGCGTTTCTTTCCTGCCAACAGTTCTGCCCGTCTAATCCGCAGCGATGCTCGCGTATAATCCGCGGTTTGATCGCAAAGACACCAAGATGGAAGCCGAACGTCTAAACGCCCTCGCCGCGCTACTCGCGGACCTGACCTCCCGCGAAGTCGAACTTCGGAGGTATCTTTGACTTCGATACTAAGTCGGAGAAGCTGGAACAGGTCAATGCCGAACTCGAAGACCCGGTAGTCTGGGACGACCAGAAACGTGCCCAAGACCTTGGCAAGGAAAAGAAATCTCTAGAGTCGATTGTTCTGACCCTCACCAAGATCGACGCAGACCTGCGCGACACCACCGACCTGTTCGCCATGGCGCGCGAGGAGCAGGATGAAACCGCGATGGAAGCCGTCGAAGCGGACGCCGAAGGCTTACGCAAGCTGGTCGAAGGTATGGAATTTCGCCGCATGTTCGCCAACCCGATGGATCCGAACAACTGCTTCATCGATATCCAAGCCGGTGCCGGCGGTACCGAGGCACAGGATTGGGCGTCTATGTTGCTGCGCCAGTACCTGCGCTATTGCGAACGAAAAGGTTTCAAAACCGAGATTCTGGAGCAGTCCGACGGCGAGGTTGCAGGTATCAAGACGGCCACCATCAAGGTCGAAGGCGATTACGCCTATGGCTTTTTGCGTACCGAGACCGGTGTCCACCGGCTGGTGCGCAAGTCGCCTTTCGATTCTGCCAACGGCCGACATACCTCGTTTTCCAGTCTGTTCGTCTATCCGGAAGTCGACGACTCGTTAGAAATCGACATCAATCCTTCCGACGTACGAGTAGATACCTACCGTGCTTCCGGTGCCGGTGGCCAGCACATCAACAAGACCGATTCTGCGGTGCGGCTGACCCATGCGCCCTCTGGCATTGTCGTCCAGTGCCAGAACGACCGCAGCCAGCATCGCAACCGGGCAGAAGCCTGGGCCATGTTGAAGTCCCGTCTGTACGAGCATGAAATGCGCAAGCGTATGAGCGAACAGCAGAAACTGGAAGACTCCAAGACCGATATCGGCTGGGGCCACCAGATCCGCTCCTATGTGCTGGATCAATCTCGCATTAAGGATCTACGTACGAATTTCGAAATGGGCAACACCAAAGCCGTGCTTGACGGTGAACTCGACGATTTCATCGCCGCTTCCCTCAAGCAGGGCGTTTAATCTACTACAGACCATGACAATCAATAACGACGTTGCAGCCTCGTCTTCCGATACGCCGGTCGATGAAAATTCGATCATCATGGAGCGCCGCTCCAAGTTGGCGGCCTTGCGCGGCCAGGGCATCGCATTTCCCAACGATTTCCGGCCGCTGCACAAAGCTGCAGACTTGCAAGCCCAGTACGGCGAACTGGACCAGGCGAGTCTGGAAGCACAGGCAATCAGCGTTAGTGTCGCCGGTCGGATGATGTTGAAGCGCGTGATGGGCAAAGCGTCGTTTGCCACGATTCAAGATGCATCCGGCGCGTTGGCCGATGGCCGCATTCAGCTGTATCTGACCAATGAAGTAACGGGTGAAGCATCGCATGCCGCATTCAAGCATTACGACCTGGGCGATATACTCGGTGCCGAGGGTGTGCTGTTCAAAACCAAGGTCGGCGAACTATCGATCAAGGTCAGCAAGCTGCGGCTGTTGACCAAATCATTGCGGCCATTGCCGGACAAATTTCATGGCTTGGCCGATCAGGAAATGAAATACCGCCAGCGGTATGTCGACCTGATCATGAACGAGCATACCCGTCGCACGTTCAAGGCCCGTACAGCGGCCATGAACTCGATCCGCCATTTCATGACGGACCATGATTTCATGGAAGTCGAAACGCCGATGCTGCACGTAATTCCCGGTGGCGCAGCGGCAAAACCGTTCATCACGCATCACAACGCGTTGGACATGCAGATGTTTCTGCGGATAGCGCCGGAACTCTACTTGAAACGCCTGCTGGTAGGCGGCTTCGACCGGGTGTTCGAAATCAACCGCAACTTTCGCAACGAGGGTGTATCGCCGCGGCACAATCCCGAATTCACGATGATGGAGTTCTACGCCGCCTACGTGGACTACCAGTGGCTGATGGACTTCACCGAAGCGGTCATTCGCAAGGCGGCAATCGACGCCCACGGTACGGCCACGCTCATGTATCAAGGCCGCGAACTCGATCTGAGCAAGCCGTTTCAGCGACTCACGATCCTTGGCGCAATCAACAAATACGCCCCGCACTATACGCTCGAGCAATTACAGAATATTGCGTTCCTGCGCGCGACGTTACATCAATTTGGTGTGAAACCGATCGCCGCCGCAGGCCTTGGTGCCCTGCAATTAGCGCTATTCGAAGAAACCGCCGAAGCGCAATTGTGGGAGCCGACCTACATCGTCGATTACCCGGTTGAGGTTTCTCCGCTGGCACGGGCTTCCGATACGGTGGCCGGCATTACCGAACGCTTCGAACTATTTATCAGCGGCCGCGAAATAGCCAACGGCTTTTCTGAATTGAACGACGCGGAAGACCAGGCAGCACGCTTCCAGGCGCAAACCGCAGCGAAGGACGCCGGCGACGAGGAAGCGATGTTTTACGATGCTGACTATATCCGCGCACTGGAATATGGCATGCCGCCGGCCGGAGGCTGCGGTATTGGCATCGATCGACTGATTATGCTGATCACGGATAGCCCGAATATTCGGGATGTGATCCTTTTTCCGCATTTGCGGCGTGAAGATTGACTGTAATAATTGATGTAGAGGCAGAATTACAACTGATTACAAGATACACATTCTATCGCTGGTGCTATCCGAAAAATCTAGGGATACTGTTTCCACCGCACATTGTATTGTGGCAAAACAGGAGCTCTTCATGACACACCCAATAAAATTTATTACCAACTCCCAACGCGGCCGTATCCATCCGTTGGTGGCCACGGCCGCAGTTGCCGTCACACTGGTCAGCCTGGTAGGTATCGCCGCAATTACCGGTGTTTTTCCGTCTTCCAATAGTACGACTGCGCCGGTAAGCACATTAGCGGCGCCGGTACCAATGACGGCACCGACAATGGCACCGCAGGCAATGCCGGCACCTAATCAGCAGCTGGCTTATCAATCGCCACCGCAGAGTCAGTCCCCCGCATATGTCGCCATCCCTGATCCGGAACCAGTGAAGCCGCGTGTTCGCGAGCAGCCACCGAAAGCTGTCAAGCAGCCGGCACCACGTCCGGTTGCCGACGACCGTTATTCATCGCAGCCTTATCAACAATCCGAATACCGCACTGTCAAGGCACCGGCGGTTTGCAATAGTTGCGGACGTGTAGAATCGGTCGTAGCAGTCAATCAGCCGGCGCAAGGTAGTGGATTGGGAATCGCTGCCGGTGCGGTGCTAGGTGGTGTTCTGGGTAATCAAGTCGGTGGTGGCAGCGGTAAAACGCTTGCTACTGTGGCCGGTGCTGTAGCCGGCGGTTATGGTGGCAACGAGGTAGAAAAGCGTGCTCGCTCGACCACGACGTATCAGGTTCGGGTGCGGATGGAAGATGGCGACATGCGTACGTTTCCACAAAACGGCCCGGATGGGTTCCGGGTCGGCGACCGCGTCCGGGTGGTCAATGGTGCGCTGACGTCGCGTGGCTAGGCATTGGTGGACTAACAAATCCGACTGCCGGGTATCGGCCGGCGGATCGAAAAAGACGGCTGCGGCCGTCTTTTTTCTTAGTGGCTTTCGCTGACCTGATTGATGGTGTATTTCGGAATTTCGATCACCAAATCTTTGTCGGCGAGAATCACTTGGCATGACAAGCGCGATGTCGCTTCCAAGCCCCAGGCTTTATCGAGCAAATCTTCCTCAGTTTCTTCAGCAGCGGTGAGCGTATCGAAGCCCTCTCGAACGACGATATGGCAAGTGGTGCAAGCGCAGGATTTTTCACAGGCATGTTCGATATCGATGTCGCTATCGAGCAAAGCGTCGCACAGGGAAACTCCGGCAGGCATATCTAGTACCGCACCTTCCGGGCACAATACTGGGTGGGGTAATACGACGATCTGTGGCACTTAAATTCCTTCAGCGACTTTGGGCAACATCCGCCGGCGCCATAATGGTTGCTAACTTACTTAGTCGATCACTAATCGACACTCATCGATCACTCAAACCTCGTGCAGCTTACGGCCGGCCAACGCAGAGCGGACGCTGCGATCCATGCGGCGTGCCGCAAACTCTTCGGTACCTTTTGCAAGCGCGGTCACCGATTTCTTGATTTCTTGAGGATCGTCGCTGTTGAGCTGACGGCGCACTGCTTCCATCAATACGCGAACCGCCTGCTGCTCCGGCTCGTCGAGCAGCGCAACGTCCGCATCCAGCGCGGATTGTGTCGCCAAAAGAATACGCTGTGCACTCAACTGCTCTTCTCGCAAAGCGCGCAGTTTCATGTCGATTTCCGCCGACTGAAACGAATCCTGCAGCATCTGTGCGATCGTATCATCGGCCAGGCCATATGACGGTTTAACGACGATCGTGGCCTCGACGCCGGAGCGCAACTCGCGCGCCGACACCGACAACAAACCATCGGTATCGACTTGAAAAGTCACACGGATACGGGCAGCGCCAGCGGCCATCGGCGGAATACCACGCAACTCGAATTTCGCCAGGGAGCGGCAATCTGCCACCAGTTCACGCTCGCCCTGCACGACATGAATCGCCATGGCTCCTTGGCCATCTTTAAAAGTCGTAAATTCTTGCGCACGCGCACAAGGAATCGTCGAATTTCTGGGAATCACCTTTTCCACCAGGCCGCCCATCGTCTCTACGCCGAGCGACAAGGGAATTACATCCAGCAACAGCCAGTCGTCACCTTGAGCCCGATTGCCAGCTAGCAGATTCGCTTGTATTGCGGCACCGAGCGCTACGACCTTGTCGGGGTCGATATTGGTAAGCGGCGTGGCCTGAAAAAAATCGCCGACTGCTTTACGCACGTGAGGCGTGCGCGTCGAGCCGCCGACCAGTACCACGCCATCGATATCGTCGACGGTTAAGTTTGCGTCGCGCAGCGCCTTGCGGCACGGCGCAATCGTTTTGGCAACCAGATGCGCCGTGATATCGACGAACTGCTGGGTCGTCAACGTCAGGTGCACTTCTTCGCCCGAACGAAGGGTGGCATCGATACTCGTTTGCGCATGAATCGTCAGCAATTCTTTAGCCTGACGTGCCTTCACGATCAACACGCTGGCGTCCATGTCCGATAACGCTGCCAGCCCGGCTTGCTCGATGATCCAACATAGGATCCGGTGATCGAAATCGTCGCCGCCCAGGGCCGAGTCGCCGCCGGTCGCCATGACTTCGAAGACGCCTTTGCTCAGCTTGAGAATGGAAATGTCGAAGGTGCCGCCGCCGAGATCGTAGACGGCAAACGTACCCTGCGACGCATTGTCCAAGCCATAAGCAATCGCTGCGGCAGTCGGTTCATTCAGCAACCGCAATACGTTCAAGCCAGCTAGTTTTGCCGCATCCTTGGTTGCCTGGCGCTGGGCATCGTCGAAATATGCCGGCACCGTGATGACTGCGCCCACAAGCTCATCGCCCAGCGCGTCCTCGGCACGTTGCCGCAGAGTTGCCAAAATCTGCGCCGATACTTCGACCGGACTCTTCACCCCGGCAATAGTCCTGATCTGCACCATGCCGGGCGCATCGATGAAGTCGTAGGGCAGGTTTTCTGCATGAGCGATATCTTTTAAGCCGCGCCCCATGAAGCGCTTTACGGATGAAACACTGTTCTTCGGGTCGGCTGTCTGTGCAGACTGAGCAACATAGCCGATATTGGCATGCCCGTTTGGCAGATAACGCACGACAGAAGGTAGCAGCGCCCTGCCTTCGGCATCGTTCAAGACTTCCGGCAGACTATTGCGAACTGTCGCGACGAGTGAGTTAGTGGTACCGAGATCGATACCCACGGCCAATCGATGCTGATGTGGCGCCGTGGACATGCCAGGCTCGGAAATTTGCAGTAACGCCATAATTTATGAAATCGTTTCTAAATAGAGGCGAATGATGGAAGGTGCAGTTAAATAGCCTCAGAAAAATCAGGCGGGTTCATCATAGGCATTGGCAACTTCTTCTCCGAACTTTTCGATGAACATCAATCGGCGTGCAGCCATCGCAGCGGCTACGAAATCATGTTGGTCGAACAGCGTTTCGAGCTGCGCAATCTCATCCATACGGTTTTGCCGAAGCGTTGCCTCCAAACCTGACAACGCTGCCTCGTCGCGCATCGCATGCGCATCGTCGAGTGCCTCGCGCCACGCCATTTGCTGCATCAAAAAATCAGGCGGCATCGCGGTGCTCGATTCACCTTGTAAATCGATGCCGTTTAACTGGCAAAGATAGATCGCACGTTTGAGCGGGTGCTTCAGCGTTTGATAGGCTTCGTTGGCACGCGTTGCCCATTGCATCGCCACGCGCTTTTCGGCATCGCCCGCAGTCGAAAATTTATCGGGATGTACCTGGTTTTGTACATCATGATATGCGTCGTCGAGTGCTTTCGAATCGATCGCAAAGGTCAACGGCAAATGAAACAATTCGAAGTGATTCTGCATAGATCAGAGGTACGAGCCAGGCGCAAAACTCAAGTTATGCCAGTATGAAGGCCAGCGATTGACGGCTCAAATACGAAAGCTTTCGCCGCAACCGCATTCATCCTTGACATTAGGATTGTGGAATTTGAAACCTTCGTTCAACCCCTCTCGGGCAAAATCCAGCTCGGTACCGTCGATAAACGGCAGGCTCTTCGGGTCGACGAATACCTTGACGCCATGCGACTCGAACACACTGTCTTCCCCGGCGCTCTCGTCGACATATTCAAGCTTATAGGCAAGCCCCGAGCAGCCCGTGGTACGCACACCGAAACGCAGCCCGATGCCTTTACCGCGTTTATCGATAAAACGACTGATGTGTTTTGCTGCTTTTTCAGTCAAAGTAATTGCCATGGCATGATTCCCGATCAGGCAGCTACCGCGGCATCGATGCCGTGTTTGGTTCTGTAATCGAGCACGGCAGCCTTGATCGCGTCTTCAGCCAGAATCGAACAGTGGATTTTCACCGGCGGTAGCGCCAGTTCCTCGGCAATCTGCGTATTACGGATATCCATCGCCTGATCCAAGGTCTTACCTTTGACCCATTCGGTTACCAGCGACGACGAAGCGATCGCAGAACCGCAGCCATAAGTCTTGAATTTCGCATCCTCGATCGTGCCGTCGGCACCCACCTTGATTTGCAGTTTCATCACATCGCCACACGCCGGCGCACCGACCATGCCGGTGCCGATGGTATCGTCACCCTTGTCGAATGCGCCAACATTACGAGGGTTTTCATAATGATCGAGCACTTTGTCTGAATAAGCCATTTTGATACTCCTGAAATTAATGCGTTAAATACATTGCAAGCTTAGTGCGCCGCCCACTGAATGGTGCTTAGGTCGATGCCGTCTTTGTACATGTCCCACAAGGGAGACAGCTCGCGCAACTTTGCGACCTTTTCCTTGATCAGCGCGATCGTGAAATCGATCTCCTGTTCCGTGGTGAAGCGGCCAAAGGTGAAACGGATCGAGCTATGTGCCAACTCGTCGCTACGGCCAAGAGCGCGCAGCACATAAGATGGCTCCAGGCTGGCCGAGGTGCAGGCAGAGCCGGAGGAAACCGCCAGATCTTTTATCGCCATGATGAGTGATTCGCCCTCGACATAATTGAAACTGACGTTCAGGTTGTGCGGCACCCGATGCGCCATATCGCCGTTGACGTACACCTCTTCAATTTCCTGCAAGCCCCTGGCCAAGCGATCGCGTAAAGAAATAATACGTGCGGTTTCGGCATCCATTTCTTCCAACGCCAAACGAAATGCTTCACCCATACCGACGATCTGGTGCGTTGCCAGCGTGCCCGAGCGCAGACCACGTTCGTGACCACCGCCGTGCATCTGCGCTTCCAGACGCACGCGTGGCTTACGACGAACATACAATGCACCGATGCCCTTCGGGCCGTAGGTCTTGTGCGCAGTGAATGTCATGAGATCGACCTTGCAACCTTCGAGATCGATTTTTATCTTACCGGTAGCCTGCGCCGCGTCGCAATGGAAAATAATGCCTTTACTGCGGCATAATTCACCGATTGCTTCAATCGGCTGAATCACACCGATTTCGTTATTAACGAGCATGACCGATACCAAGATAGTGTCTGGCCGGATAGCGTCGGCAAGCTGCTCGATGGTGATCAAACCGTTATCCAGCGGCTGCAAATAAGTCGCCTCGAACCCTTGGCGCTCCAATTCACGCACTGTATCGAGTACGGCCTTGTGTTCGGTTTTGACGGTAATAATATGCTTGCCGCGCGTAGCATAGAAATGCGCAGCGCCTTTTAATGCAAGATTGTTGCCTTCTGTCGCACCAGATGTCCAGATGATTTCGCGCGGGTCCGCGTTGACCAAGGCCGCTACATGTCCGCGCGCTTCCTCCACCGCTTTCTCGGCAGTCCAACCGTACACATGGCTTCGCGATGCCGGGTTGCCAAACTGCTCCCTCAAATAGGGGATCATTTTATCCGCCACCCGGGGGTCAATCGGGGTAGTCGCCGAGTAATCCATGTAAATAGGAAAATGCGGCGCTTTCAATGTATCTAACAAACTTTGCTCGAGTGGTGCATTCATTTTTGTGAGGGCTCCGTGAATCAGGCGGCCGCATGATTGCGGCGTACGACAACGACATTCCGATCGAAACTTCTTAGCTTTTGCTGGTCCACCAAATCTTTCAAGGAAACCGATTGCAGATAATCCACCATCTTGGTATTTAGCGTCGCCCATAAATCATGGGTCATGCAACGGCCGTTACCACTGTGTTCAGACGTATGGCAATTTTCTTTGCCGCCGCATTGGGTTGCATCGATCGGCTCGTCGACAGCAAGAATAATGTCCGCAACTGAAATATTTTCTGCCGGCCCAGATAGCCTGTAGCCGCCGCCCGGGCCCCGTACCGATTTCACGATCTCGTGGCGCCGCAATTTGCCGAACAGTTGCTCCAGATAAGACAATGAAATTTCTTGACGCGCGCTGACTCCGGCTAAGGTTACAGGGCCATTATCTTGTTGCAACGCCAAGTCAATCATGGCGGTAACCGCAAAACGGCCTTTCGTTGTAAGACGCACGATGCCCCCGATCATTCAAAACATTATCTGTAAAGCATTTTTTACAACGACCAAAGCAATACTCGATTAATTTTGTCAAGTATAGCAAATTTGCCTAGCTTTCGCTGACGCGTACATTGTCCGATCAGACCCGTTTCGAGCGACTTGTTTTCAGGCGGTCAGCAATTGCATGGGGCCAAAAAGGTCGTGCATCGGGCGGTTGATAATAAAAGACAGGTTGTAAGGATGTTCCGCGATTGCTCTTGGAAACTGCGCCGCGATACCCATTGGTTCGACCTGTCCAGCCACCTTTCCCCAAAGCACCAAAGTCGGTAATTGCTGTTTAGTGATTTGCGCATGCTGAGCCAGTGCCGAGAATACGGTTTTCAGAAAAGGTTGCCAGGCGCGCGCCTCTTTCAACGGTGGCACGTCAGTACGGAATGCCAGCGCTGCGTTCAACAGCAAGAACCCGTTTTCGGTCAGATTGTGCTGCAACTGCGACAACGTCTGGATAAACGGCGAACCCGGTGCCAGCGCGCCTGCCGCGACATGTACGAGTGCATCGCCGGTCGTGCGTTCAGGCTGCAGTTGGCCCGCAGCTACCAATAGCATTTTCATGAAATTGCGCAGCGACGTGGCACGATTGACGTCCTTCGACAAGCCACCAGCCGACCACAAGCTTCCGACTGCGCCATCCATAAAGCAGACACCCGTGGCACTGGCGGCACGTGGATAAGGCCCCTCTCCTATCAGCACGTAACGGGTACGGTCGAGCGGCAGTGCAAATGCCGCGAACAGACGGCCCTGCGTTGGTAAAAATGTCGAATCGCTCAACACCGGCAAATAGCTCGGATCAGCAGCGGCGACTGCATTCAAACCGTCGGTCAGAGCAACATGCCAGCTTGGATGCGCTTGTTGCACCATCGTCAGAAACTGTTTTGGCACCATCAAACGACCCCGCCCTAAGCCTGGGCGAAGGGCACGACATTGTCGCTGCCCGAAGCACCGAACAATTGTTCTTTGACGATGCGCAATTGATCCCGCACCTGAGCGGCTTTTTCAAACTCCAGATTTTTCGCATGATCGATCATGAGTTTCTCTAAACGTTTGATTTCTTTGCTTACCTGCTTCTCACTCATCGACTCATACTTCGCCGATTCCTGTGCAGCCTGCAATTCCGCACGCGCTTCTTGCGGACTATAGACACCGTCGATCAAATCACGGATCTGTTTTTTGATGCCAGTCGGCGTAATGTTGTTGGCAAGATTGAAGGCGATTTGTTTATTACGTCGCCGCTCGGTTTCATCGATCGCTTTGCGCATCGAATCAGTTACCTTGTCTCCATAGAGAATCGCTTTGCCGTTCAAATTGCGCGCCGCCCGCCCGATGGTTTGAATCAAGCTACGCTCGGAGCGGAGAAACCCCTCCTTGTCGGCGTCCAGAATCGCCACCAGCGACACCTCCGGCAGATCCAGACCCTCTCGAAGTAGATTGATGCCGACTAGGACATCGAAGGTGCCGAGTCGCAAATCCCGAATGATTTCTACGCGTTCGACTGTGTCGATATCGCTATGCAAATATCGCACTTTAATACCGTTGTCACCGAGAAATTCGGTCAATTGCTCGGACATGCGCTTGGTCAGCGTCGTAACCAGTACGCGCTCGTTTTTCTGGACGCGATCCGTAATTTCATTCATCAAGTCATCCACTTGGGTGGATGCCGGGCGCACTTCGATTGCCGGATCGATCAAGCCTGTCGGGCGCACAACCTGCTCCACGACTTGGCCGGCATTTCGATTTTCATATTCAGCGGGCGTTGCCGAAACAAAAATAGTCTGGCGCATCTTGCCTTCAAATTCATCGAATCGCAACGGCCGGTTGTCCAGCGCCGACGGCAACCGGAAACCGTAATCGACGAGATTGGTTTTACGAGCCCGGTCGCCGTTGTACATGCCGCTCAACTGGCCTAGCAATACATGCGACTCATCCATGAACATCAGGGCATCTTTAGGCAAATAGTCGATCAGGGTCGGCGGCGGCGCACCCGGCATGGCACCACTCAGATGGCGCGAGTAATTTTCGATGCCTTTGGTGAAACCGATTTCGGCCATCATTTCCAGGTCGAAACGTGTGCGTTGCTCCAGGCGCTGCTCTTCGATCAGCTTGTTCTGGCTGCGAAATTCTTCCAGCCGGTCGCGCAGTTCGAGTTTGATCGATTCGATCGCCCGCAGCACCGTTGTGCGCGGTGTGACGTAGTGCGAACCCGGATAAATCGTGAAGCGTGGAATCTTTTGCCGGATACGACCGGTCAGGGGATCGAACAATTGCAGACTATCGATCTGGTCGTCGAACATTTCTATGCGTACCGCCAGTTCCGCATGCTCGGCTGGGAAAACGTCGATCGTATCGCCACGGACTCTGAAAGAACCCCGGCTGAAATCGATTTCGTTGCGCGTGTACTGCATTTGAATCAAACGCGCGATCACGTCCCGTTGACTGACCTTGTCGTGCGCACGCAATGTCAGGATCATTTGGTGATACTCGTTGGGGTTACCGATACCGTAGATTGCCGATACGGTGGCAACGATCACGACATCGCGTCGCTCCATCAACGATTTAGTGCAGGATAAACGCATCTGCTCGATATGCTCGTTGATCGACGAATCTTTCTCGATAAAAAGGTCGCGCTGCGGCACATAGGCTTCAGGCTGGTAATAATCGTAGTAGCTGACGAAGTATTCCACCGCATTTTGTGGAAAAAATTCCCGAAATTCGCTGTATAGCTGTGCCGCCAGCGTTTTATTAGGCGCGAAGATGATCGCCGGCCGTCCCATACGAGCGATCACATTTGCCATCGTGTAAGTCTTACCCGAGCCGGTGACGCCAAGCAATGTCTGATAGGCGAGGCCGTCGTCGATACCTTCGGCGAGGCTCGCAATGGCGGCCGGCTGGTCGCCTGCGGGCTTAAATGGTTGGAAAAGACGAAACGGAGAATCTGGAAAAGTGACGATTTTTGATTCGTCGATCGTGCTGGAAACCTCGGATAATTCAGCCATGGGAGTTAGACCTTTGGTAAGATGGCAAGCTACAAAATCACCGCAGCGAATCGCGCCCGGCGCTTTCTCTTTTCTAAACCCGGCCGGCTGCAGAATTTTCCCTTTCGCCCCAGCCAACTTTTGATGTTATCACGATGAACACACCTCTATTTGCGTCCGTATTTTCCACAATCGACATGGCACCTCGGGACCCGATTCTGGGCCTCACCGAAGCATTTAATGCCGACTCGAATCCGCTGAAAGTGAACCTGGGCGTAGGTGTTTACTATGACGAAAACGGCAAGGTGCCTTTGCTTAACTGCGTGAAGAAAGCGGAAGCGTTGTTGATCGAGAAATCTGCACCACGGACCTATTTGCCGATCGAAGGCTTGGCGGCATACGACAGAGCCGTTCAGGAACTGGTATTTGGTGCCGACAGCGCAGTCATTCAAGAAAAGAGGGCGATCACCGCTCAAGCTATCGGCGGCACGGGCGCATTAAAACTGGGTGCTGACTTCTTAAAGCGGTTTTCTCCTGGATCGACCGTGTATATCAGCGATCCAAGCTGGGAAAATCACCGTGCGTTGTTTGAAGCCGCTGGCTTCGGCGTCAAAAATTATCCTTACTACGATGCTGCGACGCGCGGCGTGAATTTCACCGGCATGATCGACGCGCTGAAGGCGATGGAATCGGGCTCGGTCGTGGTGTTGCATGCTTGTTGCCACAATCCTACCGGGGCCGATCTAAGCGATGCGCAATGGAGCGACATCATTCAGGTTGTGACCAAACACGGGTTGATTACTTTTCTGGATATGGCATACCAGGGATTCGGCGATGGCATTGAAGCCGATGGACAAGTTGTGCGCCGCTTCGCAGAAGCTGGCGCAGCTATGTTCGTGGCGAATTCTTTTTCCAAATCGTTTTCGTTATATGGCGAGCGTGTCGGTGCGCTCAGCATGGTCGCAGCCAGCGCGGAAGAAGCCGGTCGCGCGCTTTCGCAGCTTAAGCGTGTTATCCGAACGAATTATTCGAATCCGCCGACGCATGGCGGCCATGTCGTAGCAACCGTGTTGACCAATCCGGCATTGCGGCATTTGTGGGAAGACGAATTGGCAGCGATGCGTATTCGCATACGAGAAATGCGTATGTTAATGGTGGAAAGGCTGCGCGAAAAAGCACCGGCGCATGATTTTGCTTTCGTTACGGCGCAGCGTGGCATGTTTTCTTATTCCGGTCTGACGAAACAGCAGGTGGAACGCCTTCGTGGTGAGTTTTCCGTCTACGCAGTTGATACGGGTCGCATTTGCGTCGCACCCTTAAACCATCAAAATATTGATCGGGTAATCGACGCTATGGCGTCAGTGCTGTCGTAGGTGCTGAAACGTCATTTCGACGTGTCCGTGCAGAAGCTCTCTCTGAATGCGCCGCGGCAGTCGCCATGGCTACGCTCTCAGGAATTCTTACATCCGTGGCACGTCGCTGATGAACTGCCGGCGTTAGCGTCGGCGCAACATTATTCAACCCACGATGTAGCGCTTCGACATCAAGATCTTTAGTCCATTTACCAACGACGACGGTTGCCACGCCGTTGCCAATTAAATTGGTCAACGCGCGAGCTTCGGACATGAATCGATCGATGCCCAGGATCAGGGCCAAGCCGGCAACCGGGACACTACCAACGGCAGAAAGCGTAGCCGCTAAGACGATGAAACCGCTTCCGGTAATGCCGGCAGCGCCTTTCGAAGTGACCAGCAATACTGCCAACAATGTCAGTTGTTGTACGAGTGTCATTGGCGTGTTCGTCGCTTGTGCGATGAATATAGCAGCCATCGTCAAGTAAATCGAGGTACCGTTAAGATTGAATGAATAGCCGGTGGGGATGACCAGCCCAACTACCGATTTACGCACACCCAACGCCTCCATTTTTGTCATCATGCGCGGCAGCACCGTTTCCGACGAGGATGTGCCCAGTACGATGAACAATTCTTCTTTTATATACTTGATGAACTTCCAGATGCTGAAACCGTTGACTCGCGTGATCATGCCGAGCACGCCAAAAACGAAAATCAGACACGTTGCGTAAAACGTTCCCATCAACGCTGCAAGTTGTACCAGCGAAGCTACGCCATATTTACCGATGGTAAATGCCATGGCCCCGAACGCACCGATCGGGGCGACTTTCATGATGAAGCCGACGATCGTGAAAAGCACATGCGACATTTTTTCGATTAGGTCGAACACCAAAGTACCGCGACCGCCGAAACGGTGAAGCGCGAAGCCGAACAATATCGAGAACAGCAGCACTTGCAACATCTCGCCTTTTGCGAACGCATCGACGACACTCACCGGGATAATGTTTAGAAAAAAATCTGCCGTGCTTTGCATTTTTCCCGGTTCGGTGTAAGCAGAGATGCTCCTAGCGTCGAGTAATCTTGGATCGATATTCATGCCGACACCAGGCTGGACCAGATCAACCACGATCATGCCGATCACCAACGCCAGGGTGCTCACGATCCCAAAATACAAAAGCGCGAAACCACCTGTACGGCCGACTTTTTTCATATCTTCCATACCGGCGATGCCGATTACGACCGTACAGAAGATTACCGGCGCAATGATCATTTTGATCAACTTGATGAAGCCGTCACCCAAGGGCTTCATTTCCGCGCCCTTTTCTGGAAAAAAATGGCCGAGTATTACGCCCACCAAGATCGCCACCAATACTTGTATGTAGAGCGAATGATATGCCGGTGTTCTTTTCATTTCTCGATATCCTTGGGTATTGGCTTGGGCCAATTAGGGTGAAACTCATCGCATTGCGGTCAAAATATTAATACATTGGCATCATAGAAGATCGCACAACCTGTAAAAGCGTCGCCAAGATTTATTTGAGGGTTAAAGTCGTGCGCAAGGACATGCTGGCAGTCGCCACGAAAATCTCGCGAAGCAGGTAGATAAATCCACCGATTAAGGTCAGCATCGCAAAAATGAACAACACCGCGATGAATTGGCTCAATCCTAATTGCAGGGCGTTGCCTAGGAAAAGAGAGGCAATCGTAATGCAAACCAAGAGCGCACAAGTGGTACTGAGCGTGATGGCTCGATTGATCAAATGCGTTCGCTTATACAGCGCCAACAATTCGGCACGCGGTTTGCTTGGATCGGTAGACGTGCCAGAGTCCAACCTGTCCTCAAGCACTCTTGAACGGTCGATGATGCGTGCGAGCCGATTGGTCAGCACTGCGAGAAATGTACCCACGCCGGTTAGCAGGAAAACCGGTGCGACAGCAAGCTGGATCGTATGACTGATGTCGCCGAGATTAAAGTTCATTGGCATTTCAAGCAGATAAATGACAAGCGAAGTTGCAAATGTCGCTGGACGTAACGTATAAGCGTGGCAAGTTTAGCAGTAACACCGTAAAGAAACTTTGCTCAAAGCCCTTGATTTGAACGCACTTTGAATTACTGGAACATGACAGTTTAAAAACGATTTAAGATGCCTTAGCCAGACTTTTGTAACCAAACCTCTTTACCAGAAGTTAAGATAGGGTTCGTAAAACGATGCTATTTTAGTCTGGCATTAGGAAAACTTAGAATAGCTTCTTGCCAGTGAATTACAAAACCGCTTTCCGCAGGTATCGCATTCGTGGCGCGCCATGATTCGCATCGTCATCGCCGACGACCATGCTCTCATGCGCGAGGGGCTCAAACGCATTCTTGAAAGTGCGGGTGAAATCAGTGTGATTGGTGAGGCAAGCGATGGATTCGAGACGCTCATGCAAGCGCGTCGCGACGACTGCGACCTGTTGTTGATGGATATGTCGATGCCTGGAAAAAGCGGGGTCGAGCTGATTCGCCAAGTGAAAGAAATCGCACCAAAATTGCCGATTTTAATTTTGACGATGCACGAAGAAGAACAATACGCAGTTCGCGCCATCAGGGCTGGCGCACGAGGCTATCTGACTAAAGAAAGCGCTGGTGTACAGCTATTAAACGCAATCCAAAAGGTAGCTGCTGGTCGCCCCTACATCAGTATGGCAGTTGCGGAACAACTGGCAATCGATGCCATGCCGGCGACTGCTAACTTGCCGCATAAACAGTTGTCAAACAGAGAATATGAAGTGTTTACGATGTTAGTAAACGGGCGCTCGATTACAGCGATTGCCGAAGTCTTACATCTGAGTGTTAAAACCGTTAGTACGCATAAAACTCGTATTTTGCAGAAAATGTCTCTTAATTCGTTGGCTGAATTGGTGCAATACGCCGTGGCCCACCGCCTGCTTACACCAATAAAAACCTGACAGGCTAAGCATCCGTTTGAAATTATTAAAATTTCATCGAGACTTTGAACAATTAGCCCCCCATTTTGCGTTTTTGTGAAATTTGATGCTTACGAGCTCAAAAATGCATAAAAATCATCAAAAACTTGCGCGTTATCAAACATACAGCGACGATCAACGAGAAGTTTTATAAGAATTAACCTATAAAAATCAGATAAATCCTACAACGTGATTCAGATCATACCGATAGTATTCAACGATTCCTGTTGACATACTAATAACGTGCAACGCGATAATGACGACTTAGCAACGATATGTGATGAGTTGTAATTGATACCGTTTTTAACTGAGGTCGACGTTTCCATAGAGTGAGTAGGCGATTGGCAGACAAACATAGCCATCAACGCCATTGAACCAGCTGAAAATGAATTTTCATTGAAGAAGTGTCCATGAATCGGGAGTTGATTATGTTGTCCACGCAAATGCCTGGAAGTCGATTGAGTGCCTCCACCGCCTTGCCCTGCACGCCACATGCCACCGCGCTTGATACTGCGTGGCAGCGCCAGGGGAAATTATGGTCGAACCTTAAAGAATTATGCGAAGCGCTGCGTATACCCACAGTCTCATCGATGGCTGATGAAGAATTGCAATTTCAGCACGTACAATTTAAAACTGGTCAGAGAATTCATACAATCGGTCAGCCTTTCGACACACTCTTCATCGTTCACTCAGGGTTTTTGAAAACTGTTTTGATCGACGAGTTCGGCAACGAGCAAGTGCTAAGTTTTCCCATGAAAGGCGATTTGTTCGGTGTCGACGGCATTCATACGCGCCGCTATTCATCTGAGGCCGTCGCTCTATCCAGTTGCGATCTAATACTGCTGCCGTTTAAAAAATTCACGGCATTGGGGCGCACCCATGTGGAGCTTGAACACGCTATGTATAGTGTGATGAGTCGTGAATTGGTGCGGGAACAAGCGATGGTCAGCATGCTTGGGGCTCTAAGCGCAGAAGCCAGGGTTGCACGCTTTCTAGTTTCATTATCCGATCGGTTTGCCGAAATGGGTTATTCGAGCAAACTTTTTAACTTGCGTATGACCCGCCACGAAATCGGCAGTTATCTTGGGCTTACGCTAGAAACGGTCAGCCGTACACTTTCGGCATTCAACGAGATAGGCTTGATCAGCGTAGATCAACGCTCCATCGGCATAATCGATCCGGATGCATTGAAAACTTTACGCAGATTGCCGCCTTCCAGTTCAAGAGCAAAACAAATGGCTTCGAAAAAGTCGAAGCAGCGTGCATGCACGGATACCGATACGATTGCCTCAGGAGACCGATTAATTATTGCATAAATGCACTAATTTAACGGGTGCGCTTGGTGGATCGAAACAGACACTCATTCATTTCGAACTTTTTCTATTATCAATATCTCGGTAGCATCACGGGCACCAGGTCCAACGCGCACAGCCAACCGTCTATTAAGTCGTCACAGCCCGTGTCTACCGTGTAGATACGGGTAAATACCCTTGATGAATACGATAGCGGACCACCGCAACTGGCATCCGTTACACGCGTCCGAGCGCCGGCGCCGAAACTTACACGCTCGTAACGACTCTAATTCTCATTGTTTGCTTACCGGCTTGATATGGCTGCCTCGTGCTGCTAAATCAGTCTGCTGTTGCTCTAATATCAATATATCGCCTGCGTGGGAGGATGCAATGAAAGCGGCCAAACGGCTTGAGACTACAATTGTATTTTTGATCACCCTTACCATGTGCAGTAGCGCGTTCGCCTATCGCGCGCATGGTGGCGGACGCTGGCACCATGGAGGTGCTAGAGTCGGATTACACATCGGTGTACCGTTATTCTCCTCGCCTTTTTACGGTTACTCAGGGCACCGGTTTGGATACTATTCTTACCCATATAGTTATCCATCGCCAGTCACGACTATCGTTACTGTTCCGCGTGAGCCGATCGTATATATCGAAAAAGACGCCCATAACGCTTTACAAAGTGACGAAACGCCTGGAGAAGGTTTCTGGCACTACTGTCGAGAGCCTGCTGGCTATTATCCTCAAGTAGCATCTTGTCTAGGAAGTTGGCAAAAAATACCTCCCAGCTCTTACTCTCGCTAAAAACACGCTGCGAGCCCATCGTCATTCAGATTAATCGCGCGATTTATTATTTGAAATTTTGTCAAATGACGCTTCCTATAAAACCTTTAATTTCCGGCTTATTTCTAGCGCTATTATCGGCCGGATGTGCGACCGTGCCACCGAGCGGTCCTGGCGTAATGGCCTTACCAGGCACTGGAAAACCCTTCGAACAATTTCGCATCGACGACTCAGACTGCCGCAGTTTTGCCAGTTATCAAACAATTAATGGCCCTACCGCGACTGCACGTCGCAATAGTGGCGAGAGCGCTGTAATTGGCACATTGCTTGGTGCAGCAACAGGAGCTGCCTTCGACGGTGGGCAAGGTGCAGCAATTGGTGCAGGCACCGGCTTGTTGCTTGGAACGTCGGTTGGTGCCGGGAACGCAGCTGCATCGTCGGATGAAATGCAACGCCGTTACGATATGGCTTACATACAATGCATGTACGGAAAAGGAAACAGAGTGCCGGTCACAGGTCGCATGACGGGCGATGTAGATACACGTAGCAGTCAAATTCCACCGCCACCGGCTGGCGCTCCTCCACCACCACCGCCTCGGCGTTAATTAATGTTGCATCACACGCCTAAGTAAATCTTCTGCGATCGTTATACATTCCAAATTCGCCGCATTTTGCGCCGCGAGACGGTCATCATTGCGACACGCTTGATTTACTACGATCTCCTCACCGCTTGCCAATTGCAGGTATTTTTGCAGGTCTGCGGTCGAGGCTAAACACATGACCACGGCTGAATGTGCTTGGCCGTTCAGCCAAAGCTGTAAATCAGGATCGAACGGATCGGCGATGACACCGATTAACGCCCCATTGTCGGCGTGTCGAAAAAGCAAGCACTGCCACCGACGTGCCAAAGCCAAAGGCAAAAGGTCATAGGCCGGCGATAAAACTTGCATCGCCTCAATGCTTAGCGGCCTCATCCCAAACAGTTTGCCCAAATGCTCGACGAGTTCTTCTGACGTCCCGCTGTGCAGATATTCTAATTCCGTGATTACCGAGCAACCGCTCTGGCGTGCAAGATTACGTGCTCGTCGCAAATGTGCCTGATCTATGGCGTAAGATTTGTTCGGTAGATGTGCACTCATTCCATTCGCCTTTCGGTATATTTTGCCGATTCCCAGCCATATTTCACATCATCAGCACGTTTTAGGTCGCTGAAATAGTTTCCTTTTTTGCAACAGATCGCGAGGTTTAACAAGCAATGCAGGCTGCTGTCAGTGCTAGGATTATTAAATAATTCTATTAGGAAACGGTATCCTGCAATCCAATGCGACCTATGTACGTTTGCCCACATTTATGTAAATTCTCTGAATGTTACAGAGGATATTTGTATTTTTGAAAAGCTTATTTCACATTTCGATCACGCTTCTTCAACTGGCTCCGAAATGTCTTCAAAGCCAAATTACATCGATTTAACGACGCAGCAGAGAGTAATACGATCTTTTGTTAAAAAAATTTTATTGTGATGGAAGTTGATGTTTTTTCTTGAAGTTCGCAGAAATTTGACAATCGATGATGACCACTGCCCTAAAATCGTTGATTAGCCGACAGTCGTCTATGTCCTTATGTAAGTTACACGGCATCGATTTCACCTCCGCGCCTACCCGCCGAAAAGCGATCACCATTGCGACCGGTGTGATGAAAAACGATGGTTTTTTACTTGAATCGCTGGCTTCGATACATGATTTTTCGACTTTCGAGCGATGGCTGTCGAATCCAGGACCATGGCTAGGTGTATTCGATCTGCCGTTTTCACTTCCGCGAGAGTTAGTCGAAACTCTTGGGTGGCCACTAGAATGGGCATCTCTGATGACGCACTTCGCGTCGCTCTCGCGGCCCGAAATACGTACCACTTTCCAGGCTTTTTGCAATGCACGGCCAGTTGGTAATAAGTTTGCAGGCCGCGCAACGGAAGCGCCAGCGGGCTCCTCTCCGTCGATGAAATGGGTGAATCCGCCGGTAGCGTATATGTTGCACGCAGGGGTACCACGTTTAATGCAGGCTGGCGTAACACTTCACGGCCTACACCCTGGCGACCCCGAACGCATCGCCTTGGAGGGATATCCAGGCCTCGTTGCACGCTCGATTACACGACAATCTTATAAAAACGATGATCTACGCAAGCAAACGGATGCGCGTCGCACTACACGTGTAGATATACTCGCGCGTCTTCAACTTGGTGACTACAAATTAGGCATCAGGCTCGATGCCGGCGACCATCTGACAGCACTGATAAACGACGGAACAGGCGACTTGCTGGACGCGGTCATTTGCGCGCTGGTTGCAACCTGGGCTTGGCAGCGCCGTACAGCCAACTTTGGCTTGCCGGCTTTTGATTCACTTGAAGGCTGGATCACAGGTGCCTGAAACAGGAATTACCCGGTTGGTAAGCGACTAACGACGTGATTCACTTCAGCCTGAAAAATCTCCCATCTTTATTTCACACAATGTTTACTTATGGCAACCAATTGGTTCGTCTGCACAGATAACATGGGTTTGTGCTTCTTCAACGCCTGTTCCGATCGAGACTCTCATGAACCAAAAACCTATACCGCAGAAAAGCTCTTTCTTAGCAAGAATTGGCAATCAATATGGCGGCGCCTTGACACCAATTGCTTTGTCAGCACTAAGTGCGTGGCTGATTGTTACTGGCGTCAAGGGCCTGGCGGGTTTTACGTTGACTCAGCAATCGATGCTTGCAGATCTGATCGGCATCTTGGTCGTTATCGTCGCCGCTCGGTGGATGAACGCGCGTAAAGATAGCAATTGATCGGCAAGCATTACGTTCGTCGTAATAAACGGTCAACCGTGATTGCAGCACTTGGCGAGAACTACCAATCGACATTTGCGCACGCATGCTTACTGTTTCGAATCAAACCCAACGCGGCGCATTCTGGTTTCTCTGTAGCATTCATTTAAGATTCACTCATGCAATAACAAGCATCGGTGGAAATCTTATCGTTGTCCGAACACCACAAAATTCACTTTTTTCATCTTGTTCATGTCACCAGGGGTCGCGTTTTTACCCTGAGGTTGTATTATTTCCAAACCGTAAGGAGTGATGGGTCCATCAACCACCCTAGTTGAATAATTTGCACCACAAACTATTCAATATCCACTGCAATCGTATAGTGTTACTGAAGAAAACAGCTTCTTTAAAAACGGTGTTAGTAACAGGCAACGCGACAGTACGGCTTGAATATTATCTTGGTGCGGCGGAAGCAGTTTTTTTATAATGATGGTTATAATGCGTCCGCGTCACACCACGAGCTTGTCGTTTTAGATAGTGTAAATGCTGGAATCAGTTTGACGTAAGAGCATCGGCAGGGGCATTACTGTTTAGTGTGCCTGTGAATGCTTCGAATCAGTTTTATAGACCACTTTGGGGAACAAACACATGAAAAAATCGCTACTCGCATTGGCAGTACTTGGTGCTTTCACCGGCATCGCCTCGGCACAAACTTCGGTCACGATCTACGGTGTTGCCGACGTTGGCATCACCCGTCAAGACAACGGCGCGACTGTCACTAATCGTCTCGACAGTGGTAACCAATCGGGCAGCCGTCTTGGTTTCAAAGGTACGGAAGATCTGGGCGGCGGTTTGTCAGGCCAATTCGTGCTTGAGCAAGGTTTCAACATCGATACCGGTTCAGTCGCCAGTGCAACCAACAACGCATTCAACCGTCAAGCTTACTTGGGCCTGACAGGTCCATTCGGCCAACTTCGCCTGGGTCGCCAAAAGACAGTTATGTATGATGCATTGGATGCAATCGATCCATTCCGTATCTCGAACCGTAGCGGCATGGACCGTCTGTTCCTGCGCAACACCGGTGGTGCTAGCCGTGCAGACAATCAGATTTCATATTTCACACCAACGTTCGTACCAGGTTTGACCGGTCAAATCACGTACGCGTTGGGCGAGCAGACAAATAACCAGGCCGGTCGTTCGATGGGTGCATCGTTGAACTATGCTGCTGGTCCATTGTTCGTTACCCTGGACTACTTGCTGATTCATAACAATTTCGCCACAGGCGTAATTCCTGGTTCTGTACCAGCAGCCTTGTTCCCTGACCAGACAGCACGTAGCACACTGGCTGGCGCAACTTATGACTTCGGTATAGTGAAAGCCCACGCAGCAGTTGGTATCGAAAAGGGTGGTTTCGCTGGCCTGAATCGCGCTACCGACGCACGTGACTATATGCTCGGCGCAACGGTTCCATTCGGTGCAAGCGCAGTTCAAGTGTCGGCTTTGAAGAAGCAGGATCGTATCGGTAACGGCGATGCTAAGCAGTACGCAGCCGGTTACACATATGCTCTGTCGAAGCGTACCAATTTCTACTCGTCCTATACACATACCGACCAGGAAGCGATTGCTTACGTTGCCGGCACCTTGCCTAACCAGATCGACCGCGTAGTCAACGTTGGTGTTCGTCATACATTCTAATTAAAGCGCAGGGGTGACCCTGCTGCTATTTAGAAATTAAAAAAGCACCTTCGGGTGCTTTTTTCTTTGATCCAACGATATGTGAGCACCCAAAAAAAAGCCGCTCTGGAGCGGCTTTTTTTTCAGCAATGTTTTTCACCCGGCTTATGGTGGGAAGTGCTGGTTTCGAACCAGCGACCTATCGCGTGTGAGGCGATCGCTCTACCCCTGAGCTAACCTCCCAATCTCGCCAAGCGCGAAATTATCGCATAGATACCTTGCACCGATCAACCGTTGGCGCTTAGACGCCAAAGTGCTTTACCGCGGATTTCCTTGTCGAGGCTCTGTAGCAGCGCCTCGTGTGCAGCCAGCTCGTCAGGATTTGCTGGAAGAATACGAATTGCATTCATCTCGCTAAACTGAGCTACCTCATCGAATGTAGCTGCCGTGGTCGCAGGCTGCTCCAGCTCCATGCTCAAGGTATTTTGGCCACGTGTCATCGCCAAATACACTTCTGCGAGCAGTTCCGCATCCAGTAATGCGCCATGCAACGTCCGGTGAGCATTCGACACGCCGTATCGGTCGCAAAGTGCGTCTAGGGAATTACGCTTACCCGGATGCAGTTCCTTGGCCTGCACCAGGGTGTCGATGACCTCGCCAACCTGTTCACGAAAACGCGGAATATTCAAACGCCCAAACTCGGCATCTAGAAAGCCGACGTCAAAGGGTGCGTTGTGAATGATGATCTCCGCACCTGCTAAATAATCCTGCAATTCTGGAGCGATTTGCGCAAACTTCGGTTTGTCGAGCAAAAACTCCGTCGTCAACCCGTGCACTGCCAAAGCGCCCTCTTCCGACTCCCGCTCGGGGTTCAAATAACAATGAAAATTTTTACCTGTAAGCTGGCGATTCATTAATTCAACACAGCCAATTTCGATAATTCGGTTGCCTGTGCGAGGATTCAGGCCGGTGGTTTCGGTATCAAGAACGATTTGACGCATGTGATTCTCCTAGTTCGCCATATCGACGCCGCGGTTGGCCAGGGCGTCTGCGCGCTCGTTGCCTTCATGGCCGGCGTGCCCTTTAACCCACCGCCACTCGATGGTATGACGTGCCTGCGCAGCATCCAACGCCTGCCATAGATCGACATTCTTCACCGGTGCTTTGGCCGCGGTTTTCCAGCCGCGCGCTTTCCAACCGTGAATCCATTCGCTGATGCCCTTTTGCACGTACTGGCTATCGGTATGCACCACGACTGTACAAGGCCGTGTCAATGCGCTCAGTGCTTCGATTACTGCCTTGAGTTCCATACGGTTGTTGGTCGTATTAGCTTCTCCGCCGCACAGCTCCTTGATATGTTCGCCAGTGCGCAGCATCGCGCCCCAACCGCCACGTCCAGGGTTACCTTTGCATGCACCGTCGGTGTAGATATCGATCTTTTCCATTCCGCCTCTATCTCATGATGTTGCGGCCGGCACGATTCGTCGCTGGCACCGTATTGGTCGCCGCTACAGGCGATCGTTTCCAGACCGGGCCGATCAACCGCATTCCTTTGACCCTCTTGATTGCCTGAACCATGTACACGGCACCGAGGTAAGGCCACCACCGATTCCCGGCTTTCTCCATGAACGCGTAACGGTTGAGCCACTTGTCCGTCGCGCACGGTGGCGCGTAGCAGCCGAAATGGCCACGGTTGACCTCCATATTTAGCAGCTTCAACCAATCCTTGATGCGTGGCAGACCGATGAATTCGCCATCGCGCGGCAAAAAAGGGGCGCCGCTCAGGCGTCCTGCCATTTGTCTTGCGCCCCAAAGACTGCCGGGGTTGAACCCGCATACGATTACTTGTCCTTCGGGAATCAGCACGCGTTCTACCTCCCGCAGTACCTGATGCGGCTCGGCTGCAAATTCCAGCACATGTGGCAGTACCACCAGATCCAAACTCTGTGAGGCAAACGGTAATTCTGCATAGTCCAGAATCACCGAGACGGAGGCGCTGGAATCTGACGACGATGCGCGGCTGTCGCTCAGCCATTTATGCGGCATGCGGCTCGCCTGTAACGCATCGACCTGAGGCAGGCCGATCTGCATGGCATGGAACCCGAAAATATCCGCAGTCAATTCATTCAACCGGGATTGCTCCCAGGCACGCACGTATTGTCCTGCTGCAGTGTCGAGCCAGGGGCCGAGCGCTATAATCGATTTTTGCGGAGGTTGATGATCTATGAGCATGCTGACTGTATTGACCGTTCCCGCTTTTAACGATAATTATTTCTGGCTCATTCATGACAACCAGTATGCCGCAGTGGTCGATCCCGGTGACAGCGTACCGGTTCTAGCGGCATTGGCAGCACACAAGCTGTCGCTGGTAGCCATTCTACTGACTCATCATCATGCTGACCACACCGGCGGTGTGACAACGTTACTGGAACATGCAGCGGTACCGGTTATCGGCCCTATGCACGAGGACATTGCAGGCGTGACCCGGCGGGTTGTGCAAGGCGACAACGTAACATTACCGAAGCTCGGTTTATCATTATCTGTGCTGGATGTGCCGGGGCATACTCGGGGCCATATCGCTTATATTGCCAATGAAAAACCTTGGCTATTTTGCGGGGATACTTTATTTGCCGGCGGTTGCGGCCGCTTGTTCGAAGGCACGCCGGAGCAAATGCGGACATCGCTCTCCAAGCTGGCTGCGCTTCCCGATGACACGCTAGTGTATTGTGCGCATGAATACACGCTGAAAAACCTGGATTTTGCGTTAGAAGTCGAGCCGGACAATGCAGTTTTGATCGATCGCTTGGAACGGGAGCGTCAAACGCGTGCACAAGGCAGGCCAACCATACCATCTCGCATCGACCTTGAAAAAGCGACCAACCCTTTTTTGCGCTATCGGGATGCGGCCATCGTTGATCGTCTTCTAGCAGACCAGCGCATTACAACTCGGGAACCACAGGCAGTATTTACTGCCCTAAGAGCGTGGAAGGATGTTTTTCCCAATAGCAATACATGAAAGTCTGGTGCACCTTCCGGTGTGGTATAGAAGAGTAGTACTACGAGCAGCAGTACCATGAGGAGCGGTGCTACGATGCCTTAGGCGGTACGCTGAAGCCGTACGCAAGAAATCGGGGCAAGCAAGCGGTTACGGCAGTTTAAGAATTATCTATTTCGGAATCACCGACTTTGCCAATCTATCTATAAAAATCGATGCGTTGTAAAACTAACGTCCAGTCATTGCTACATAAATGTCGATCGGTGGTCTTGCCACTGGCGGCTTCTTGTTGCATGGTTTCCTTGCCGGCGCTTGCGAACGATCTGTCGCTACCTTCTTACACGTGGGGCGTGCCGATCGGCGCGACCGACATGCTCGACCCGAATTACGACCCTTCCATCATCGTGCTTTCCATGGACGAGGTCGACGTATGGGCGCGAATTCGCAAGGGTTTTGCAATTCCCGATTTGATCAACCCGCTGGTGGAAACACAAACAGCCTGGTACGCAGCGCGGCCGGACTATATTCAACGCACCACGAAACGCGCTTCCCGTTACCTCTTCCATGTCGTACAGGAACTAGAAAAACGCAACATGCCGATGGAGCTGGCGTTGCTACCCTTTATCGAGTCGGCTTTCAATCCACAGGCCTATTCAACCGCGAAGGCAGCTGGGATGTGGCAGTTCATTCCCTCCACCGGTCTGGACTTCAAGCTGAAACAAAACATGTTCAAAGACGAGCGGCGTGACGTGCTTGCCTCGACCGATGCCGCCCTGACCTATCTGCAGCGCCTGTACGGCATGTTCGGCGACTGGCAGCTGGCATTGGCAGCCTACAACTGGGGGGAAGGATCGGTACAACGTGCAATTGCAAAAAATAGTGCCGCTGGTCTGGGCACCGATTTCAATGGTTTGGCAAATCTGATGCCTGCCGAAACCCGCAATTACGTGCCTAAACTCCAGGCTGTCGAGAATCTGATCGCGCTGCCAGAAAGTTATGGGTTGACCCTACCCAGAGTCGACAACCAACCGTATTTCGTCACGATTGCTAAAACCAGAGACATCGATGTCAATGTGGCTGCGCAATTGGCTGAAATGCCGTTGGACGAATTCCGGGCGCTCAATCCCCAGTTTAACCGCCCGGTAATCATCGGCAGTAATAAAACACAGTTGCTTTTACCTGAAAGCAATGCTGCGAAATTCCGCTTGAATATCAGCAAATGGGGCCAGGCGCTTTCCACCTGGACAGCGCATACGGTTGGCAATGCGCGTGAGCGCGTTGAAACGCTAGCCGCACGCCTAGGCACGACACCGGAGCTGTTACGGGAGGTTAATCAAATTCCGCCGAAAATGCGATTACGCGCCGGCTCCACGATTTTGGTACCGAAATCGGATATGGCTGGGCAAAAAGATATCGAGCCTGAACTTGCGGATCGCGCTGTCATGGCGATGGAGCTCGACGTGCCCGATTCCCGCAAAATGCGCACGGCAAAAGCAGTCAAAGGGGCAAAGTCGGTAAAAGGGACAAAGATAGCGAAGGCACCCGCTGTTCCGCTACGCACGGTAGCCGGTGCACCGGTGCGCCGGGTCGCAATAACCAAACCCAGTCACACCCAACGAAGCAAGGCATTGGTCGTGCGTCAGGTCGGCCACAAGGCAAGCGCCCCAGCCAATCGGACGGCTAGGAAATCAGGCACCTGATCCGGCATCAATCGTTGCGCGCAGCGATACAAGCACCTACAATCCGGCTCGACGCATTGATGTACTTAACGTACAACGGCGCGTCTTCGATCACACCATCACATCGCGGAGTTAGTCATGGGATTCCTGCAGGATAAGAAAATTCTCGTCACCGGCGTTTTATCGAACCGCTCCATCGCGTACGGCATCGCTCAAGCCTGCCATCGTGAAGGTGCCGAACTAGCGTTCACATATGTGGGTGAGCGATTCAAAGACCGTGTGACGGAATTTGCGGGGCATTTTTCGAGCAAACTCGTTTTCGAGTGCGACGTCGCCAGCGACGAACAGATTACCGCATTGTTTGCAGACCTTGGGGCTGCGTGGACTCATCTCGATGGCTTGGTGCATTCGATCGGGTTTGCATCTCGCGAATCGATTGCCGGAGATTTCCTGGAAGGGCTTTCAAGGGAGGGCTTCAAAATTGCCCACGATATTTCAGCTTACAGCTTTCCGGCGATGGCAAAAGCCGCGTTGCCGATGTTGCGCCCGAACGCTGCCCTGCTTACATTGACCTACTTGGGTTCGCTGCGAGTTCTACCAAATTACAACACCATGGGTTTGGCGAAAGCGTCTCTCGAAGCCAGCGTCCGTTACCTGGCGGAGTCGCTCGGTCCGAAAGGTGTACGGGTGAACGGTATCTCAGCCGGGCCGATCAAGACCCTGGCGGCGAGCGGCATCAAGGATTTCAACAAAATGCTGAGTTTCGTCGGTGCCAATGCGCCCCTGCGACGCAATGTAACGCTAGAGGAAGTCGGCAATGCTGCAGCCTTTCTGTTGTCGGATTTAGCCGGCGGGATCACTGGCGAGATCACGTATGTCGATGGCGGGTTTTCTCAGGTCGTTGGCGGCATGGGCAACGTGCCGGAATAATATAGGACTAGATACCGAATCACCATCAGCCCAAAACGTTGGACAACAGTCGGGTTACGCACTATAATCATGTTCGTTGCTGAAACAGGATTGAAAAAAAATCAGTCCGTCGCCAGCATCACACGCAGCATCGCAAACCCTTCGCATTAACGATAAAGCCTTCCCGCCTTCTGGTGTCATTTCTGGACACCTTCCCGGCGCAAAGCTTTCTGTGCCGAAATCTCTCTGAGCTTTCTTAGCTGTTTCGTTGGTTGGCGTTGCCTTTTTCGCTTGCACACGTTCACACGACGTGGCGCAGCGCTGATATTAGGAAAGAAAATAATGACTTTTGAAACACTCGGCCTACACGCGTCCGTACTCAAGGCGCTTACCGAATCCGGCTATACGACGCCAACCTCCGTTCAGGCGCAAGCCGTTCCCGCAGCGATTGCCGGCCGCGACCTGCTGGTTTCTTCCCAAACCGGCTCAGGCAAGACTGCCGCATTCATGTTGCCAGCACTGCATAAATTTGCACTCGCCGGCGATCAGCCGCAATCCGAAGCCAGCCGTACGGCAAATCAGGAAGCGCAATCATCGCGTGCCCGCGGTGAGCGCCCACGCTTCAAGGCAGCGCAGCCGAAAATGCTGGTATTGACACCTACCCGCGAACTGGCATTGCAAGTCACGACCGCAACCGACAAATATGGCTCTTCGATGCGCCGCGTGAAAGCGGTATCGATTTTGGGTGGCATGCCTTATCCAAAGCAGATGCAATTGTTGGCAAAAAATCCGGAAATCCTGGTTGCCACACCCGGCCGTCTGATCGATCACATGGAATCGGGGAAAATCGATTTCTCGCAACTGGAAATTCTGGTTCTCGACGAAGCCGACCGTATGCTGGATATGGGTTTCATCGAAGACATCGAAAAGATCGTCGCCGCTACGCCGGCCTCGCGTCAGACCATGCTGTTCTCGGCAACCCTCGATGGCGTAGTCGGTAACATGGCTAAGCGCATCACAAAAGACCCATTGATCATCCAGATCGCCGGTTCGACCAATAAGCATGAAAACATTCAGCAACGCGTGCATTTCGTGGACGATTTGTCGCACAAAAATCGTTTGCTCGATCATCTGTTGCGCGATGTGACCATGGATCAGGCAGTGGTGTTTACTGCCACCAAACGCGATGCCGATACCATCGCCGATCGTTTGAACATCGCCGGTTTCGCTGCTGCGGCCTTGCATGGCGACATGCATCAGGGCGCACGTAATCGTACGCTCGACGGTATGCGTCGTGGGCAGGTGCGGGTGTTGGTCGCCACCGACGTTGCCGCGCGCGGTATCGACGTTCCGGCAATCACGCACGTAATCAACTACGATTTGCCGAAATTTCCGGAAGATTACGTCCACCGTATCGGTCGTACCGGTCGCGCAGGACGCAATGGTCTGGCGATCTCGCTGGTCAATCATGCCGAGGGCATGAACGTCAAGCGCATCGAGCGTTTCACCAAGCAATTGATTCCGGTGGATATGGTCGAGGGCTTCGAGCCGAAGAAAACCGCTTCTACTGCACGTCCGAGTCACAAACCGGGCGGCTGGAAGCCGGGCGACAACCGTAGCGGGCCGGCCAAGCCAGCCTCGCGCACGTTCAGCAAGCCGGGTGTCGCGCCACGCAAGGAAGGCGGCTTCAACAAGGGGCCACGTACCGGCGATACAGGCGCGCGTCGCTCGTTCAGCGACCGCTAATCGGACTGCCAGACCATCGGCTGCTGCCATCGAAACCCCACGTGAAAGTTATTCACGTGGGGTTTTTTCTTTAAAGCGCGCAGGTTCTGAATCCGATGAACATGTCGTTGCGATGCGGTGCGTAAAAATTACGATAAAGCGGCGACTTTAGGCAACTGGCGGTGGCGAACGAAGCACCCCGCACCGCCTGATGCGTGCCAAACCAGGGTGCCGAATATTCACGGTAGGCATCCGCCTCGAATCCCATATAGGGGTTGAACGACGAGGCTGTCCATTCCCATAAACACCCCCAGTGGAATTGCCGATTTCCCGACGTCGCCGCCGTCTGCCATTCCGCTTCGGTGGGCAGACGACGCTTTGCCCATGCACAGTACGCCTGCGCCTCAAATAAGGTGACATGCCTGACCGGTTCCTCGGCGACCAATTCGACCAGCTGGTCGAAGCGCTCGCAGCGCCATCGCGTTGCTTCGCGCACCCAGGTTCTCGGTGCCGAACTATGCTGCTGCATTAACCAGCTGCGACCGGCGTCACTCCAGAATGTCGGTTTTTGGTAGCCACCTGCGGCGATGAATTCGCCATAGCGCGCATTCGTTATCAAGGTCGCGTCGATGGCAAACTCGCCTACGTACTCCGAATGCGCCCATTTCTCGTTATCGAATACGAAGCCGGGCTCGGATGGATCCGCGCCGAACGTTTTATTGCCGCCCGCAAAGCAGATTTCTCGTGCATCGTTCGATGGCGAAGAACCGCGAAAAAACTTTGCTGGCGGTGCAGCGTTCAATGTCTGCAGGCTATAGGCAAAAGCCTCGGCATGCATGGCCTCATGCGCCAATACCAAGCGGAATGGATAAAGTGCAGAATCGTCGTCGGCCACCCGAGAAAGTTTATCGAGTATCCGATCGCTCACTTCGCGGCAATAAGTTTTCATCGCGCCGCTGGCTGGCAAGTCGAGGTGCCAGCGTTGTTTATGAGGCACCGTGTTAGAGTCGAACCAGTCATCGCCCTTGGTCAGCATCGAGCTGCGTAACGCGCTGGATGGATCGCTGGATTGTGCTTCCCGCAGGATGTACCACTCGGCGAACCATGCCAAATGGCCTAGTTCCCAAAGCGGTGGATTAATTTCTGGCAATATCGGAACGTTCGCCGGCTCGTCTAGGCCCGCACTGACGAAGCATTCGTAGAGCGCCAGCGTCGTAGCGCGAGATTTTTGTAGCAAGGCTGCGAGTTCGATTGCAATTGCGCTTCGAAATGAACTGGTCATGAATAGGTCATAGGTGTACTGGTGTACGACAACAATGTTTAAAACGCTTGAAAAATGCCGGTGAAAAGCCAGCATCTCCTCATTATCAGTCCGGCGCTGGCAAAAGCCAACAACGGTAACTGGCAGACAGCCCAACGTTGGGCAAAGTTTCTACAAAAGCGCTATCGGGTGCAATGCGCAATCGATTGGAACGCGGCAGTGTTGCCTGTTCCAGATCTGATGATTGCCCTGCATGCGCGACGCTCGGCCCCGTCGATCGTCGCGTTCGCTCTTCAATTTCCACAACGCCCGATCGTGCTCATCCTGACCGGCACCGACCTGTATCGAGATATTCGAAACAATGTAGATGCGCAGCGCTCGCTGTCGCTGGCAACACGTTTGGTCGTACTGCAGCCGGGGGGATTGGAAGAACTTACCCCAACCCTGCGCGCTAAAGCGCACACGATATTTCAATCAACACCCGCATTACCTTCGCTACCGCTTTCGCCTTCGCTTTTGTCTTCCCGACAACCCATCATCGACAACAAAGACTATACCGTCGTCATGATCGGTCACTTACGAGCGGAAAAGCGACCAGAAACCTTCATGCAGGCGGCTAGCTACCTCACTCACGAAAATGTGCGTTTACTACACATCGGGCGTGCCCTCGAGCCGTTGCTCGGTGTCTTGGCTGAACAGACTGCAGCCAAACTGAGGTGCTACGAATGGCTCGGCGCACGCACGCATGCGCAAACGCTTCGATGCCTTCGTCGTAGCGCATTGATGGTGATCTGTTCGGAGATGGAAGGCGGTGCCAATGTGATTGTCGAGGCGGTGACCAGCGGCGTGCCGGTGCTGGCCTCCGATATTTCAGGCAACCGCGGTATGCTAGGTACCGATTACGCCGGCTATTTTCCACTTGGCGATGCGATCGCGCTCGCTGGCTTGATTGACCGCGCTGCATCGGATGCGGCTTTTTACGCTCAGTTGCAAAGCCAGTGCGCGGGTCGGGCTATATTGTTTTCACCAGCCTTGGAAAAAGCAGCCGTGCTCGAGTTGGCAGATAATTGCCTACTTTCACTTCCCGGCATGCGCCAGACAGGACATTCATGAACGCACCGATCGCGCCACCAGTCAAGCTGACGTCTTTTTCACACGGAGGCGGCTGTGGTTGCAAAATTGCGCCAGGCGTCTTGGCGGAGATTCTAAAAAACTCCAGTGGATTTCCGGTACCAAAGGAATTAATGGTCGGTATCGAGACCGCCGACGATGCCGCGGTTTATCGTCTCAACGATGAGCAGGCCTTGATCGCGACGACGGATTTTTTCATGCCGATCGTCGACGATCCTTTCGATTTCGGCCGCATTGCTGCGACCAATGCAATTTCGGACGTGTATGCAATGGGTGGCACGCCGATCATGGCGCTGGCTTTGGTGGGTATGCCGATCGACAAGTTGCCAGTCGAGGTAATCGGGCAAATCATCCGAGGCGGTGAATCGATCTGTGCCGAGGCCGGCATTCCGATCGCCGGTGGGCATACGATCGATTCGGTCGAGCCGATTTACGGCCTGGTGGTACTGGGCCTAGTGCATCCATCGAAAGTCAAACGCAATGCCGACGCCCGGGCGGGCGACAAACTGATTCTCGGAAAGCCGATCGGCGTCGGCATCCTGTCGGCGGCACTGAAAAAAAATGCACTGGATTCCGCCGGCTATGCGGCGATGATCGCCAGCGCTACCAAACTCAATAAACCGGGCAAGGCGCTGTCGGAGCTGCCCGGCGTACATGCCTTGACGGATGTCACCGGATTCGGCTTGCTGGGTCACTTGCTGGAACTGGCACGCGGTGCAGAGTTGACCGCACATCTAAACATGTCGGCGATTCCACTGCTGGAGCAGGTGCAAAAGCTTGCTGACGACGGCTTTATTACCGGCGCATCAGCACGCAACTGGGGCGGCTACGGACACGATATCGTGTTGGCAGACGCGATTACGCCGGTACAGCAGATGCTGCTCACCGATCCGCAGACATCGGGCGGCCTGCTGGTGTCTTGTGACCCGTCTGCGGTCGATGCCGTATTGGCGTTGTTTGCCGAAGAAGGTTTCAACGAGGCTGCCGTGATCGGCACGATGAAGGCAGTTAATGCAACTGCGGCGAACGATTCGAATGCAGGTGCGGGAACTGTCCGGGTCGATGCTTAGGCGCGAAAGCGCTTAGGTTAAAAAATTAAGTTAAAAACAAATTAAAAAACGCTCAAGCGATGCTGGCGTGGCAAACCATGAACCATTGCTGCGGATCGGTCCAGGCACGACGTACGACGAAGCCAGCCTGTTCGAGCAGTGTCTTGAAGGCTTGCTGCGTATATTTGTAACTGCTTTCCGTATGAATTCGTTCGCCACTTGAAAAAACCCGCTCGCCACCGGGCCATGAGACAGTCAGCGCCCGGCGTGCTTCGAGGTGCATCTCGACTCTGCTTGCAGCAGAATTGAAAAATCCATGGTGCTGCCAGTCGCGCACATCGAAATTCGCGTCGAGCAAAATATTTAAATGGCGCAGCAGGTTCAGATTGAATGCTGCCGTAACGCCGAGCGCATCGTCGTAAGCAGCATCGAGCAAACCGGCATCCTTTATAAGATCAATGCCGATTAACAAGCCGGCGCTTCCGGCCTTGCTACCCCCACTGCCCTGACCAATTTCATCGACTTCACCAACATTACTGCTTTTCTCATCCGCCTCATTGGAGTCGTCACAGCCAATTACGCAGGCCGTGTGGATTCGGCGCAGATAAGCCAGAGCTTGGTCCGGTGCGTAATTGCCGATTGAAGAGCCGGGATAGAAAAACAGCCGCCGCTGTCGACGAACCGCCGCTGGCATGTCCAAATTTTGCGAAAAGTCCATGCCCACGCCGAGCATGGCGATATCGGGAAAACGTTTGCGTAAAGTCCTTACCGCTTCACGCAAAAAATCTACGGAAATATCGATCGGCACGTATTGCGCTGGCCGTAGATTCGTGAAGAGTTGCGCAGCCTTGGCACAATTACCTGCGCCCAGATCGATCAGGGTCGCTCCGGTACCGACACTGGCGGCGATTTGTTCAGCAAAGGCGGTGAAGATCGCCGCCTCGGTACGAGTCGGATAATATTCCGGCAATGCGCAGATCGCTTCGAATAGCTTCGAGCCCAATGCGTCGTACAAATATTTTGGCGATGTCACCGCTTGCGCGGCATTCAGGCCAGCCTGCAATTCGGCGCGAATCGTCGCGCGTTCGGGCGTATAAAGCTGGATAAAATCATCGGACATAGCAAGCATTGTAACTTTCAATGCCCAAAACATTTTTTGCATGCCCTCACCTACCGTGGCCGAGCCGCGCTGTGCAACCGGTATAAATTTGCCTCATACTGCGTCGCCAGGATTTTTTATCCGCCGTGAGCCGTTTTTGCCTATTTTTAAAAGGTTTTCTATGAACAGTCGTGATCGCACCTATGCCCCAACTCGTTGGTTGATAACGTCGAGGATTTCGACGATGTCGAAGATAGCGAGCGCCGTCTTGCTCAGCGCTGTTGCCAGTTTGTCGCAAGCCCAGCAAGTTCTCCGGGTTTCGGCGATTCCCGATGAATCGCCTACTGAATTGCAGCGCAAGTTCAAGCCGCTGGGCGATTACCTGGAAACAAAGCTGGATATGAAAGTGACGTTCACACCAGTCACTGACTATGCGGCTTCGGTCGAGGGCTTGGTCGGCAACAAACTCGATCTGGTGTGGTTCGGCGGGTTCACTTTCGTACAGGCGAATGTGCGTAGCGGTGGAAAAATTATTCCGTTGGTCCAGCGCGAGGAAGACGAGCGTTTTAAATCGGTATTTATTACCACCGATAATTCCATCCGCACGCTGGCGGATTTGAAGGCGAAGACATTTACGTTCGGTTCCGAGTCATCGACGTCCGGCCATCTGATGCCGCGTTCTTATCTCTTGGCAGCAGGCATCAATCCCGATAGCGATTTAAAGCGTATAGCTTTTTCGGGCGCACATGATGCAACCGCTGCCGCAGTGTCCGGAGGCAAAGTCGATGCCGGCGCGCTCAATATTTCCGTTTGGGAAAAACTGGTGGCGCAGTCAAAAGTTGATCCTACTCAAGTAAAGGTTTTCTATACAACGCCCGGTTACTACGACTACAACTGGAGCGTCCGTAGCGATATGAATCCGGTGGTACGCCAGAAGCTTACCGATGCTTTCCTGGCATTGAAACGCGAGGATCCGCAGGGCAAAGAAATTTTGGATCTGCAACGTGCTACCCGTTTCATTCCTACCAAAGCTGAAAACTATCGCGAAATCGAGGCAGCTGCACGTAATGCCGGGTTGCTGAAATAAGCGATATGTTTTCAAAAGCGCCATGCTGGGTGCGGCAGAAAGCGGAACATTCGGGCTGCCGTTGCAAAGCTTACCTGGTGTTATGACGATTTCCCTGGAAATGGTGAGTGTTCAACACACAGGTGCCACCATACCGGCACTCTTTGAAGTAACGCTGCGTATCGAAAAGGGTGAGCAAGTCGCTTTGATCGGGCCCTCCGGTGCCGGCAAGACGACGCTGTTGCACACACTAGCGCTAGCCAAACGACCTAGCCACGGGACCCTTCGCGCCTTCGATACCCTGCCTTGGGAAGCGTCGAATACGCGACGACATGCCCTGCGAGCCCAGCTTTTTCTCGCACCACAGACACCGCCACTGCCGCCGCGTCAGCGGGTGATCAGTGCGGTGCTTGCTGGCAGGCTGCCTTATTGGGGGCTGTGGCGCGCCCTCGTTTCACTGATACGTCCATCAGAAACGCAGCGCGCATTCGATGCTCTTTCACGTTTCAGCCTCGAGCATAAGCTGTATGCGCGCGTGGATCGCTTGTCGGGTGGCGAACGCCAACGCTGCGGGATGGCTCGGTTGCTGGTGTCGGATGCCAACCTGCTGCTGGTGGACGAGCCGCTCTCTGCACTCGACCCGACGCTGGCCCTGCAAACCCTAAACGTGATTCGTGAAGAAGCGCGCAGCCGCGACGCTACCCTCATCTGCAGCCTGCACCAGGTGGAACTCGCGCGGGCGCATTTTGCACGCTTGATCGGGCTGCGTGACGGCCGGATCGTCTTCGATGCACCGAGCGCGGCGGTCAGCGAGTCCATGATCGCGGAACTCTACCGCCATGCCGACCGGCACTCGATCGAGCCAGGGCCGGGGTCGGCGCAGGGGCCAGCAGTGGAACCGATCGTCGGCGCGGCGCTCGAGCATCCGGTCGTAGTCGCCCCGCGCTGTTAGCGCTTGCCGATCGTGCAGACCGCCCGCGCCTCAGACATCGGTACCATTTCCAGAGCCGGTACGCGATCGGCCCCAGCGGACCCTGCCTGGCGTGGCAGAGTGACGATTGCCGTAGTCGGCGTGTTTTTGCTCTGGCCGCTACTCGTCGCGGCCGAATTCAAACCCTGGATTTTGTTCGATACGCAAAGCCTGCAGGCGACGGGCAGATTTCTGGCTGCATTCGTGCCGCCAGCGCACTCTAGAGACTTCTTGCAGATCGTACTCGAGGCTACGTGGCAGACGATCGCCATTGCTACTGCCGGCCTGACCCTGGCGCTGGCAGGCGCAGTGCCGATGACCCTGATCGTCACCGAACGCCTGTCGATCTCGCGCCTGGGAACGGGCCGCATGCATCCAGTTTCGGCCACAGTCCGCCAGGTTGCGCGCTGGCTGCTCATACTGTTGCGTAGCGTGCCAGAATTGGTCTGGGCGCTTTTGCTGGTGCGGGTGATCGGTCTCGGGCCGACTGCCGGTGTGCTGGCGATCGCACTGACCTATTGCGGCATGCTCGGCAAGGTGTATGCAGAAATACTCGAATCGTCGGATCCGCAAGGGACCGAAACCTTGCTGCGTAATGGCAGCGGGCGGCTCGGTGCCCTGCTCTACGGCGCATTACCGGAAGCGGCGTCGGAACTGGTCTCCTACACGGTGTATCGCTGGGAATGTGCAATTCGCGGCTCGGTGGTGATGGGGTTCGTGGGTGCTGGCGGGTTAGGTCAGCGACTCGACGAATCGATGAAAATGCTCGATGGTGGTGAAGTCTCGACCATGCTGATCATCTTCGTGCTGTTGGTAGCCGGTGCGGACGGTTTAAGCCGGCTGTTAAGGAAGCGCCTGGCATGAAACGTTCTCCTTTGCCCATGCCCCCGCCGATACGACCATCGACCATTGTGCTCCTGCTATGCCTGAGTCTGCTCGTGGTGGCAAGTTTCGCCACACTACCCTGGCCGCTGTACGCATTTTTTACCGCCGATGCGTTACGTACCACCGGTGAGTTTCTTCGGGGCTTTACTCCGCCGGATTTTTCTGCCGGTTTCATGGGCAAGATCGGCATCGCTACCCTGGAAACGCTGGCGATGTCGGCGCTCGGCACGCTACTAGCGGCAGTTTTCGGGCTGTGCCTGGCACTTCCCGCAAGCGGACGCTTCGGTCAAATCATGCGACGCGTCGTGCGCAGTATTCAAAATATCCTGCGCGCCGTGCCGGAACTGGTATGGGCATCGATACTGCTCATCAGCGCCGGTCTCGGCCCGTTCGCCGGTACGCTGGCGCTGGCCATACATACCACCGGTGTGCTCGGCAGACTGTTTGCAGAAGCGCTCGAAAACGGCTCGCCCTCACCGGAAGCCGCCTTGCGCGACAATGGCGCATCACCGGTTGCTGCATTCCTGTATGCCACCCTGCCGCAAACCGTTCCGCAAATGCTGTCCTACACCCTGTATCGATGGGAAAACAATATCCGGGCGGCGGCGATCCTAGGCGTGGTCGGTGCCGGCGGCTTGGGACAGTTATTGAAATATCATCTATCGTTATTTCAGATGGAACAGGCTGCAACCGTTATTTTGGCAATGTTGCTTCTGGTGGCGCTCGTCGATGCCGCAAGTTTTTGGCTGCGACGCGTTTTAATGCGTTGACTGCAAATTAAACATACCGACATGCTCGAACTACGTAAGCTCAACAAAGGGTATGGCGATGGCCGGCAGGTGCTCACCGATCTCGACTACACGCTCGAGAAGGGCGAATTCGTGGCTGTCATGGGCGACTCCGGTGTCGGCAAATCGACGCTACTCAATTTGATCGCGGGGCTCGACACCGCCGACAGCGGGAGGATTTTAGTCGATGGCACCGACATCACCAAGCTCGACGATGATGCTGCCACGCGCCTGCGACGCCGCAGTTTCGGCTTCGTCTTCCAGGCATTCCATGTATTGCCGCATCTGAGCGTATTGCAAAATATCGCGTTGCCGCTGCTACTCAATCGCACGGACCCGAAGCAGGCGCTACGAATGCTGGAGGCGGTCGGCCTGGGCGGGCGTGGTGACGATTTTCCACGTCAGCTTTCCGGTGGGCAGTTGCAACGCGTGGCAATTGCCCGGGCCCTGGTACATCGTCCGGCACTGATCCTGGCGGATGAGCCGACCGGCAATCTGGACCCGGAGACGGCACATGAAATATTGCAGCTCATGCGCGACGAATTGAAAGCTAATGGCGCTTCTGCTTTGATGGTGACCCATTCCCACGCTGCTGCGGCGATGGCTGACAAGATATTGAACCTGACGCGTGACGGCTTACATCTGGTTTCGGATTCGGTCTTAACAGGAACGCCATGACCCGCATGACCGTCTGGCTATTGCCGCGCTGGTTGCTAACTGGCGAATGGCGTGCGCATCCTCTGCGTGCACTGGTCGCGCTCGCGGCTATCGCTGTCGGCGTTTCCCTCGGTTTTGCCATCGACCTCATCAATGGCGCAGCATTTAACGAGTTTTCCGCGGCTGTCAGAAGTTTGTCGGGACAATCCGATTTACAGGTGCGTGGCATACAACCTGACTTCGACGAAACCATTTACCCGCGTCTGGCAATGCTGCCCGGCGTCGCCCTGGCAAGCCCGGTATTGGAAATCGAGGCATCCGTCGTCGGCAGTAAATCCTTGAAAATATTGGGGACCGATGTATTCCAGGCTTCGCAGATCGCCCCGGACTTGATCGGCGTGACTGCGCAGGACAAGCCATTCGATACCCTGGCCGACGACGCGATCTTTCTCTCACCGGCAGCGCAATCGTGGCTGCAAGTCGGTGTCGGTGACATGCTGAGCCTACAGGTGGGAACGCAACGGCTGGCATTGCGCGTGGCAGGTAGCCTGGTGCGTGCACGCGCCGGCCAACGCATCGGTGTCATGGACATCGGCGCGGCGCAATGGCGGTTCGGCCGCATCGGCAAGATATCCTGGGTCGATCTGAAACTTGCGCCGGGTATCGATCGGGCATCCTTTCGCAAAAACCTGCCGACGCGCTTGCAAGCGGCCGTAGTCGTGACCGAGCTGGCAGACCAGGAAGCCCGTACCGACAATATGTCGCGCGCCTACCGGGTAAATTTGAACGTGCTGGCATTGGTGGCACTGTTCACCGGTGCTTTTCTGGTATTTTCGACGCAGGCGCTTTCGGTGATACGACGACGATCGCAGCTGGCGCTGTTAAGAGTGATGGGCATGACCAGACGGCAGCTTCTCGCGCAGGTATTGCTCGAAGGTGCATTACTGGGCGTGTTGGGAGCGCTCTTGGGGCTGGCAATCGGTTATGCCATGGCTGCAGCAGCGCTGCATTTTTTCGGCGGCGACCTCGGCGGCGGGTACTTTCCTGGCGTGCAGCCAAGCGTAAATTTTGATGTCGTCTCCGCCATCGTTTTTTTCATTCTGGGCACCGCGATCGCTGTTCTTGGCACGCTTGCACCAGCCTGGGAAGCGGCGAATGCCACGCTCGCGCCAGCGCTGAAAGCCGGCAGTGAAGATACCGCACTATCGCGCCTGGCTTCGCCCTGGCCAGGGCTTGCCTGTCTTGCAGCTGGCGGCTTGATGACCCTGGCACCACCCGTGTTCGAACTACCGTTGCTCGGTTATGCAGCGGTGGCGCTGATTTTGATCGGCGGTATGGCGCTGATGCCGCGCCTGGCCGCCGGCGTATTTTCAACCTTGGCACAGGCGTTATCGAGACGTATGGCGGCAAGGCATTCGGCACCACCCGGCGCGTTGCCCACGCTCGTTCTGGCGCGTCTGGCCAATGCGCCCAATCAAGCATCGATTGCATTGGGAGGCATATTGTCGAGTTTTAGCCTGATGGTCGCCATGGCGATCATGGTGACGAGTTTTCGGGTATCGGTAGACGACTGGCTGGGTGAAGTGTTAGCTGCAGACCTGTACGTGCGCGCCACTGCAGCAGGCGATGCCGGCTTGTTGAAGCGCACCGAGCAAGTTGCCATTGCCACGCTGCCGCAAGTGGCACGTGCCGACTTCTTGCGTACCACCGAACTGACGCTCGACCCGACCCGCCCGGCAGTAGCACTGATTGCACGCGAGATCGATCTCGACGACCCGGCCAAGGCGCTGCCGATAACCGGCGTAGCATTGACACCACTGGCCTTACGCAACGCCATGGCGCCTCGCGGCGAGAAATCGGCCATTATGCCAGCCTGGGTTTCTGAAGCGATGGTCGATCTTTATGGTTATGAAGTCGGTAAAGAGATCGAACTTTCGGTGGGCAGTAACGGCATCGGTGGCAAAAAGCGCTTCGTCGTCGCTGGCATCTGGCGCGACTACGTGCGGCAATCGGGCGCCATTCAGATTCGGTTGAGCGACTATCAGGCACTGACTGGCGAGCGCGAAATCAACGATGTGGCGCTGCGACTGAATTCCGGTGTGACGCCAACGTCTGCCACTGCCGCTTTGCGCGCGCTACCGTTCGGCGGTAGTCTGACAATCACTGCACCGGATGAAATCCGTGCATTGAGTCTGAAAATTTTCGATCGTAGTTTTGCCGTAACCTATCTGCTGGAAGCGGTGGCGGTCGTTATCGGCTTGTTCGGCATTGCTGCGACCTTCTCCGCACAAACGCTGGCGCGCGCGCATGAATTCGGCATGCTGCGGCACATCGGCGTGACGCGACGCCAGATCTTTGTCGTACTCGCAGCAGAAGGCGCGATGCTGACTGGCATCGGCATATTGGCTGGCTTCGCAGCAGGTTTCTGTATCAGCCTGATATTGGTGTTCATCGTCAATCCGCAATCGTTCCACTGGACAATGCAGTTGCACATTCCTTGGCGCAGTTTGCTCATCGTTGCCTCGTCGTTGCTGGTGGCTGCGGCATTGACAGCGCTGTTTGCAGGGCGAGCTGCCGTTTCCGGCCAAGTATTGCGAGCGGTACGTGAAGATTGGTGATGAAAAAAAACCCACCCACCGATAACCGGTCCCTCATCGATCGACGACTACCATGGCAGATGCTGATACCGATATTGCTGGCGGCGTTGGCATGGATCCTGTCGATGCCCTCACCGGCCCGTGCCGCCGCGCCGAGTTTTGCCGTTGTAACGCCGGACCGTCCGCTGGCGTTACCCGGCGATTTCGGTGCCCATCCCGACTTTCGCACCGAATGGTGGTACGCAACCGGCTGGCTGACGATGCCGGATGGCAAACCGCTGGGCTTTCAAATCACGTTTTTCCGCTCCGCAACCGATCATGATGCCGCTAACCCTAGCGCATTCGCACCCAAGCAACTCATCATTGCGCATGCGGCATTATCGGACCCGGCGGCAGGCAAACTGCAGCACGCACAAAAAGCACGGCGCGAAGGTTTTGGGTTGGCGCATGCAAAATCTGGCAATACCGATCTCAAACTCGAAGACTGGACGCTCAAACGCGACACTGATGGTAGTTATCAAGTCAGTATCGTCGCCACTGACTTTGATCTGAGTTTACGTATGACCGTGACTGGGCCGCCGATGTTGCAGGGAAAAAATGGCATTTCGCGCAAGGGTCCGGACCCAAAGCAGGCAAGTTACTATTACAGCGAGCCGCAACTGAAAGTTGCCGGTAGCGTTACGCGCAACGGCAAAGCAGCTGCCGTGACCGGCACGGCCTGGCTTGATCACGAATGGTCAAGCAGCGTCCTGCATCCCGATGCGGTCGGCTGGGATTGGGTCGGTGCCAATCTGGACGATGGCAGTGCGCTGATGGCATTCAGGATTCGCGACCAACACGGTGCCGTGCTCTGGTCGCATGCCGGCCTGCGCGACGCTTCGGGTAAAATTACGCAATTTCCATCGGACCAGGTGCGCTTTACGACACTGCGCAGCTGGCGCTCGCCGCGCACCAATGCTACGTACCCGGTCGCCACACAAATTCAGACCGGACCATTCATCTGGCAACTACAGCCTCTGATGGACGATCAGGAACTCGATTCCCGACAGTCGACCGGTGCAATCTACTGGGAAGGTGCCGTAAAACTGACGCGTGACGGACAGCCAGCCGGCCAAGGTTATCTGGAAATGACCGGCTACGTGAAACCCTTGAAGCTATGACCGCCTCCACCAATCTGACCATATCTTCCCCCCGAAAAACCAGTCTCGCCACACTCGCCGGCCTGTTTCCGTTTCTGAAACCGTATCGTCGTCAATTTATTCTGGCGGCGATCGCACTCGTAGTGGCTGCCTGCGCGACACTGACAATTCCCTACGCCTTCAAGCAGATGATCGATCTCGGTTTCGGTGCTGCCCAAGCTGGTTCGCAGAGCAGTCAGCACGTCGATTTATATTTCGTCGGTTTGTTCGGCGTTGCCTGCGTGCTGGCAGTCGCTACGGCGGCGCGCTTTTACATGGTGTCGTGGCTCGGGGAACGCGTCACGGCAGACATCCGTAGCGCCGTCTACACGCATGTGGTGCAGCAAAGTCCGCAGTTTTTCGAAACCACGCAAAGCGGTGAAGTGCTTTCACGGCTAACGACCGACACGACCCTGATCCAGTCGGTAGTCGGTACCAGCATCTCCATGGCGCTGCGTAACCTCCTGCTGTTTGTCGGTGGGCTGACCATGCTGTTCATCACCAGCGTCAAGCTCTCCGCCATCATTTTGCTGGCGCTGGTTGCCGTCGTGGTGCCGATCGTACTGTTCGGGCGACGAGTACGCAAACTTTCGCGCGACTCGCAAGATCGGATCGCCGACGCCTCGGCAATCGCGGGCGAAATTCTCAATGCCATGCCGACCGTGCAAGCTTTCACGCACGAGCGTATCGAAGCCACGCGGTTTGGTACCTCAGTAGAGAATGCGTTCACCACAGCGATGCAACGTATTCGTGCACGTTCGGCATTGACGCTCATCGCGATCTTGCTTGTGTTCGGTGCGATCGTATTCGTACTCTGGCTGGGTGCCCACGCCGTTATCGCCGGACGCATGACCGGCGGCGAACTCGGCCAGTTCATTCTGTACGCAACGATCGTCGCAGGTGCCATCGGTGCGCTGTCGGAAGTATTGGGGGAAGCACAGCGCGCTGCCGGTGCGACTGAACGCTTGCTCGAATTGCTGGGCGAGGAGTCGCCGATCCGCTCGCCTGCTGCGCCGCTGCCATTGCCACCACGTCTGGCAGCCGGTGCCGCCGTCGCGCTGGACGGCGTGCGCTTCAGCTACCCTTCGCGCCCGGATGTGTCGGCGTTGTCGAATCTAACGATTCGGATCACTGCCGGTGAGACGGTCGCCATCGTCGGCCCGTCCGGTTCCGGTAAGACGACGCTGTTTCAACTGCTGTTGCGCTTTTACGATCCGCAATCGGGCGACATCACGCTCGACGGCGTCGACATCCGCCAGCTCGATCTACATACCCTTCGCGGAGCCATCGGTATCGTGCCGCAAGACACCATCATCTTTTCGAACAACGCCATGGAAAACATTCGTTACGGCCGCGCCGACGCCACCGACGTCGAGGTCATGGCGGCAGCCCGCCTGGCAGCAGCCAGCGAATTCATCGAGCGCCTGCCAGATGGTTACCAATCTTTCCTGGGCGAGCGCGGAGTGCGGTTGTCGGGTGGCCAGCGCCAGCGCATCGCCATCGCCCGCGCGCTATTGAAAAATCCGCCGCTGTTACTCCTCGACGAAGCCACCAGTGCCCTCGACGCTGAATCCGAACGCCTAGTACAAGCCGCGCTGGAAGCGGCGATGATCGGCCGCACAACGCTCGTGATTGCGCATCGATTGGCGACGGTGCAAAGGGCCGATCGCATACTGGTGATGGAAGAAGGCCGGATCGTCGAAAGCGGCACGCATACTTCGCTGGTAGCGCAAAATGGGCTCTACGCCAGCTTGGCGGCGCTGCAGTTTTCTTTGCACTGAAGCGTTCACTGAAACGTTGCCGGGTTTATCGATTTTTAAGGATATCCTTTATGCGCCAATATCTCGATTTCATGCACCATGTCTACACCAACGGTACTGAAAAAACGGACCGTACCGGCACGGGCACGCGCTCGGTATTCGGCCATCAAATGCGCTTCGACCTGCGACACGGTTTTCCCCTGCTGACGACCAAGAAACTACATTTGAAATCCATCATCCATGAGTTGATCTGGTTTCTTGCAGGTTCGACCAACATCGCTTATCTGAAAGAAAACGGTGTCTCGATTTGGGACGACTGGGCCGACGAACAAGGTAATCTCGGGCCGGTCTATGGCTATCAATGGCGCTCCTGGCCGGCGCCGGACGGCAAGCATATCGATCAGATTTCCCAAGTGCTCGACCAGATCCGCAACAATCCCGATTCGCGCCGCATGATCGTATCTGCCTGGAACGTGGCCGACATACCGCAGATGAAGCTGCCGCCGTGCCATGCACTGTTTCAGTTCTACGTGGCCGATAGTCGGCTGTCCTGCCAGCTGTATCAGCGCAGCGCCGATATTTTTCTCGGCGTGCCGTTCAATATCGCTTCCTATGCGCTACTCACGCACATGGTGGCGCAACAAGCTGGCTTGCAAGTCGGCGAATTCATTTGGACCGGCGGCGACTGCCACTTGTATTCGAATCACCTGGAGCAGGTACAACTGCAATTGGCGCGTACGCCTGGCGCTTTGCCGAAACTGGTGATCAAGCGAAAGCCCGAGTCGCTCTTCGATTATCGCTTCGACGACTTCGAGCTGGTCGATTACGCACCGCAGGCGCATATCAAAGCGCCGGTGGCGGTGTAGTGGGAACATCTAGTGTGAACCTTTAGTACAAACCTTAAGTGGGAATCCCTGTGCCTTTAAATACTAAGCGCAGCTAAATCGCAGCCAAATGTTTAGCGCAAGTAAAAAGCGGCACGCTCTTGCATGATCTCCGGCGCATGCATCGCCTCGACCGTGGCGCGCGCATCGCGGCCAACCGATTTACGAAGGATGGCGTCTTGCGCCAACAGTTGCAGGATCGCGCATGCTTCTTCCGTGGTATCGAACAAAAAACCGTTTTCACCATGTCGAATCCAGTCGGCGTAGCCGCCGTGGGCATGACACACCACCGGCAAGCCGCAAGCCATCGCTTCGAATACCACGCGCCCGAAGGTTTCAACATGCGTACCGCTGCGGTAGTAGAAAATATCCAGCCCACGCAAAAACATTTCAGCGGCAAGCTGGCCTTCCGGGAAGATTCGGATCGCCGGTGTATCCGCTAGGCTGCTAGCTATACAGGTCGCGCCCTGCAATTGAATTGTGTATCCTTGTGCCGCCAGTTCGCGATACAGCGCCATATCGCGCGGATCGTGCTTATCTGGCGTGTCGCGGCTCATACGCCCTATTACCAATGGTGCGTCAAGCGAGCGTTCAGAAATTACAGGCGAGGCGGTGAACCGGTCGATATCGATAGGTGAAGAATGCACCGCAACCTCGCCCGGGATGTTTGCCAGTGCCTGTTGAAATGGCGAAATCACGACATATTCGGTTCGCGGCCATGCGAGTAGTGTCGGCATCTGCGATGTCAGGGCAACCACTTTCGGATGAAAGGTGTTGTAGACATAGACCAGGCGCGATGGCTTTTGAATCAAATATGGCCATAGTTTATTGCGCCAGTGCGCACCGACGAATATATAGGTTCCGCCATCGGGTGCCTGCCGACGCGCCAGTGACACCACGGAAGCCAAAGAAATTCGCCGGATCGGATACTGCGAAAGCAATGCAGGGGACGCGCGCGACGAACAAGCCCAAAGATGCATCTCGGCTTTGGCCTCCAGCAACGCATACAGCGCCAGCGCCTCCAGTTCACTACCGCCATGAGGATTCAGAAAGCCATTGAAAATATGGATCGGGTGGTTGGCAAAAGAGAGCATGCCAGCATTCTACGACGCTCGCGCGGCAGCCATTCGCAAGTAGAATGCGCAGGTAAAATGAGAGGTTCGGTTCCGTCATTTACTTATTGCCATCAACATTCAATCACCTTCCAAATACTTGCACCCACCATGACGCTATCCATTATCGTCGCCACCGATCGCGATCGTGGCATCGGCATCGACAACCGCCTGCCCTGGCGCCTGCCGGAGGATCTGGCGCATTTCAAGCGGATGACGACCGGGCATCCCATCATCATGGGGCGCAAGACTTTCGAATCGATCGGCCGGCCATTGCCAGGCCGCCGCAATATCGTTATTACGCGCAACCCGGCATGGCAGCATGAGGGTGTCGATTGCGTATCGTCGATTTCGCAGGCTCTGGCACTAGTTCAGCTACCGTCTACCGAGCAAGCCGATTCCAACATGAGCGCCGAAACCGAAGCGTTCGTCATCGGCGGTGCGGAAATCTACCGCCAGGCATTACCGCTCTGCACGCGCCTGGTGGTCACCGAGATCGATAAAGTGTTCGATTGCGACACGTTTTTTCCGGCAATCGACGGGCACGTCTGGGAAGAAAGCGCCCGCCAGGCGTATCATTCCGATCTCAATGATTGCGACTACGCATTCGTGGAATATGTACGCATAGCCGAGTAACATGCTGCGTAATATGCCGAGTAACACGTTGAGTAAAACGCTTAGTCATACCTTAACTAACATCTACTTCTTTTTTGCAAAACGCATCACCCTGGCCACCGGCCCTGTCTGGAGCATAAGCCCATGAAGTTTCGCTTTCCGATCGTCATCATCGACGAAGATTTTCGTTCTGAAAACACCTCTGGCCTAGGTATTCGCGCCCTCGCCGCTGCGATGGAAAAGGAGGGGATGGAAATACTAGGGGTGACCAGCTACGGCGATCTCTCGCAATTCGCCCAACAGCAGTCGCGGGCGTCTGCGTTCATCCTGTCGATCGACGACGAGGAATTCGGTGCCGGTTCGTTTGAGGAAACCGATCATGCCCTGACGTCGTTGCGTGCATTCGTTAAGGAAATCCGCCACAAGAACGCCGATATACCGATCTATCTGTACGGCGAAACACGCACGTCGCGGCACATACCCAACGACATCCTGCGCGAGCTGCACGGCTTCATCCACATGTTCGAAGATACGCCCGAATTCGTCGCGCGCCATATCATCCGTGAGGCAAAGTCGTATCTGGATGGCTTGTCGCCACCGTTTTTCAGAGCCCTGGTGCACTATGCCAACGACGGCTCGTATTCTTGGCACTGCCCCGGCCATTCGGGCGGCGTGGCATTTCTGAAGTCGCCCATCGGCCAGATGTTTCATCAGTTTTTTGGTGAAAACATGTTGCGTGCCGACGTCTGCAACGCGGTGGAAGAACTCGGGCAACTGCTCGACCATACCGGCCCGGTCGCCGCCTCGGAGCGCAACGCTGCTCGCATTTTCAATGCCGACCATTGCTACTTCGTCACCAACGGCACCAGCACCAGCAACAAGATGGTCTGGCACTCCACAGTTGCGCCCGGCGACATCGTCGTGGTGGACCGAAACTGCCACAAGTCGATCCTGCATTCGATCATCATGTGCGGTGCGATCCCAGTGTTTTTGATGCCGACACGAAATCATCTCGGCATCATCGGCCCGATTCCTCTGGAAGAATTCCAGATCGAAAACATTAAGCGCAAGATTGAGGCGAATCCGTTCGCCCGCGAAGCCGTCAACAAAAAACCGCGCATTTTGACCATTACCCAATCGACATACGATGGCGTGATCTACAACGTCGAAACCTTGAAAAGTATCCTTGACGGCGAAATTGATACCCTGCACTTCGACGAAGCGTGGCTGCCGCACGCCACCTTCCACGATTTTTACAAGAACATGCATGCCATCGGCAAGGACCGCCCCCGCGCCAAGGAATCAATGATCTTCTCGACCCAGTCCACGCACAAGCTACTGGCCGGGTTGTCGCAAGCGTCGCAGATTCTGGTGCGGGAGTCGCAGACGGTGCAGCTCGACCAGGACGCCTTCAACGAAGCCTACCTGATGCACACCTCCACCTCGCCGCAGTACTCCATCATCGCCTCCTGCGACGTCGCAGCCGCGATGATGGAGCCGCCGGGCGGCACCGCTTTGGTGGAAGAAAGTATTCTGGAAGCGCTCGACTTCCGGCGCGCCATGAAAAAGATCGATGAGGAGTGGGGCCAGGGCTGGTGGTTCCAGGTCTGGGGACCGGATACGTTTTCCGACGACGGTATCGGCTCGCGCGAAGACTGGATGATCCGTGCCGAAGACGACTGGCACGGCTTCGGTAACCTCGCTCCGGGCTTCAACATGCTCGACCCGATCAAGGCCACCATCATCACCCCCGGCCTGTCGCTGGAAGGTCAGTTCGGCGACAGTGGCATACCGGCGTCGATCGTCACCAAATACCTGGCCGAGCATGGCGTCATCATCGAAAAATGCGGCCTGTATTCCTTCTTCATCATGTTCACCATCGGCATCACCAAAGGCCGCTGGAATACGTTGCTGACTGCGTTGCAGCAGTTCAAAGACGATTACGACAAGAATCAGCCGATGTGGCGCATCCTGCCGGAGTTTGCTGCTGCTAACCCGAAATACGAGCGCATCGGCCTGCGCGACCTGTGCCAGCAGATTCATGACTTTTACAAAGCCTACGACGTCGCCCGCCTCACCACGGAAATGTACTTGTCGGATATGCTGCCAGCGATGAAGCCATCGGATGCCTTCGCCAAGATGGCCCACCGTGAAATCGACCGGGTACCGATCGATGAGCTGGAAGGTAGGGTTACTTCAATTCTGTTGACGCCCTACCCGCCGGGTATTCCGTTACTGATTCCGGGAGAACGATTCAACCGCACGATTGTGGATTACCTGCGTTTTGCGCGAGATTTCAATGAACGGTTCCCAGGCTTCGAGACCGATGTGCATGGACTGGTGACGCGGGTGGTGGATGGCAAACGAGGTTATTTTGTCGATTGCGTGAAAGTAGAATAAGCAGAAAAATTTTGCGAAAAGGCCAATTAATGAAAAATTTTAAACTTTGAGTAGTTGGGTCAAAAGCTTTGCATATTTTGGCGATGCACCCGGCTCTGAGATGGGCTGGTCAAATACGCCGCGGTATTTCTTTTCAAACCAGTCGACACCGTTATGTGCATCGCCGTGATTAACATATTCTCGTATATCGACATGCAGGTCTTTTAGTTGCGTGCGGCTGAAACCTTTTTCGATCAGCGCCTGCACGGTGCGCATTGCACCATCGCTACCCGCCATAGATGCGACACTGATTCCGGTTCGAGCTGGCTTCGATGGCAAAGCATCGGCGGCGCGTTCTTGCCTTAAACGTGCATTCTGAGCTTCCCGCGCCGTTTCTGCTGCCTTTGCTCTAAGCTCCGTTTCCTTCTGCATTGCGTTTTTTGGTCCGGGTTCAAAGGTCGGTCCGTCGTAGCCTTTTTTCATCACCCCATCAGTAAGCGCCTTGACGGTATCTGGAGATAGTTTATCGAGATCGACAAGCACGGTGATATCAGCAGGTAATTTTAATAACGATCGTACCGGTAATGTCGTTAAACCTAGGCCCCGCAAATCACAGTCGTCGAAATCTTGGTAGACATGATCCAAATCATCCAAATTTTTCGCAGTGCTGATCCGTGTTGCTGCAACAGACCGTAGTTCACCTTGTACAGAGTGGCGCGCCCAGTCAGATAAACTTTCTTTGTGTGCGTTCGATGCACTTTCTTTGTGTGCGAATAACTGTTTGAATCCAGCCAATTTCGACGTGGCTGTATTCGGCCGCGCTGCAGAAGTAGTATTATGCGGCGCTCTAGGGGTTGTGGAGGTTGTCTGAGTTGGACGCGTTCGCTCGGGCACGGACCGGCTGTCGGTAGTAGCCCCGGTAGCTGTAGGTACGTTAGCGTCCGTGTTGCCTACCGCAGGTGTACTGCGCAAAATTTTTGGAAAATTCATTGCCATTTAGATTCCTCAATGCGCATGCTCAAGTTTTATTTCTTGACTTAATCACCCGACGTATTTCAAATACAAGACGGCATCCATACACGCCAAACTCGCGTTATCAGTTAGTTCTTTATAGCACTTTACACGACACCATTTGCCTACAGCCAGGCCTGCCGAGATAAGTTGATCTTCTAAATTTTTTTCACGTATCTCGCCCGTCGGGCATCTGCGTCATAGCCATGGGCACTTTCCAGCCAACAAAATCCGGCGGAAGATCGCGCCTAGCTGTGCCACTGCGTCACATCCAAAATACGGCTCACCCTACAACGCCGATACATCCACAAACGACGCCCGGCTCGGGAACTTAGCCTGCATCCATTCCCGGTTCAACTGTAACTTATCAACCACATCCTGAGGCAACGTAACCAACACTTCTGGATCGTGGCTTGGTGATTCTGCAAGAAGGCTGGCCAGATGAACGATCGCGCCAAGCCGGCTGAAAGGCCGGGATGCCATCGGATCGGACGCGGCATTTAAAGCGTCTACCAGAGCAGTAGGGAAATTCCAGCGGCGGGCGAGCTCAGCCGTAATCTGCCCCTCGTTAAAGCCGATCAAATGTTGCTCGCGCTGCCAACGTCCACCGGGCAGATGCGGTAACTGTTCAATTTTGATCAAATTTTCCGGGTCGACTTGCCCGATCAGTAATTCACCCAATCGCAGCATCATTCCTGCCAGCCATGCCTGGTTGCCATCGACGCCAATGCTGCCGGATAATCACTTGGCGTAGCCGGCGCAAGCCATGCTGCTGGTCCAAAACTCTGTGCGGTCCAGCCCCGGCATCACCGGAAATGAATCCCCCATGCAGGTAGCCAGAGTCAACGTGCGCACTTGGGCCATGCCAGTCATGGCAATCGCATCGTCGAGCGAGCTGATGCTGCGCGACACGCCGAAACGGGCGCTGTTGGCCATTCTGAGCAATTTTGCGGTGAGTGCCGGGTCTTTGGAAATGATGTTGCTAATCGACGTCGCCGAAGCGTCATCGTCGTCGAGGGTTTGGATCAGAGAGTGAGCCACCTCGGACATCACAGGGAGCTTTACAGTTTGGAAAAATTCAGCGAGATCGGCCATGTGTTTTTCTTTCACAGTAAATTAGTTGTTTTTGTTCTCGGTCCAAGCCATTTATTCTTGCAGCACTAATGCTTAACAGAAAATTTCACAAACAAGTGTTACATGAGGGAACATGTTTTGTGAATTGAAATTTCTCCGATCTGCATCCTCTTGCTATGTTCCCTTGGGTTGGGATGCACCGATGTGATGTTCAACTGCTGGGCGCAAAAAATGGGTATGAGTGCAGTGTTTATTAACAATCGCCTGCAAGCCATCCGAATTTCTGCAGAAATGCAGCTTCCGGATAGCGTAAAAAAAGGGACAGGCGCGAGCGCTCGGCAACGAGCGAATCATTTGCCCGGCAGACCAGGCACGGGATAGCTTTTTCTTAGAAGGCCCTGCCCTTTTGGAAAACTTCATGGGCGAGTGCGCTTAGCAACCTCATAAAGACGATCTTGCTCAACCTTTGCCAGCACCTGGTCGTTGATCAGATCGGAAAAACAGACCCGTCAAGTACGGTTTTTGATTCCATCCAGCTTCAGCGTGTCGCTGTCGTCACTATGCACACCGCCACTGTTCACATGCTTGGCATTGATTCCAGGACCGCTCTTAATTACTTTTACCATCGCCATTGCATGGCCGTGGCCTAGGTCGAAGTCTTCTTTGAGCCACGAAACGATTTCACCAGCTTTGGTATCGGTACCGAATCCTTTTTCTATTGCAAGCGCGATGAACTCGTTCGGAGTCTTACCGGTTTTAGTTTCGATATTGTCTAGATATGCTTGAAACGACATTTAAAATTTCCTTTTCAACCGGCACCTACGTTTTCGGCAGCGTAACCCCGGTCTGCCCCTGATACTTACCACCCCGATCCTTATACGACGTCTCGCAAATTTCATCGCTCTCGAAGAACAGCACCTGCGCGCATCCCTCGCCTGCATAAATCTTTGCCGGCAACGGCGTAGTGTTGGAAAACTCCAGCGTCACGTAACCTTCCCATTCGGGCTCCAAGGGCGTTACGTTTACGATAATGCCGCATCTGGCATACGTCGATTTTCCGAGGCAAACGGTCAACACTGAACGTGGAATACGCAAGAACTCCACGGTGCGCGCCAAGGCAAAAGAATTAGGCGGAATGATGCAGACATCACCCTTGAAATCGACGAATGATTTTTCATCGAAATTCTTTGGATCGACGATGGTGGAATTGATGTTCGTAAAAATCTTGAATTCGTTGGCGCAGCGGATATCGTAGCCGTAGGAGGAGGTGCCGTAGGACACGATTTTCTGGCCTTCTGCATTCGTGCGCACCTGGCCTGGCTCGAATGGGGAAATCATGCCGGTTTCCTGTGCCATGCGGCGAATCCACTTATCGGATTTAATCGTCATCGTTTTCTCGTATTGTTGGTAAAAATGCTGGGTTGAAAATTTAAAATCAAAACCAGTTTAAATTCAAAATTTGCGTTCGGTACTTGCGTTTAAAGTTTAAGTAAAGCATTGCGCATAGGCAGACGGCTTCTTTATCCTCCTAGCGTTGCATCGACTCCCACATCTTCTGCAAGCGCTTGACCGATACCGGCATCGGCGTTCGTAGCTCCTGGGCGAAGAGTGAAACGCGCAATTCTTCCAGCAGCCAACGAAACTCCACCAGCTTCGGATCGACATCGCGTGCGCCCTGCCGCGCGACCCAGGCACGCTGCCAAGGTACAGCGACCTCGGCGAATTGCGCCAAGAGTTTCGGGTCGCGTGTGGGGTCGGCGCGCAGCTTTTCTAGCCGCACCCCGATTGCTTTTAGATAGCGTGGATAGTGAGATAGTTGGGCAAAGTCATTGTCGGTGATAAAGCGTTTGCCGATCAGATTCTTTAATTGCGACTCGATATCGGCCAGCACGGCAGGATGTGCCTTTGCAACCTGCAGTTTTTTAGGCATTGCATGAAATTCCGTCAATATTTGCCCTGCCAGCCGAGCGATCTCGTTGATCAGCAGGCCTAACCGCGACTTACCCTGCTCCCTGCGGGTATTGAATTCATCCGAATTACGTGGCAGGGGTTCCTGCATGCAGGCACGCTCCAATCCTGCGTACAGAATCTGATCGCGCAATTCTTCTTGCGACCCGAGTGTCATGTACTGCATTCCCATTTGCTGTAATCCTGGAACGTTTTTTTCCAGATACTTCAAATGGTCTTTCAACTGCAGTGCGAGCAATCGGCGTAGCCCGGCCCGATGGACGCGTACCGCTTCGGTCGGATCGTCGAATACTTCGAGGTCGCAGTGAGTGCGTTTATCGACCAACGCCGGAAAACCCGTCAGGGTTTGCCGCCCTTGTTGAATTTCTAACAGTTCCGGCAACTCGCCGAACGACCAGGAAGTCAGGTTTTGATACCGAGTCGGTGCAATAGTGGACGGGGTCGGCATTGCGGGGCCAGGCATTTGCCGGCGAGATGCATTGGCGGCGGCGATAGTTGAAGCCGATCCTTGCGCTGACGCTGATGTTAGTGCTGAAACCGTGGCCGGGCTCAATGCCGATGCAGGCATGCTCACGGTTGCATGCGAACCAGTTCCTGATCCGATCGGCGTTTGCTCCGCCAAACGCTGAAAACTCTCTCTAGCCTGGCCGCCAAGCTGGCTCTGCAGCGTCGCCAAATTACGCCCCATTTCCAACTGCCGGCCATGGTCGTCGATGATTTTGAAATTCATCCAGTGATGCGCGGACAATGTCTCGGTCTTGAAATCTGTGGTCAACACATTAAGTTGCGTCTGCTCTCGGATATCTCGGATGATCGCCTCGATCAGAATCCCGTGCCCGAATGCATTTTGGGCTTGAATACGTTCGTAGAACCGCGCTGCGTATTCCGGAATCGGCACACAATGGCGACGCAATTTTTGCGGCAAGGATTTGATCAGCAGGTGTACTTTTTCTTTCAACATGCCCGGTACCAGCCAGTCGCAACGTGCAGCCGACAATTGATTCAATGCAAAAAGTGGCACCGTCAAAGTCACGCCGTCACGCGGTGCGCCGGGTTCGAAGTGGTAACTCAGCAGCATATCAAGCCCGGCCATGCGGGTTTGCTTGGGAAACAGGTCGGTGGTAATGCCTGCGGCTTCGTGCCGCATCAAATCGTCGCGGTCGAGGAAGAGAATCTTCGGATTTTTGGCGGAAGCTTCCTTCAGCCATTTCTCGAACCCGATGCCGTTGTTGACATCAGCTGGTACGATTTGGTCGTAAAAGGCGGCGATCAACTCGTCGTCCACCAACACATCTACCCGGCGGGACTTGTGCTCCAGATTCTCGATTTCACGAATCAGTTTTTGATTGTGTGCAAAAAACGCAGCCCGGGTATTGAACTCACCACCGACCAACGCATCGCGGATAAATATCTCGCGTGCTTCGACAGGATTGATCGGGCCATAATGAATCCTGCGCTGGCTATACACCACCAAGCCGTACAAGGTTGCGCGCTCGAATGCTGAGACTTGAGCAGTGGTTTTTTCCCAGCGCGGCTCGCCAAATGACTTTTTTAAAAGATGGCCACCGACCTTTTCCAGCCACTCGGGTTGTATCTGCGCCACCGTTCGTGCATACAGACGGGTGGTGTCGACCAGCTCACCCGCCACGAGCCATTTGCCAGCTTTCTTCGCCAGATGCGAGCCCGGCCAGATGTGAAATTTGATGCCGCGCGCGCCTAGATAATGCGAATCGTCCTCAGCTTTAAAACCGACATTGCCTAATAAGCCAGTCAGCAGTGCCATGTGCAAATTGTCGTAAGTGGCCGGTGCCTCGTTCAAGCGCCAGCCTTGCTCCCGCACGATCGTCAGCAGTTGTGAGTGCACATCCCGCCACTCGCGTAGCCGCAGCTGCGACAGGAAATTTGCCCGGCAATTTTCTTGCAACAATTTGTTCGATTTTTTGTGGGCAATCGCCTCTTCGAACCAAGCCCAGATTTTCAGGTAACCGAGAAATTCCGATTTATCGTCGGCGAATTTTTTATGCGCCAGGTCTGCTGCCGCCTGTGCTTCCAGCGGCCGGTCACGCGGGTCTTGCACCGATACCGCCGCAGCGATGATGAGCATTTCGTTCAGGCAGACATTGTCTTGCGCTGCCAGAATCATACGCCCCACGCGCGGATCCAGCGGCAGCTTAGCCAATTGCCGACCGATCGGCGTGAGCCGGTTGTCGTCATCGACCGCACCGAGCTCTTGCAGCAGTTGGTAGCCATCGGCAATCGCCCGGCCCGGTGGCGGCTCGATGAAGGGAAATGTTTCGACTTCGGCCAGATGCAACGACTTCATGCGCAAGATCACAGCCGCTAACGACGAACGCAGGATTTCCGGTTCGGTGAAGGCTGGGCGCTGCAAATAATCCTGCTCGTCGAATAGCCGGATACAGACGCCAGCGGCGACCCGTCCGCAACGGCCGGCACGCTGATTGGCAGCCGACTGCGCAATCGGCTCGATCTGTAATTGCTCGACCTTATTGCGATAACTATAACGCTTCACCCGCGCCAGGCCAGCATCGACCACGTAGCGAATGCCGGGCACGGTCAAGGAAGTTTCGGCGACGTTCGTTGCCAAGACGATGCGACGTGCGTTCGAGACCTTGAACACCCGTTCCTGTTCCTGCGCCGACAATCTGGCAAATAAGGGCAGAATTTCCACATGCGGTGGATGATGCTTGCGCAACGCCTGCGCCGCATCCCGGATTTCCCGCTCGCCGGGCAAAAATACCAACACGTCGCCACTACCAATGCGGCAAAGCTCGTCTACAGCATCGACCACGGCTTCCATCAGATCGCGCTGACCTCGTTCGCGCTGTGCCTGTTGCGAGCGTCCATCCCGCTTTTGGTTATCCGCGGTCTTGGCGGTTTCAGCAGCCTTGACAGCCGCATCGAACATGTCTACCGGACGATACCGAATTTCAACCGGATACAGCCGCCCCGAGACTTCAATCACCGGCGCTGGTGCGATATCGCTGCCGAAGTGCCTGGCGAAGCGGTCGGCGTCGATGGTGGCCGATGTAATGATGACTTTCAGATCTGGCCGGCGCGGCAACAGCTGCTTCAAATATCCTAACAAAAAATCGATGTTGAGGCTACGCTCGTGCGCCTCGTCGATGATGATCGTGTCGTACTGTCTCAACAGCGGATCGGTCTGGGTTTCTGCCAGCAGGATGCCGTCCGTCATGAGCTTTACCCAGGCACCGCGGGTGAGCGTATCGGTGAAACGCACTTTAAAGCCGACGTGCTCGCCCAGCGGCGACCCGAGTTCCTGCGCAATACGCTTGGCGGTGGCCGAGGCGGCAATCCGGCGTGGCTGGGTGTGGCCGATCAGCCCGGCAGCACCGCGTCCGAGTGCGAGACAGATTTTTGGTAGCTGGGTAGTTTTGCCGGAACCGGTCTCGCCACAGACGATGATGACCTGGTGGACTGTCAGCGCAGCAGCGATATCGGCACGCCTGCCCGATACTGGCAGTTCCTCCGGAAAGACGATTTCCGGCAAGGGATTGCGGGACGATATCGGCATGGCTGCAGATGCGGGCGCGGTTACGGGCGTGTTAATGACTGTAGGCGACGAAGATCGTCTTTGCATCGGCGGCAATTTTTCAGGAGATTCGGGTACAGGCATGACCGGCCGAATTATAATGCGCAACATGGAAACCCCGATTCAATTCGTCGACTGGTTGCGTTCGGTCGCGCCGTACATACATGCATTTCGTGGCAAGACCTTTGTGGTCGCCTTTCCAGGGGAATTGGTTCTGGCTGGCGCGCTACCGGTGCTTGCGCAAGATCTGTCGCTGCTGCATGCGCTCGGCATCAAGGTGGTGATCGTGCATGGCACCCGCCCGCAAGTGGAGGAACAACTGGCCTTGCGGAATGTTCAGGCGCGTTTTCATAAAGGCGTACGCATCACCGACACAGCTGCACTGGAATGCGCAAAGGAGGCTGCCGGCGAGTTACGGCTCGATATCGAAGCGGCATTCAGCCAGGGGCTGCCGAATACGCCGATGGCACATGCGGCGATTCGCATCATTTCCGGCAATTTTGTCATTGCGCGCCCGGTCGGCGTGATCGACGGCATCGATCTTGAGCACACAGGCGTGGCGCGCAAAGTCGCTTACGAAACGATTCACCAGATTCTCAATACGGGTGCGCTGGTCTTGCTCTCGCCGCTAGGCTTTTCTCCGACCGGCGAGATGTTCAACCTCACCATGGAAGATGTGGCGGTATCGGCGGCCATTGCACTGCGTGCCGACAAGCTGATTTTCATTACCGAAACCGCCATAATGCGGGATATGTCCGGCGCGGAAATTCGGGAACTCTCCGCTCATCAGGCTGAAGCCGTGCTGCTGGCAGAATGCCTCGCACCGGATGCAGCGTTTTATCTCAAACACGGCATTTCCGCCTGCAATGGCGGTGTGGCGCGCTCACACATCGTACCGTTCACCATCGACGGCTCGGCACTATTGGAGCTATTTACTCACGATGGCGTCGGCACTATGGTTTCATATCAAAACCTGGAAAGTCTGCGCGAAGCAACCATCGAAGACGTCGGTAGCATCTTGAAATTGATCGAGCCGCTGGAAGCCGACGGCACGCTAGTCAAACGTGGGCGCGAACTCATCGAGCGCGAGATCGACTACTTCTCCGTCATCGAGCACGACGGTGTGATCTTCGGCTGCGCAGCGTTGTATCCATTTCCCGCTGAGAAAATGGCAGAGATGGCTTGTTTGACAGTGACCGCCGATGTGCAGGCGCAAGGCGATGGCGAGCGGCTTTTGAAGCATATCGAAACCCGCGCCCGTGCTTCCGGCTACGACCGCTTGTTCGTGCTTACGACCCGCACCTCGCACTGGTTTATCAAACGTGGATTTCAAGCGGCGTCGGTCGACGATTTGCCGAAAGACCGGCAACACATCTACAACTGGCAGCGCAAGTCGCTGGTGTTGATAAAAAATCTGTAACGCCTAAACAAAGATACTCAAACAAAGGATTCACCATGGCCCGCACGATCCATTGCAGCAAACTCGACAAAGAAGCCGAGGGGCTGGATTTTCCACCGTATCCGGGAGAATTGGGCAAACGTATCTATGAAACAGTTTCCAAGGAAGCTTGGGCTGCCTGGCTTAAACACCAGACGATGCTGGTCAATGAAAACCGATTGAATCTTGCCGATGTACGTGCGCGTAAATACTTGGCGACGCAGATGGAGAAGCATTTTTTCGGTGCTGGCGCAGATGCAGCGCAAGGGTATGTGCCACCGACGGATTGATTGGTGAGGCAGCGGTGTCGGCGACGGTACCGCTTAACATATTGCTTTTAGCGTCGGGTGTAACCTCGCTTGTAGCGTCGACCAAAAAACTAAAAAGTCAGTGTCCTTACACCCTCTGCGGTTCCCAATAAACAGATATCCGCGCCTCGACGAGCAAACAAACCATTCGTCACGACGCCGACGATATTATTGATTTCTTGCTCCAGCGTTACCGGGTTGTCGATCTGCATACCCAGCAGATCGATGATCATACAACCGTTATCGGTCAACGCTGGGTTACCGTCACGCAGGCGCAGGCGCGGTGTGCCACCCAACGCAGCCAGCTTTCCGGCTACGACCGCATGCGCCATCGGAATGACCTCGACCGGCAACGGAAAAGCGCCCAAGCGCTCGACTAGTTTGGAGGCGTCGGCAATGCAGATGAAGCGCTCCGCAACTGAGGCGACGATTTTCTCCCGGGTCAGGGCAGCACCGCCACCTTTTATCATGGCGCCATAACCGGTGATTTCATCGGCGCCGTCGATGTAAATAGGCATGAATGCCACGTCGTTCAAATTGAACACGGTGATGCCGTGCGAGCGTAACCGCGTGGCGGTCGCTTCCGAAGACGCTACTGCACCTTTGATGGTGTTCCGAACGGTAGCCAAAGCGTCGATAAAAAAGTTCGCGGTTGAACCCGTACCGATCCCAACGATTTCACCTTGAACGACATATTGAAGGGCGGCCTGCGCCACTGCTTGCTTTAATTCATCTTGGGTCATGCTGAATGATCATATATTTTAGTGAAAAATTTTAGGGACGACAGCATTCGTCGACAGTGTCGGAAAGCCGTCTTAAGCAAATTACATGCTTCTCCCCTTCGAGTGCTATGCGGTGTTACGGCAAAGTTTATGGCAAAGCCTCCTAAGGATCGATGACCTCAAGCCCTCCAGCCTTGAATGAGCTAGTGTCGCGTGTCGCCGCTACCGTGCCATGCGTGGCGGCGGTAGCGGTAATGTAGCCGTCTGCCTTGGCAACAGTTTTGCCCTCTGCCCTAGCCCGTGCCATCAGCTCGCCATACGTTTTGGAGGTGCCCAAATCGAAGGCCAGTACGCGGCCGGCGAAGTTCGGCAACACCTCATCCTCTAACCGTTCTTGATAGATCGTGCGGCGCTTGCCCTCGGGCATCGTCGCAAGACTATAGCGCAGCTCTACAACGGTGATGGCCGACAAATACGGCGTTTCAATAGCCTGAGCATCAATCCAAGCCAGCACGTTGGAATCCGGTTCAACCTTCCACAGTTCGGATAGAACGTTGGTGTCAATAACGATCATTCAAATCTCAACGGCTCGGCAGGCGTCTTGTCGCGTACGCTCTCAAACAAGGCGTGTTCTTCATCGTTCAGGCCGCCAGCCTCGCGGGCAATGGAAACCAGCAAGGAACCCAGCTTGACGCGCTTGGCTGCCCGGGTGGCTTCTTCCAGAACAAAGCGGATTTCTGCCTCTGTGCTGCGGCCATGATGTGCAGCACGTACACGAAGAGCGCGATGCACAGCGTCAGGCAAGTTTGTTACATTTGCTGTTGCCATTTGGTAGCCCTCCACCGAAATGCTATCAATGACACCATTTTATGGCACATGATGCCAAACGACAAACGATGCTATTACAGCGTGGTCAAATCAGTCAGTGCTGGCTTGCCGTCGCGCAGGCGTAACCGCGGTCTGCCGCCCAACGCAGCCGGCTTTCTGGCGACGACTGCAGGCACCATCGGAATGACTGCGACCCGTGCCTCCCATTGATCATGGCACCATTGCCCGTAATTTCATCGGCACCGTCAATATATACCGGCATAGATGCCACGTCGTTTAGATTGAAACAGGATGTCTTGCGAGCGCAGGCGCGTTGCAGTAGCTTTTGACGATGCCACTGCGCCTTTAATCGTGTGTCGAATGGTGGCCAAAGCGTCGATAAAAAATTAACGAGGAATTCGAAAAGCAGCGCTGGGTAACCTCCTATAAACCAAACTGGAATGTAAAGGCCCCATACTTGCCGCCCTAATATCTCTTTGAATCAAACGGTTGTTGTATTCATTGGCTAACGCTTGAATCTCGTTTTTTGTCGTGTAACGATGGCCATCCAGACACACCGCATTCCACCCCACAATATTCAACAGATGACAGCCTAGTGGGTTACCGTGCGCAAAGCTAAATTCACGGTTAGTCAATGTCAGTTCACGGGGCGCCTTTATATGCTTTAGCGCCTGCAGCAGGTAGACCTCTCTTCCACTGTCGACCTGCATATTACTCAGATTAAGTTTTAGTGTGGCTAACTGCCCCGATCGGCGCAATGCATCCAGGGTTTTTCCGGTAAGTTCCAGAGGCATGTGGGAACTGCTGAAATCGAACTGAACGTTTCTGAGGTACTCGATTTTTTCTTTTTCCGCGAGCGATTTCAAGACATCTAACGTCATCGCGATTTGCCATTTGTTTAGTTTGGCAAAAGGGACATCGATGTCTGTAGCGCAAAAAAAATTGTTCGTTACTCGTGTTTTAAATGTTGCCTTGTTTGTTTCCATCGCAAGCATCGAAAATTCCCTCAAAACGGGATGCATATCGACGATGCACATAATGTCCGGATCAGCTTTAACAACCGCTTTCGCTGCCGCATTAAAGGATCTGCTGACCAGCATTGGTGCACCAGATAATGCTATTGCTGCTAAAAAATTCGAGTGCTTCTTGCGCTGTGACGCGTCTGCCTTAATGCCTTCTTTAAAGTTGCTCAGAATTTTGACCAACACATCGTGACACAACGCCACATTGGCGGGCATGTCCTTCTTGAAAGCATTCTTTTTTAGTGGTTTAAGTTGCGGTCGCACAGGCCGTAATTGCGACGCAAAGCCCGGCACAGTCGACCGCGGTTCACTATTTGCTGGCATTGCTTCCTTTGCTGCTTGACTCGGATTCGACGATGGCACCCCCTTTTCTAACAATCCTTGACCTGCTGCTAGTGCAATAGAATTTGTATTTTCTCGTGTGCGCATCGTCGCCCTCAATTTATAGCTACCCTTGTTGCCAGACCCGCGCAGAGTGTACAGCGGCGAGATGCCATTTTAATAATACTTGAAGATATATGACATAACCGCTGGCAGACAAAAGGCATTTAAACAGTGGCACCCTGCCTATCGATTAAAACGAACCTCATGTAACCGACTGGCCGCCATTGCCAACGACTTAACCCGCGCCCAATCGCCAGCCCTGATCGCATCTTTCGGCGTCAACCACGAACCGCCTACACAGGCGACGTTGTGGCAAGCTAGAAAACTCGGAGCGGTCTCTTGCGAAATGCCGCCAGTAGGGCAAAACGTTATATCCGGCAATGGCCCGGCGATTGCGTTCAGCATTCCCACACCACCGGCGGGCACTGCGGGAAACAACTTCAATTGCAGGAAGCCGGCAGCGCGCGCGCTCATGATTTCGGACGGTGTCATTACCCCGGGTAGTAACGGCAAGCCGCTGGAGTGGGCTGCGGCAATCAATGCTGGCGTCAGGCCCGGTGAAACACCGAAGACTGCCCCGGCATCGCGTGCGGCAACAAATTCTTCAGGCTGAGTCAGAGTTCCGACGCCGACGATCGCACACGGCACGGCATCGACGATGGCTCTAATCGCCGCTAACCCATGTACCGTGCGCAACGTTATTTCGAGCACGCGGATGCCGCCTTCTACCAAGGCACGCGCCAAAGGCACGGCATGTGCCAAGTCTTCGATGGCAATAACCGGAATGACCGGCGATGCATGCATGATGTCGAGCAGAACGTTGGCGTTGTTGCCGACGGTATTACCGGCGTCGTTACCAAATTTATTATTACTCGAACCGCTCATGCTGCTTCCTTTTGCGCGACTGTTGTAACTGGAACCGGTGGCAGGCCGAAAGTCGTGGCACCCTCTTCCGCGATACTCACCGCATGCCTAAACATGGCAAACAACTCCCGACCCATACCGGTCTCATTTGCCGACAAGTCTGTATCAGGCATCCCGCGTGACTCCCATTCGGCGGTATCTACCAATGCCGTCAGAATGCCGGCTTCACCATCGACACGAATCATGTCGCCATCGCGCACCCGGCCCAGCGGGCCGCCGAGCAGCGCTTCCGGAGAAACGTGTATTGCAGACGGTACCTTGCCGGACGCGCCGGACATACGGCCATCCGTCACTAGCGCTACATGTCGGCCGGCGTCCTGCAGACTGCCGAGTGCCGGCGTCAGTTCATGCAGCTCCGGCATGCCATTGGCGCGTGGCCCCTGGAATCGCAATACGGCGACGAAATCCCGATTCAGCGCGCCCGCCTTGTAGGCGTCGTTGAATGCGTGCTGGGAATCGAAAACGATCGCTGGCGCCTCGACAATCCGATGCTCGGGTTTAACCGCTGAAATTTTCATCACCGCCCGACCAAGATTACCTTGCATCAAGCGCAAGCCGCCATCATGCGAAAAAGGCGCGGCAGCAGTTCGCAAGACATTATCGTCGCCACTGGCCGCTGGGGAGGTGCGCCATACTACTTCGTCATTCTGCAATACCGGTTCGCTGCAATGTGTGCGCAATGTTTTGCCCATTATGGTGTGCACATCTTCGTGTAGCAAGCCGGCATCGAGCAGTTCGCGGATGACGAAGCCCGTGCCGCCGGCGGCCTGAAAGTGGTTCACATCGGCTTCGCCGTTGGGATAAATGCGGGTCAGCAGTGGCGTTATGGTCGATAGCTCATTGAAATCATCCCAGTCGACGACGATACCGGCAGCCTTGGCAATCGCTACCAGGTGCAAGGTATGATTGGTCGAGCCGCCCGTGGCGAGCAAGGCGATGATTGCATTGACGATCGACTTTTCGTCGACCAGGCGCCCTACAGGCGTATAAGCATTGCTAATCGCCGAAATCTCGACGGCTCGCCGTGCGGCTGCAACTGTGAGCGCATCGCGCAGCGGCGTGTTCGGCGTGACGAATGCCGCACCTGGCAAATGCAAACCCATCACCTCCATCACCATTTGATTACTGTTGGCGGTGCCATAGAAAGTACAAGTCCCGGCACCGTGATACGACTGCATTTCGGCTTCGAGTAATTCGGCCCGCCCGACTTTGCCTTGGGCGTACAACTGCCGCGTCTTGGCTTTCTGTGAATTCGGCATGCCCGAGGTCATCGGCCCGGCCGGGATGAATACTGCTGGCAAGTGGCCGAAGTGCAATGCACCGATCAAAAGACCGGGAACGATCTTGTCGCATACCCCAAGGTAGACGGCCGCGTCGTACATGTTGTGCGACAGAGCCACCGCGGTGGCCATGGCGATCGTGTCGCGGGAAAACAGCGACAGCTCCATGCCTGGACGGCCTTGTGTCACGCCGTCGCACATCGCCGGTGTGCCGCCGGCAAATTGTGCAACGCCACCCGCCTGCCGCACGGCGTTTTTTATGATCTGTGGAAAGCGCTCGAATGGTTGATGTGCGGAAAGCATATCGTTATAAGCCGAAACGATCGCTACGGAAGCCTGGCGATCTTCCCGCAATGCCAATTTGTCGTTAGCCGGAAATGCTGCAAAGCCGTGTGCCAGGTTGGTGCAGGCAAGGGCACCGCGCTGCACGCCGTTTTGTTTTGCAGACTCCATGCGGGCGAGGTAAGCCGCGCGGTACGGCCGACTTTTTGCAACGATGCGCTGGGTGACTGCAGTGATGGTCGGGTGAAGCGACATGGGCGAGCCTTTGTGACAACGTGATAGTCGAAAAATGTCTGTTGGAAATTTTACACCACAGACTACAACAGAACGGGTGTTAAGGCCTGTCAGAAAAGTCATTGAAGCGAACGCTAAAACGAACGCCTGACGCGAATTCTAAAGTGCATACCAGCCGCGACATATTTCTCAAATCGAAACTATTTTTACGAAAGATTACTAAATTCGTAATTTTTTTGGGAACCGTCAATAGCGACCATCAAAACGCGCGGTAATATCGAGGCCTGCATAAACGATATCTTTTTATTAATATCGGGTCTGACATTCTCTTCAATGTCGTTCGCAATACCAGATATCAACTGGTAAATATAAATTAAGGGGTTGGAGTTTTGAAAGTATGCGATTCGACGGTATCGAACAATTTCAAAGCGGGAGAAAGTCTCGGTGCAATCGACGCCTTGCGCGGCTATGCAATCCTAATGGTGCTTGCCGCACATGCGGTGCCACCAAATCTGGTGTGGCCGGCGAGACGGCTCATGCTCATGGGATTTTTCGGGGTGCAGCTGTTTTTCATCGCTTCGGCTGTAACGTTGCTAATGTCCTGGTCGCGCAGCGATCAGTCGTTCGGCTTAAAAAACTGTCGCTTTTTCATCCACCGTTTTTTTAGGATCGCACCGTTATATTTTTTGGCAATCGCATTTTACTGGGTGGTCGATAACACGACGCGTGCGGATTTCGATGTCGAGCGGCTGATTTCGACGCTGCTTTTTGTAAACACATGGAGCCCTCATCTGCTGCCGACCACCGGAGGCTGGAAACCGGTGCCTGGAGGTTGGAGCATTAGTGTCGAATTTTGTTTTTATTTTGTTTTTCCGATCCTTGCACTTGCCGTCACGAACATGCGACGCGCTTTACTGTTCGTAGCAGTCGCTTACGTCATCATGCTTGCAACGGCCGTGTACGGGCAGACGCTCTATGCAGAAATTACAGCCGTCGAGCGTTCTAACTTTCTCTATTTCTGGTTTCCGAACCAGTTGATCGTCTTCGCTATCGGTTTTCTACTTTACCGATGCTTGGCATCGCAAACGATATGCGATTTCGTTGCCCGCAGCCGCATATCGACGCCAATCGCTAGCGCATTCATGCTAGCCGCGACATTCGCTTTATCCTATATCGGTCTGGAAAAAGAAGGTATCGCACCGACCCATTTGCTGATGTCGGTTTGCTTCGCTGCTTGGTCACTTGTCATGCTTTTAAAGCCCGACCGACTGATCGTAAACCGGTTTATTACCGCTATCGGCAAGGTGAGTTTTAGCATCTATATCGTTCACTTTGCTTTGTTAAAACTAGTGAGCTATGGCATGGAGGCGCTATGGCCTTTCGGCAAAGAAGGGGTGCTCTCTTTACCTTATACAATGTTCCTGCTAGCGATTGCGTTAGGCATGAGCTACGCAATTTCCGTCATTACCTATCGGACGATCGAGCAACCTCTCGTCCAGCTTGGCAAGCGGTTGGCAGAAAACCTGCCGGCCAAACTGTTTTCAGCCAGGCAGTCTGGTATCGGCTGAAGGATCTTTCGGGCTCTTTTCAATAGACGTTGTATTGCGGTATAGTCGGTCGCGTTCCACCGTACCGACTTCCACCTTACAAATTTCCGTCCCAAAACTCGAGCACGAGCCATTCTGCATGCGCCAACCCGCCCTGACCGAAAGTCTTGCCTACGCCGATCTGCGCACGCACCACGCGGCCGCCTCGACATGGAACATGCGCGATCTCTTCGCAGCGGACCCGCGTCGATTCACAGATTTTTCTCTGGAGGCGGCGGGCCTGTTTCTAGATTATTCGAAAAACCACGTCAGCAGAGAAACTATGGCGATGCTCTGCGCTCTGGCACAGGAGCGCGGTGTGGCACAACTTCGCGATCGCATGTTTGCCGGAGAAAAAATCAATATCACGGAACAGCGCGCCGTATTGCACGTGGCCTTACGTGCACCGAAGAATTGTGGGGTGATGGTCGATGGACGAGATGTCAATGCAGACGTGCACGCAGTACTCGATCAAATCAGTGCTTTCGCAGAGCGCGTGCGTAGCGGCGAGTGGGTCGGTGCCACCGGCAAGCCGGTAAAAACGGTTGTCAACATCGGTATCGGTGGCTCGTTTCTGGGCCCCAAGATGGCATATCACGCGCTGCGCACGTCTTGCCATCCCGACCTGGCGTTTCATTTCGTCTCCAACGTCGATGCCAATGAACTCGAAGCGTTGTTGCCGCAACTCGATCCACACACCACGCTTTTTATCGTCGCCTCCAAAACCTTCGGCACCGCCGAGACGATGTTGAACGCCCATGCCGCACGCGCTTGGACGGTCGCACATTGCGGTGCCGAATCGCCGGCGCGGCACTTCGTCGCGGTCTCGACCAATCTGGAGGCCGTGCTCGAATTCGGCATCAACGAAGCCAACATGTTTGGTTTCTGGGAATGGGTAGGTGGCCGTTACTCGGTCTGGTCGGCGGTCGGCCTGGCACTGATGCTGGCAATCGGCCCTTCAGGATTCAAAGCCTTTTTGGCGGGTGCCCACGCCATGGATCGGCATTTTCAGGAAGCCCCGCTGGAACGTAACATGCCGGTGGTAATGGCGATGCTGGGCGTGTGGTACCGCAATTTCTTTGGTTGCGGCTCGCTATCGATTGCGCCCTACTGGCAAGACCTGCAATACCTGCCAGGCTATCTGCAACAACTGGATATGGAAAGCAACGGCAAACGGGTCACACGAGACGGTGCGGCGGTACAAACCAGCACCGCTCCGGTGATCTGGGGCGACGTCGGTACCAACGGGCAGCACGCTTACTTCCAGTTGCTGCACCAGGGTACAGAAGCCGTACCCGTCGATTTCATCACCGTACTGCGAGAACCAGCGACGTTGGGAAAGCACCACACCGCATTGCTGGCAAACTGCCTGGCCCAGTCGGCAGCGCTCATGCGCGGCAAGACCGAAGACGAAGCCAGAGCCGAATTGCGAGCGGCTAGTGGCGAGGCACAATACATCGCAGAAGACGAAGCAGCCCTTGAAGCAGCTATCGAGGCGCTGGTGCCGCATAAAACATTTCCCGGAAATCGCCCGAGCAACACATTGCTGCTGCCAGCAATGACGCCAGCAGCACTGGGCGCATTAATTGCTCTATACGAACACAAAACCTTCGTACAGGGTGTAATCTGGGACGTCAACAGTTTTGACCAATGGGGCGTGGAATTGGGCAAGGCGCTGGCAAAGGACGTTGAAACAGCGTTGACGGCACCGAGCCAGCCCTTGCATGCCGTGCACGACAGTTCAACCGCTGGTCTGATCGAACGGATTCGGGCCGCCCGCTAGTTTTTCCAGAGGAACTGCACATATGGCTTTATCCGATTTCGACCTGGTGCTCTTCGGTGGTGGTGGCGATCTCGCCATGCGCAAGCTTATTCCTGCTCTCTATGCGCGCGATTGTGCAAAAGATTTGCCGCCGACGGCACGGTTGATCTGCGTGGGCCGGCACGCTTGGAGTACGCCGGAATTCCTGGACGTGGTCAACGATACGGCCAGGCCACATATTCCCGAACCCACATTCAACGAGCAGCGCTGGCAAGTGTTTTGCGCGCGCATCACCTATGTGGCGCTCGACGCCGACGATCTCGCGACCTATCCGGCGCTGACCGCGGCCATGCGCAAGGATATCGGCCTGACCCGAGTGTTCTATCTCGCGGTCCCACCCGGCCTGTTCGCTAACATTTGCCAGAACCTAGCCGGTGCCGGACTGGCAAACGACCATTCCCGTGTGGTACTTGAAAAGCCACTCGGACGTGATCTGGCCAGTGCCAAACAAATCAACGCCGATGTCGGCAAGGTTTTTACCGAATCGCAAATTTTCAGGATCGATCACTATTTGGGTAAGGAAGGCGTACAGAATCTATTGGCGCTTCGCTTCGGAAACGTGCTGTTCGAACCGCTGTGGCGTCGTGAATGGATTTCTGACGTACAGATCACGATTGCCGAAGAACTGGGTGTCGGCAACCGCATGGGTTACTACGAAAATTCGGGTGCTTTGCGGGATATGCTGCAAAATCACCTGCTGCAATTGCTATGCATCGTGGCCATGGAGCCGCCGCTGACCGTAACACCCGACGCAGTGCGCGATGAAAAGTTAAAAGTGCTGCGTTCGCTCAAACGCTTCACACCTGCCAATCTTGCGCAAAACGTTATACGCGGCCAGTATCGCAGCGGCCATGTGGGCGGTGTGCAGGTGCCGGGCTATCGCAAGGAACCCGAATCGAATCCGCATTCGCGTACCGAAACTTATGTCGCGGTACGTGCCGAAATCGATACTTGGCGTTGGGCCGGCGTGCCGTTCTACTTGAGAACCGGCAAACGTATGGCCGATCAGTTGGCCGAAATCGTCGTGCGTTTCAAGCCGATACCGCATTCCATCTTTGCCCAGCCCACCGGCAGTTTTCAGCCGAATTGCCTGGTTATCCGCCTGCAACCGGATGAAGGGTTGCATCTGAACCTGATGGCGAAAACACCGGGCGACGGCATGCGCTTGAAACCCGTCGAGTTGGAACTCGATTTCAGGGAATCTTTCAAGACCCCGCGCATGGATGCCTACGAACGGCTGCTGCTGGATGTACTGCGTAATCAACTGACTCTATTCATGCGTAGCGACGAACTGGAAGCTGCCTGGGACTGGGTAGAGCCGATCCTGAATTTTTGGGAAGCCGAAGACGGCGAGCCGTTTCCGTACACCGCCGGGAGTTGGGGGCCGGCTGCGGCGAGTGCGCTCATCGGCAGGGATGGCTTGCAATGGCGCGAGGAAGCGTTGCCCGAAGTCTAGCGTCAGAAATAACGATCGGTATTTCCGCTATTGGCTCTCGAACGGTCCATTACTGAATTTGTTTTTATCACGTAGGTTTTTACATGAATCAACTCGATCAGCTCAAGCAATTCACGACCGTGGTCGCCGACACCGGAGACTTTCAAGCGATCCAGGCGTTTTCACCCAAGGATGCGACCACCAACCCTTCGCTGATACTCAAAGCGGTACAAAAGGAAGCGTATCGCCACTTGCTGGAAAAAGCTGCGCGTGATCATGGCTCCCGCAGTATGGCGGATGTCGTCGATCGGTTGCTGGTGGCGTTCGGCCTCGAAATTTTGCGCATCATCCCAGGGCGGGTATCGACCGAAGTCGATGCCAGACTTTCATTCGACACCGTTGCCACCGTTGCCAAAGGCCGTGAGCTGATCGCGCTCTACGAAGCGGCAGGTGTACAGCGCGAGCGCGTTTTGATCAAGATCGCCTCGACTTGGGAAGGCATTTGCGCCGGACAGCAACTGCAACGCGAAGGTATCGCCTGCAATATGACGCTGCTGTTTTCATTACCCCAGGCGGTCGCTTGCGCCGACGCTGGAGCACAATTGATATCGCCGTTCGTCGGCAGAATCTACGATTGGCATAAAAAATCGACCGGCATCGACTACGCCGGGGCCGACGATCCCGGTGTGCAATCGGTCAAACGTATTTATGAGTATTACCGCAAGTTCGGCCATGCGACCGAAGTCATGGGCGCGAGCTTTCGCAACACTTCGCAAATCGTCGAACTGGCGGGCTGCGATCTCTTGACCATCAGCCCCGAGTTGCTTGGCAAACTGACACAATCCGAAGCACCGCTCACGCGCAAGCTCGACGCCGGCCTGGCCCGCTCGATACCGATGGAGCCGTTGGAGCTCGACGAAAAATTATTCCGCTTCATGCTCAACGAAGACGCCATGGCAACAGAAAAACTGGCCGAGGGCGTACGACTGTTTTGCGCCGATGCGATTCACCTCGATAAGCTGGTCGAAGCCCTGACCTAAGCTCTTACCCGAACAATGACGTATTGAAGGTGAAATACCCGAGTAAAAAAAGCGCGAGCGCGATGGCAAAGTGCTTCCAGTCGAATTTCATATGTTTTCCATAGCAGTCGGTCATCTTCCTCAGGTCGTGCGTCGGTCCAACATGGCACGCGCGATCGTGCCGGCATCCACATATTCCAGTTCGCCACCGACCGGTACCCCACGCGCCAGTCGGCTCACCTCTAATCCCCGAGCTTTTAAGGTCTCACTAATGTAATGGGCCGTCGCCTCGCCTTCGTTGGTGAAATTCGTGGCCAGTACTACTTCCCTGACCGTGCCGTCGACTGCACGTTCGATTAGTTTATCGAGGTGAATATCCTTGGGGCCGATACCGTCGAGCGGCGAAAGCCGACCCATCAAAACAAAATACAACCCCTTGTAGGTAAGCGTCTGCTCGATCATCAGTTGATCCGCAGGCGTCTCGACAACGCACAACAACGTGGCGTTGCGCTCAGGATCGAGGCAGGTTTCACACACGTTTTTTTCAGTGAACGTATTGCACATCTCGCAATGGTGTACCCGCTCAGCTGCCTGCCCCAGCGCGCGCGATAATAACTGTGCGCCATCCCGATCGTGCTGCATCAAGTGGTAAGCCATGCGCTGTGCCGATTTCGGTCCGACGCCCGGCAGGCGGCGCAAGGCATCGGTAAGCATATCCAGACTCGACGGTGTTTTCAACCTGCGCTCTACTAAAACGGCATCTTGAAGCCGGGAGGCAATGGCATGCCGGCTGTCATTCCCGACATTTTTTCTTGCGACATCGCTTCGGCCTTGCGTACCGCATCGTTAAAAGCCGCGGCGACCAGATCTTCCAGCATGTCTTTGTCATCTGCCAGTAACGAAGGATCGATCGCCACACGTCGCACGGCGTTCTTACATGTCATGGTTATTTTTACCAGACCGGCACCGGACTGGCCTTCGACTTCGATCAATGCCAATTCATCCTGCATTTTTCGCATGTTTTCCTGCATTGCCTGTGCCTGCTTCATCAGCCCGGCGATCTGGTTTTTCATTATCGTTACTCCTCTTAATTCGGTGAAATGGGTTTGATGGATCCGGGTACGATGGTCGCGCCGAATTCTCGCTTCATCGCTTGCACGAACGGATCGCTCTGCATCGTGTGCTCGGCCTGGCGCTGTTGCTCGGCACGTTGGGCAAGCTGGGCGGCAGCGGCAGTATGCTGTACTGCGCCTAGGCGTACATCGAGTCGCACCGGTTTTGAAAAGTGCGCCGTGAGCGCCGCCGCTAATTTTTCAACCGTGGCTGAAGCACGCAGGGTTTCGATCGTCACCTGCAGGCGCAATATCGTTACCGCCCCTTCCTGCTCACACGCCAGCAATTCGCTTTGCTGCGCCAATTGCTGCACCACGCCGCGGACCGATAGAGAATGTGCCAATGATGGCCAGTCGCCATCCCAATCAAGTGCAGGCACTGGCACCGATGCAATTGCCGATGGTGCAGCGACCGGTTTCGACGGCGAAACCGACGTAGTGAATGAGGCAGTAAGCTGCGGCGCGACGGTAAGCGACGGGGCTTCCATCACGACGGTACCGCCGTAGTCGAGATGGCGATCATCAGCGCAAGCTGCTGGCGCTTGTGGTACCACGTCATCCCAGGGTGGGACTGCCTGTGGACTGGGGGTAATCTTGGCGGCAATCTTTGTATCTCTCGATACGGGAGCCGCCGATGTGGCTCCTCGCGGCTTTACGTTACTACGTGCCGCCTCCAGAGCGGCACGCGCAGGACTAAGCGCAGTATTATTTTGTTGGGCAGGTACTGGGATCGATACCGACACCGGCAGCGGTGCCAGCACCGATGATGATGGTAATGTTGATGGCATTGTGACCCTGCTCGGCGTATCGGTGGCGACCCGGGAAGGCGTTGTCTTGGTTCTCTCGCTGCCACCGACGTCACCACCACTACCCGTTTCAGGTCGAAACGCCAACATGCGCAGCAAAGTCATGGAAAAACCTGCGAAATCATCGGGTGCAAGACCTAGTTCGTTACGTCCATGCACAGCGATTTGGTAGAACAGTTGAATTTCCTCTGGCTGAAACAATTTAGCCAGTCGCATCAAGTCGGCGCGCTCCGGCAACTCGTCGGCTATAGCCGTCGGTACCATTTGCGCCAGCGCGATACGATGCAACAGCGAGCCGATATCCTGCAATGCCGTGCCGTACGACAGGCTGCGAGCGGCCATGTCGTCGGCCACCGCGATCAAACCAGCGCCATCATTGGCTGCCAGCGCATCTAAAATGCTGATCAAAAAAGATTGATCCAGTGCACCCAGCATACCCTGCACCGCCTCGAGCGTGACATTGCCGGCGGCGTAAGCAATTGCCTGATCGGTCAAGGACAACGCATCACGCATCGAGCCTTGCGCCCCCTGCGCGAGCAACCGTAAAGCGGGCGTCTCGAAAGCGATCCCTTCCTGACCGAGAATATCTGTCAGATGCGCGATGATATGCGCCGGCGGCATTTGCTTCAGGTTGAACTGCAGGCAGCGGGAAAGCACCGTGACCGGAATTTTCTGCGGATCGGTCGTCGCCAGAATAAATTTCACATGCGCCGGCGGTTCTTCCAACGTTTTCAGCATGGCGTTGAATGCGTGATTGGTCAGCATGTGTACTTCATCGATCATGTACACCTTGAAACGCGCGTTCGACGGTGCGTACACCGCCTGCTCCAGCAATTGCGCCATTTCATCGACGCCACGATTGGAAGCGGCATCGATTTCAATGTAATCGACGAAGCGTCCGCCATCGATGGCAACGCAAGCGTCGCACCTGCCGCAAGGCTGACTGGTCACACCGCCGTTGCCGTCCGTACCTTGGCAGTTGAAAGCTTTTGCCAATATGCGGGAAAGCGTGGTCTTGCCGACGCCACGGGTACCGGTAAACAAATAGGCGTGATGCAGGCGGCCACTATCGAGCGCATGGGACAGTGCCCGTACTACATGCTCCTGACCGACCAGCGTGTCAAAGCCTTTTGGGCGATATTTGCGTGCAAGAACTTGATAAGACATGGAGAAGAATCAGGACGGTGCCCGCAATAGATATGCATTGATATGCATTGCATTCTACCCGAGTAAAAAGAAGGCGAGCCTTGTCTGCGGCACTCATGGGAAACGGCTGTGGCTGCTTCGTTCCCGACCTGACCAGGTTGGCCGTGCCACAATGCGCAGGGGCCCGCCGAGGCGAATTTTACCAGCAAAACGCTACCTCTACGTTGCGTCTTTGCTGGCGTTGCCTATTGCCTGAGCTTTTGTTTACAACCCGAGGCTTTGCCAAATCTGATCGACCCGGGCCTTGACAGTGGGCGTCATGCTGATGGTCTTGCCCCACTCACGGCTGGTTTCACCCGGCCATTTGTTCGTGGCGTCGATACCCATCTTGCTGCCCAAACCGCTGACCGGTGATGCAAAATCGAGATAGTCGATCGGTGTCTGCTCGATCATTACCGTATCGCGGCTGGGATCGACCCGTGTCGTGATTGCCCAAATTACCTCCTTCCAATCGCGAATATCGACATCGTCGTCCACAACCACAATAAATTTCGTGTACATGAACTGTCGCAAAAAACTCCAGACACCGAACATGACGCGCTTGGCATGGCCCGGATACGCTTTTTTCATTTGCACCACGGCCATCCGGTAACTGCAACCTTCCGGCGGCAGATAAAAATCCAGAATTTCGCTGAACTGCTTTTGCAACAGCGGTATGAACACTTCATTGAGTGCCACGCCGAGTATCGCCGGCTCGTCCGGCGGCTTGCCGGTATAGGTCGAGTGGTAGATCGGGTCACGCCGCATCGTGATGCGATCGATTGTCAGTACCGGGAAGCGATCCTGCTCGTTGTAATAACCGGTGTGGTCGCCAAACGGGCCTTCCAACGCGTGCTCGAAACCGGTGCGATCTGCAGCGTCGGGGTATATATGGCCTTCGAGCACGATTTCCGCCGAAGCCGGCACCCGCAATTCGCTGCCCATTGCTTTCACGAGCTCCGTGCGACTGCCGCGCAATAAGCCGGCGAACTGATATTCGGAGAGGCTGTCCGGCACCGGCGTGACAGCACCTAGAATGGTGGCAGGATCGGCCCCAAGTGCAACGGCGATCGGATACGGTTTTCCGGGATTTGCCAGCGCGTGCTCCCGAAAATCCAGCGCACCACCCCGTTGCGCCAGCCAGCGCATGATGACCTTATCGCGCCCCAGCACCTGCTGCCGATAGATGCCGAGATTCTGGCGTTTCTTGTGAGGGCCTTTGGTAATTACCAGACCCCAGGTAATAAGCGGCGCGATATCACCGGGCCAGCAATGCTGGATCGGCAATCGAGCCAGATCTACATCTGCCCCTTCCCAAACGACTTCTTGACAAGGCGCTGCACGTAATTCACGGGGCGTCATATCCCATAAGGATTTTACGAGCGAGCCGAGATTTAATAAATCTTTCACGCCCTTGGGAGGCTCCGGCTCCTTGAGCCTGGCCAGCACATGACCGATCTTGCGCAACTCACCGACCTCCTGCGCCCCCATACCGAGGGCGACACGGCGTGGAGTACCGAATAAATTACCCAATACGGGAATCGCGTGCCCGACAGGTTTATCGAACAACAAAGCGGGACCAGCAGCGCGTAAGGTACGGTCGCAGATTTCAGTCATTTCAAGATAGGGGGATATTGGCACAGATACATGCTTGAGCTCTCCCAAACCTTGTAGCTGGGAAATAAAGTCTCTCAAATCAACGTATTTCATAAAATTTTGTATGTAACTTTCTCGACGATTATGATTTAAATAAAGAGTTTAAGTACTTGATTTAACTAATAGTTATCTGAAGGTAATATTTAGTATCATACGAAAAAGTAATAGCTTTTCACGTCTATAGTATTGACTTGATATAAACCAACTCTTACACTTCAGCCAATTCAAGCGTCATGCCGGTAACCAAAGTACCGAAGCGCTTCTTCTATCAGCGCTTATCGCTGTAGTGACCATGTCAACAATCGACATGAGCACGACTTGACTTTTCAGGGGGTGAGTTTCACGAGGCTAAGGCCGTCACCCACCACGCTGTCGTCTGCTGTAGGTTGCCATGCCAAAAGCTGCAACCGTTTTTCACAGGCGACTCCACCGTTGGTCTAGTCAAGGTTCCCAACCTTGTCGACTGACGACATGTTTGTACCATGGCAGTTTTGAAATTTTGGGAGGTTTTTCTGAAATTTTCGAGGCGCATGGCACGCAGGGAGTTTGCATGATAAACCGCGATATTGGCGCATTGTCCGCGCCGTCCATGGAAAAAAAGCGCCTGCCGACCGGGTTGGTTACGATTGGCAGCGACATTGCAAATGGCTTTAAAATTGCTACCCGACGCGGGTTCGTATTATTAAGCGTGCTAGCAATCGGGACCACATCGATGCTGCTGGTGCGGCCTGAACTGGTGACACACTTGAACAAGGTTTCGCCTTTCGCCTCCGACCGGGCAAATCTTACTGCCAATATCATGGTGCCAATCGGCAAACCGAGCCAAACTGCAATGTCGACGAGCGAATCGGCGAAGCCTTCGACACACTCCGCTCAAACCACCGGCGCGACGGCTCTTGCAAGCACGCAGCACGCACGACACTCCGATATTGGCTCGGTGCCCGCCTTCGGCGATTTTTCCAAGAAAAGCCCAGCGCCTGCCGCGACCCGACAGCAACAAGCGTTGGTAACCAATTGGCTAGCCAAGAAATATCGCGTCGCCGGTGACGCAACCGACATGCTGGTTTCTGCGGCCTATACTACCGCCAGGGAAACTAAACTCGACCCACTGTTGATTCTTTCGGTAATGGCGATTGAATCCGGGCTCAATCCATTCGCAGAAAGCCCGGTAGGCGCTCAGGGTTTGATGCAGGTGATGTCAAAGATCCACCATGAAAAATTTCAACCGATGGGCGGCGTCAAAGCAGCACTCAACCCGGTAGCGAACATTCGAGTCGGCTCACTGATATTAAAAGACTACGTCAACCGTGGCGGCTCCGTTGAAGCGGGCTTGAAATTGTATGTAGGTGCTGCTGCATTCGATACCGATTTCGGCTATGGCGCGAAAGTGCTGGCCGAATATCAACGGTTGAAACATGTAGCGACCGGTAAAACGGTACCGACCACTATCGCTTATGTCGCCAAGGCGAAGCCTATGCAAGCGGGACCAAACCCGGCAGCTTCTCCGTTAGTGGCGGTAGTTCCATCGTCTGCGAAAGCCGTCGCTGCGCCGGCATCGGCACCGGCACCGGCACGGGCCAGCCCGACAACTTCGGCCTCTAACAGCGCGCCGGCGACGATAAAAGCGCCCGAACCGGCAAAGCCGGATGCACCGATCGATGTCGTGCCCGAGAAAGTTGCTGCACTATAGTTCTCGGACGGCTCAACGACGGGTAGCCGTCACCTCAACATCGCGCAGAATTACAGCGAGTTTGTCGAGCACGCCGTTGACATATTTATGGCCGTCGATCCCGCCAAAAGATTTCGTCAGCTCCACCGCTTCATTGATCACCACCCGGTACGGGATTTCCAAGTGGTTCTTTAATTCGTAAGCACCGATCAGCAGTGCTACGTGCTCGACCGGGGAAACTTGCACCAACGGCCGGTCGATCAAGGGGGCGAATGCGGTGCGCAACGCGGCCGCCTCGCGAATCGCGCCGAACAACAGCGCATCGAAATGCTCGGCGTCGGCTTTATCGAAACCATGTGCCTCCCGAATATGCGCCTCGATCGCACCGGCGTCCTCATCGTTCAAAAGCCATTGATACAATCCCTGCAGGGCGAACTCCCGGGCGCGATGGCGTGGCGTGCGGCTTTTGGAGGGATTGGCGTGCAGGGATTTTTGCGTCATGTCGATTGCCCGTTGGTTGTCGTATGCACTTGGCTATTCGTCCTCGGTCGTTACGGCAAGCTCTTCGAGAATGATGGCGAGGTTCGCCATCTCCACCGCTACTCTTGCTGCCTCCAACCCTTTGACCGATGAGCGCGCTGCCGCCTGTGCATCATTCTCGGTTGTCAGCACGGCGTTAGCGATCGGGATGCCGAAATCCAGACCGACACGGGTAATTCCCGCGCCGGATTCATTGGCTACCAGTTCGAAATGATAGGTTTCGCCGCGAATGACTGCACCGATGGCGATCAGCGCATCGAATTGCTCGGTTTCCGCCATCTTTTGCAGGGCAATCGGAATTTCCAGTGCTCCGGGCACGGTTACATGCAGCACATCTTCCGGTGCGACACCGAGTTGCAGTAACTCAGCCATACAGGCCGAGAGCAATTGTTGGCCGACGCCGGCGTTGAACCGTGCTTGCACGACACCGATGCGCAAGCCCGCCCCGGTGAGGTTCGATTCGAGTGTTCCAACAGTCATAATATTTTCCAGTTATAGTTTCAAATTGTGTTGCATAGTGGCGGTAGATAACCCGTGACTTCAAGATCGAAACCGGCCATCGATGGCATCTTGCGCGGGCTGGCCAGGAGCTTCATCTTACCGACGCCGAGATCCTTCAATATCTGGGCACCGATCCCGTAGGTGCGCAGGTCCATACTGGCCGCGCGTGGAGGCGGACGTGGGGTCGAGTCCAATCCCAAATCGTTCAGGGCAGCGAACTGATCGAACATTTGTTGGGCAGACTCTTCGCAATTGAGCAGCACCATCACACCGCGTTCGCTCGCGTAAATTGCCGCCATCGCCGCAGCCACGCTCCATGAATGCGTGGAAACCCGGGTTTCGAGCATATCTAGAATCGACACAGGTTGATGCACCCGCACCAGGGTCTCCTGCGTTGCCTGTACCCGGCCATGTACCAGTGCCAAATGCGCGCTGCCACTTGGCTTATCGCGATAAGCAACCGCATGAAACGCACCGTGGACGGTCAGCATCGGCCGCTCGCTTACGCGCTCGACAATACTTTCATTGCGGCTGCGATAGTGGATCAGGTCGGCTATTGTGCCGATTTTTAGCCCATGTTCGCGACCGAAGGCGACCAAATCCTGCAGCCGTGCCATGGTGCCGTCTTCTTTCATGATTTCGCAAATGACGGCGGCCGGCGTCAGCCCGGCAAGGTCGGCCAAATCGCAGCCGGCTTCGGTATGCCCGGCACGCATGAGCACACCGCCTTTTTGCGCCTTGATCGGAAAGATGTGACCGGGTTTTACGATATCGCTAGGCTTGGCGTAACGCGCCACAGCAGCTTGCACGGTACGGGCACGGTCTGCTGCGGAAATACCGGTGGTGACCCCTTCCGCGGCTTCGATGGACACCGTGAAATTGGTACCGTAAGCAGTGCCGTTTCGGCTGGTCATCATCGATAATTGCAACTGCTCACAGCGCTCTTCGGTCAAGGTCAGGCAAATCAAACCTCGTCCGAAACGGGCCATGAAGTTGATCGCTTCGGGCGTCGCGAATTCGGCCGCCATGACCAGGTCGCCCTCGTTTTCACGGTCTTCTTCATCGACCAGAATGACCATCCGACCAGCCCGTAATTCGGCAACAATTTCCTCGGTACTTGCAATTGACATGTTCGATCCTCTTCGGGCCGTATTTTAAAGGAAATCAGTTGCGCTACCGGGTGTCGTTCAGCGAGCGATCGCGGTCAATAAAATATCAATTTCATTTGATGGGGTCGGACAGCGATAACATCCGCTCAACATATCGCGCTATCAAATCGACTTCAAGATTGACTTTGCTGCCTGGCTGCAAGTGCTTCAGGGTCGTCATTTCGATCGTATGCGGGATCAGGTTGATGTTAAACACGCATCCAATAACGGTGTCCTCGACACGATTGATGGTCAGCGACACGCCGTTGACGACGATCGAACCTTTGTAGGCCAGGTATTTTGCCAACGCGCGTGGCGCTTCCACCGCCAGCGTCCACGATTCACCAATCGCTTCAAAGCGGGTGACGATGCCGAGGCCATCGACATGGCCGGATACCAGATGGCCGCCCAGGCGTTCCGACAACGTCAGCGCTTTTTCCAGGTTGACTTCGCCCACGGCCTCCAGCCCGGTAGTGCAATTCAAGCTTTCACGCGAGACGTCCACCTCGAAGCGCTGCCCGGTTTTGGAGACCACGGTCATGCAGGCACCGTTGATGGCGATCGAGTCGCCCAGGCCGACATCGTCAAGGCTCAGGCGACCGGCGTCGATTGTCAATTGCAGGCCGGCGGTGGCGTCTGCCCCCAGAGGGGTCAGCGATGTGATCTTGCCGATGGCGGCGACGATTCCAGTAAACATAGAATTTCCAGGGGCAGCGGGAATTTGTGCAGAGGCCAGCTAGGATACCCACATCCGTACCGTCATGCTTAAGCGCCTGCGCTAGATTTTGCAACGCCCTTCCAACAAGCCGTCGTAGCGCACCGGTTGTTCGACGGCTGCCGGAATTTCCAGAACAAACGCGCTCGATCGCCCAAGCTCCATCGATTCAGAGTAGGCAATCATCGTCGGCTTAGTACCCGGAAGATTATTTTTCAAACAGTCGATAAGCTTGCCAGCCACATCGCGTTGCTTGGCCTCGATCTCCCAATTTCCTTCGGTAGTCTTTGTAAAATCTCCAGGCGTCAGGATGAACGCTTCGTATTTCACTTCCGCGAGGCGTGGCCCATGGTATTGATCAATTTCCCGGTCCAGATCCTGCACCTGGCGATCGGTGGTGACCGGCGACCGATGCGAAATCGTCGCACTGCGCTTGCCATCCGGATGTTTCGACACGATGGCCACGACCGTGCTCCCTTCGATTTTCGGTGTGAAGATCGTCTGCTGCTGGCCCGGCAGGATGTCGATGGTAAAGATGCTGCCTATTCTGACTCTCCACACTGCCAGGTCATTGACGGCGGCACGCGCGTTGAGGCGCGCGTCAATAGTATCGATGGACGGGCATGCAGACACTTTATTTACAGAGTTCGCATAGATCGTGCCGATATGCACCTTTTCGACAGCACCTTTGCCAGGCAACGTCCAACCTGAAAATGACACCGCCTCCCCAGGAGGCACCGTGCCAAACGAACGCGTATCGAGTTTGTACATCAATTCCGGATGCAGGATCGTTGCACCGGTCAGATATTCAAGATCTGCTCGGGAAGGAACCGGAACGCCGCCGATACGCTCAACAGATTCTCCGGTTGCATCGAGCTCAATATTTACCGGGCCGTATCGACCCGCAAAATTTGCACGAAGGATCTTTGCTGCTTGCAACAGTTCGCTTGCAGGGTATTTATCGTAGGAAATATCGATTTTTCCATCGTCGAACGAGGTTTTCACATCGGTACCGTGCGCTTGCAACAGCTGGATCAAGTCATGATGTAAAACCTGGTCGATCGGCAAGTCGAGCTTGTGTAGAACTTTGCCTGCCGGCGCGCTTTGCAAAGCCGTATCGGCTTGTGTGAAGCTCGCGTCGCGGGCCGCCATATTAGCCCGCTGCTCGGCCTTGTCTGTTGCTTTGGCAAGACCTGACGTCACGTTATCGAGCGTTGCTAGAAAGGAAGGCACCACGCGCTGAGCCGTACGGTTGGCATCACGCGCAACTGGTGATGCTGCGATACACGGCGTTTCCACCAATGGGGCCGAGTTTTGCTGTTTTCCCAGCGCCGCGGGAACGACTGAGATACCAGACCTTGATGGTTTCAATTGTTTCTCCTTCGGGATATGCGAGCGTCAATGTTGTGATGCAAATCTCGCTAGAATGCGCAAATCGGGGCCGATGGGATCGAATCCCCGGAATGTCAGCCGCTTCGCGCTGGCCAGTTCCGACACCTGTCCCAGGCCAAACATTTCCCTGGCATCGCCGAGCAGTTTCGGCGCGATATACAGCAACAATTCATCCACACAGTCCTCCGCAATCAGGGAACCGTTCAGCTTTGCACCGCCCTCGACATGCAATTCATTGATGCCGCGCCGACCCAGTTCCCGCATCAACCCAGGCAAATCGACTTTGCCGTGCAAGTTGGGCAGCACCAGCACCTCACACCCCTTACCCTGCAAGCGCTCGATCTTTTCGGAATCGTTTTGCGCCGTCACAATTAGCGCTCCGCCATCCTGCAGCACGCGTGCCGTCGGTGAAATCTGCAGCCGGCTATCCACGACGATGCGTAACGGTTGGCGGGGCGTGTCGATACCGCGCACCGTGAGCAGCGGGTCATCCTGAAGTACCGTGCCGATACCGGTCAGAATCGCGCAGGCACGCGCACGCCAGGCGTGGCCGTCGGCGCGTGCTTCGGGCGAAGTGATCCACTGGCTGCGCCCATCGTGCAAGGCAGTTTTGCCGTCGAGACTGGCGGCGCTTTTCATGCGCACCCAGGGCTTGCCGCGTTGCATGCGCGAGAAAAAACCGATGTTGAGTTCGCGGGCGGCCTCAGCCAGAACGCCGCACTGCGTTTCGATGCCGGCAGCCCGCAAGCTCGCCAGACCCTGCCCGGCGACCAGCGGGTTGGGATCGCCGATGGCAGCCACCACGCGACCTACTCCGGCTTTGATCAGCGCTTCCGCGCACGGCGGGGTACGTCCGTAATGGCTACAGGGCTCCAGAGTGACGTACACCGTTGCGCCGCTTACATTTATGCCGTCTCGAGCGGCGGCACGTAGCGCCTCGATCTCAGCATGTGCCTGCCCTGCAGGCTGCGTAAAGCCCGCAGCCATTACACGATGTTCTTTGACGATCACGCAGCCGACTCGCGGGTTGGGCGCGGTCGTGTACAGACCTTTGGCAGCCCACTGAAGCGCCAGTGCCATGCCTTCTTCGTCGCTGGCGATGACCAGTGTGTTCACTCGCTGCCCGGCTTGCGCTCGGGACCGATTTCGGCAATGGCCGCCTGAAATTCAGCGACATCCTCAAAATTTCGATAGACCGAAGCGAACCGGATATAAGCAACCTTGTCCACCAGCTTCAGTTCCTGCATGACCAGTTCGCCAACCTTACCCGAGGCGATTTCGCGCACTCCACTGGAGAGCAATTTTTCTTCGATCCGATGAACCGCAGCATCGACTGCCGGCGCCGGCACCGGCCGCTTGCGCAACGCCAGCTTCAGACTGGCCCGCAGTTTGACCGAATCATATTCCGTACGATTACCGTTTTTCTTGACAATGACGGGCATGTTTAACTCAATGCGCTCGTAAGTCGTGAAACGCTTGTCGCAACTGCCGCACCGACGACGACGTCGGATCGAATCGCCCTCTTCCGAGACGCGAGTGTCGAGTACCTGGGTGTCGCCGTGCTGGCAGAACGGGCATTTCATCGCATGATCACATCGTATGGTGAGGTAAAACCTATCTTCGTCGCAATCGGTTACGGCATCATTCGTAGACCCGGAATGCTTCCGTCAACACACGAACGTCGCCCTTCACCCGTTCGATGATGGCTGCATCGTGCGGATGATCCAGCACGTCGGCGATCAAGTTACCGACCTTGACTGCCTCGGCTTCTTTAAAGCCACGGGTAGTCATCGCCGGGCTTCCCAGACGAATACCGGAAGTGACGAACGGCTTTTCCGGATCGTTGGGGATGGCATTTTTGTTGCAAGTCATGTGGGCGGTACCGAGAATGGCTTCGGCTTCCTTGCCGTTGATGCTCTTGGCACGCAAATCCACCAGCATCACATGCGATTCGGTGCGCCCGGAAACGATACGCAGGCCGCGTTCGATCAAGGTCTTCGCCAACGCATCGGCATTCTTGATCACCTGCTGCTGGTAGGTTTTGAATTCCGGCGCCAACGCTTCCTTGAACGCCACCGCCTTGCCAGCGATCACATGCATCAGCGGCCCACCCTGAATGCCTGGAAAAATTGCCGAATTGATGACTTTCTCGTATTCGGCTTTCATCAGGATGATGCCACCACGTGGGCCACGTAGGGACTTATGCGTGGTGGAGGTAACGAAGTCGGCATGCGGTACGGGGTTCGGATAGACACCGGCCGCGATCAGACCGGCGTAGTGCGCCATATCGACCAGGAAATAGGCACCGACATCTTTTGCAACCTTGGCAAAACGCTCGAAGTCGATTTTCAGGGAATAAGCAGATGCGCCAGCGATAATCAGTTTCGGCTTTTTCTCGTGAGCCAAGCGCTCCATCGCCTCGTAGTCGATGGCTTCGTTCTCATCCAAACCGTACGAGACAACATTGAACCACTTGCCCGACATATTGAGCGGCATGCCGTGGGTCAGATGGCCGCCTTCGGCCAGCGACATGCCCATGATCGTGTCGCCCGGCTTGAGCATGGCGAAAAACACTGCCTGATTGGCCTGTGAGCCGGAATTCGGTTGCACGTTGGCGGCTTCGGCACCGAATAATTTTTTGATGCGATTGATCGCCAGGGTTTCGGCCAGATCGACGTATTCGCAGCCGCCGTAGTAGCGCTTGCCGGGGTAACCCTCGGCATACTTGTTCGTTAGTTGCGAACCTTGCGCCTGCATGACGGCTGGCGAGGTGTAGTTTTCCGAGGCAATCAGCTCGATATGATCTTGTTGACGCCGGGTTTCTTGTTGCACCGCCGACCATAACTCCGGGTCGACACTTTCCAAGGTATGTGATTTCGCAAACATGTGACTTCCAATCGACGTGGTGTGGCCACCGCCAGCATGGCGCGGCAGGCAGGAATCGAATGAGACCGAAAAGGAATGGGGCAGCCTCAAACGTACTTACCATCTTGGCTACCCAGGCGCACGGCGGTGAAATCTCACGCTTCCCGGTGGGGCTCCACCTTTCGATTCTTCAACACCGGCCTAGGTTTGACAATACGGCGGTGCTTTTGAATATCGATTTTCGCCAGTCGCGTGAGACGAAATGGTTCCTGGATTTTACGGTAGCGTTAAGTTTTCAGCAAGTGTCCGAGCCAGTGCTGCTTTCGGCTACAATCCCCTCAAATTTTATTTTCTTTCCGCAGGGATTGTTTATGGTTGTGTTGATTACCGGCGCGAGCGCAGGCTTTGGTGCCGAAATGACGCGTAAATTCGTCAGCCATGGGCACCGGGTGATCGCAGCCGGACGTCGCGTGGATCGGCTCGCCGCGCTGGCGGTGGGTTTGGGGGACGCCGTGCTCGCCTGCAAAATGGATGTGACCAGCAAAAAATCGATCAATGCCGCGTTGGCTGCGTTGCCTGCAGAGTGGCAGGAGATCGATGTATTGATCAATAACGCTGGCCTGGCGCTGGGTGTGACGCCCGCTCAAAGTAGCAACCTGGAGGATTGGGAAACCATGATCGCCACGAATTGCACCGGGCTGGTGGCGGTAACCCACGCGATTTTGCCGCAAATGGTTGCGCGAGGCAGTGGCCTGGTGATCAATCTGGGGTCGATCGCCGGCAGCTATCCCTACCCGGGCGGCAATGTGTACGGTGCGACCAAAGCCTTCGTCGATCAATTTACGCTCAACCTGCGTGCCGACTTGATCGGTACCGGTGTGCGGGCGACCAACATCGCACCCGGTTTGTGCGGCGGTACGGAGTTTACCAATGTACGCATGAAGGGCGACGATGCCGCGGCCGCCAAAGTGTATGCGGGCACGACACCCCTGACGGCGGTCGATGTTGCCGAAGCCGCTTATTGGCTCACCACCCTGCCCGCGCATGTCAACATCAATCACATAGAGATGATGCCGACCTGCCAGGGTTTCGCGCCACTCAACGTGAAACGGGTTTAGCGCACATTGGAAACCTCGTTCATATGGCCGGTGCGGGTCTATTTCGAAGATACTGATGCCGGTGGCATCGTCTTCTACGCGAATTATCTGAAATTTTTCGAGCGTGCACGCACCGAATGGCTTCGTAGCGGCGGTATCGCTCAATCGACGCTCGCCGAAACATTCAATATCGCTTTCGTGGTCATGCGTACCTCGCTGGACTATCATTGCCCCGCGAAACTCGATAATGAACTGAAATTAACAGTGACAGTCGAAAGACAGGGCCGCGCATCGGTCGATTTCCTGCAGCAGGCTTGGCGCGACGAAGTCGCCGGTACGGCTCCCACGCTGGTTGCTACCGGACGTATCAAGGTCGCCTGCGTCGACCGACACGACCTGCGACCACGGCCGCTACCCGATTCGGTACGCACATTCACGCAGCGCACGCTTGAACGACAATCCTGAGTAACAATCAATCCAAGATAACAATCAATCCTAACTAACAACCAATATGTCGACCAGGCGCATTCATTCATGACCGTTACCCAGGATTTATCGTTTCTGACCCTAATTCTCAACGCGTCCATCATCGTGCAACTGGTGATGCTGTTGCTGTTGGCGGTCTCGGCCATGAGCTGGACTTATATCTTCCGAAAAATGTTTGCCATTCGCAGTGCACAGTCACAGACAGAAGAGTTCGAACGAGCCTTCTGGTCGGGTGGCAATCTGGCGACGCTGTACCAGGATGCGATGTCGAACCGGCGCAAAAGCTCGGGCAGCACCGGCGCGCTCGAGCGCATTTTCGAAGCGGGAATGAGCGAATTCTCAAAGGCACGGGCGACCAGCGGCAAAGCACCGATGGATGCCGGTGCGCTATTGGATGGCGCGCGGCGGGCGATGCGTGCAGCGTACCAACGCGAGATGGATGCCCTTGAATCGCACCTGGCGTTTCTGGCATCGGTGGGTTCGGTTTCGCCTTATGTAGGCCTGTTCGGCACGGTCTGGGGCATCATGAATTCATTCCGGGGCCTAGCCAATGTGCAACAGGCGACCCTGGCTGCGGTGGCACCGGGCATTGCCGAGGCGTTGATTGCGACGGCCATCGGTCTTTTTGCTGCGATACCGGCGGTGGTCGCCTACAACCGTTATTCCCACGACATCGACCGGCTGGCGATTCGGTTCGAAAGTTTTATCGAAGAGTTTTCAAATATCTTGCAAAGGCAGGCGCACTGATGGGTGGCTCGACGTCGTTACGGGGCGGGCGCACTCGCCGGTTCAAGGCGGAAATAAACGTTGTGCCATATATCGACGTGATGCTGGTGCTGCTGGTGATTTTTATGGTGGCTGCGCCACTGGCCAACCCGAGCGTGATCAATCTGCCGACTGCCGGGAAATCCGCCCAACCACCGACAAAATATATTCAAGTCACGCTAGAGCCGGACAATCGCTCCAGCATCGGCTTGGCCGGTTCGCAAGCCAACGCGCAGGCAAACGGAGCACAGCCTGAAAAATTCGATAATCGCGCAGCACTCCTGCGCCGTTTGCGCAGCTTGCACGCGGAAACGCCCGATATGCCGCTGATGATTTCCGCTGACAAGGATATTCGCTACGATGAAGTCATACAAATGATTTCAGAAGCAAAAAAAGCCGGTCTCGACAGAGTCGGCCTTGCTACGCGCTGACCGGATAATGCGATGAACGACAGTTCGCCGTACAGCGTGCCGCATGAGCCAGGACGATGGCGGGCCCTGGCCCTGGCGGTGTTGGTACATGCGGTGCTGCTGGCGCTATTGTGGTTTGGCGTAAGCTGGCAGAGCGAGACGCCGGTTGCCGTGGAAGCGGAAGTCTGGAGCATGCAGGCGCTGGAAGCTGCACCGAAGGCCAAGCCCGCACCAGTCGAGGCTAAGCCACCACCCCCACCCGAGCCAGTTCGTGCACGGCAGCCAGCGCCTGCGCCGGCAGAAGTCTTAGAGCCGCAAGTGCCGAAAGCGCCGGATATTGCGTTGGAGCGCGAACGCAAAACAAAAGAGCAGCAGAGAAAGCGTGACCAGGAAGAAGCAGCACGGCAACGCGACCGATTAGCAAAGCTAGAAGAAACCGCGCGTAAGGAAAAACAATTGCAGCAGCAGAAATTGCAAGCGCAGGAAAAACTACAGGCGCAGCAAAAAACGCAAGAGTTGCAACGACAAGTGCAAGCTACCGAAGCAGCTGCAAAGAAAAAAGCCGAAGACCAGAAAAAATTGGCGGCAGCAAAAGCGGGGGAAAAACAGCGCAACGAGGCCGCACTCGAAGAGCAGCAATTGGCAGCGCAGCGTGAAGACAATCTGCGGCGCATGACCGAATCGGCAAGCGCTGGTAGCGGCGGTAGCGGAGAAGCTGCCAAGTCGCAAGGCGCGCGTGCGGATGCCAGTTATATTCAAAAAGTCGGTGCGAAAATCAAGTCGAACACGATTTTTAACGGCGCAGATGAATTGGATAACAATCCGGCAGTCGAATTCGCTGTGGAATTATTGCCGGATGGATCGATCCGCCGGCTACGTAAAACGAAGGCGTCCGGCGTACCGGGTTTCGACGATGCCGTCTCACGCGCCATCGAAAAATCGCAGCCCTTCCCGCCGGACAAGTCCGGGTCCGCACCGTCCGGCTTTACCGTATCGCACAAACCGAAAGACCAATGATCATGCTAAACAAATTCTTTTCTTCGACGGTCCTATTTTTCATTGCCCAATTGCGCAACCGTATCACCCTCGGCTTAACGCTGGCGGTGGTGTTGGCGTTTGCTGGCAATAACCACGCCAATGCCCAGCTGCGTGTCGAGATTTCCGGTGTCGGTGCCAACCAGATACCGATTGCCGTTGCGGCTTTTGCCGACGAGTCGATCGCACCTCAGCAAGTCAGTGCAATCATCAAAGCCGATCTGCTGCGCAGTGGTTTTTTTAAAATAATTGATGTCGGCACGGCGATATCGGAAACGACACCGGTCAATTACGGCGACTGGAAATCCCGTGGTGCCGATGCGCTGGTGGTAGGTAGCGTGCAGCGCCTGGCGGACGGCCGCTTCGACGTACGCTATCGTCTGTTCGACACAGTCAAAGCAGCGCAGCTCTCCGCATTGGCGCAGGCTGCCACGCCGCAAATGACCCGGGTCTCGGCACACAAGATTGCCGACGATATCTATGAGAAATTGATCGGAGCCCGCGGTGCATTCGCTACCCGTATTGCCTACGTCACCAAAGCCGGACGCGAATACCGTCTGGAAGTGGCCGATGCCGATGGTGAAGGCACGCAAGTGGCCTTACGCTCCAACGAGCCGATCATTTCACCAGCCTGGTCTCCGGATGGCACCAAGGTCGCTTATGTATCGTTCGAAGCCAAGAAGCCGGTCGTGTACGTGCAGGATCTGGTCACTCGGCAACGTACCGTCGTGGCGAATTTTAAAGGTAGCAACTCTGCACCTTCCTGGTCGCCGGACGGCCGGCAATTGGCCGTAGCATTATCGAAAGACGGTTTGACACAGGTGTATGCAGTCAATGCCGACGGTAGTAATCTGCGTCGTCTGACCAACACCAACGGCATCGACACCGAACCGCAATTTTCGGCAGACGGCCAGAGCATTTATTTCACAAGCGACCGCAGTGGCGGCCCGCAAGTCTATAAGATGGCGGCAACCGGCGGCGATGCCCAGCGCGTGACTTTTAATGGCACTTACAATATCAGTCCCCGAGTCGCACCGGATGGCAAAACCCTGGCCTATATTTCTAGACGCGACGGCAGGTTTCAGCTATTCGCAATGGATCTCGCCAACGGCCAGGAACTGCGCCTTTCGGATACGGCAAAAGATGAGTCGCCGAGCTTTTCGCCGAACGGCAAATACATCATGTATGCAACCGATACCGGCAAACGGGGCGCATTGGCAGTGGTCTCGGTCGATGGCCGCGTGCGGCACACCTTGAGCACGCAGGCAGGCGATATCCGGGAGCCGACATGGGGCCCGTTCATGAAGTAAAAAGTGTAGTTTTCTAAAACCCAGGAGAGCAATACCATGCGCAATATGACTCATTCGACCGTTCTTTCATCCACTGTCCTGTCCACCGTGCTGCTGTTGGCAGCCTGCTCATCGACCAAACTCGACGAATCCAAAACACCGATCGAAGATCGTTCGGCAACCAATCAGGCAGGTGCTGCCGCCGATCCACGCTCGGTTGCGACCGTGACCGCGCCGGGCACCGATCCGCTCAACGACCCAAAGGGCGTGCTGGCGCGTCGCAGCGTCTATTTCGATTACGACAGCTATATAGTCAAGGATGATTTCAAACCGGTGATCGATGCGCATTCACGCTATCTGGGCACCAACAAGGGCCGCAAAGTTATTATTCAAGGTAATACCGACGACCGCGGCGGACGCGAATATAATCTGGCGTTGGGCCAAAAGCGCGCAGAGGCAGTTCGCAAATCGATGTCGTTGCTGGGCGTGCCCGAGTCGCAGATGGAAGCTGTATCGCTAGGCAAAGAAAAACCCAAGGCTACCGGTAGCGACGAAGCTGCCTATGCCGAAAACCGTCGTGCTGACATCGTTTATTGAGATTCATGAAACCATTTTCCATCAGGTTTGCTGCGGTCGTGCTGGCCGCAGCGTCGCTTTCCCCAATGACCGCACAGGCCGGCCTTTTCGACGATGAAGAAGCACGCAAAGCGATTCTCGATGCTCGTAACCGCATCGAGGCAACGCAGCGCGATCTGACGAATCGCATCGAGACCAAGGCCGACAAGAACAGCCTGCTCGACTTGGCCAGCCAGAACGAGCAACTGCGCTTGGATGTAGCAAAGCTTCGCGGCCAGATCGAAGTGCTCACCAACGAAGTCGCCAATGCTCAACAACGGCAGAAGGATTTCTACGTCGATCTGGACAACCGCTTGCGCAAGGTCGAGCCGCAGAAGGTTAACGTGGATGGACGCGAAGCCACCGTCGATCAGGGCGAGCAACGTATTTACGATGCCGCACTGAACCAGTTTAAAGCGGGTGACTATCGAAGTGCCAGCACCAGCTTCGGCGACTTCCTGAAGCGCTACCCGCAATCGGGTTATGCGGCGGCAGCGCAATACTGGTTAGGCAATACCTTTTACGCCTTACGCGATTGTCGCAGTGCCATCGCCGCGCATCAGGTCGTGCTGAAAAATTATCCTGACAGCACCCGCGCCCCAGATTCGTTGCTCAATATTTCCAACTGCCACGTCGAGTTGAAGGACAAGATCCAAGCGCGTCGGGCACTGGAAACCCTGATCGCGCAATACCCGGATTCACCCGCGGCGCAAACCGCAAAGGAACGCTTACCAAGCGTGCGTTAGTGCGAAGTGGGAAAGTGAACAACGAGCGGGATCGCGCATCGTTGGAACGGATCGAATGACACAGCGGGAAGTTCACCGTTCCATTTGACACCAGGTAATGAAGTTCACTATAATTGCGGTCTTTCGGGTCGTTAGCTCAGCTGGTAGAGCAGCGGACTTTTAATCCGTTGGTCGCAGGTTCGAATCCCGCACGGCCTACCAGGAATTTAGCAGTAGCGTAGCAATATTAAGATGGGTTAGTCAGCGCAAGCTTTCTAACCCTTTTTTGCGCGCTCAGGGTCGAGTTTGTCGTTTCCACGACTGGCTTGCTTAATTTTTTGGGTGTATTGCTTCTATTGGCGGCAGGTGCGCGGTTTCGATTGCGTTGGGTGTATCGGCGGAGGTTGGATCAATGAGTAGACAGCGCTTTTTGCAAAGCGCGTAGCGTTACAACACCGACTCGGAAATAATCTTCCATTGCGCCCCTTCGTGTACCCAATACTGACGCTTACGCACGGGTTGTAGCGGAAATCGGGCTTTGCTCTTCAATGGCTGCTGCGTAAAAGTAATCACCATCATTTTTTCACTGCCGGGATAGCCGAACGCTGAAATGTCCTGCAAATTATAGGCAGCGCCGACACCCGCGGCAGTGAAATCACGATGCCTCGCCATCCAGGCATTGCGGTCCTCGCCGCGCTCCGACCTGAAACGCCTGGAATAATGACTACTGATTTTCGTGACGTTGGCACTTTCGATATCCGTTCGCCAGTTTTCCAGCACGCGCTCGGCAACACTTTTATCCCCATCCCATTTTTCTTTGGATACGAATTCGGCATACTCCGTAATCACAACCGGCGTTTTGCCGATGTCTATTGAATTTAGCAGTTTGTTGAGATCTTCGTTGGTCAGTACCACGCAGCCATCGGACGATAACGGTGGCCTGCTGTAGCTGTCAGATGGCACGCCATGCAGCCAGATGCCAGAACCGCTACGACCATTCACGCGATCCCAATCGTTGGGATAATTGATCGGCAATGCGCCAGTGCCGTAGAAATCCGGCAACCGTGCGCCGGCCACCTGGCTGGTGATGTAATAGACACCGATCGGCGTTTTCTGGTCGCCCTCACGCAATTTATTGACGCCCAGCTTGCCTTGGCTGATGTAATAATCGGTGAGCAGTTTTGGGCGGCCATCGACATTTTGGAAAACATAGAGCCGCGACCTGCGCGCATCGACCAGCAAGGCAAAGCGCTGATCGGGGCGCAATTGCAAGATCGCTCGCGGCATTAGATCGGGATCGGGCCGTTCTCGCAGCGACTTCAACCGTACCATCGCCTCTTCGCGCAAATTGCGTAATGCGTCTTGCGAAACGCCGCTGCCGTAACCGAATCTATCGACATGATGTGTATGCATCATAAGAAGATCGCCACGCAGAAGTTGGCCAAGACGAAAAGTTGGGTAAGCAGCGACGAGCACATCCACTCTTTCCTGCGCTTTGCGAAGTTGGTTGGCACCGAGTGCTTTATAGACTTCGATGAGCAGCTGTTCAGGATTGGCACGTGGCGCCACCGCAGGTAGACGATCGACGACTGCGGGCATGCGGTTGGCCATTGAAGGTGCGCGATCGGCCGTCGAGGGCATGCGATTGCCTGGTGGACGTATGCGGTTGACCATCGGAGGCAGGCGATTGACCGCCACAGACTTGCGGTTAGCAGCTGCAGCATCATTGGGAACTGCAATATTTGGAGGCGGGCCAATGTAAATGTTGGCTTGCGCGGCAGCAATGGCTGAATTCGACAAACAAAAAAGCAACAGTGCTTGGCGCACCAAAGTGCGGTTGTGTTGCTGCCAGAACCTTGAGGTCCAGCTGTGATTAGGTTGATCTACTCTGGAGCCGGATATCAGGCGCCGGTACGCTCCTGCTTGATTTGCCATTTGCCGTTCTGCTTGATTAAAACCAATGTTTTCTTGCTATCGGCCTGCAATTGGTCCGATGCATAGAGTTGGCGGAATTTTACAGTAGCTTGCGTGCCATTGACGGCTACCTGTGGCGATGCAACTTTGACACTAATACGGCCTTTACCGGCAATCCGCGAGGTACGCTCGTCCATCCAAGCCTTACGCGATTCGCCTTTTGGCGTCTCGAACGCATCGCCATAATGGCTGAGATAGCGTTTCACATCCTGGGCGCTCCAGGCTTCGGCCCAATCGTTGACGGTAGCCATGACTTCGGCGTTATCCGAGCTCGACGGCAGCGATACCGGCATCATCCGAGCGTCGTTGCGACCATCGTTACGAGTTTCCGGCACCGTATTTTGCTTGAGCTCCGATGTGAAATCGATACGGCCATCGGCTCTGGCATAAAGCCGCGGCTCTGTTGCCGGCTGCGGTTTGGGATCAGGCTTGAAATCGATCCTCGACCTCGACGCGCCGGTGTCGGAAGTGGAATCGGCTTTGGCAACCGCGATCGGCGGCGGTGCTGCAATGACTTTCGGTGTCGGCGGCACTGGCGGGACGGCCTTCGGGGCCGGCGCTGCAGCAACGACCTTAGGTGCAGGTGCAGAGACTGCCGGCGCAGTCGCGGGAGCCGAGGCAACCATCGTCGCTGGTGCTGGAGTAGGTGTTGCTGCAGGAACCGGCGCTGCCGCTGCCACTGCACGACCGTTGCCTTTGCCAGCGGCTTTCGGATTGCCATCATTACTGGCCACCGTGACAGCGACATTGCGCAGCAGCGTAAGCTTAGACTTGGCGTTGCTGTTGCTCGAATCGAGTTGCAGAGCCTTATCGTAAGCCTGGCTCGCCAGCTTGGCGTGGACATCGCCCAGATTCTCGTAGGCGGTGGCATAACTCGGATTCGTGCGGATCGCCATGTCGAGCGCAGTACGAGCCTTTTCGTACTGACCGCTACCTGCAAATAGCACGGCAAGATTATTGTAAGGTTCCGGCAGATCGGGGTGATCTTCGGTCAGCTTGGTGAAAACCGCGATCGCATCGACAGTTTTTCCCTGTTCTGTCAATGCCACGCCCTTGACGAACCGCATCTGCATATCGCGAGGATTCTTTTGAAGGAAAGCATCGATCTTGACCAGCGCTTCGGCTGTCTGGCCAGAACGCATCAGCCGAGTGACATCGGCAAATTCATCGGCAATTGCAGGATGGATAATCAACAGCATGCAAGCACTCGCCACGACCGCCAACAGGCGAGTAATCGTATGCGCCGCGAAACCGTCGGCAGCAAATCTCAACGCAGGTTTTTTCATTGTAGTTTTTATAAGCGGGAAAGAAGTCATGTTACACCGTCCAAATTTGCCGAAGCGCTGCGAATATACGTGTGAAAACATGGTGCCGGCGCAAACCGGTGATGAAGTTGTAGTAAGCCTCAACTACGGCGTCGCCGTCAATATCCACGCGCCAAATTTTTCAATTCTGAAACAGATTCGCTCTTAACGGCGAATTATGGCCGCTGGTATTACTGTTTTGTCATGGTCGTAGCAACAACAGCGACCGAAGGCAGGGCTGCAGCGATATTGGAAGTGATACCTTTGTTATCGAACCCCAACGTCGCGGCAACCGAGCAGCCGGCAATTAGCACCACGCCGGCCACGAGCGACGCCGTCGAAGCGATGCGCCGACGTATCGGTAACGGTACCAGCTTCGGCATCGAATCGGTTTCCGCCAAGATTGCTGCTGCACGCACGCGCCAATCTATCGCATCGTTGCCGTTTTGTGTCAGCCGCTCGATCAGATCATCGGTGAGCCGGGCGGCATTCGGCATGGAACGCGTTTGCGGCCCAAGGCGTTGCACTTCCAGACGCGCCTGTTCGGCATCGGCCGCGCTGGTCGCTGCGGCTTGCTTTTGCCGGCTCAACACCAATTGCTGTCGGCGTGCCTCGGCAGCCCGGCTGATGGCAGCGCTGCTTGCCTGAAGTACCGCGAGTTCTTCCTGCGCCAGGGCTAATTCCTGCTGTTCCAGTTCGGCTTTCTGCTGCATCGCCAGGGCGACTTGCCGGTTAGCTTCCTGGCGTTGCAAACTGACTGTTTGTTTTTCTCGTACGGCTTTCAATGCATCGAGTTCGGTTATTGCACGCTCTTTTTCTGCTTCGGCCAAAATACAGGCGGCCGAAGCTCGCTCGGACGCTGCCTGGGCTGCAGCTTGTCGGTGTTCGGCTTGCAACTGCGCTTGAGTAACGGCATCGTTTTCCGCGGCCAACTGTATGCGCGTGGCTTCTTGTGCAGTGGTTTCGAGTTGCAGCCGACGTTGTGTCAACATCCGGTGCTGCTGCGACAGCTGGGTGCGTACGAGCGCTGCCTCGCGCGCTGCTTGAGAAGCTTTGAGCTTGGCCTGCATTGCCAGCAACGACGCCTCTTCCATCTCTTCACGTTTTTGTTCGGCCGAGCGCAGCGTGGCGTCGGCTTCGGCATGGCGCTGTGCGTCGGTAGCGATCGCCTGGGCAATCGCAGCGGCAGCTTCATTATCTTGACGGGTTTGCAAAGCGAGTTGCTCGCAACGGTCTTGCTCGGTTTTGATTTTGGCATCGATCGCTCGTTGTTGCGCCAATTCGTTTTGTTCGCGTTCCTGCAAGATCAGCGTATAACGAGCATCGGCTTGAGCCCTGGCCTGCGCGGCCGCACAAACGCTTTGTTCACTGCGCAGCTTGGCCAAAACCGATGCCAAAGCTTCCTGCTCGGCGACCATCCTGGCCCGTTCGGCCTGGACCAGTTCGGCATTTTCACGTGCGGTTCGGTTCGCTGTTTCAGTAGCCGCGCGCTGTAATTGGGCTTGTTCCTCTGCCCGCGCCAGTGCTGCTTTACCGGCTTCGACTTCCGCTTCGCGAACCAGTAATGCCGCGCGCTCGATTTCCTGCTGCTGGCGTTGCAGCGCAAATTGCTGCTGCTGCGCCTCCAGACATGATGCGGCATCTTGTTGAATCGCCTCTTGGGCAGCAAGTTGCTCGGCTGCGAGCGCCGTCGCTTGAGCCGCTACGATCGCGTTACTGCGCTCGATGGCCAGCCGTGCCTGTACCGCCTGCCAGGTTTTCTGTTCCGCATCCGCGCGTTGCTGCTCCAGTTGCGCCAATACTTCCATATCCCTGGCGCGGCTTTCGGCAGCGCTCGCCCGCTCTTGCGCCAGCAGCGTTTCACGTTGGGTCAATGCCATTACTTGTTGTAGTGCCGCCTGTTCCGCTTCGGCGGCGGCACAGGCGGCGGCATCGGTTTCGGCTTGCGAAAGCATCAGCGCAGCTTGTCGGCGTTGTGCCGTTTCGCGCTCGGCAGCAATTTCACGTGCTGCCTGCTCGCTGGCGATACGATCCTGTAATGCTGCCACGGCCTGTGCTTCGACGATCGCGTGTTCGCGTTCGACCTGTGCCAGCATCGCTGCGTGCCGGGCCTTTTCGCTCGCCGCCTGCGCGGCCTGGTATTGAAGTTGTGCATGCTCGTCCAGAGCTGCCAACGCTTCTTGTTCGGCCAGATTACGCGCCTGCACCATCGCAGCCGCATTGGCTTCATGTTCGCGACGCGACGTTGCCAGCGTGGCTGCCTTTTGCTCTTCCTGAATACGAATGCGTGTAGCCTCGGCTGCCTGTTCTTCGGCTGTTGCGCGTAGTTGCGCTTCGTGTTCCGCCTGCGCCTCGACAACCAACCGCGCACGCGACTGTGCATCCGCATGCTGCTCGGCCTCGACGCGCGCCATGGCTGCAGATTGCAGCTTACGTTCTACCTGCAGCCGAGCTTCGCAAGCCAGACGGATGCGTTCTTCCGCATCGCATCTTGCCCGAACGGCAACACCAGCGATCTCCTCCATCTGCTCGCGGCGTAAGGCTGCGTCTTGCAAGTCGAGTTCGGCCTGCAAACGTGCTTCGAGGGCGGCAATAGCGCGCTGCTCCGACTCCGCCCTCGCTGCAGCGGCAACCGCCTGCTCGCGCTCGATTGCGGCCAGCGACCGGATAGGTGTCGATACTCCTGGAACTGCTGCTACTGCTGCTACTGCTGCTACTGCTGGTACTGCTGCCGGTGCAGGCGTATGTACCGACGCCGGCGCAGGCGCAGACGCAGGTACCTGCGAAGGAGTCGATATCGGCTCGACCGTTGGTACCAGGACAGCTATTTCAGATGCCGTATCCGCGGTGTCTACGGATGATGCCGGCGGCGTGTCGACGCAAACCCGAGCGCGTGCAGCCTCTAGCAGTCGCCGCGTTGCAGCTTGACGGCGGGCTTCGCGTTCATCGTCGGCACTGGCAGCGCTAACGCTGGGGAAAGGAGCTTGTTGAACCTCGAGGCGCGGTGCTTCCGCAGCCACGACATCGCTGGCAGTCTGGTCTTGTGCTATCGCGCGTGCTCTGGCTTCGGCGCGAGCTTTGCTTTCTGCCGCAACATTCGCCTTGGCTTCGGCTTCCACACGATTGATCGCTGCGCGGATCGATTTCAAATCGAGATTGATGCGCGCGCCACTGGTTTCAGTCGGGCTGATTTCGGGTGACGTGACACCCTGCTGCGCAGATCGATCAGGTGAATTATGCGATGGCATGCTGGCTCCGTAGGGTAGGCGTGCGCTCGCAAGTCGGTCTGACGGAGCACGTTGTGGCGTCGATTATCATCCGCCGTCAACCTATCGAAGCCAACAAAAAGACGGTAAAAACACCGTCAGATCGTCGCTTTAAATTTCCTTTATATTGCCTTTTTGTTGCCTATCTAATTATCTTTTATCTAGTCCATCAGTGCCGGTATCGCTGTCCTAGACAAAGATTCCGACAAGGTCCAAACTGCCAGGATCGCTGCCTCCAAGTCAGGCGAGCCCTCTTTCGATTCCGATGAGATCAGCGGGCCCGGCAATCGAGCGAGATGCTTGTCGATACGCTGGGTGAGCTGCGACACATCCCCCGGGCGATCGGCCAGATCTTGCAACAGGCCGGCCAGCAAATTGCGTTGTGCTCGCCGCAAAGCTTGTAGCGCATGACCGCGCAAGCCCTGCTGAGCTGGACTTACCTCTGCATGCATCAGCGTCTGCTCGAGTCGGTCGATGCCCGATATCTGCCGTACCTGCACGCCAAGTTGCAAGAGCGAAGGCAAACTCATAAGCGCCGGGCGCTCGACAGCGATCGCCGCAAACAAAAAGTTGGCGATCCCCTCGAGGCTTTTCACACGTCGGCTCGCCATCACGAACGCCTCTGGCGCTTCGGTGGCAGACACCGTGTCCTGTGCTGAAGACAAATCCGGGGATAAGTTTTCCAGCCACGGCATTGGTGCCAGTGAAGGGTTTTTTGCCGTTACGGGATCGGTACGGATGTCGCTGGCAAAGAGATTTTTCAATGCAACCATTGCAGTTGCCGAATGATCGGCTAGCACCGGGCTGCCGTCGGTATTCATTGCGGTAGGTACGGAAAGCACACCCGAAATCACTGCCGATAGCAGCGCCCGAGTACGTTGATCCACAGTCCGGGAAACTTCGGGCTTGACCTGCAACGCATGGGCATCCAATACGGCAAACAAGTCGCCAAGATTGAGCACGGACCAACCGCGAGCCCATGCAAGAATTACCTCGGTTTCACTAACGCCGTTGTGCTGCGCCAAGGCGTTGATCAAAATGGGACCGCAGCGATTGATCGCTTCGTTTGCCAGAATCGTTGCCAGAATCGCATTGGCTAGGGGATGTGCCAGTGCGTCACGAGTAGCAACCAGTGCCGCCGGAAAATACGGCGCGAGCTGCGTGCGCGACCATTCGTATCCTGTCAGCGGCAGCGCCGAAAGCAGGCGCTTGTAACGGTTCTTTTCATGAGCGATCACCACGGCCAGCTCTGGCGCTGTCAAGCCACGGCCGGCAGCTTCGCGTCTAGTCAATTCAGCGACATCCGGCAATTGCTCCAGGCTGCGAATGATCAGATCGGCCGATTCCAGGCGCTCGATCAATGCCGCATAGCCGGCGCGTATCGGAGGCTCGGCCTGCGCTTGCTCTTCACGCGCTAGAAGATGCGTCTGTAGCGTGTTGTCGCGCAAAACCAGCGCCTCTATGTCTTCGGTGAAACTGTTCAGGATGCGGTTGCGCTCGGCCACATCGATGCTGCCGGCCGCCACTTCGGTATCGAGCCAGATCTTGACGTTGACTTCATGATCGGAACAATCGACGCCAGCGGAATTGTCGATCGCATCGGTAAAGATTCGCCCGCCGGCCATCGCAAATTCAATACGACCGGCCTGAGTTGCACCCAGGTTGCCGCCCTCGGCGACCACCCTGCAACGCATCTGATTGCCATCTACGCGAATATTATCGTTGGCCCGATCTTTGACCGCAGCATGGGTTTCTGTGGAAGCTTTAATGTAGGTGCCGATACCGCCGTTGTAAAACAAATCAACCGGTGCCAGTAAAATCAGATGCAACAATTGTTCCGGCGTTGCGCTAGTGACAGTAGTGTCGAGCGCTGCCTGAATCTGTGGCGACAGTTCGATGCTGCGCAAGCTGCGCGCCCAAACGCCGCCGCCTTCGGAGATCAGGCTCTTGTCGTAATCTTCCCATGAACTCCGCGGAAGAGCGAACATGCGTTGCCGCTCGACGAACGTCGTTGCCGGGTTCGGGTTCGGATCGATGAAGATATGCCGATGATCGAATGCGGCGATCAGGCGAACCTGACGCGACAACAGCAAGCCGTTGCCGAATACGTCGCCCGACATGTCGCCGACACCGGTCATGGTGATCGGCGTCGTGGTGAGGTCGTGCCCAAGTTCGAAGAAATGACGCTTGACGGCTTCCCAGGCACCCTTGGCCGTTATGCCAAGTTTTTTATGATCGTAGCCGTTCGAACCGCCCGATGCGAAGGCGTCGCCTAGCCAGAAACCTCGCGATACGGCAATGCCGTTGGCAATATCGGAGAATGTCGCCGTGCCCTTGTCGGCAGCCACTACTAGATAAGGATCGGGCTCGTCGTAGCATACGGTCTGGGCCGGCGCTACGACCTCCATCCCGGCACGGTTGTCGGTCATGTCGAGCAAACCGGCAATGAACAACCGGTACACCGCTTCGCCCTCAGCCGCTCTGGCGTCGCGGGCGGCGTCGGCCGGCAACTGCTTGCATACGAAACCGCCTTTGGCACCGGCAGGCACGATGACGGCGTTTTTCACCATCTGCGCCTTGACCAAACCAAGCACTTCGGTACGATAATCTTCCATCCTGTCCGACCAGCGCAGCCCGCCTCGCGCAACCGGTCCGCCGCGCAGATGCACGCCTTCAAAGCGCCGGGCGAACACGAACAGTTCCCGGTACGGCCGCGGTTGCGGCAACAACGACAGTGCGCTGCTGTCGAATTTGAAAATCAAAATATCGCCTACCTGCTTTTCTTGAAAATAGGAGGTACGCAGCGTCGCCAGCATGAGATCGGTCAGGTTCTTCAGGATATCTTCGGTATCGGCATGATTGACCGCTGCCAGATCCTGGCGTAGCGCATTCAGTGTAGCCGTGCCGCGCTGACGCTCCACGGTATCAAGCGTTGGGTCGAAACGCACCAAAAAACCTTCGATCAGGGTACGCACGGCTGTCGGCTGACGTTTCAGGCAATCTGCGATGTAGCGCAGGCTGAAACGGCATCCGGCTTGGCGCCAGTAGCTGGCATAGGCACGAATGACTTGCACTTCACGCGTGCGCAAGCCGGCTTCGAGCACGAGTCCGTTCATGCGGCCGTCTTCGGCTTCGTCATTGAGCAATAGCTCGAACATTTCCTGGGCGGCCTGCGCCACGTTGGTCTGGGCCAATCGAGCCGCGCTGTGAGCGTCGACCGTCAGGCATGTGGCGTAAAAGATCGCGTCGTCGGTACCGAGAATTTGATAAGTTTGCTCTCGATCGACCGCGACACCGGCGTTTTGCAACGCCGGCAAGATGCGCGACAGCGACGGCGGATTGCCGACGGAAAGCAGCCTGATTTCCGCAGCACCGTTGGCACTGGTTTCGACATGTACTTTGATTCTCGGTGCCTGGGCAATCGCCAGAAAATCATGCAAGTCGCGATAGGCAGTGGCGGGTGAAGTACGCATGACGTAATCGGCAGGCAAGGCCGCTCCGAGCTTGCGCATGTTGGGGCGCTGTGCCACCACCATTCCCGCTTCGACCAGATCCTCGAAAGCACTCGGCCACCCTTCGATGGCTGCTAGCAAAGGTTGCTCGATGTTGACATCGAGCGCCATATTGAGCCGCGCCAGACTGGCGATGATGTAGATACGCGCCAACGGACCATCGGCCAACAATGTCTGCACCTGAACGTCGTGCGCTCCGGAAAGCACACGGACGTTATCAGCGAGCTTTGTCGATAACGCTTCACTGAAGCGCTCGCGTGGCAGATAGATCAGCAAATTCAGGTGCCGGCCGTAAACGTCCCGTCTAGCGAACACACGCGCCCGCGGTTGCTTGGAAAGCGCAACAACGGTACTGCACAGTGTGGCCAAAAATTGCGGATCGGATTCGAATACTTCGGTACGCGGCAACGATTCCAGAATTTCCAGAAACTTTTCAGCTCTGAACCCTTGTTTTCGTACACCGGCAAGCGCCATGACTTTGGCAATACGGCCACGCACGAACGGCAACTGGGCCAGTGGCGTCAGGGTGGCGGCCCGGGAAAACAGGCCGATAAAACAATGTTCGCCGACGATTACACCTTGCGCATCTTTTTCCCGCACACCGATGAAATCGAGGTGTTGGTCCCGATGCAGTGTCGACTCGGCGTCGGCTTTTACGACCGACAGCGCATTGGTGCGGCCTGCCAGGGCGTCGTATTCTCCCGGAATACCGGCCAGGCAACGGTCGTAGACCGGATGGCTCGGGTCGCGCAGGACGCCGATACGGCTATCGACATCGCGGACCAATTCACGCGTTCCAGGAACACCGCGGTAAAACGCATAGCCGAACGCTTCGTAACCACTATCGACTGCCCATTCGAGAAACGCTGCCGTTTCGATCGCATCGTCGACTTCTGCTCCGTTGGCACCGTGTTGCGCGCTACGTCCGGCAGCCGCCGCCACGGCAATCATGGCACTGTTCAAGGCATAGCCATCCCGGTGCACGGCAGCGGCATCGCCTGCGACCATGCGAACAGCGTCGATCAGAGCGGTCTGTTCCGATGCCGACAACTCTTCCTGCAGCAGACACAGTACGATTGATTCGAGTGCATCGCCGCCAGTTCTAGCGCGCGCGACTTCGACGATCCGACCGTCGTCGCCCCGACGTACCGTCAATACCGCATTCAATACCGCATGGGATGCTACCTTGCGCCGACGCATCGCCAAGACGATCGAATCGACGAGAAACGGCATATCGGGGTTGTGAATCAACAACGCCGAAGCCCAACCGCCACGCCCGTCTGCATAGCGTAACGGTACGACACGGCAAGACTGGGAAGGGCTCTGGGCAACGTCTAGAAAACCCTCCCAAAGTATCGATGCTAGGCTGGTTGCGGAGATATCAACGAGGTCTTCGGATTCCAGGGAACCGAGCCAGGTTTCGATCAAAGACAATTGCTGCGGCGTGTTTGAAGCTGCCGTGCCGGCATCCGCCTGTACCAATGCCAGTGTTTCATTGCGGATATCCTGCGTAATATTGGTCATGAGTTGGGTCATGAGTGCTCCGTGTTAATTCAGGTAAGGAATGCCGATGCGCGAATGCCCCGAATCATACTGCTATTTCATGTTATTTATGCACGACAAAAGTGCGTCGAAACCGATGAATCATGAAAAATTGCGGTGCCCTGTGGAAAGTATAAACTCGGGTGGACGATTACAATTTGGCGCACTCAAGTGCACTTTAGCAACATGATAGTGAAAGGAATCGCATGACAATGCTCGAAACCATTCCCGAAGGAAAGAAAAACCATTTGTGGCGTTGCACGATCTGGCAGACCGATCCGGAATTGCATCCATTGGGGCCGCATCACAGCGTCAGCGTCTACTGTTGCGAAGAAGCGAACGGCTACGCCGTATGGTACGTCCGACGGTTGCCACACGCCAATCAAAACACTGTGCCGGGCGTCGAGAACGGCGACTACCTACTTTCCTATTTCGGTCGTAACCGACGTGACGATGCAATCACCTTTGCAGTGCACGCCTCGACCAGCAGCGCCTCGTCGGAATTACAGATCGCCGCGCTCGATGAACGCGCAAAGCACGTACAAAAAATATAGCTTGTGCAGTAAAAGCGAGCACTCAAGATTGCCAAAGCGGCGGCTCGTTCATCAGCGCCACTTGCTCGCGCAATTCCAAGACGCGGTCTTGCCAGTACCGCTCCGTGTTAAACCACGGAAATGCAATGGGAAAAGCCGGGTCGTCCCAACGTTTTGCCAGCCATGCGGCATAGTGCACCAGCCGCAAAGTACGCAGAGCCTCGACCAGATGAAGCTGTCGCGTATCGAATTCATAAAAATCTTCGTAGCCGGCGAGTAGGTCGCCTAATTGCCTCACTTGGTCAGCACGTTCTCCAGACAGTAGCATCCATAAATCTTGAATCGCCGGACCGTTCCGGCTATCGTCGAAATCGACGAAGTGCGGGCCGGCGTCGGTCCAAAGAACATTGCCGCAATGACAGTCTCCGTGCAGACGAATCGTTGGTGTTTCGCCAGCGCGGTCGTAACATCGCCGCACGCCTTCCAACGCTTGTTCCAACACGCTGAAATAAGCGCTGCGTAATGGTGCTGGCACGAAGTCGTTCGCCTGAAGATAGTTACGTGAGGCTTCGCCAAAGCTACCGATATCCAATGCCGGGCGGACGATAAATGGTGCCAGTGCACCGATTGCATGAATACGCCCGATGAACCGCCCAAGCCATTCCAATGTGCCAACCTGCTCAAGCTCCGGAGCCCGACCGCCGTGCTTGGGGAATACTGCGAACTGAAAACCCTGATATTCATGCAACGTCTCGGTGCCAGCAAGCATCATCGCCGGTACTACCGGCAATTCTTGCTCTACTAGGGCATGTACGAATGCATGTTCTTCACGTATTTGCGCCGGCGTCCAACGTGCTGGCCGATAGAATTTTGCTACGAGCGGTGGCGCATCCTCGCGCCATACTTGGTAGACGCGATTTTCATAACTATTTAGCGCTAACAGTCGCCCATCGCCCAAAATTTCTACCGAATCCAATGCATCGAGCACCGTTTCGGGAGACAACTCGGAAAAATTTGGAACAGTAGGCTCGACTGCGTCAAACGGATCGACAAAATTGGGCATACCGCGATTGTACGGGCATGTCGAACGCGTTACACTCCCGTTTTTCGTGACCGCAAGACCCGGCGAAAGTCTTATCATGCATCTCGACCAGCCTTTGTCGGACAAAGAGTTCAACGAACTCGATAAATTTCTTTTGTCGGATCGATGCGCCGACGATGGCATGACCATGGATTCGTTACACGGTTACCTGACGGCGTTAGTGATCGGACCGACAGCTGTGCCACTGGCGCAATGGCTGCCGAATGTATGGGGAACCTCGGCTAAACAGGCACCTACTTTTCGAACTGAAAAGGAATTGACGCGAATCGTCGGCTTGATTTCGCGTTTTATGAATGAAATCGCCATCACGTTCGAGGTCGCGCCCAAAGAGTTCGAACCGCTTTTTTGCGAATATGAATCCGAGGGCCAGCAAGTACTCGACGGCGAAGCATGGGCATGGGGATTTTGGGAAGGTATGAATTTGTGTGCCGAAGCCTGGAAACCAATTTGGGAATCGCCACTCGCCCCGCTCATGCGTCCGCTATATCTACTTGGCGCGGAAGAGATTGAGGAAGAAGAGATGCTCCTGGTCGACACACCGTTGAAATGTCACAGGCTGACAGTGGAGATCGAAGCTGCGATACCGGAAATTCATCGTTATTGGATACCGCATCGCAAATCGACGGTGACGACGCTTCAAAATGCCGAACCCAAAACCGGGCGAAATGACGACTGCGCATGCGGTAGCGGCAAAAAATTCAAAAAATGCTGCGGCGCACCGTCTAGCGTGCATTAATAATCTGCACGCAAGCCGTCATTGAATAGAAACTTGCAGTCTTCTGCTCTCTTTTGTTCCCATTAAGCAACGCGACAAATTTTGTTTATTGAAAGCTTTTGCCCAGTGTGGCTGCGCTGGTAACATCGGCATCGGGCAGGCGGGCGTAAGTTATTAGCTTTTATTCGTCGGCTTGCATTAATCGCTCCATTATCAAATCACACTCATCGACCGTAATTTATTCAATGCTTGAAACGATGTCCGATAAAACCGGCCCGATTTACGACACGCAATTGCAAAACGAGATCGCAGTGTTGATCGTCGAGGCGCTCAATCTCGATGTCGCTGCCGAGGAAATTGCTGCCGACGCGCCGCTCTACGGCGATGGACTCGGACTCGATTCCATCGATGTTCTAGAGATTGCCCTAGTCGTGTCCAAACGTTATGGCTTGCAGTTACGTGCCGACAATCAAGACAATCACCGTATCTTCACCTCGCTGCGTACCTTAACGGAATTCGTCAACGCCGAGAGACGCGTCTGATGTTTGCTGCCACGGCGCTGCTGCGCTTCGGTGCGGTTGGCGCACTAGCGATCGGTTATATATTTCTGTCGCATTACACCTTGACTACAGCGGGTAATGAAACGCTTGGCACCCTCGTTGCCATCGCGCCGATTTTTCTCGCAGCGGTTTCGCTTGCCTGGAACTCTCGTTACCGTTTTCCAGTACTGGCATTCATGCTATCTGTGGCGACGGTCGTGACTAACTGGCAAGAAGCGATCGGCCTGCATTACAGCACGCTTTATTGGGTCGAGCATGCCGGCACCCAGTTGCTGCTATGCCTGATGTTCGGCCGGACCTTACAACCTGGACGTGAACCGTTGTGCACGGTTTTCGCACGCATGGTGCATGGAACGATGACGCCAGCACTTGCGCGTTACACGCGGCAGATAACCTTGGCCTGGACGATGTTCTTCGCTGTCATGGCAGCGCTTTCCACTGGTATTTTTTTCGCGATGCCGATTCGAACATGGTCGATTTTCGCCAATTTTTTTACTGCGCCGCTCACCTGCTGCATGTTTATTGCGGAATATGCAATAAGGCGCACCAGAAACCTTGATACGGAGCAGGTATCTATTTTCGCTGCGGTCAGAGCATTTTGGAAAATGCCCGAGAGTCAGTGAAATCATGATCGACCCAGCCACCGCTACCGTTACGACGTCATACCGCCGAGCATGCAAACCCTGCCACTGATCACCCATCCTCATGCGCAAAGCGTGCTTGCCTGGCGCGATGGCCAGGCGCTTAGTGCAGCCCAGTTTCTGGCGGATGTCGCGTATCTGCGTCGCCAGCTGCCAGAGGGTCTGCACATGTTGAATGCCTGCAGCGACCGTTATCGATTCACCGTCGGTTTCGCGGCAGCGCTAACCGCCGGCAAGACCTGCCTCCTGCCGTCGACCCATACGCCGGAAATGATTCGCCAGCTCGAGCGTTTTGCTCCCGACACCTTTTGCCTGACCGACGACGCTTATTGCTCGGTCGCTTTGCCGCAAATTCATTTTCCGACGGCTACGACGGACATTGCCGCCAACGACGACGCCGATACGTTCACCGTGCCCGAGATCGATGTCGAGCAAACCGCTGCCATCGTCTTCACTTCCGGATCCACCGGCACCCCGGTACCGCATCGCAAAACTTGGGGTGCGTTGGTACACAATGTGCGTGCAGGTGCTGTATTGACCGGCTTGAGCGACGGTCGCCGCCATGCGGTGGTGGGCACGGTGCCACCGCAGCACATGTATGGTTTCGAGTCGACGATTGCAGTCGTGCTGCAAACCGGTAATGCCATGGTTGCGTCGAATGCATTTTTCCCAGCCGATATCTGTGCCGCGCTGGCTTCGGTACCGCAACCACGCATGTTGGTTTCGACACCGGTGCATCTGCGCGCCATAGCGCAGAGCGACGCGAAGGTACCGAAGATCGACCATATCGTCTGCGCCACGGCACCGTTGGCGAAAAGATTCGCAACGCAACTGGAAGCGACGTTGGCAGCACCCTTGATGGAAATATATGGCAGTACGGAGACCGGGCAGATTGCCATCCGGCGTACCGCCGACACGCAGGACTGGCGGTTGTTTTGCGGTGTACGCCTGCATCAGGACGAACGGGGTGTCTGGGCCTCGGGCGGCCACGTGGAGCAACCGACGCTGATGAGCGATGTCATCACTGTTGTGGACCAAGAACGTTTTTTGTTAAATGGGCGCATAGCGGATATGGTCAATGTCGCCGGAAAACGTAGCTCCTTGGCTTATCTGAATCTTCAACTCAACGCCATACCAGGCGTGGCAGATGGCGTATTTTTCATGCCGGATGAAGAGACCACGCCGGGTGTGACTCGATTGTGTGCCTACGTCGTTGCGCCAACGCTTACACATGCTGCATTGATGGCCGCTTTGCGCGATCGCATCGATTTTGCTTTCATGCCTAGGCCATTGGTATTGGTCGATGCGCTTCCACGCAATGCCACTGGCAAACTATCGCGGCAAGCATTACTGACAATGATCAGCAGTACAAACAAGAGCGGTACCGAAGCCAGGGTCGGTTTGGCATGAACGCATTGCTGCCGATTCGGCTGGACCATCCCGCTTATGCCGGACATTTTCCCGATAAGCCGATTTTGCCTGGCGTCGTATTACTCGATGAAGCGCTGCATGCGATCGGACATTATTTCAAAGCCGATCTTTCCGCGTGCGTCGTCAAGACAGCGAAGTTTCTCAGCCCGGTTCAGCCGGGTGAGGCAGTAATGGTCAGTTTCACAGCAGCCAGCAACAATCTGGTTCGGTTCGAACTGCACAGCGATACCCGCTTAGTCGCAACCGGCGTGCTGTGCTTGCCGAATGTAATGTTAGTAGCCGATGCAAACGACAAATAATATTCCAAGCGAAATTCATAACAACATCCAAACCGGACACCGGGCCCGGGGTGAAGCCGAGATCGAAACCCCGCCAAAGCCCGACTGGGCCGATGTGCCGGAGCGCAGCAACCTGACGATGCTGCGCATAATGACCTGGATTTCGCTGCGGCTAGGCCGCCGTGCGGGTCGCATCGTATTGCATGGCATCGCAGCCTATTTTTTGCTGTTTGCATCCGCCAGCCGACGCGCCTCACGGATGTACCTGGCCCGGGTTTTACGGCGGCCGCCGCAATGGACCGAGGTCTACCGGCATTTTCTTTCATTCGCCTCGACGATTCACGATCGCATCTACCTGCTCAATCAACGTTTCGATCTGTTCGACATTACTGTCCATGGCGAGCAGACGATGCTCGATGCCATGGCCGACGATCGCGGCGTATTTTTGATCGGCGCGCACATGGGTAGTTTTGAAGTTATTCGAGCGTTGGGTAGAAGCCATACCCGTCTGAAAGTGGCAATGGCAATGTACGAACAGAATGCCCGCAAGATCAATCAAATGCTATCGGCGATCAATCCAAATGCACAGCAAGACGTGATCAGCTTGGGACACGTCGATTCGATGCTGAAGGTAAATCAGTATCTCGATGCCGGCACCTTCGTCGGCATGCTGGCAGACCGTACCATCAACGGCGATGTGACCCTTCCCACGCCGTTGCTCGGTGCGTATGCCAACATGCCGATGGGACCTTTCAGAATGGCGGCAATCTTACGCCGGCCAGTGGTCTTCATGACCGGCCTCTACCTTGGCGGCAATCGCTATGAAATCCATTTCGAGCCACTGGCCGACTTTTCCACGACGCAAAAACATGCCCGGCAAGGCGACATCCGTCTGGCTATGACACGCTATGCAGAATTGATAGAAAAGCATTGCCGGCGTGCGCCATACAACTGGTTCAATTTTTTCGATTTTTGGGCACCCGCAAAAAATGGCAATACAGAGGCCGAATCTTGAAGAACACGATTCGGCGGATGACCGGCCTGACTTTTCAGGTGTTACCGATGCTGCTGCTTTGTGTCTGCGTGTTGATTTTTACGCCCGGACCGGCCATCGCTGGCAAATCCGGCAATGTCAACACCGCCGGCACCTGGACCATCGATCAACTGATGCAAGCATTGGCAAAAGCGCCTCCGAGCCGCGCAACGTTCACCGAAAAAAAGACCTTTGCCATGCTGGACCGGCCGGTCGAATCCTCGGGTGAATTGTCATACAGGCCACCGAGCCGCTTGGAAAAACGCACCCTCAAACCAAAACCTGAAACCATGGTGGCTGAAGGCGATGCTTTGACGCTCGAGCGTCCGCCGCGCACCTTCACTTTGCAGTTGCAGGCGCAGCCCGAACTGGCTGGCATCATCGACAGCATCCGCGGCACACTGGCGGGCGATCGCACGGTTCTAGAGCGCTCTTTTCGCCTGCAGCTCGATGGGCTCGAGCAACGCTGGGTACTGACCCTGTTTCCGCTTAATGCAAAACTGGCCGCCAATGTGCACCTGATCCGTATCGGCGGCATGCGCTCGGATGTGCAGTCGGTAGAAGTCGTGCAGACAGACGGTGACCGCTCGGTGATGACGATCACGCAGCACGAGATTAAATGACACGACTCATCGGATTAAATAGACCACTGTCCCGGCGATTAGTGCTGGCGACCTGGTTGATCGGCTTAGTGCTCTGCGCCGTGGTCGTCGGCCGTACTACCTTTACCACTGATCTGTCGGCGTTTCTGCCGCAATCCCCAACGCGAGAACAACGCGTTCTGCTCGATCAGCTGCAGGAAGGGGTTGTCTCGCGCCTGATTCTTGTAGGCATCGAAGCTGCCGATGCACCTACCCGCGCGGCGATGTCCAAGGAAGTAGCACGCCGTCTGCGCACCGATCCTGCATTCGCGACGATCAATAACGGCGAACCGGTCAATGACGCACGGGACCAGGCTTTTTTCTTCGACAACCGTTACCTGCTGAGCCCGACTGTCGCACCTGAGCGGTTCACGGTCGAAGGTTTACAGAATGCCATCAACGAATCCATCGATCTGCTCGCCTCGCCCGCCGGAATGTTTGCCAAACAGCTACTGCCGCGCGATCCGACCGGAGAGCTGCTGCAACTGCTGGGCGCGATGACAAACCGCAAAGGCCCGCAGATGCTGTACGGTGCCTGGGCATCACGTGGTGGGGAGCGCGCCTTGATTTTGGCGCAGACCAGCGCCGCGGGTTCGGATATCGATGCCCAGGAATCGGCAATCCAAAACATTCAGCGAGCATTCGACGAGGCGCGGCAACAGCTCGGTGCAGTCGCTGCAGGAGCCAGGCTGATCAAGACCGGGCCGGGTGTATTCGCCGTCGCCTCCCGGGAAACGATCAAGAACGAAGTCACCCGGTTGTCTATCCTCGGCAGCCTGATCATCATTTGCCTGCTGCTGGCGGTGTACCGATCGTTGACGGCACTGGCGCTAGGCCTGCTGCCGGTGCTATCGGGCGCGCTGGTGGGAGTGGTAGCGGTGAGCCTCGGTTTCGGTCTGGTGCATGGCATCACCTTGGGCTTCGGCACCACGCTGATCGGTGAAGCCGTCGATTATTCCATCTATTTGTTCATTCAATCGCGGCAGCCCGGCACGGGTGACACGGTGGGTGATGTGGCAAGCGATACGGCAGGCGGCTGGAATAAAGATTTTTGGCCGACCATCCGTTTGGGTGTGCTGACCTCGGTCGTAGGGTTTTCCTCGCTGCTGCTGTCGAGCTTTCCCGGTCTGGCGCAACTCGGCCTGTACTCGATTTCCGGACTCGTCGTCGCAGCGGTAGTAACGCGTTTCGTATTACCGCTACTGCTACCGGCTAATTTTGCTGTCCGCGATATTTCGGCAATCGGCACTTACCTGGTACGTATCGTGCGGCACGGGCCGCGCCTGCGTTGGCCGCTCGCGGCGCTGGCGCTAGCCGCCGTGGTGGTGGTAATACAGCACCGCGCTACACTGCTCGACCCGCAGCTTTCCTCGCTCAGCCCGGTGGCCGTTGCAGACCAACAGATCGATGCCATGCTTCGTGCGGATATGGGTGCGCCGGATGCTCGTTACATGGTAGTGGTATCTGCTTCGGATCGAGAAGCGACACTGCAAGCCGCAGAACGGGTTTCGCAACAATTAACGCAACTGGTCGACCAAGGTGTCCTGGCGGCATTCGACAGCCCGACCCGATATTTGCCTAGCATGGCAACCCAGCATCTACGCCAAGCCAGCCTGCCGGCAGCGGATCTACGCGCGCGCCTGGAGGTGGCTACTGCCGGATTGCCGCTACGGGCTACCATCTTGGAGCCGTTCATCGCCGATGTCGTTGCCGCGAAAAGCCGCGCGCTCTTGCAACGCGTTGATCTCGATAATACTTCGCTGGCGCTGGCGGTCGATGCCATGCTGTTTCAGCGCGGCGATCGTTGGAGTGCGATGCTGCCCCTTACCGCACCGTCGCTAACTTCATCATCGAACGCGACTCAAGGCGTTTTAGCCACCGCCCGAATTCAGGCCGCATTGGCAGCAGCCGGGCAACCAGATACGCTCTTCGTGGATCTGAAAGCGGAAACCGATCGTCTTTACACCGGATACCTTAACGAAGCGGTCATGTTGTCGCTCGGCGGGCTGGTGGGGATCATTGTGCTGCTGTTACTGAACTTGCGTTCTCCTGCAAAAGTTTTGCGAGTTTTGCTGCCACTCGTGGCGGCAGTCTTGATCGTTGTCGCCATGCTGGCCCTGGCCGGACATCGTATGACGATTCTGCATCTGGTAGGTTTGCTGCTGATTTTCGCGGTCGGTTCCAACTATGCGCTGTTTTTTGCCGGCACCGGCCAACAAATGATGAAGCCCGAAACGCTCGCCTCACTGCTGTTGGCTAACCTGGCGACGGTTGCCGGCTTTGGCATTCTGGGGTTTGCACAGGTGCCAGTACTGCAGGCAATCGGCATCACGGTTGGGCCGGGTGCGGTACTGGCACTGATTTTTGCCGCATGCTTTGCCGATGCAGGTAATTCAACGGCTGCCGATGCCGGTAGTGATACCGCATTGAAGCTTTAACCATGCAAGCCCAATTTCATGCTGCAGACGTAACCGCCAGGTCAGATACATTGCTCATCATGCTGCCAGGCGCGATGCAAAGACCAGACGACTTCGTCACGGCCGGCTTTGTGCGCGCAATGCGCAGTCGCGCTCTATTGCTGGACCTGCAACTTGCAAGCTTCGATGACGGAACCGTCGCCGACATCACCAGTACCGCGACCCTGCAAAAAATCGATACCGACCTGATACAACCGGCCCGGCGCGCCGGTTATGCGAAAATCTGGCTCAGCGGCATATCGATGGGCGCGTTGATGGCTTTAGCCTATACCGACTTTCATGCCGGACAGGTGCAAGGGTTATGCCTGCTGTCACCCTACCCCGGTAATCGATTGCTTCTGCGCGAGATTGCCGTCGCCGGTGGATTGCATGCCTGGCATCCGCATGCAACTGCAGACGTGAGCGTAGACCAAATTGCTCACCTCACTGAAGACCTGGATGCCGAACAACGACTGTGGCGATGCCTGAAAAACCCCGCCGGTCTTGGAAATCTGTATCTGGGCTACGGCAGCGAAGACCGCTTTGTCGATGGCCTAAGGCAAATAACACAGGCTTTACCGGGGGCTGCCATCGACATCATTGCAGGTGGCCACGATTGGCAAACCTGGGAAAAACTCTGGTGCAATTTTCTTGATAGTGTATTCGTCGGCAAACTGGATAAAACGATTTTCTAATGAACTCTGTATCCAACTCCGATTTGCCAGAGCAAACCCCACTATTACCGCCTGCAATGAGTGCCATGCGCTCCTGGCGGATGCCGATGTTGCTACGCCTGTCGGCAGCGATACATGTCGCGATGCTGCTAGCTGCGGTCGTGTTCGATGTATGGCTTTGGGCGCTAGCGGTATTGGCAATCAATCATCTGGTCATCACCGTTGTCGGCTTATTGCCACGCAGTACCTGGCTCGGTGCCAATTGCACACGGCTGCCGGCATCTGCCGTCCTACGTCGCGAAATCGCCCTGACCATCGACGATGGGCCGGACCCCGTCGTCACGCCACAAGTACTCGACCTGCTCGACCACCACGGAATCAAAGCGACGTTTTTTTGCATCGCCGACAAAGCGGCCATGCACCCAACGCTTTGCAAAAGCATCGTCGAGCGCGGGCATACCGTAGAAAATCACAGTCAGCGACATCGCCACTGGTTCTCGCTGCTCGGCTACGCCGGCATGCGCCGTGAAATCAGCGATGCGCAGAAAACTTTAATGCGTATTACCGGGCGAGAGCCGCGTTTTTTCCGGGCACCCGCGGGGCTGCGCAATCCATTTCTCGATCCGGTGCTCTCACAGTTGGGACTGCGCCTTGTCGCCTGGAGCCGGCGGGGCTACGATACCCGTACCGGTAACAGCGCGGTCGTGTGCCAGCGCCTGCTGCGCGGACTGCAACCGGGAGCGATCCTGTTGGTACACGATGGCAATTGCGCATTGTCGGGCACCGGCGCGCCGGTCGTGCTCGACGTCCTGCCGAAACTGTTCGCCGCTGCGCGCCAGAATGATCTGCGCTTCGTCACCCTTCCAGATGCCTTGCCAAGCCAATGAATCAACCGTATGCCACCTCCATCCCGGGTCAGCCCAACCGATCTTTCGTCAAAAAATTGATCGACGAGGCGGCGCGCCCCTACCGCGCTGCCGGTCGTTTCGCCTGGCATTTTGCGCGTGGCAAACTTGGTGGCGATCCGGTGTTCGTCGGCATGCTGGCACACGGACTGCTGCCCCCTTGCGCTCGCATTGTCGATATCGGCTGCGGCCAGGGCTTGCTCGCAGCATGGCTCAAGGCCGCGAAAACGCTGCAGGATCGAGGGTACTGGCCGGCCGGTCTGCCGCCGGCTCCCGATCCGATCTCGATACACGGCATCGAATTAATGGCGCGCGATGTCGCCCGCGCTCGGGCAGCCCTTGGCGACGCGAATCAGATGGCGCTGCGCTTCACGGTCGGTGACATGTGCGATGTCGATTTTGGGCAAGCCGACGCGGTGGTGATCCTCGACGTATTGCATTATGTCGATGTCGCCGCGCAAAACGAGGTATTGCGTAGAGTTCGAGATACATTGACGCCCAACGGGCGATTAATACTGCGGGTTGGCGACGCCAATGGCGGCTGGCCGTTTCGCTTTAGCGTCTGGGTCGATCATGCGGTGACATTCGCGCGTGGGCATCGACATTCTCAGCTGCATTGCCGACCACTTTCGGCTTGGCAGGCAACACTCGCAGAACTCGGATTCAGCGTGCGCACGATACCGATGAACCAGGGAACGCCATTCGCCAATATACTGCTGGTGGGCGCATTGCAGTAGTACGCTGACCAACCATCGAAATCCTTCAAGAGTGACGACTTGACTCCCCTGCTACTTTCCGCATTTACGACGACGACCTGCCTCGGAAGAGGACTTGCACCGACCCTTGATGCATTGCGTGCACGTCGCAGCGGCCTTCGTCGATGCGATTTTGACAGTGTCGAACTCGATACCTTTATAGGCACCGTCGATGGCGTCGATCAGGTGCGTATCCGGCAAGACCTGCAGCCATACGATTGCCGCAACAACCGCTTGTTGCAGCTGACGCTGGAACAGGATGGCTTCAGCGATTTGGTAGCCGCAGCAGTGAGGCGATACGGCGCTGAACGCATCGGTATGTTTCTGGGCACCAGCACTGCCGGTATTTTGCAGACTGAACTGGCGTTTCGCCGTCGCGATCCCGGTACCGGTGCCCTGCCCGCTGATTTTATTTACAGGACCACCCACAACACATTTTCCGCGAGCGATTTTGCCCATCGATATTTCAGCCTGAGCGGGCCGGCAGCCACCATCTCCTCGGCCTGCTCGTCGAGCGCCAAAGTGTTCGCCTCGGCGCGACGCATGATCGAAGCCGGCGTCATCGATGCGGCCGTGGTTGGTGGCGTCGATTCGCTTTGCCTGACTACGCTGTACGGATTTAGTTCGCTCGGCCTGCTTTCCGACACCGCTTGCCGCCCTTTCGACGCGCACCGCTCCGGCATTTCCATCGGCGAAGCGGCGGCATTGGTGCTATTGGAAAAAATACCCGACAAGCCGGATACAAATTCAATCTTGTTGTTAGGCGTCGGTGAATCCAGCGACGCGCATCACATGTCGTCGCCTCATCCGGAAGGCCTCGGTGCCGCGCTCGCCATGCAACAGGCGCTGGCGTCTGCAGGCATTACTGCGCAAAAGATCGATTACATCAACCTGCACGGCACCGCTACGCCCACTAATGATGCAGCCGAAGGCAAAGCCGTGTACGACTTGTTCGGGCCCGGAGTCGCTTGCAGTTCAACCAAAGGTGCCACCGGCCATACGCTCGGCGCTGCCGGTGGCGTCGAAGCCGTCGTGTGTGCATTGGCATTGCGGCACGGCTTTATGCCGGGCGGTGTCAATACTACGGACCTGGACCCTGCCCTGCCGCTCAACTATTTACGCGGCAATGAAGAGCATCGTATCGACCGGGTCCTGAGCAATTCTTTCGGCTTCGGCGGCACCAATTGCAGCCTGGTTTTTGGCAAGGCAAATTGATCACAACCGACATGTACGACTTGACTGCCACAACCCTGATGAAGACCACCCTTTGTGCCTACATTGACGGCATCGGCATGCTGGGGCCGGGCTTCGACAACTGGCCCAGCGCCACTGCGGTGTTGCGTGGCGAGGTGGCATACCGATTCCGTCCGTGCGTGCTGCCGGCACCGGCGCTATTGCCACCCGCCGAACGACGTCGTTGCGGACCGATCATCAAGCTTTCCCTGGCGATCGGACTCGAAGCGGCCGAGATGGCCGGGCTCGACATCGCCACCCTGGCGACGGTGTTTTCCGCATCCGGCGGCGATGGCGCGAATTGCCATGAAATCTGTGAAATGCTGGCCTCCGACGACCGCCTGATTTCTCCCACCCGATTTCATAATTCGGTACATAACGCCGCCGCCGGTTACTGGAGCATCGCTGCCAAGGCTCGGGCCACGTCGTCGGTACTCTGCGCCTATGACGGCAGCTTCGGTGCCGGGTTACTGGAAGCCCTCACGCAAGTGGTGGTGGAGCGCATACCCTGTTTGGTGATCGCCGGCGACACCAGCTACCCGCAACCATTGCAGGCAACCCGCCCGATTCCGGATGCATTCGGCGTTGCGCTGGCACTAACGCCCAATCGCTCCGAACACTCGATTGCACGCGTGTGCATCGATCTCTGCGACGGCGAGGCAGACAAGCTCGACGATCCCGGCCTGGAAACCGTGCGCACTAGCATTCCCGCAGCACGAAGCCTGCCATTGCTACGAGCCCTGGCCCGTTGCGAAGCAGCGATGCTGACGCTCGACTATCTCGAGAATCGTCGCCTGACGGTGCAGGTGACGCCTTGCAACTAGACCATGCCTGGATCGCGTCACATATTCCGCACCAGGGAACGATGTGTCTGCTGCATGCCGTGCAGGAGTGGAGCCCGGAGCGGCTCCTCTGCAGCGCAGTCAGCCACTACGCGATTGACAATCCGTTGCGTTCGCACGGCCGGCTGGCAGCAGCATGCGGCATTGAATATGCGGCGCAGGCAATGGCGGTGCACGGTGCGCTGATTGCCAACGGTGCGCCACAGCGGCAAGGATATCTGGCGAGCGTGCGTGGCGTTGCCCTGCACGTGCCTCGGCTCGACGACCTCGCCCAACCACTCGACATCGAAATCGTGCGATTTTCTGGCGACGACAACACCATCCTTTACGATTTTTCTATCAGGGTTGAGCGGTCGCTATTGCTTGAAGGCCGAGCGGCGGTCTTCATGCAATCTATCGAAAGAATTTTCAATTGAGTACTACAGCAAAACGTGCGCTGGTCACCGGTGGCAGCGGTGCCATCGGCGCTGCCATCTGCCGTAGCCTGGCAGCAGATGGCCATCATGTCTATGTGCATGCCAACACAAATCGCACAGCTGCCGAATCTGTCGTTGCGGCTATTCAAACCGCAGGCGGCACTGCGGAGGTACTGGTGTTCGATATTACCGATGCAGTAGCCGTACAGGCAGCACTGCAGCCGCTGGTCGAAGATGCGCCGATACAGATCTTGGTCAACAATGCCGGCATTCATGACGACGCGGTATTTCCAGGCATGCAGCCGGCTCAATGGCATCGCGTAATCGATGTGTCCCTCAACGGCTTCTTTCACGTCACACACGGTTTGATGATGCCGATGATTCGCAGCCGTTGGGGCCGCATCATCAATATATCGTCGATCGCAGCGCTCACCGGCAACCGCGGCCAGGTCAATTATTCCGCGGCAAAGGGTGCGCTCAATGCCGCCACAAAGTCGCTGGCGCTGGAAGTTGCCAGTCGCGGCATCACAGTAAACGCGGTAGCGCCCGGCATCATCGACAGCGACATGAGTGCCGGCACCTTCGACCAGCAAGCGATTAATCGCATGGTGCCGATGAAGCGCGCCGGTACGCCGCAGGAGGTGGCGGAACTAGTGCGGTTTCTCGGTTCGGCAGAGGCGGCTTATATTACCGGGCAGATCATTTCCATCAATGGCGGGATGATTTAAGAAACTTTTCTAGAGTAACGGCTCGCACCCGGCATTAAAGTAAAGTAAATCAATTACATAGATTTAAAGTAGTACGCTGGCATGAATCTAGATCACTACTAAAGTAGCATTTACATGTTAAGTACTACTCCAATGCCATGAAAACAAACCCAGATATTGCACAAACTCTAGAAGATGCAATTACGTATCGCCGCATATTTCAAAAATGCCGGCCTGCACTGCCCAGACGGACACACTCCTGAATTTCCACCTGCCTACGATATCGTTGCCTATTCCGCTTTCAGCCGGAACGTCGCCCACGCGTTAATGATTTTGCCGAACGAATTGCGGCCCAATATGAAGCAATATCGTGTGGGCAACGAAAACCGACCCTAACAGACTTGACTATGCGTTATGGCCGGCCATGGTCGAAGCCTCAACCATCACCGGCCAGCAAAAAAGCGTTTATTGGAGCACTTACACAGTTGTCGTCTCAAAGCGCCGAAGTTACGGCTGATATGGATGTAACGACTGGAGATGGCATTGACTAGAGTTGAGCGTGGTTAAGTTTGATTCATAGAATTTTTATTGTTTCGTCGTCATATTTCGATGAAAAAAGCTATTTAATGCAAAAGGTTATAAATTTTCGATGGAAGTTAAAGCATTTCGAGACTTCGGTTGCTTTTGCTGAGTGCTTGTAAAGCGAGTGAACATAGCTAAAAGGCAGGAATGTCTACTCGAGCAGAAAAAGTCCATAAAACCTGCTACTGCAGCCTTGCAATAGCGTCTTGAATTTCTTCCAATCTCTTACCACGAGTATTGACGCCTGCACGCATTAGCATCACCGCCGAAATAAGCAGCGGCACGGCGATCAGAATCGCCGATATCGCCAGATTACCCAGCAAGCCGAGCACACCGAACCCCGCGCCGAGAATGCCGCCGAATTTGGAACTGGCGGCGATGACACCGGAGCCGGTTGCACGCAGGTGCACCGGATAAATTTCTGCCGCATAAGGCAGCAACGTGGCGATCACGCCGCTGGCGCTGACCAGCAACGCCGCCGTCGCTATGATCAGCGCCACGGTGGAACTGGTGCCAATCATGCCCATGATAAAAAATGCCAACAGACTAGCGACCGTGAGCAGGATGAATGCGATCAGGGTGCCAATGCTGCTCCAACGGTGATACATCCAGATTACCAACGCAATCCCGGGCAGCGCGATGAATGCCGAGCGTGCCAGGAGCGCACTTGCCGTTGCCGCGTCCATTCCCATGGTGCCGAGATTGACAGGTAACCACAACAGAAAGCCGAAATTTGCTAGGCCCCAGCCGATGCCGCACATACCTAACCCGTAAGTCAAGGCGGCATGATCGCCGCGCAGTAAATCGATCGTTACAGCTTTTCTTGTCGCGTTTGTATTTACTGCGCCTATTTTTGTTGGGTCTGTTTTCGTTGCGTCTGTTTCTGCTATTGCCTTTCCAGAAAACTGCGCCAGTACTCTGCGCGCCTCCTGTTCCAGCCCGGCCTGGACCAGAAAGCGTGGCGACTCCGGGATATACCGATCCAAAAAAATGATCAAGGCACCGGTTGGCAACCCGAGTAGCCACAGTACCCGCCAGCCATATGTCGGCTCCAGCAGGCTCGCCGCTCCCGCTGCCGCGAGATAGCCGGCGGAAGTACCTACACCTCCCAGGGCAACCAGCAGCCAGCCGCGGTGCACGGTCGGGATCATTTCGGCCATCAAGGTGAAGGCAATCGGTAGCAGACCGCCGGCGGAGGCACCCATGAGAAAGCACATCGCCAGATTCCACTCAAACATCGGCATCGCGCCACAGATGGCGGTGCCGATGAACATCAACGCCGATAGCAAAATCGCGGCGCGGCGTCCGAATACATCGGCCAGCCGCCCCCAGACGATCGAGCCAACCGTCGTGCCGGTCAAGGCGACCAGCGCTAGCAGGCCGGCGACGGGTTTGCCGATCTGATACTCCTGCATCACGCCGGGCATGACGAAGCCGAGGGTCGCAGGTTTCATCACATCTACGATCAACGCTATCACCAACACCGCGACCAGCTTCCAATGTTCGCGGTTCAGCGCTACACCGTCGGCGACGTGGAATTGCAGTATCGAATCTGATTGCAGCGGACGCCGCAGCGCATCGAGGCGGGGCATCAAACCGTAAGCAGCCAGCAGCAGCCCGAGCGGTATCACCGCCATGCCGATCAACATCGTCGTGTCCATCGGCATGCCAACCATCTGGTAACCCATGTGCGACGCGTGAATGAACATCGGCAGGTGTGCGAGCACGCCGCCGGTCAGAGCGGCGCAACCGAGCCAAAAAGCGAGAGGATGATGAAAGGACAAGCGGTCTACCTTTATTTGATTTTTAATCGTATCGATCTTATTCGCACAAACCTTAACCGTATCAAGCGCGGCAGGTGCCATAAAAACCCCATAAATAGGCGGGCATGCATCCAGGTCAGCAGCGTGTTGTCGCGCAGGTAGCGAAAATGCGAAATGCCGCCCTGCGTGGTCGTGAAATATCGAACCGGTGCCGACAGGTTCACGGGCGACACCCCGCGCCAGCACAGACGCACCACCGCTTCCGGATCGAAATCGAAGCGACGCATCCAGCGCCGGCCGTGCATCACGGCCCGCAACGGTGCGATCGGGTAGACGCGAAAGCCGAACAAAGAATCGCCGATGCCGGCCCAAAGGGTTTCGAGATTGGCCCACCAATTGGAGATTTTTCGGCCATTTACACGCAGTGAGGGCGCGTCGGTATCGAATACCGGTTTACCTAGAATCATGGCTGCCGGGTTTTTCATCGACTCGGCCATAAACCGCGGAATCAATTGCTGCGGATGCTGGCCGTCGGCATCCATGGTTAGAGCGTGGGTGAAGCCACGTGCTGCCGCTTGGTCCAAGCCTTGCAATACTGCCGCGCCCTTGCCGTAATTGATCGGCAGAACGATGACGTGCATGCCCGTATCTTCGAGAGCCATCGCCTGCAATGCCGACGTGGTGCCGTCGGTGCTCCCATCGACGACGACCCATACCGGGTTCCAACAGGCCCGAGCGGCCCGTACTGTTTCCAGCACCTTCGGGCCAGGGTTGTAACTGGGTATGAGTACCAAATGGGTTAATGAAGGCGAAAACATTGCGCGATCATTGCAACGCTGCAGTTTCACTCTGCGCATTAGGATCGGCAGCGCAGGTTGTGCCGGCCGACGCATTGAAAGGCAATTGTGCATCCGCCAACGCCTCGGCAAAATAGCGCTCGAGTTGCAGCATGAACTCGGTCGTGTCGTCGGGCGCATCGAAACGCCGCCCCAACCGTACTTTGAATGTCAGCGGTAGGCGCGGTATGCGATATACCGGCCAGCCTTTTGTGAGAAATGGCGAATCGGTTTCGATCAATACGGTCTGCACCGGCACTTGGGCACGACATGCGATAAGGCCAATGCTGCCCTTGAGCGGATTTACGGGGTGCCGCAGGGACCGCGTTCCTTCTGGAAATAGCAACAGATGGCCGCCCTGGCGCAGATCGCCGATCGCCAGCATGATCATCCGGCGCAAAGATTCGTTGCGAATATAACCGGCCAAGCGCGAGCCAGTTCCTAGAAACAGATTGCCGACCAGTTCGCCTTTCATGATGCAGCTTACGTTCGGCAGGCGCGAGACGATCATTACCACGTCCCATAGCGATGGATGATTCGGTGCGATGATCAGCGGTGCCTGGTTTTTTAGCGCATCCAGTTCCGACAGATCCAGGTGAAAGCGTCCGGTCGAACTCAATACTTTTAAATAGACGCGAAATGCCGACATGATCACGAACCGGCCGAGCCGCATGCCTACCGGCCGTGGCAAGATCGCATGCAATAGCAGCGCCGGCAACGACCATCCGAGGCAAAGCAAGCCAATCAGCAGCAAGCACGCATAGAAGATCGTGTATTCATAAGCTCTGAGAAAGGCTTGGAACAGGCGTTTCATGATCGTAATTTCAAACTGGAAAAATCACGCTGAAAAAGCTACCGGGTGGCCGGCAGTCGCCTCGATTTCCATCGCCAGGCCGGCGCGGCAGATATCTGCCTGTATATAAACAAGTTTGGGGGTCGGGCCGACGCAAGCGCGCAATGCCGCATCCAGCGTCGGTAGGTCGGCAGGATCGCGCACATAGACCTTACAGCACAGATCTGCCAATGTCAGGTTCGCGCCGCGATGCACGCGGTTGGCCTGGTCCAGGATTGCCGTCAGATTGGCTACGGTCTCGGTAGCCTGCGCGGCAGCGTCGCCGACGTGCAGCGTCAGATGGCCGACGATGCTGGCCGTACCTGAAACAAATAATATTTCATCGCCGGTGACCGATGCCATGCAAGCACGGGAAAACGTCGGGCTGGCCGGCCCGTATTGCCGTGGATATTGATACGCACTGACCTGGCGCGGATTCTCAATCGAAGTAGGTGCATCGCCGCGGCTTGCGAGAAAAGAAATTACCAGCGGCCCATTGCGGGTGCCCACTGCAGAAGCTGCGGGAACGCTACCCGTTACAGGATGGCCACTCGCCAAAAAACCAGCCTGACGACCGGTATTGAATTGTCGGTAACGTTCGACGCCACATTCTTCGGCATTGATGTCGGCGATGTAATTCCACACCCGCAAAATCGCGTTATACCCCAAGCTATCAACGGTTTCGAACAAGGCTGTATAGCCCTGCTCGACGGCCAGCTGCAGAGGCGTCTTGTCGGAATACGGCCGCCCGCCCTCGAATTGTCGGTCCTGCTCGTCGATCTGCAGTACACCATATAGCAATTCCTGGTTGTAACTGAAGTGCACAGGCCCGTGTTTGCCACGGACGATATCGCCATCGGCAAACCAGACTTCATACAAGGACGATGCCTGCGAGCCGACATCGAGAGCGGGCATCGCCAAGCGTGCGAACGGTATGGCGTCGAGCCCTAGGCTGATTTCCGACAATCGCTCTGTATTTGAATGGGCGAAACACGTAACGCCTAGCATCCGGTCGGCTTGCTGATTCAAGCAGCGCTCGAATGCATTGGGCACGAGATAAGCGCACCGCAGCCCCATTGACAAACGTTCCTGCATCATGCGCCGGGTACGCCGACCGTTACGGAAGGTTGGTCGCTGGATTGGTCACTGATGTTGCGCCTGCGTGTGCGCCAGGCATTCCAAGTGCGTTTGAAGTTCATGGCCGACATCAGGTAATAGACGCACTTAAACGCCAGCAACGATGGCCCGATCGGAGTCTTGCCAAAAATATCGCCTGCCAGTACCGACAACAGCGCTTCTTCCATGCGCAGCGCATTCTTCGGCCCCATGAACAGATTGCGCATGGTCGGATTGGTGACACGGTAGATGAACCAAGAAAATTGTTTAGGACCGGACCGTATGCTGGCATCGAAACGTTTTAAAGCCGCTTTCGCCGCATTGGGCTGACGCAGGCAGATATCGACCGTATCGGCACCGACGAAACCGCTATTCATGGCCAACATCACACCCGATGAAAATACCGGATCGATGAATGTGAACGCATCGCCCAGCAACACATAGCGCTCGCCGTGCGTTCGATCGCACTGATAAGAATAGTTACCCGTAGCCTGGACTTCGGAGACGATTTCGCTGCCTGCCAGACAAGCAGCAAGTTGCGGACACAAAGCAATCGTGTCGAGCAAAAATTCCGGCAAGGGCTTGGAGCGGGTTTTCAGGTAGTACGGCCAGGTTACGGCACCGATGCTGGTTTTGCCATCCGGCAGAGGAATGAACCAAAACCAACCATGCTCGAACCAGAAAATCGTGATGTTGCCTTCTGCCCGCCCGGCATTGCGTGTCGCTCCGGTGAAGTGCGCATAGAGGGCTGTGCTGTTATGTTTTTCGTTGCGTACTTTCGCCTTGAACTGATTGCCAAGTACGGTATCTCGACCCGAAGCATCCACCACGAAGCGCGTGCGCCAAGTCGTGGCCTCGCCGTCCTCGTATCGAGTCTGCACCAATGCACCCTGCGCCTCCGGTAGAAACGTCACCTCGCCAACACGGCAACCCTCCAATACATTGACGCCTTTCTGTCCGGCATTACGGATCAAGATCTCATCAAATGCAGCACGCTCGACTTGGTATGCATGCGGCATTGATTTATCCCAGGCGTTTGCAAAATGGAACGCCTGCTTGCGGTCATGCCAGGGAGAAACGAATTCCGCACCCCACTTTTCCATGCCGATGGCTTTCACCTGATCGGCCACGCCAAGTTTTTCCAGCAACGGCAAATTTGCCGGCAATAGCGATTCACCGATATGAAACCGTGGATGACGCGCTTTTTCAATCAACGTTACCCGATGCCCCTTGTCGGCCAGTAGGGCTGCTGCCGTCGAGCCGGCGGGGCCGCCGCCGATCACCAGCACATCGCATTCGCTGACGTTTGCCTGCGTGTTCGCATGCGCGTCGATAGTCATATTCGCACGGTCGTTCATGTGATGTTTTCCATAGGCATTGCATCGGTTATAGATGGCTACGGACTCTACCACCGCCCAAGCGATTTCGGCACGTTCTATGCGTTCTAAAAGAGCGAATTTGTAGAACCGATACCACCTGAATATAGGCTTTTAGAAACAGTTGCAACGGTCTCGCTCTTGCACTATCATCCGGCCGTCAAAATGTCTTTTTGATATCTTTAAACAAATCTGCAATTAATTTACCGACTGGACCATAACAATGAAAATAACCACTGCAATCGGCGCTGCATCGATGGCGATATTGATGGCTGGGTGCGCCCATAAGCGACCTGCCAGTGAGCAAACTTCGGCAACCGCCAGCACGGCCCCCGCCACTTCGCCTACTACTGCAGCCGGATCATCACGCATGGTGAAATCCAGAAACGGCGCTTACGAAGGTGAAATCGTTGGCAACATCGCGCCCAACAGCCGCTTTGCCAAACTGCAAATCGGCATGACGATGGCCGAGGTTTCCAGTACCATCGGCGCGGCGGACGATATGCATCGTCATGAAACCGGCAAGCGCTGGATTCCTTTTTACTTCGGCAACGACAGCCAGCGCATCCAGGCTTTCTATAAAAATGAAGGCTGTCTGACATTCACCGGCGGTAACGTTTTCGGTGGTGGCGGTAATGAACTCATTCGCATCACAGCGGCGCCCAAAGGCGGCTGCTTGGATAGCTAAACAACGACGGCTGCGGGCATTTCAAGCTTTGATGAAGTGCTCGCGGTAGTAGCGCAGCTCCTCGATCGATTCCACGATATCGGCCAGCGCGGTGTGCTTCTGGTGCTTTTTAAAACCGCTGGCAATTTCCGGTTTCCAGCGTTTGCATAATTCCTTGAGCGTCGACACATCCAGATTACGATAGTGAAAAAACGCTTCCAGCTTCGGCATGGTCCGCACCATGAAACGGCGGTCCTGGCAAATGGTATTGCCGCACATCGGTGACTTGCCGTTTCCCACGAATTGTCTTAAAAATGTAATCAGCGCAATTTCTGCATCGGCCTCGGTTACGGTAGAGTCACGCACCCGCTCGATCAATCCGGATCGCCCGTGCGTACCCTTGTTCCAGGCATCCATCCGGTCCATCACTTCGGCCGGCTGATGGATCGCAAATACCGGCCCCTCTCCCAGAATATTGAGCTCGGAATCGGTCACCACGACGGCCACTTCGATGATGCGATCGACATCCGGATCGAGTCCGGTCATTTCCATATCTACCCATACCAGGTTGAAATCGTTCGGGCGGGTAATCGCGGGCGCAGGTGCAATTGTGGTGGTAATGGTAGCAGTCGCCGTGGCGTCGGCCGGGGCTTTGGCTGCACCGTCTACTTCGGTCGGTTGTGACATAATCGTTTTCCTTAGCAAAGCGCAATTTTCTCACAGGCAAAGCATGTATTCACTGGCGTTTTCCTATTTGTTCATCGGTTTTCTCTTGGCAGGCCTGGCAGTACGTTATTGGCTCGGTTTCCGTCAGATCCGCCATGTACTAGCTAACCAGGCGGCGGTTCCTGCAGAATTTAACGACAGGATCGCGCTTTCTGCGCATCGTAAGGCTGCCGATTACACCGTCGCCAAAACCAAATTTAGCTTACTAATACTGCCGATCAGTACGGCAGTGCTGATCGGATTCACTCTCATGGGAGGCCTGCAGGCATTGTCGATAGCGATATTCCAAGAGACCGGTGCTGGAATGCTGCATCAGGTTTTGTTGGTCGTGGCTTTCAGCATCGCCTCGGGCGCACTCGACTTACCTCTGGATTATTACCGCCAATTCGTTCTGGAACAGCGGTTTGGCTTCAACAAAATGTCACGCAAGCTTTTTTTTACCGATCTGGTTAAGAACTCCTTGATCGGTGCCGTAATCGGCTTGCCATTGATCTGGGTGTTGCTCACCTTGATGGAAAAGGCCGGTGCATTATGGTGGCTCTACGCCTGGGTCGTGTTCTCGGTTTTTCAGCTGGCCATGCTGGTGCTGTATCCGACGGTAATCGCACCACTTTTCAATAAATTCACGCCCCTGACCGACGAATCGTTGAAGACCAGAATCGAAGCCCTCATGAGCCGGGTCGGTTTTGCCTCGCAAGGGCTGTTCGTTATGGATGGCTCCAAGCGCAGCGCGCACGGAAACGCCTATTTTTCAGGCTTCGGGGCTGCCAAACGTATCGTATTTTTCGACACCTTGCTTTCGCGGCTGGGACCGCAGGAAATCGAAGCAGTGCTGGCGCACGAGCTCGGGCATTTCAAGCTGCGTCACATCATCAAGCGTATTGCGATGATGTTCGCTATTTCTCTCGGCATGCTGGCCTTGCTGGGTTTTCTGAAGACGCAGACCTGGTTCTATACCGGCTTGGGAGTAGAACCCTTGATCGGTGCCAGCAACGACGCCCTGGCCCTGATTCTGTTTATGCTGGTCGTGCCGGTTTTCAGCTTTCCACTTTCGCCGCTGACTTCCATCAGCTCCCGTAAACATGAGTTCGAAGCTGATGCCTTTGCCGCTCAGCATACTAATGCGGACGACCTGGTATCGGCACTGGTGAAGTTATACGAAGACAATGCATCCACGCTCACGCCAGACCCGCTGCATTCGGCCTTCTACGATTCCCATCCGCCAGCTTCGATCCGAATCAATCGTTTATTGACGCAGCCTGCCTGACACCGCGAGCTGCCATTTTCCTCCTCATTACACTCAACCAGATGTCGTCGACTCCCGAATTGCTTATGCAACTGCGCGCAAAGAATTGCCATGTGCAGCGCACCGCGCTAAATGCTGCAGAAATCGCCGCCCTACTGCCAGCCGTACCGCTCTGGCAGCTCGATGGCCAATACATCGTTCGATCATTCGATTTCAAAAACTATTACGAGACGCTCGCCTTCGTCAACGCACTTGCGTATATCGTGCATGGCCAGGATCATCATCCGGTACTTACCGTAACGTATAACTGGTGCATCGTTAAATTTAATACGCATAGCGTCAACGATGGCGCGGGTGGGTTGTCGGAAAACGATTTCATCTGCGCTACGAAACTGGATGCCCTGTTCTACGAAACCGGCTCCTGATTTCAATACGCATGGCAAAGCTTTCCACACTTCGCACACCATCGACCGGCACCACCGACGTCGCCCGACCACCAGGCGCGACCGTTACTGCAACGGTCGTCGCCGCCCACGGCCGCCACTATCTCGCCATACTCGACGGCGTACGCCTGCAATGCGTCACCCGCGGCAAGAAGAGCGATATTGCCGTTGGCGACCGCGTTCATTTGCAGATGACATCTGCCAATCAGGGCGTGATCGAATCGATTGGCGAGCGGGCGACGTTGTTATATCGTTCCGACCAGTACAAGTCCAAGCTACTGGCAGCGAACGTCACGCAGCTATTTATCGTCGTGGCAACCGAGCCGGGCTTTGCCGATGATTTGATTTCCCGGGCATTGGTGGCCGCCGAAGCCGCCGGCATCCGCGTTCATCTGATACTAAACAAGACCGATATCGCCGGCTTGCTCGACCGGGCACGAGTGCGGCTGAAGCCATATGCAGCAATGGGATATTCGGTGCACGAAGTGTCGGCGCGTGCAGCGCCTGAAGCGACCTGCGCCACGCTGACACCACTGCTGGCCGGTGAATCAACGATCCTGATCGGTCAATCGGGCATGGGTAAGTCTTCGCTGATCAACTTGCTGGTGCCGGATGCCGACATTGCAGTTCGTGAAATTTCAGCAGCGCTCGATACCGGTAAGCACACCACGACCTTTACGCGTCTTTATGCGATCGATTCGCAGACATCGATTATCGATTCCCCGGGTTTTCAGGAATTTGGCCTGTATCACCTAACCGAAGGTATGCTGGAACGTGCATTTCCAGAATTCAAGGCTTATCTGGGGCAGTGCAAATACTACAACTGCCACCATGCAAACGAGCCGCAGTGCGCTGTGCAAGACGCTGTGGCTGCGGGCGCGATTTTACCGGCGCGGCATGCGCTATATTTACAGCTTACACACGAGTCGGCGCAAACCCTGTACTGAAGGGGTGCCGGCCTGTTGAAAAATCTTCTATAATCGGGCGCTGTCATATCCACGGCGGCAGGCGCAACCCTAGCCGCCGTTTTCGATCATGGGAACCAAACATTTTCTGCAATTTTCAGATTTTCGTCTCGACGAGTTCGAGCACGTGATCGAACGTGCTCGAATAATCAAGCAGAAATTCAAGCAATACGAGCCTTACCATCCGTTGCAGGACCGTACGCTGGTGATGATTTTCGAAAAAAACTCCACCCGTACCCGTCTGTCGTTTGAAGCCGGCATGCATCAGTTGGGCGGCGCGGCGATCTATCTCAACACACGTGACAGTCAACTTGGGCGTGGTGAGCCGGTAGAAGACGCCGGCAAGGTAATTTCCCGCATGTGCGACATCATCATGATCCGCACGTTCGGCCAGGAAATCATCGACCGCTTCGCTGCCCATTCCAGAGTACCGGTCATCAACGGCCTGACCAACGAGCAACATCCCTGCCAGGTGCTGGCCGACATTTTTACCTTCATCGAGCATCGTGGGCCGATCGCTGGTAAAACCGTGGCCTGGGTGGGCGACGCCAACAATATGCTGTATTCGTGGTTGCAGGCCGCCGAAATTTTCGGTTTTCATTGTAATGTTTCCACGCCTGCAGGTTACGGTATCGATCGTTCGCTGGTATCGGCGACGAATCGTCAGTTTACGCTTTTCGACAAGCCGGCGGATGCCTGCGCCAATGCAGATTTGGTGTCTACCGATGTCTGGACCAGCATGGGCTTCGAAGAAGAAAATGCCGCGCGCATCGCCGCTTTTTCAGGCTGGATCGTCGATTGCGAAAAAATGCGCAGGGCGCAGCCGGATGCGCTATTCATGCATTGCCTACCGGCGCATCGTGGTGAAGAGGTGAGTGCCGAAGTTATCGACGGCCCGCAGTCGGTGGTATGGGATCAGGCGGAAAATCGCCTACACGTGCAAAAAGCGTTACTCGAGTATCTGGTAATCGGCCGGGTATAAAGATCGAAAGAAAAGAAGACCCTCATGACCGAATTGAATAAAACAGTGGAAAAAGTAGTATTGGCATACTCCGGCGGACTCGACACCTCGGTCATCCTAAAATGGTTGCAAGATAATTATCACTGCGAGATCGTTACCTTTACCGCTGACCTGGGCCAAGGCGAAGAGTTGGAACCGGCACGGCAGAAAGCGCTGAAGTTCGGCATCAAGCCTGAAAATATCTATATCGACGACGTACGCGAGGAGTTCGTTCGCGATTTCGTATTTCCGATGTTTCGCGCCAATACCGTGTACGAAGGCGAATACTTGCTCGGTACTTCGATCGCCCGGCCATTGATCGCAAAACGGTTAATCGAGATCGCCCGCGAAACCGGTGCCGACACGATTTCCCATGGCGCGACAGGCAAAGGCAACGATCAGGTACGGTTCGAACTCGGTGCTTATGCACTGATGCCGAACGTAAAAATCATTGCTCCTTGGCGTGAGTGGGATTTGCTGTCACGAGAAAAACTGTTGAAATACGCGGAAGATGCGGGCATCGCCGTCGATATGAAGCACAAGAACGGTGGCGCGCCCTATTCCATGGATGCCAACCTGCTGCATATCAGCTTCGAAGGCCGTCATCTGGAAAACCCCAGCGCCGAAGCCGAAGAAGCCATGTGGCGCTGGACGGTCAGCCCCGAAGCCGCGCCGGACGAAGCCGAATATCTGGATCTCGAATACAAACGCGGCGATATCGTCGCGTTGAACGGCGCCCAGATGTCGCCGGCCACTGTACTTGCGACATTGAATACGCTTGGCGGCAGACACGGCATCGGTCGTCTCGATCTAGTGGAAAACCGTTACGTCGGCATGAAGTCGCGTGGCTGTTACGAAACGCCGGGCGGCACCATCATGCTGCGTGCGCATCGCGCCATCGAATCGATCACGCTAGACCGTGAAGTCGCGCATTTGAAAGACGACCTGATGCCGCGCTATGCATCGATGATCTACAACGGTTACTGGTGGGCACCTGAGCGCCTGGCTCTGCAAACGCTCATCGACCATACCCAGCAAACGGTGAACGGCTGGGTACGACTGAAGCTTTACAAGGGTAATGTGATCGTGGTCGCCCGAGATTCGAAGACCGACTCGCTTTTCGACATGAATATCGCCACGTTCGACGAAGATGGCGGCGCCTATAATCAGGCAGATGCGGGTGGCTTCATCAAGCTCAACGCTTTGCGTATGCGCATCGCCGCACTAGCGCGCATGAAGCGTGGCGTAGGGATCGGCAGTGGTGATGGTAGCAACGGCAAGGAAAAATTATGAGCGAACAATTCGACAACGTTACGGCAGTAAAACGCGCGAACGTGTACTTCGACGGCAAATGTATATCCCACACGGTGCTACTAGCCGATGGCAGCCGAAAGACCTTGGGCGTGATATTGCCATCTTTATTGACCTTCGATACAGGCGCGGCAGAGATCGTCGAAATCAACGCCGGAAAATGTCGCATCCGTCTGAAAGATGAAACCGAATGGGTGGCTTATGAAGCCGGGCAGCGCTTTAACGTCGGTGCCAATTCCAGCTTCGAAATCGAGACCATCGAGCTGCTAGATTACGTCTGTCATTTCGTTTAACTATCTAAAGCCTTTAATCGGCAAATCTCGCAATCTAAGCATTGAAACGCTAGACCAGCAACGGTTCTGGCTCCAACATGATGCCGTACCGCGCCTGGATATCGGTTTGTATCGCCCGCGCCAGGTTGACGACCTCGGTACCGGTGGCGTTACCATGATTAACCAGCACCAACGCTTGTTTGTCATACACACCAGCAGCACCGATCGAACGGCCTTTCCAACCGGCTTGATCGATCAACCAGCCGGCGGCTAGTTTAAAGCCGCCATCTGCCTGTGCAAAACTGACTAAGCCCGGCCAACGTGCAACGAGCCGATTGCGAACAACGCTTGTTACGACCGGGTTTTTAAAAAAACTACCGACGTTGCCGATCAGCGCAGGATCAGGGAGCTTCCGCGAACGAATAGCAATCACTGCAGCGCTGATTTCCACAGCACTGCAATCCTCGATACTGCGGCGGGTAAATGCTGCATCCTTCAAAGCCAGGTCGGTTTCTAGCACTTCACGCAACTCTGCATAGCGCAGATTGGGCCGCCATTGCACCGGCAAGCCGAAGGTTACATCGAGGATCACGGCACGATCGCGCAGCCGATTTTTGAAAACGCTGTCTCGGTAGCCAAAACCACATTGGTCACGATCGAGAGTAACGATTTTGCCGGAATCGAAATCGAAATACCGCACGCTGTCGATTAAATCACCCGCTTCGACGCCATAGGCACCGATGTTTTGAATTGGCGAAGCTCCCACGCTTCCTGGAATCCAGGACAGGTTTTCCAAGCCGCCGATGCCGTGATCCAAAGTCCACTGCACCAGATCATGCCAGGGCACACCAGCTGCCGCCCGTATTTGGATTCGTTGGTCGGTACGATCTAACAGCTCGATGCCGGCATTCGCCATATGCAAGACCAAACCTGGATAATCCTGCGTTAAGACGATGTTGCTGCCACCGCCGAGCACCAGGCGGGGCAGGCTCGCCAGCGCCGGATCGCAGCGCACCTGTTCCAACATTGCGATGTCGGTAACCGGCAGATAAGCATGACAATTTGCAGCAATGCCAAAAGTATTTAGCCGATGCAATGAAAAATCGTAATGAATTGGAAGCGCTGGATGCATGGCGAGCGATTATAGTCCGGCGCAATTGACTAACGACATCGAACGTGCAAAACGTCGCCGATATCCCTTAAACTTAGCGATCATCGTATTGACGCTGCAAAGCTATTTTAGCCGTGCACGCGCGCCCGCTTTTACATTTAAAGGAATCGTCCATGCCTTCGTTCGACGTTGTCTCAGAAGCCAACCTGGTAGAAGTCAAAAACGCTGTCGACCAGGCCGGCAAGGAAATTACCACTCGTTTCGACTTCAAAGGCAGCGATGCCCGGGTCGAACAGAAAGAGCGCGATCTCACCGCCTATGCCGATTCCGATTTTCAACTGGGTCAGGTACGGGATGTATTGACGGCAAAGCTGGTTAAACGCAACGTCGACGTACGTTTTCTCGACATCGGCAAGATCGAAAAAATCGGTGGCGACAAGGTCAAGCAACTCATCAAGATCAAGAACGGCATCGAGTCCGATGCTGCGAAGAAAATCGTGCGTGTCGTCAAGGATAGCAAAATGAAGGTGCAGGCCAGCATTCAGGGCGAGGCGGTACGTATCACCGGTGCTAAGCGTGACGACCTGCAAGCAGCCATGGCGATGCTGCGTAAGGAAGTGGCCGACTTGCCGTTGGAATTCAATAATTTTCGAGACTGATGTCGATGGCTGAGCTTTAACGACGTCGTCGAGAGCCGGTACTGCCAGGAAATAAGTTCGATATCGTACAGACCTGCTGCTCACGTGTGCCTACGCTAAAGCGCTTTCAACCGTACGCTTCTGAAGGGCTTCAACATGTCTAACAACGAATCTATTACCCTGCTACGGCAGAAAATCGAGCATGTGCGTATCGGCATGTTAACCACCATTTCGTCGGATCGTACTCTGGTGAGTCGTCCGATGACCAACCAAAAAATCGACGACGATGGCTTACTCTGGTTTTATGTATCCGACGAATCGGCAGTCTCACAACAGATCGAAGCGCAACCGAATGTCAACGTCAGCTTCACCGCGCCTGAAGACAGCCTGTACGTGTCGGTAGCAGGTAGCGCGGAGCTCATAAAAGATCGATCGTTGATCCACTCGATGTGGAACCCGATCGTGGCTGCCTGGTTTCCGAACGGGCCCGATGACCCGCATGTGGCGCTCATTAAAGTCGAAATGCATTCGGCAGAATATTGGGATTCCAAATTGAGCAAGATGACGCAGTTGATGAAGATGATGAAGGCTGCCGTAACCGGTAAGCCGCCCACAGACATCAGTGAGCATAAGAAAATTGCTCTGTAACAATTTTTAAGGCGACAATCAGTTATCCAGAATTTATATGGTGGCGCGATGCCGATGCAGCCTTGTCACCCTGAGTAAGTCAGGCTAAAAATCCCATAATTTTGATTAATTGTTTGCAGCATTGAGACTGGTTCAAATCTCTATTCGGTGGCGCTGCAAGGGATTGTGGCGCGCATTTATTGTTACAAATGCTTGCAATTGCCGTTATACTCCCGGTAATATTTCAATCGTTTTCCACCGAGCGGTCTAGGTCATGCGCGGTCATTCGTCATCGTTATCTGTGTGACGTATTCGCATCGCCATCAACGAGACTCCACGCAATCAATAAGCCTGCGATAGAGGCATCATGGGCCCTTTTATCTGCGGCGCAATCACTGCTTCAATCGTATGTCTATCCGCTCCGTTAATGACTGCGGTTATGACGGCAGTCGTAGCAGCCATTGCCACGCTGCTGCTGGTAAAGATGATGCCCGGTGCATTAAAACTGGCAAGCGGCAGTCACCTTCGAACGCTTGTCGAAAAACTCGAATTCGAAACCAAGCGTCGTGAAAGCGTTGAAAAAGCGTTGGAAGCCGCCCATGCGGCGTTGGAGCGGCGGGTCTTGGAACGTACGGCAGAGTACGTTTTGCGTAATCGTCAGTTGCATGAGGAAATCGTCGAACATCATCGTGTCGAAGCGGCCCTGCGCGAGTCGCAACTCATACTGAGCAGCGCGCGGCGTTTGGCACTGTCCAACGCCGGTTTCGACAAACAGAAAATTTTCACCGATCTGCTGAACCTGCTTGCAGAAAACCATCCATTTCCTACTTCGGCGATTTACCGTAACGATCGCCGTACCGGCGAGTTCATGTGCATCGCCGCGCATGGCATGCCGCACGATGGCATGAGCAGCTTCCATTTTCCTGCAGGCTTGCTTGCGAGCGCTGCACAGAGCGGCGAGATCGACACAATTGCCTGTACCGACCGCTCCCGACCCCTTGCCACGCTGCCAGTCGGCGTGAAACCGTTGATACAAACCTTGATCGTACCGGTGATGTATCAAAACCAGTGTATGAGCGTGTTGATCGTTGCCGGCACCCAGACTTTCAGCCCGGCCGAGATCGCTTTTATCGAAAGTTTGCGTGTGCAACTCGGCGTGGCGCAGCATAACCTGCGGCTCTACGCGGACAGCAAGCGGCTGGCGCAGGAGCTGCATACGCGTAATATCGAGATTGCTCAGAAAAATCTGCAGTTGCAAGACATCAGCCGAACCAAGTCCGAATTCGTGGCCAACATGTCGCACGAGTTACGCACGCCCTTGAATGCCGTGATCGGCTTTACCGGCACGCTGCTCATGCGCCTGCCCGGCCCGCTGACGGCCGATCAGGAAAAGCAGCTACGCACGATCCAGTCCAGCGCCCGACATCTGCTGTCGCTCATCAACGAATTGCTGGATGTCGAAAAGATCGAATCCGGGAAAATGGATATCCACCTCGAGCCGGTGGTGTTGCAGGTTGCGGTTCGGGATGTACTCGATACCCTGCAGCCGCTTGCTGCTGAGAAGAAGTTGGCACTGCAACATAGCCTGCCGCAATCCGACATCACGATATTGACGGACCGCCGGGCTTTGCAGCAAATCCTGATTAATCTGCTGAATAACGCGATCAAATTTACCGACGAGGGGCATGTCGCCATACGGCTGTCGCGTCGGCACACAGGTGCATTTGGCACCGTCGAGCTGACTGTGGCCGACACTGGCATCGGCATTCCTGCCGAACGGCTGGGTGAGTTGTTTCAGGCATTCACACAACTCGACGCGACCTCGACCCGACGCCACGAGGGTACTGGTCTGGGTCTATACCTCAGCCAGCGTTTGGCAATTATGATCGGCGCACAATTACGTTGCAAGAGCGAGTATGGCCAAGGTAGCGAATTCACCCTGGCGCTGCCAGTGCAACGGTCATGAGTGCTCGTATCCTCATTATCGAAGACAACATCGCCAATATGGAATTGATGTCTTATCTGTTGCAGCGTTTCGGCTACCAGGTCATGATTGCCAGCGATGGCGAGTCGGGCGTCGCGATTGCCGGTGAACACACGCCCGATTTGATCCTGTGCGACATTCACCTCCCAAAGCTCGACGGCTTCGGCGTCGTCGAAGCGTTGAAGCGGTCCGCTGCCACGAACGCCGTACCGATCGTGGCAGTGACGGCGCAGGCGATGGTGGGCGACCGCGATCGATTACTGCAGGCTGGTTTCGACGGCTATCTTTGCAAGCCGATCGAGGCCGAGGATTTCATCGCCCAGATCGAAGCGTTTCTTCCCCACGAAATACGGGCGTGCAGGCTGCCGCATTCGCAGGCAGATATTTTTCACTGACCCCGGTACCTCGACCCTGTATACTTTCACCTATATTTGAAACTGGATGCCATGGCCACCATACTTGTCGTAGATGATAATGCAGTCAACCGAGCGTTTCTCGTCACGCTCCTAGGCTATGGCAAACATCGATTGCTGGAAGCTGCCGATGGCGTGGAAGGCTTGGCGGTGTTACAGCAGGAACGCCCCGATCTGGTGATTTCGGACATCCTGATGCCGCATATGGACGGCCATGAGTTCGTCACCCGCATTCATGCCAATCCGGAGACCGCCGACACGCCCGTTATTTTCTACACCGCCGGTTACCACGAGGCGGAGGCCAGGATGATCGCCCGTGCCTGCGGCGTCTCGTGCGTGCTCGCCAAACCTGCGGAACCGGAACTGATTTTGCGTACCGTAAACAAAGCGCTCGGCTTGCCGGATCAGCCAATCGATGTGCCGGAATTGACAACGCCGCCGGTCGAGGGTAGCCGCTTTATCACCATCGACAGTCAGGTCGCGGAATACATGGTGGAGCTGGAAAGTAGCAGCCAACTCATTGCACAACTGGTAGCGTTACCCGAACACGCTCAGGCGGATACGCCTGAGCGAGCACTTGCAGCCAGCCGGCTGGGTAGTTCCCTGGCGAAACTACAGGCTGCCAGCGGTAGATTATCGGCGCTGGTGCAAGTCAGCCGCGAAGTGGCTGCAGAAGAAAAAGGCGCTTTTTATGGCGAAGTATCGGTGCCGAGCCTCGCATCTGCATCCTCGCCTGCAAAAACTTCCCGACCGTTCACGCCATCGTCGCGCATCGATCCGGCAGAGACACCTGCAAACGACGCCGACGGTTCGATCAGGATTTCCCCAGAGCGCGCGAAATTTCAAGCGCGTCTGGCCAAAGCGTTGCAATTCGCCGGTTACCCGCACGACAGCCCGACCCAGTTGGCTCGGGAATTCAACATGCGCTTCACCGGCCGGCCGGTGACGATCCATGCGGCGCGTAAATGGCTCGTGGGAGAATCCATACCCACGCAGGACAAGCTGCGTATTTTGGCGCAGTGGCTCGGTGTCACTGCCGAATGGCTGCGCTTTGGCGACGCCGATTTGCCGGAGATCGCCAAGCGCCCGCACAGAGAACTTGAAGCACATTCCGAAGAGGGCCGGCTGATTGCCGAACTCCTCGAATTAGACCCTTACCATCGCCGCCTGGCGCATGATTTTGTCATGATGCTCGCTGAGAAGCATGCGCAGGAACGACAGGCTGGATCGGATTAATACAAAGAGAAATTAAAAAGCCGACCGCCGCTGTCGCACGCCCGCTGCCAGGTCATTCAACACAGTCAAGCTATCTTCCCAATCGATACAACCATCCGTAATCGATTGGCCGTACGTCAGGGTTTTACCCTGCACCAAATCCTGGCGACCTGCCACCAGATGCGATTCCACCATGACGCCGACGATTCGGCGGTCACCATTACCGATTTGCCGACCGATGTCGGCACAAACGGGTATTTGGTTCTCCGGCTTTTTCGAACTGTTGGCGTGCGAGGCATCGATCATCAACCTCGGCTGCAAGCCACTGGCGACGATATCTTTACACGCCGTTTCAACGCTGGCGACATCGTAGTTCGGTGCCTTACCACCCCGCAGGATGATATGGCAATCTTCGTTGCCATCGGTGGAAACGATTGCCGAATGCCCGCCCTTGGTCACCGACAAGAAATGATGCGGCTGCGACGCTGCCTTGATGGCATCGATCGCGATACGGATATTGCCGTCGGTGCCATTTTTAAATCCGACCGGACACGACAACCCCGACGCCAATTCCCGATGAATCTGCGATTCGGTAGTGCGGGCACCGATTGCACCCCAGCTGATTAGGTCGGCGATGTACTGTGGACTGATCACATCGAGAAACTCGGTACCGGCCGGTAACCCAAGTTCGTTAATGTTGAGCAGCAGTTCACGCGCGGCCCGCAAGCCGTCGTTGATGCGAAAACTGTTGTCCATGTAAGGATCGTTGATCAAACCTTTCCAGCCGACCGTTGTGCGTGGTTTTTCGAAATATACCCGCATGACGATCTCTAAATCGTCAGCTAGGCGTGCACGTTCATCGACCAACCGCCTGGCGTATTCCATCGCAGCCTTGGTGTCGTGGATCGAGCAAGGCCCGATCACGACCAGCAAACGGTCATCCTCGCCATGCAATATCCGATGAAGCGCCGTACGGGATTTTCCAGCTGTTTCCGCAGCCAGTTCGGAACAGCCGTATTCACGAATCAGATGGGATGGCGGCGTCAGTTCCTTCATCTCGCGAATGCGTAAATCGTCGGTGCGGGGCATACTTTTCTCCAGTGCAAAATAAAAAAACCGCCATATCGGCGGTTTTGAAAAAATTCGGTAGGTTTCATTATTCTGCTTTTACGCAAACCTGCCGCTTCTCCACCGCCATTGGGCTGGAAACGCTGAAGTAAAAGTAAAAATGGAAACGGAAGCGATTCATAAAATGTATTTGGTCCGGTTGCGAAGGATATTGCAATAATTCAAGAGAGTTTGCAAGGCGCGGAATCAATTATGCGGCATTTACTTGACTAAACCATCATTTTTTTGCCTAAAAATTGCGAATGGCGGTGGTACGTTGTAATTTTTACAATCGTAAAGAACTTCGGGTTTTTAGCAACTGGCAATGCTGAAATCGACTGCAGACCTCACTACATAATCCTGCATATTGACTTAAATTATATAAATAGACTATTATTTTCTTGTCAACTTTTTGACAAATTCGACGGAGAAAAACATGGGAATATGTGCATCAACACCAAAAACACACTCGACGCCTTATATAAATTCGCATGGGGAACTTATGGTAATGACGGTAACGGAACCTACCAGAGCCGAAAAAAAATCTATGCGCCAGGAAGCTAAGGAATTGAAAGCAGAAATGAAAGCAATGGGTTTCAAAAACGTCAAAGTCACAACCAGTTTTCGTTGAATTAGCGTTCCAGTCACTGCACTAAATTGGCTTGTCAGAGGGGCAGGCCAGCTACATCGTTCCACATCAAGCAGTACCACCCACTGTTACCCCGTCGATCCGCAATGTCGGCTGGCCCACGCCCACCGGCACGCTCTGCCCTTCCTTGCCGCATACGCCGATGCCAGAATCCAGACGCATATCGTTGCCGATCATCGAAACACGGTTTAGTACTTCAGGCCCGTTGCCGATCAATGTCGCGCCTTTTACCGGATAGGTCACTTTGCCATCCTCGATCATGTACGCTTCGCTAGCGGAAAAGACGAATTTGCCATTGGTGATATCGACCTGACCGCCGCCGAAGTTGACGGCAAATAGACCATTTTTCACCGATGCCAAGATTTCGCCAGGATCACGGTCCCCGCCCAGCATGTAGGTGTTAGTCATGCGCGGCATCGGCAGATGAGCGAACGATTCGCGGCGGGCGTTGCCGGTGATCGGCATCTTCATCAAGCGCGCATTCATGGTGTCTTGAATATAGCCTTTTAAGATGCCGTCTTCGATCAGCGTCGTGCATTGCGTGGCGTTGCCCTCGTCGTCGATGTTCAGGGAGCCGCGTCGGTCGGCGATGGTGCCGTCGTCGACAACCGTTACACCACGGGCAGCCACCCGTTCGCCGATACGGCCCGAGAAGGTGCTCGAGCCCTTGCGATTGAAGTCGCCTTCCAGCCCGTGGCCGATAGCTTCATGTAGCAAAATGCCGGGCCAGCCCGGTGCCAGCACCACTGTCATCGGGCCGGCAGGTGCCGGGCGTGCCTCCAGGTTGACCAATGCCGAGGCTACGGCTTCGCTGGCGTACTTTTCCAATACTACGTCGTCGAAATAATCGTAGCTGTAGCGTCCGCCGCCGCCCGACGAGCCCATTTCTCTGCGCCCATCCTGTTCAGCGATCACCGTGAGCGACAGGCGTACCAGAGGGCGCGTGTCGGCAGCAATGACACCATCGCTGCGCACCACCAGCACCACGTCGTATTCGCCGGCCAGGCCAGCCATGACCTGCACGATACGCGGATCTTTTTTGCGGGCGATGGCTTCGATGCGCTCCAGCAGGTTGACCTTGGCCGTCGCATCCAGCGACGACAGCGGATCGTTCGGCAGGTACAGGGCACGGCCGCCGTTTGGCGAAAGCGCGGAGGCGATCTTGATCTTGCCGGTACCTTGGCGGGCGATGGTGCGCGTTGCGCTTGCAGCCTCCATCAGCGCGCGTTCCGATATCTCGTCCGAATAAGAAAACGCGGTCTTGTCGCCGGAGATGGCGCGTACGCCAACACCTTGGTCGATGGAGAAGGTGCCGGTTTTGACAATGCCTTCTTCCAGGCTCCAGCCTTCGCTTTTGGTGAACTGAAAATACATGTCGGCGTAGTCCACTTTGTGGGTAAACATCGTGCCGAGCGCACCGAGAAGTTTGCTTTCGTCGAGGCCGAAAGGCGTCAGCAGCACATCGCGTGCTAAGGACAGTGGTAGCAGATTTGGTTCGAATGGCGTCATGGTTTTTCCCGGTTCAGGTCGGACTCGTCGATTGTAGAACATAAGGCGTTTTGGCGATGGCGCAATGCCGGCAAGTCGTCCCGGATAGATCGCAGCTTGGCCAGATCGATTTCGCCGCAGATCACGCCCTCGCCTTCGGCGAGCGATGTTGTCACCTCCCCCCATGGATCGATCAGCATGCTGTGACCCCAGGTCCGGCGGCCATTTTCATGCACGCCGCCCTGCGCTGCCGCCAGTACGTAGCACTGGTTTTCTATGGCGCGGGCACGCAACAAAATTTCCCAATGCGCCGAGCCGGTGGTGTAAGTAAATGCGGAGGGCACGACGATCAGATTGCATGTGCCGAGCGCACGATAAAGCTCTGGAAAACGCAGGTCGTAGCATACCGACAGGCCTACCCGACCGATAGGTGTATCGACGCTGCGTATCGCATCGCCGGCCGTTATCGTACGTGATTCATCGTACGATTCCTTGCCACGTGTAAAACTGAAAAGATGGATCTTGTCATAACGCGCTGCGAGCTTGCCCTCGGGGTTGTAGACCATCAGGGTATTGCGCACCTTGCCGGCTTCCGAACTGATCAAAGGCAGGGAACCGCCGACCAGCCAGATTCCGTGTCGCAGTGCCATCTGCGCCATGGCTTCCTGGATCGGACCGCCTTCGGGCGCTTCGGCATGTAATAACTTATCACGCTCGTGAACTGCCATCAGAGGCCAGTATTCCGGCAGCGACACCAATACAGCACCCTGTCCGGCGGCCTCTGCGACCAGCCGCTTCCCTACTTCGATGTTTTCTGCAGGGTCGGGTGTCGATACCATCTGCACCGCTGCGACCTTCATTGAATGATCCATATCTACCCTCCACTATTGACGCCGGCTGCCGGAATTTTATCGGCTGTTACCGGCTGTTCGTCGCCATTACGATTTATCTTGACTACCTGCGGCGCACTCCACGGGCCGGTAATCCGGTACTCGAAGGTGAAAGCACGCATCAACGGCTCGCGCAGGAACAGCTGCGCTAGGAACGATCCTAGGCCGATCACCGGATTGACTGCCAATGCATACACTACCGATGCCGTACCGACATTTATTTCCGGAATGACCGCCACGTGTAAATCCTGTGTTTCGCCGGCGATATCGGCACTGCCATCCATAACGACCGTGGCGCTGACGCTACGCATTTTTAAATTGCTGGTTTTCGCACTGCCATTGGCAATATCGACCGTGCCGGCAATGCCGTCGAAGGCGAATCCTTCGGAAAAGACATCCCGGAAATCCAGAGTCAATCGTCGTGGCAGCGATTGCAGGCTCAATACCCCCAATAATTTTGCCGCACCGGGGTTAACTTTCAAAAACTGACCCGAGGCCATGTCGATGCGCATCTGGCCGTTCAGACTAGGCACGTCCAGCGAGAAAGGTAACCCTTGCCAGCCGACATTGCCCTCCATCAGACCCTTGCCTCCCTTAAGCACGCTGCCGAAACCGAAGCGTTCCAATAGCCGGCCGGCGTCCGTTATCTCAAGCCGATAATCCAGATTGGTCATATTACCGGCGTCGTTGGGCCGGCTCCAGCTGCCAGTGGCCTTGAGTTGCGCATCGGCATTTGCGAGCAATAACTTATTGATGCGCCACTCACGCCATTCCGCACGCCCGGCGGTACGGCTATTGTTTGCGCTCAGTTCGAGCCGGCCCATTTTTTTGCCGAACAGTTCAAAATTTTCAGAGACGATATCGAGCGCCGGTATTTGCGTCATGGCGCTTTTGCCTTCCAGGATTTCCGTTACATCCGACGCCGCTGCTTTGGGAATAATGAGCGAACTCAGGCGAGCCGTCACCTTGCCCAAACCGCGGCCCGATCTGGATTCGTTCCAGGTCAGATAACCCGAGGCTTGCACTGCATCGATATTGGCCTGCCAGACATCTTTCTGATGCGATACGCCCACCACGACATTGTCGAGTTTCTTACCGCCGACGATCAGCTCGGTGGCGCGCGCCGACAATACCTCCGGTTCCAGGTACTGACTCAACATATTCGGCTCTTCGGCGCGGACGGTCGTAGTCGTAACAACAGTGGGCGGCTGGGCCGGTGTTTCCGGCGACGTGGCAACGACGGCTCCGATCAAATTACGCCAGGCATCGATGTCCAATGTTTTAAGATCGACGTTGATGTTGATACCGCTGTCCGGTCGCGGTGCCGGCACATTGACACCGATGCCGCCACTGAGCACCCGCCAGGCAGATTCGGGGTCGTTGGTTTTTTGCCGCTGGTAAGCTGCCGACATCGCCGTGCCAAGAGAGACGCGGATCTCGTCGCGCAAGGCCGTCCCGTCCCCCGGTAAAGCGATCAATTCGACCTTCAAGGGCAAGCTGTCGCCTGCAGTTTTTTTAAGCGGTGCGGGAAAATCCAGTGCCAACCCTTGCAATGAAGAGTCGATCGATACTTCCAATTGTTTGCGACGCACAGCGATCGTGGCTGCGTAGCGGCTGCCGCCACTGACATGTTTCGACAAGCGCTGCAGCCCAGGTGAGGGTTGAGAACGCGTCATCGCCTCGGAAGAAAAGCTGCCGTCTGCCTTGATGACGATCGAGCCGTCCGGCTGTGTGCCGCCGGTGGCGCTCACCGGTCCGCCGAGAAAGGTTGCCTTTAGGCCGTCGAGAACGAAGCCTTTTTCATTGAATTCAAATTTTCCGTTGGTCTGTAACAGGCTCGGTATTGCTTTCTGCAGCGTGATGTCGTTATCGGCCAGGCGCACTAGGCCCTGTACTTTAGTTTGTTCGAGACGAGCCAGCGGCAATTGCAACTTCAGGGCCAGTACACCGTTGCCGGCAGCACGCGTTTCTTGCGTAAAGTTACCCGTCCACTCCGCAACCGGACTGTTATTCACGAAATTAAATAATTCCTGCAACTGGCCCGAAGCAACGCCTTCGACAGTAAGCGTTTTATCGGGGTCGAGCAGATCCGGCATCACTGCCTTGATTTCCGATAGCGCCGAATTTTGTACCGTTGCACTTTTTCCGGAAACTTCCATTCGTGTGCGGTTGATGCTTACGATGCCTTCGAATTTTTCAAATATAGGCCACATTGGTGCGATGCCATCTGACGCGAAATGCCCTGGTGCGACATTTAGACTGCCTTTTTCCACGCGTCCGGATACGTTGAATTCACCCTTAGGCGTGGCATTTCCGGTTGGGCTGGAAATTTGGCGAAATGGAAAATTTGCCAGATCGCCTTGTATCTTTATCTTGCCATCCTGCAGTTTCCCGCCTAAGAGCGCGCCGCTTAGCCAAGTACGCAGCAGATCGGGCGTGGCAAGTGGAAGATATTCATCGACTTTTGCAAGATCGAAGCCGCCAAACTCACCTTTGAAATCGATCACACCCGGACTTGCGCCGTTCGCCCGTTTGATCGGCATGCGATGAGTACCGGAAAGCCGGGCTTGGAAGTCTTGCTGCGCGAGCTGCATGTCACGCACTTCCAACAATAACTGGTCATCCGCTAAGAATCGCCAGTTCGCTTGCATGGCAAGGCGGTCGAGCGCCAGCCGTGGCTCTGCCATATAACCGGGAAGGTGCAGTTTCAACGCTGTCGATGCCAAAGCAAAGGCACCTCCTTGATTGCTCGCGTCGATGGAACCGGTAAGGTTATCGAAACCTGGAATCGCCGGCACCGCCGCCTGCGCTGTTTTGGACGATGTTTTAGCAAGCGCTGGGCGTGCTACCTGCGGCTGTATAGATAGATTGAAAAAACGGCCCTTGACGGCGTAATCGGAAACTTCTGGATAGACGCCGTGCCAACTCGCGGTGAAGTCTCTAAGCACGCCTTTCGGCGAGAAATCCTGCAGCATACGACGCTGTGCGACCGGCACCGGCAAGCGCTCGAAAAAATTTGTTAGTGTTTCCAGGTCGAGCAATTTTGCCGATAAGATCGTGTGCTCGGGTTGTCCATGACGTGCCGGCGTATGCGAGGCGCTGATCGTCGTTTCCGGCAGACGCAAGCCGTCGGAAGTCTGCATCGAAAAATTGGTGAATGCGATGGTCTGTCCATCGACACCGAACCCAGCTGGCACCGGTGCAATGGCCGATGTTTTGAGCAATACGGCCTGCCGTGCGACTTTTTCGCTGACCGAGACCCGGCCGTTCAACACGACTAGGTCGAGTGGCGGTAGCGTCGGCCCAAGCTTCGCCGAAACGCCCGACAACTGCAGGTCAGTCGTCAGGTCAGCAACCTTTCCACGATTTAACGACAGCCAGGAGCGCATGCTGCCACTGCCGGCAAGCACGGCCACCGGAAGATCGACGTAGGTACCCCACCCGGCAATCGCAGGGCTGTGCAGGTCGGCGTAGAGCATGCCGGTCCATTGCCTGAAATCGGCAATCTTGGACGCAAACGCCGGATGCGTAAAGCCGCCGCGCACATCCAAGGGAGCTGCCAGTGCTGCGGGTGGTATTGCCTTCAAGGCGAACGCATGTTTTTGCCAAATATTTTCCAAACGCACCTGCACCTGCTCGAGCACCAACTCCGGCGCACCGCGGCGCGCATCGTTCCAGCGTATCCGACCATCTCGGACGATGATGCGCCGTTGCGACATTACCCAGTCCAGGCCGGTACCGTCGTCACGTTTGGCCGGGTCGATGAAAACCCCGGCCACGAACAGCCGACCAGCGGCGTCCCGCCGCACATCCAGATCGGGCCGTTGAATTTCCAGCGACGCCAGACGTAGCTGGGCACTCACGACCGACCACCACGATAGCGAAGCCATGACATACGGTAGCCGCAAGCCGGTGCCGCCGTCAGGGTTACGCACCTGCACCTCGGTCAACGCCAGGCGCGGCGTGAAACCGGACCATGAAGCATCGATCGTTGCAATCGTCACCGGCTGGCCGAGCGCACGCGAAGCCATCTGTTCAATTTGTGGCTTATAACGGTAAATATTCGGCATCACGCCATGACGCAAAATCAGGAACATGGCGCAGAACAGGAAGTAGACGATTACCGCAATCACCCCGGCCACGCCGGCAATGCGCTGCAAGCGGCCGGTTGCTGGGCCAGATCCGGATGCCGGTGCGGAGGAAGAAGGTTCTATGGGCATCGCACGGACTGATATGAAAAAATTAATGGCATTGACCGCACCGATGTCGGCGTGGCAGGTTGTATAGTCGCATGAAAACCCGGTAATCTTCCATGCCCAACGCTCTCTCGCCCGTCGCCGACCTTTCCCGATTTTATCAACGCTGGGTCCAGGCCGACCTCGATCGCCTGCAGGCCGCAACACATATCGCGGGTTCTGCAATTGATCTTGATCTCCTCGCATCGATGCTCAAGGCCGAATTTAGAGAAGCCCCACCGACCTCGGCAGCGCTGCCCGGCGCGATGAGGCGGGTGCGTAATCTGCTTTTGGCTGCGCTCATTCAACGCGATCTGGAATGCCGGGCCGATCTCGCCGAAGTCGTAGCCAGCATGACGCTGTTCGCCGATTTTGCGGTGGTCACGCACCTGGCGGCGCTGCAAGAAGAAATGGCAACGTTGCACGGCACGCCGATCGGTGAAGAAAGCGGTCAGCCGCAGCACTTGATCGTACTCGGCATGGGCAAGCTGGGGGGCAGCGAACTCAATGTGTCGTCGGATATCGACTTGATCTTCGTTTATCCAGAAGATGGTGAAACCGCACTCACTAACGCCACGCAGAAAAGCCTGTCGAATCAGGAATTTTTCACCCGCCTGGGCAAGCGCCTGATCGCAGCGCTGTCAGAAATCACCAGCGACGGCTTCACGTTCCGGGTCGATATGGCATTGCGCCCCAACGGACATTCCGGGCCGCTGGTAGCCAGTCTTAACATGCTGGAACGATATCTGATCGTTCAAGGGCGTGAATGGGAGCGATATGCCTGGGTCAAGGCGCGCGCGCTCACGGGTCAAGCGCAGGACATCGCCGCTCTGGAAGCCATCACCCGGCCATTCATCTATCGTCGCTATCTGGATTTCGGTGCCATCGATGCGATCCGTACCATGCACAGCCAGATACGTGCCGAAGTCGTGCGCCAGGAAATCCGGCATCCGGAACGCAGCGACAATGTCAAGCTGGGCCGCGGCGGCATCCGCGAAATCGAATTTATCGCCCAGGTTTTTCAGCTGATTCGGGGCGGGCGCGACGCTGCCCTGCGCGAGCGTTCCACGCGCGCCGTCCTGGCAACCCTCGGCAAGAAAAACATGCTGACTCCGGAAATCGTGGACGCACTGCTGAATGCCTATACCTTTTTGCGTAATCTGGAACATCGGTTGCAGTATCTGGACGACGCTCAAACCCACACGCTGCCTGCGAACGACGCCGACCGCTTGCGCGTAGCGCACATGATGGGGTTCGCCGATGTGCCACGGTTGCTGCAAGCGCTGGAGTTTCACAAGCGCGCTGTGGCAGCGCAGTTCGACGAAATTTTCAGCGATCCACACGCGCAGTCGGAGACGGTCGAGGGTGAACCGGCCTGGAAACAACGAGCTTTTTCAGTGCAGTGCATGCTGACCGATACGGACCCAGCGGAAGTCATTATGGCGCGCTTGGTCGATCTGCAGTTCGACGCCGCCGAGGATGCAGCAGAACGACTTTTTCGAACCCTGCAATCGTCACGCATGCAATCGTTACCCGAGGCCAGCAGAAAAAAATTGCTGGCGCTGATGAACGCGGCACTGCCCTCGATTGCAAGATTAGTGGATAACCGCGCTGCGACCTTGCACCGTATTCTCGATTTTTTCGAAGCGATTGCACGGCGTGCAGCTTATCTGGCGCTGCTCACGGAGTATCCCCAGGCGCTGAGCCGCGTAATCCGCATGATGAGCGCCAGTGAATGGGCAGCGCAGTATCTGACGCGTCACCCTCTGTTGCTGGATGAGTTACTCGACGATCGAACCCTGACTGCAACCCCGGACTGGGGAGCGTTTGCAGAAGACTGCCGGATTCAGCTCAACGCCACGGCCGGCGATACCGAACGCCAGCTCGACGTGCTGCGTGAACTGCACCACGCGCAGCAGCTACGTCTGCTGGCACAAGACCTCGAGGGTGCGGTCACGGTCGAGCAATTGGCCGATAATCTGTCGCAGCTGGCAGATATCCTGGTCGCGCAAACGGTCCAGGCGATCTGGCTCACACTGCCCACCCGGCATTTGCCGGAGCCACGGTTCGCCGTCATTGCCTACGGCAAGCTCGGTGGCAAGGAATTGGGATACGCCTCCGATCTCGATCTGGTGTTTCTGTACGACGACGAGCACCCGGAAGCGCCGGCGCTCTACGCCCGCCTGACACAACGTTTCATCACCTGGATGACCAGCCACACGGCTGCCGGCATCCTGTTCGACATCGATACTGCTTTGCGTCCGGACGGCGCTAGTGGCCTGCTGGTCACCAGCCTGGCATCTTTCGAGAAATACCAGATGCGCTCGGCATGGCAATGGGAACATCAGGCGCTCACACGGGCACGTTTTTGCGCCGGCGACCCTGAGATCGGCGAACGATTTGAAGCGCTCCGACTGGAAGTACTGTGCCGCGAACGCGACCATGACGCATTGCAGCGCGACGTGCTGCATATGCGCCGCAAACTGCAACTCGCCCATGTCAATAAAGGACCGCTATTTGACCTCAAGCATGACAAAGGCGGCATGATCGATATCGAATTCATGGTGCAGTTTTTGGTACTGCGGCAGGCAGTGAAACATCCGGAACTCGCTGCCGACATCGGCAACATCGGCTTGTTGCAGCGCTGTAGCGTTCTCGGGTTGATCGAGCCAGAGGCGGCGCGAACGGTTGCCGACGCTTATCGCAATTATCGTAAGCTGCAGCATCAGATCCGCCTCCAGGGCCAGGAGCGGGCATTGGTCGATGTCGGTCGGGTGACGACCGAAATCTCGGCAGTCGTGCGCTTATGGGATCAGATTTTTACGAGTGCTTGACCGCGAGCTTAGGCGTCGGGTTTAGATTTTAGGCTTAAGCACGAATGTCAGATTACTCCACAGGCTTTCCCAGTCGTCGGTAGCTGGATCGGCTGCTGGAATCATATGCACCGCGCTCAGCATCCACACACCAGGGTAAGGCAATTCAATATTGAATTTGCCGGCTGCATCGGTGCGTATCTGGATCACCAGTTGCTGATTTCCGCGCAGGTGCCACGCTTTCACGAGTGCATTGGCTAATGGTTTCTGCTCGTATAGCAGCTGCAATGTAAGTCGATCGCCAGGACGCGCTGTCGGTAGGTGGCTACTAATCGGCAAAATCTCGAAACGCTGCCCGGTTTGCTTGGTATGGGTTTGATCCGAATCACCGCCGACTTCGATCAGCGTTTTAACATAACGGCGGTAAAGTTCCCTTGCTGGCTGGTTTGCAGTACCAGCGGCTTCGCGGCTGCGCACGATGTGTTCCAGCCCTTCCATCTGCAAATAGGCATGAAATTTATCCGGCCCCAAGGTAATGCGATTCGGATGGCCTTCGTATGTGAGCAGGTGGGTGCCACCGGTATCGAAGCGAAGGGCAAACTCACCTACCGAGGGCGAATCGGCTACGCGCGGCAGTAAATCGACTTCTTTGCCGCGGCGATAGTGTCGTAGTGCGGCGACGTACTGCCGGGAAAATGGCACCACTTCGCCTTTAAAATTTTCACCGACATTCAACGTGAGTTGGGTCGTGCCCCCGATGGCTACGGCGCTCGGGCGGGGCATCATCCAGAATTCATGGGCCAACGCGGGTGCCGTGTAACTTAACGACGCTGTCAATGCTGCCGACGATACTGCATTCAATACTAGGGTCGACGCTGCGGTCGCGCGAACCCGAAATATAGATAGATGTTTGCTAATGCCCATCAATCTTCCAGTAAAAATTTACGTAAAAAAAGCCGCATCAAAATACATGATGCGGCCGATTGGGCATTCAAATCAGGAAGCGTTTCAGCGCACGGCCATCAATGCGGTGGTGGTGTCGAGCATGCGATTCGAGAAGCCCCACTCGTTGTCGTACCAGGAAGTAACCTTCACCAACCGGCCCGATACCTTGGTCAGGGTCGAATCGAAGTTGCTCGATGCCGGATTGTGATTGAAGTCGACCGATACTAGTGGTTCGGTCTGGTAGGTCAAGATGCCTTTGAGCGGACCTTCTGCTGCTTCCTTCATGATGGCATTGACTTCATCGACCGTAGTATCCCGTGCGGCGATAAACGACAAGTCGACAATCGAGACGTTGATAGTCGGCACACGGATGGCGAAGCCGTCGAGCTTGCCGTTCAGTTCCGGCAATACCAGACCGACCGCGGCTGCGGCGCCGGTCTTGGTTGGAATCATGCTCATGGTCGCCGAACGGGCGCGGCGCAAGTCTTCGTGCATGACGTCCGTCAGTACCTGGTCATTGGTATACGAGTGCACAGTGGTCATCAAACCGTTCAACAAACCGATCTTGTCGTTCAACGGCTTGGCCAGCGGTGCCAGGCAATTGGTGGTGCACGACGCGTTCGAAATCACGGTATCGGACGCTTTCAATACATTGTGATTGACGCCGTAGACAATGGTGGCATCCACATCCTTGCCGCCCGGTGCGGAAATAATGACTTTTTTGGCCCCGCCTTTCAGATGCGCGGAAGCTTTTTCTTTGGTCGTGAAGAATCCGGTGCATTCCAGCACGACGTCGACATTCAATTCGCCCCATGGAATCTCGGCCGGATTGCGCTGTGCGAATACGCGGATTTTGTCGCCGTTGACGACCATATGATCGCCTTCGACCTCGACGGTGCCGGGAAACCTGCCATGGGCAGTGTCGTAGCGGGTCAGGTGGGCATTCGACTTGGCATCGCCCAGGTCGTTGATGGCAACGATGACGATATCGTTGGTCTTGCCGCCTTCATAATGCGCGCGCAGTATGTTGCGGCCGATGCGGCCGTAGCCGTTGATTGCTACACGTATGGTCATTTCTCTCTCCAGGGTTCAACAATATAAAAACGATTTACTGCGACGATCCAACGCGACGATTTAGGGCGACGGATGGGCCAGCACCTGTTCGACCGCGGCAACGACCTTATCGACGGTAAAGCCGAAGTGTTCGAAAAGCACGCCGGCGGGTGCCGATTCACCAAACTTATCGATACCCACCACTGCGCCATCCAGGCCGACGTATTTGTGCCAGAAGGCGCTCACCCCGGCTTCGACAGCGACGCGCGGCAATGCACGCGGCAACACTTCGGCACGGTAACTGGGATCTTGGCGGTCGAACACGTCGGTCGATGGCATAGACACTACCCGCACCGGTACATTGCGGGAAGCCAGCACTTTCGCAGCCTGCATTGCCAGTTCCACTTCGGAGCCGGTGGCGATCAGAATCGCCCTGGCTTCAGGCGCATCTAGCAACACATAGCCGCCACGGGCGATGGCCGACACTTGTTGTGCGGAGCGCTGTTGAAATTGTAGATTCTGCCGGGAAAATATTAACGTGCTCGGGCCGGTACGGCGTTTGACCGCTTCTTTCCAGGCGACTGCGGATTCGGTGGTGTCGCATGGGCGCCAGTTATCCAGGTTGGGAATCAGCCGCAAGCTCGACACATGCTCCACCGCTTGATGGGTCGGTCCATCCTCGCCCAAACCGATGGAGTCGTGCGTGAAGACAAACAAGGAGCGAATCTTCATCAACGCCGCCATACGCAGCGCATTACGGCTGTAATCGGAAAACGTCAGGAACGTCGCGCCGAACGGCAGAAAACCGCCGTGCAACGCCACACCGTTCATGATGGCGCTCATACCAAATTCGCGCACGCCGTAGTTAATATGATTGCCGGCCTTGTCGTGCCGTACCGCAATCGATTCTTTCCAGTTGGTCAGGTTCGATCCGGTCAGGTCGGCTGAACCGCCTAAAAATTCCGGCAGCACCGCGGCCAAAGCCTGAATCGTATTCTGGCTAGCCTTACGAGTAGCGATGGTTTCCTGCTTATCGATGCAAACATCGATATAGGCATCGGCGATCGCCTCGAAATTCTCGGGCAGATTTCCTGCCATACGCCGTTGCAACTCAGCCGCTTCGTGCGGAAATTGTACGGCATAGGATGACAGCAACGCATTCCAGGCGTTCTGTGCATCGGTGCCCGATTTGCGGGCGTCCCAGCTGGCATACACGTCGGCCGGAATTTCAAACGGTGCGTGGGGCCATCCAAGCGCCTCACGCACGACGCCGATTTCTTTCTCGCCCAAAGCTGCACCATGCACCTTGTCGGTGCCTTGCATGTTCGGCGAACCTTTGCCGATGATCGTTTTGCAGCAAATCAGCGTGGGACGGTCGGCAACCTTCGCTTTGGCAATCGCCGCATTGACCGCACCGATGTCGTGACCGTCCACGCCTGCGATCACGTTCCAGCCGTAAGCTTCGAAGCGTTTGGGCGTATCGTCGCCGAACCAACCCGCGACATGGCCGTCGATCGAAATGCCGTTATCGTCATACAGCACGACCAGCTTCGATAATCGCAGCACACCGGCAAGCGAACATGCCTCGTGCGAAATACCTTCCATCAAGCAGCCGTCACCTACGAATGCGTAGGTATGATGGGCGACCACGTCGAAGCCCGGCCGATTGAATTCGGCTGCCAGCAACTTTTCCGCCAGTGCCATACCTACGGCGTTCGTCAAGCCTTGGCCCAGCGGCCCGGTACTCGTTTCCACGCCAGGGGTGATTTCCGCTTCCGGATGACCCGGCGTTTTGGAATGCAATTGCCGGAAATTGCGCAATTCCTCCATCGGCAAGTCGTAGCCCGACAAATGCAACAGCGCATACTGCAACATCGAGCCGTGCCCGTTCGACAACACGAACCGATCACGATTGATCCAGCGCGGATCCAAAGGATTGTGGTGATGATGGCGCGACCAGAGTGCAACGGCGATTTCGGCCATACCCATCGGCATGCCAGGATGACCGGAATTGGCTTTTTGCACTGCATCCATTGCCAACGCACGAATCGCGTTGGCCATTTTTTGTTGTTGGGGTGGATTAGGCAGGTAGGATGTCATGTTTGGCAGATCGAGGAACGCAGATTGAAAAACGACGTGTCGACGATGTCGGCTGGCACCGTTGAAAGGACGATATTTTACCAGAGTGAGCCTGCCGCTCCGCAATACCGACCCCGATGGCACGACACCGCCTCGATGCTGCGAACCGTCGTAAAGGAAAAAAAATGCCTCGTTTTTATCTGGAACAACCATTAGCGATTGGTGATGGCTTCGATTTGCCCCCCACCCTGGCTCACCACGTGTTGGTATTGCGCATGCAGTCCGGGCACTACATCACACTGTTTAATGGTCAGGGCGGCGAGTACACCGCCACGATCACTGCATTGGAGCGAAAAACGGTTTCGGTCGAAATCAAAGCGTTTTCACCGCGAGAAGCGGAACTGCCCTACGCGATCACGCTGGCGCAGGCGCTGCCCGAAGCAGCCAAAATGGACTGGATCATGGAAAAAGCCGTCGAACTCGGTGCGACCGCCGTTCAGCCGCTGTCGGCACAGCGCTGCGTGGTACGGCTGACGGCAGAGCGGGCCGCGAAGCGCTTGCAGCACTGGCAAGCGATTGCCATTGCCGCTGCCGAGCAATGCGGACGCAACCGGATCATGCATGTGGCCTCGCCGATCGACGTCGATCATTATGTCGGCCAGCAGGATATTCACTTGCGGGTGCTCTTGAGTCCGGATGCCGAAGTCTCGCTAGCACATTGGGCGCGCCATCAACCGCCACGAAGCGTAACCCTAATGATCGGCCCGGAAGGTGGATTCAATTCCGCCGAGCAAGCCGGTGCGGCGGCGCATGGCGTGCTGGCGCTCAGTCTGGGTGCACGAGTATTGCGCACTGAAACCGCCGGCCTGGCAGCCCTGGCGGCGCTGAACGCTATCTGGGGCGAGATGTAGCTAGGGTCGGCGGCCGGAAACAGGATGTGGAAGAGAAAGCATTTATAATCAAAGGCTTTGCAACTTTTACGCCTGGCTTCCCGAATGAAGGTTTATCGCGGACTTCCCGATGCTGCATCGCGTGCGCCGTGCGCTTTGGCGATCGGTAATTTCGATGGCCTGCATCGCGGTCATCAAATTTTGCTGTCGCAACTGAAAGCGGCGGCAACAGCACGGAAAATCGACACGGTGGTCATGACGTTCGAGCCGCATCCGCGTGAATTTTTTGCTCTGCGAAGCGGCGATATCAGCCTGGCACCGGCTCGTATTGCCAACCTGCGCGACAAACTGCAGGCGCTGGCGTGTGCAGGCGTCGACAAAGTGGTGGTCGAACGTTTCAATGAAGGATTCGCTGCCCTGTCGCCCGCGCAGTTCGTTAAAAAAATCTTGACCCAAGGCCTGCAGGTGAAATGGCTGTTGGTCGGTGAAGATTTCGGCTACGGTGCCGGTCGGGCCGGCAACATCGATACACTTGCGGCCGAAGGGCGTGTTCATGGTTTCGAAGTTGCGACGCTGGCTACGGTATATCAGGATTCCGAACGTATTTCATCGTCGGTTATCCGTGCCGCTCTGCAGACTGGTGAATTTTCCCGGGTCGCGCAATTGTTGGGACGCCCTTACATGATCTCGGGTCGCGTCATACATGGCCGCAAGCTTGGCCGCACCCTGGGTTTTCCGACGATGAATCTGGCATTGCCTCACCGCCGGCCAGCTCTATCCGGGATCTTCGTGGTTAAAGTGCACGGCCTCAGTTCAGAACCGTTGCCGGGCGTGGCGAGCCTGGGCATCCGGCCGACCGTCGAAGATGCAGGGCGCTTATTGCTGGAAGTGCATGTGCTCGATTATGTCGGGCAATGCTACGGCGATCTGGTGCAGGTAGAGTTTCTGGAAAAGCTACGTGACGAAGAAAAATATGTAGATTTACCTTCATTAACCGCCGCAATCGCCAATGACAGCGCACGGGCTCGTGCATTTTTTCTTAAGTGATTCTTAAATAACATTTCCTGACCATCGCAGACCGACCATTTCCATGTCCGATACCAAGCACACCAAGACGCCGAGCCGATATCCGGTCAACATGATCGATACGCCCTTCCCTATGCGAGGCGACCTTGCCAAACGCGAACCCAGCTGGGTAGCAGCTTGGCAAGCGCAGGATGTGTATCGAAAGATTCGCAGGGCGTCGGCGAAGCGAGAGAAATTCATCTTGCACGATGGCCCACCATACGCCAACGGCGACATTCACATCGGCCATGCGGTCAACAAGATTTTAAAAGACATCGTCGTCAAGAGCCGCCAGCTGGGCGGGTTCGATGCCCACTATGTGCCGGGTTGGGATTGTCACGGCATGCCGATTGAAATCCAGATCGAAAAGCAGTTCGGCAAAAGTTTGCCGATCATGGAAGTGCTGCAAAAATCGCGGGCTTACGCCACCGAACAAATCGAGCGCCAGAAGAAAGACTTTATTCGCCTTGGCGTCTTGGGAGATTGGGAGCGGCCTTACCAGACCATGGCTTTCGCCAATGAGGCCGACGAGTTGCGCGCACTCGGCAAGCTGCTCGAAAAAGGTTATGTATATCGGGGTTTGAAACCCGTCAACTGGTGCTTCGACTGTGGTTCCGCACTTGCCGAAGCGGAAGTCGAATATCAGGATAAGCGCGATCCGGCCATCGATGTCGGCTTTCCCTTTACCGAGCCGACAAAAATCGCTCATGCGTTCGGCCTGGATAAATTGCCGACCGAGCATGGCTACTGCGTCATCTGGACCACGACGCCTTGGACCATTCCGGCCAATCAGGCACTGAACGTGCATCCTGAATTCACCTATGCCCTGGTCCAGGTCGAACGCGCCGGTGTGCCGACACTGCTAATTCTGGCCGAGGCGATGGTCGAGGGATGCCTGGCACGCTACGGTCTGCAAGGCCGGACGATTGCCACCTGCCTCGGCGCTGCCTTGTCGGGGTTGGCATTCAAGCACCCCTTGGCTATGAGCGACGCGGGATACGACCGGCTCTCACCCGTGTATCCGGGCGAGTATGTAACGCTCGATACCGGCACCGGCATCGTCCATTCGGCACCTGCTTACGGTATTGACGATTTCATTTCATGCAAGGCGCATGGCATGAACGACGACGATATATTGAAGCCGGTCATGGGCGACGGCCGCTATGCATCTTGGCTACCGTTTTTTGCAGGCATGACGATCTGGGAAGCCTCCAAGCCCATCTGCACCAAGCTCGACGAAGCCGGCACGCTGTTGAAACTGCTGATGTTCGACCACAGCTATATGCATTGCTGGCGTCATAAGACACCGATCATCTACCGCGCCACGTCGCAGTGGTTCGCCGGCATGGATGTGCCACCGAAAGTTGGCGGCCCAACGCTTCGCGAAAGTGCGTTGCAGGGGGTAGAAGCGACCCAGTTTTATCCGGCTTGGGGTAAGGCCCGCCTGCACGGCATGATCGCCGGCCGGCCGGACTGGACGCTGTCGCGGCAACGGCAATGGGGCGTACCCATGGCGTTCTTCGTACATCGGGAAACGGGCGAACTGCATCCGCGTACACCCGAATTGATCGAAGCGGTAGCACAACGCATCGCCGAACGCGGCATCGAGGCCTGGCACGCCCTCGATCCGCAGGAACTACTGGGCGCTGACGCCGCCGACTACCAGAAGAACCGCGATACGCTCGATGTCTGGTTCGACTCCGGCGCTACGCACCAGACTGTGCTGCGCGGCTCGCATGCCGCCGAATCGCAATTTCCTGCCGACTTGTATTTGGAAGGCTCGGATCAACACCGTGGTTGGTTCCACTCTTCCCTGCTGACCTCGGCCATGCTCAATGGCTGCGCGCCCTATAAAGCGCTGCTTACGCACGGCTTCGTAGTCGATGGCGAAGGCAAAAAAATGTCCAAGTCCAAAGGCAACGTCGTCGCGCCGCAAAAAGTCTCGGACTCGCTCGGTGCGGAAATTTTGCGCCTCTGGGTCGCGTCCACGGATTACTCCGGCGAGTTGTCGATTTCCGATGAAATCTTGAAGCGCGTGACCGAAGCGTACCGGCGCATCCGTAATACCCTACGCTTTTTGCTGGCCAATACGTCGGATTTCGATATCGCCCGCGATGCCGTGCCGATTCCGCAATTGCTGGAGATCGACCGTTATGCAATCGCCCATATGGCCCAGGTACAAGCGGATATCCTGCAGCGCTATTCGGCATACGAATTTCATCCGGTGATATCCACGCTACAGATGTACTGCTCGGAAGACCTGGGCGGCTTCTATCTAGATATTCTGAAAGACCGGCTCTACACCTGCGGCGTCGATTCCCACCCACGCCGCGCCGCGCAGACGGCGATCTGGCATATTACCCAGTCACTTTTACGGGTGATGGCACCGGTTCTGTCCTTTACCGCCGAGGAAGCCTGGGCGATATTTGCCGGGCCGGATGCGCTCGCCGCCAGCGACGGCACGATTTTTACACAGCTGTATCACGAGTTGCCGCCAATCGAAGACGGTGCGGCATTGCTGGAGAAATTTGCCGTGCTACGCACCGTGCGAGCCGGTGTATCCAAACAGCTGGAAGAGGTGCGCATCGCCGGTGGTATCGGGTCGTCATTACAGGCCGAGGTGCAGATACGGGCATCCGGAGAGCGCTATACATTGCTCGCCAGCCTGGACGACGAATTGAAGAATCTGTTGATCACCTCGCAAGCCAGCGTCATCGAAGTTGCAAAAGCCGAGGGCGAAGCCATTTCCGTTACACCGTCTTCGGCAGCCAAATGCGAGCGCTGCTGGCATTACCGCGTTGAAGTCGGTGCCCATGTAGACCACCCTGGTTTGTGCGGGCGCTGCATGACTAACCTATTTGGCAGCGGGGAATCGCGGCGTTTCGTCTGATGAATAGACGACATTGACCCAAGGGTGATTCGAACGTTCGTCAGTTTTTTTGTCAGACCTTCGATGTGACTTTTCACCCAATTTTTTATTCGGCCTATCGTCAGCATATCTTCATACTATCAACTTGCCCTAGAAACCAAACCCTAAAAATAATGGCTTCCAACACACCACAATTTTCTTCCAAACCGCCGCCTGGCATGGCTCCCTGGCTCGGCATTGCTCTAGTACTGGTTCTGCTCGACCAGGTGACCAAGATCACCATCGAGAAAACATTTTTATACGGCCAGGTGAAAGCGCTTGGCGCTTACTTCAATCTGACGCTGGTCTATAACAAAGGTGCGGCATTTAGTTTTCTCGCCAATGAATCCGGCTGGCAACGGTATTTTTTCACCGGAATCGGCCTGACGGCAGCCCTCATCATCGTCTACATGCTCAAGCGTCACGCAGGGCAACGCCTGTTCTGCCTGTCTCTCGCCATGATTCTGGGTGGTGCCATCGGCAACGTGATCGACCGCCTGGTTTACGGGCACGTGATCGATTTTCTGGATTTTCACATCGGCAGCTGGCACTTCCCGGCATTCAATGTGGCCGATAGTGCCATTTGCATCGGTGCTGCGTTGTTTATCCTCGATGAATTCAGACGTGTCGGTCGTTAGCGGGCGCAACCAACGACGGGGGTGGTGATGGAACTGGCGACAAAGAAAATCCTGCTCGGGCTTACCGGCGGCATCGCCTGCTATAAGGCGGCCGAACTGACAAGGGCTTTGGTCAAGGCAGGTGCGGCGGTGCAGGTGGTAATGACCACATCGGCGACCCGCTTCATCACGCCGGTGACCATGCAGGCGTTATCGGGCAAACCGGTGTATGCCGACCAGTGGGATGCGCGTATCGACAACAATATGCCGCATATCGACTTGAGCCGCGACGTGGATATGATCGTCATTGCGCCCTGCTCGGCAAATTTCATGGCAAAACTGGCGCACGGAACGTGTGACGACCTGTTGTCAACGCTCTGCATCGCCCGACCAATGGCAATACCACTATCGATCGCGCCGGCGATGAATGTGGAGATGTGGCAAAACCCGGCGACCCAACGTAATGTCGCGCAATTGCGGGCAGACGGCACCGTGGTGCTTGGGCCGGATAGTGGCGATCAAGCCTGCGGGGAAACCGGCATGGGCCGCATGCTCGAACCGCTTGTTCTGGTTGAAGAACTCATTGCGACATTCCAGCCGAAACACCTGGCAGGAAAACGCGTGCTGATTACAGCCGGGCCTACGTATGAAGCGATTGACCCGGTGCGTGGACTAACCAACCGCTCTTCCGGAAAAATGGGTTACGCAATCGCCAGGGCCGCCCGCGAAGCCGGCGCTGAAGTAACGCTAGTTTCCGGCCCGACAGCGCTTGCTGCACCTACCGGAGTGCAGCGCATCGACGTAATCAGCGCACAGCAAATGCACGATGCCGTCATGACGCGCGTACATGGGCAGCACGTATTTATCGCCGTAGCCGCCGTGGCCGACTGGACGGTTGCCAATACCAGCCTGCAAAAGATCAAAAAAACTGCAGATGATGCGCTACCGGCATTGCAATTGGCCGCTAATCCAGACATCCTTGCGGCCGTAGCGGCACTGACCGACAATCCCTACTGCGTCGGCTTTGCCGCTGAATCGGAAAACCTGGCCCAGTTCGCCACTGAAAAGCGGCTAAGTAAAAATATTCCCCTCATGGTCGGCAATATCGGCCACCTGACCTTCGGCCAGGACCGCAATGAGTTGATGCTGTTCGACGAACACGGCGTCACGCACCTGCCAGCCGCTGAAAAAATCGCCTTGGCGCGTGCGCTGATTGCCAACATCGCGCAGCGCCTGCCAATTACCTGAAACTTCTGAACTGCTTTTGTAATGATATCCATCGATCTAAAAATTCTCGACTCCCGCCTGCATGAGCAAATGCCGGCTTACGCAACCATCGGCAGTGCCGGTCTGGACTTGCGTGCTTGCCTGGATGCGCCGTTAGTGATCGCCACTGGCGCCACCATACTCATCCCCACCGGTATCGCCATTCACATCGGGGACCCTTCCTATGCGGCGCTAATCCTGCCGCGTAGCGGGCTCGGCCACAAGCACGGCATCGTGCTGGGAAATCTGGTTGGATTGATCGATTCGGATTACCAGGGTCAGCTGATGGTCTCTACCTGGAATCGTGGTGACACCGATTTCACCCTGCAGCCAATGGAACGACTGGCGCAATTGGTGATCGTTCCAGTGCTACAAGCACGCTTTAACGTGGTCAACGATTTCGACGCCAGTGCCCGCGGCATCAGCGGCTTCGGCAGCACAGGAAAGCACTGATGAACACGACATTCTTGAAGCTGCGGCCGCACTACGCAGCTTATGCAGTACTTGCGGTTTCCGCATTGCTTGCCGGCTGCGCTACCAAATCGATAGCGCCGAATGTACCGGCCACATCGTCACCTGCAACCGAACCGTTTATACAAATCGACACACCCGAGCAGGTCGCGCTCAAGGCACGTATCGCCCTGCAGGATCGGCTATATCGTGTGGCAGCGCCGCTGCTGGTAAACAATACCGAGCTGTGCCGCAACAACGCGCGCAAGCTACTCGGTTTCACGGCAAAGAATAAATATTCCTACGGTACCGAGTTCCTCGATGCTGCCGAACGCAGCTTCGGCCTCGGCGAACGGTTGCGCATTCTGGCAGTGCTCAGCGGCGGCAGCGCAGCGCAAGCAGGCTTGAAACCCGGCGATATCTTGTTGAATGTCGAAGACAAGGCTATGCCGCAAGGGCCTAACGCCGAGCGGGTAGCGGCAGCCCTGCTGGGGCCGATGGTGAACTCACGCTCCACCGTCAGGATCACACTGCAGCGCGGCAGCGAAACCATACCCATCAACGTTGCACTCACCCCGGCTTGCGCCTATAACATTGAACTCGGCAATGCCGATAACGTCAACGCCTACAGCGATGGCGCTCGCGTGATGGTTACCCGCGGCATGATGAACTTTGCGCGCAGTGATGCCGAACTGGCGTATGTCATTGCTCGTGAGATGGCGCATGCGGCGCTCGGGCATCCGGGTCGCCTGCGCATGAGCGCAACGCTTGGCGGAATCATCGACAACCTGATCCGAATCCGGCCGGATCTCAGCGTCATAGGCGGCACTTCGGGCGTCAAGCCGTTTACGCAGGATGTCGACGCTGCTGCCGATACGCTGTCACTGTATCTGCTCGCCCGGGCCGGTTATGAGATCGACTCCGCTCCGCGTTTCTGGCAACGCCTGGCTACGCAGTATCCAGCCACGGTGCTGAATGGCTATACAGCGATTCATCCGTCAACCGGCTACCGGTTGAGCGTGATGGAACAGATTATTACCGACGTCAAGGCAAAGAAATCGTCGAACCAAAAACTGATTCCTTAATCGGACGCTCTAAATTTTCAGAGGCGAATCAGGAACGTGTACGCTCGGCGAGGGTTTGACTGCACGGGGTTGGCAACATGCTGCTTGACCACAAGCTTGTGAAACGTTACCTATGCCAGATACTCCCATAACGGTTCGCTTGATTTCTGACGAAACAGTAGCGCAACAGCTCCAGTTGTTATTTCAGATCGACCCAAGTTTGTACCGAATCTTTCTGGTAACTGGCACCTTTCCACCGCGGATCGGTGATCCCGGTTTTGCCGGCTTGGCACGCATTGTTTGTGGCCAAAAAATTTCGATGGCTAGCGCACTGGCGACTTGGGGTCGTTTGGAAGCACTACCTGGCGCTACCACGCCTCACGGATTTTTAGCGCTCGACGAAATGACATTGCAGGGCGTAGGCCTGACGCGTAATAAATGCAACACACTTGCGCGTTTGGCCGAGGCGGTCATGCGAGGCGATCTCGACTTCAACGCACTCGAAACAATGGAATCGACATTGGCGATCGCAGAACTGACCAAGTACAAGGGCATTGGTCCCTGGACCGCCGAACTCTACCTCATGTTTTGCACTGGTCACCCCGATATTTTTCCTGTCGGCGATCTCGCTTTAAGGCAGGCCGTTGGCGATGCACTGAACATCAAGCCCACGCCTGACGAACGCGCCGTCGAGAAGATTGCTACTCGATGGGCACCGTATCGTTCTACAGCCGCCCTTCTGCTTTGGCGCTTCTACTTATTAAGCCGAAACCGTGACGAACCGCTGCCTAAAAACCCTGTCACAGCACGCTTAAAAGTAGACGAACCGGTGTCGTGATCGGGACTAGGTCACAATAATCGGTGGAAGCCATAATGGATCGTAAAAGTATCGACGACATCACTGCTCGCTTTCAAGCCTTGACGGCGGTAATCCCTTTGCGTGAGATTTGCACCGAAACTGACTATGACAGAGCCGTTGCTCTATTGAATCAGTTGTTGGATGCCGGCGCAGCCGACGAATGCTCTCGGCTTGCCGATCTGACCGATACGCTGGGTTCGCTAATCGCAGAATACGAAAGCATTCAGAATCCGGCTCAGAAAATCGCACCGGTAACGACTCTGCGTTTTTTGATGGAGCAGCATCGACTTACGCAGTCTGATCTGCCGGAAATAGGCAGTCAGGGCGTGGTGTCGGAGATTGTGCGGGAGAAACCCTTTATGTACCTGCAGCGGTTTTTATCTGACTGAATCGCCCCGGAGATCCTAGACACTCAGCTGCCTTTGCGAAGACTGCTTCTCGTAGCTGACCGGTGAAAGCCCGCCACTGGAATGATGGCAACGCAGCACGGGTTGTGGATTAGCAACGAAATACGTTACAACAGGTCGCCGAATAGACAGTGCGCCCGCTAAATCGACCGGGCTCGCTGCGCGTGGGCGTTGCGCAACCGGCGCCACAGCGACGCCTTCTAGTGTGTAAACCTAACGCACAAATGGGTAGACATGACATTTTGTGATGTGTACCCGAAGGTGTAAGGCAGAAAACCGATGGGATTTGTCTTCGAAAGTTCTTTTGAGGAAATAGGTCCTGCCTGGGTCAAACAAATTCCAGTTGCTTCGAACTGAGCCCTTTAGCATTGGCCTTGCCGTGCGACTGCGTAGGAAATTGTCAGGCGTCAGCGGCTACTGCAGGTAGTATCAACATCGGCATGGTCCGGCCTGCATCACGGCGCGTTTGTATGGCAGCGCGCACTGCCAGAAGTTCTTCATCGGGTATAGGATTGTTACGCAGATCGACCTCGGTATCGGAAGGTAAATCCAACAAGGCCCGTGGAACATGGGTAAAGCGGTTGGTGTTTAAACTAAGATGTTTCAGCTTGGGCAGCTGTGCAATTTCGGCCGGCAAATCCGTCAGCAGATTGTTGGCCAAATCAAGCTGCTCCAGCGCTTTGGCCTGGCCCAACTGAGCAGGAACGCTGGTGAGACGGTTATAAGACACTAGTAGCTTTTTTAAATTACTAGCTTGGCCCAACTCTTTAGGAATACTGGTTAAATTACTTGAACGTAGCCGAAGCTCAGACGGCCCTGATTCTCTCTTAAAAGAAAATTTTTTCGGAGTAGATAAGTGCAACACTTCTTTGATTTGTTTACAAGCGTATAGGCCATATTTAATCTCCTGCGTTTGCGCCCAACGATCGACGGCAGCATTTAGCTGCGCCTTGCTCAGTTTCGAGGAGGTTCTCGAAGAGCCAATTGCTGGTACTAGAGCACTGGCCTGTGTGGGCGAACTAAAGGACGTTGGACCAGGCGCCCTGTTGGCACGTGCGCCCGCCAACGTAATAAGATTAGCTACGCTAGTTGGTCGTACCGTCGGCGCTCTGGTAACGCTTTCCGTTTCTGCAGCATTCGGTTGAGCATTGGCTGCTGGCGTCAGGCAAGGTAAGCGAATTTTCATATTAGTATCCAAATTAAGCATCGCATCACGGTTTGCATGGAAGCCAGGCAGGCGCGCGCGCCATATCAATTTTACTTAGACTGATTTGCGTATAGACAATCTATGCAAATCCGAAAACATAAGAATTTGATATGGGAAAAAACGTGATGATAGCCGAATGGTCGCAAAAAATTGATTTTTTGAAAATTTCTTGAGGAAACTAGGTTTAGTTTCCGAGGCTCAGGAAGCCCCGATATGGGTAACCCGCTCGATTTCGCTACGCTGTAGCGACGGCGCGAATTGCAAAATGAAATCCAACGCATACGAGCGTAGATAAGCACCACGGCGCACGGCAAGGCGGGTAACGTTTGGCGCAAATAGATGCCCCGCGCCGATCGGATGCAACGGTTGCGGCCGATGTGCCTCCAGAGCCATCGAGGCGATGATGCCTACCCCCAAACCCAGCGTTACGTACTGCTGGATTACGTCTGAATCCATGGCTGTCAAGACGATGTCCGGCGTGAGACCGGCAGCCTGGAACGCAGCATCGATGTGACCGCGTCCGGTAAAACCGACATCGTAAGTAATCAGCGGCCATGCTGCCAGATCGTTGAGTGAAGGCCGCTCGACCAGGCACAGCGGGTGCCCTTGCGGCACCACGATCACATGCTGCCATTCGTAGCAGGGAAATGAAATCAGGTCTTCGAACTGGCTCAAGCCCTCGGTGGCGATGCCAATATTCGCCTTACCGGACAACACCCATTCGGCAATATGTTCAGGTGAGCTTTGCTGAAGCGCGATTCGCACATCGGGAAACGCCGCCCGGAAGGATTGCACCACTTTCGGCAAAACATAGCGTGCCTGGGTATGCGTGGTAGCTACGGTCAGCGTACCGCTGCGTTTACCGGCAAATTCAAGGCTGGCCTGTTGCAAGTTCTCAGCTTCGAGCAGCAAACGGTCGACGATCGTCAAAATACCTTTGCCCGGTTCGGTCAACCCGGTCAGGCGTTTGCCGTTGCGCTCGAAAATTTCCACGCCGAGTTCATCTTCGAGTTCGCGAATCTGCCGCGAGACACCCGGCTGCGAGGTGAACAACACATTGGCGACTTCGGTAAGGTTGTAACCGCAACGCGCCGCTTCGCGAATCGAACGTAACTGCTGAAAATTCATACGACTTCTTTCGATGATTCACCGACGAACACACGCAGGCGTTTCGGTCGCAACACCAGCCTGTCGCCGGTCTGAAGCTGCAATTGCACGAAGCGTTCGTTGGGAATGACGCTTTCGATCAAGCTGCCGTCGTCCTCGCGGCGCAATTCCATCTGCGCCAGCGGGCCGATGGCGTGTGCATGCTGCAGCGTGGCGACGATACCCTGCGCACCTTCGGTATAGCGGTCGATATCGAAATCATGCGGCCTGACATAACCGATACCGGTGGCATCCTGAGCGGCAGCGTGATCCGGGGCATCCATATCGACGCCACCGGCCTGCAGTACGCCCTGGTGCACCCGTCCATGAAACAGATTGACGTTACCGAGAAAGCCATACACGAATGGCGAGGCAGGATGTTCGTACACGTCTTGCGGCGCACCGATCTGCTCGACCTTGCCCTTGTTCATCAAGACGATCTGGTCGGCGACTTCCAATGCTTCTTCCTGATCGTGTGTGACGAAAATACTGGTCACTTTTAATTCGTCGTGCAGGCGGCGCAACCAACGGCGTAACTCTTTACGCACTTTAGCGTCGAGCGCGCCGAAAGGCTCGTCGAGCAACAGTACCCGTGGCTCGACCGCCAAGGCACGCGCAAGCGCAATCCGTTGCCGCTGGCCACCCGAGAGCTGTGGTGGGTAACGCTTGGCCAGCCAGTCTAGCTGTACCAGTTCTAGCAATGCCATGACCTTTTGTTGAATCACAGCTTCCGAGGGTCGGGTTGCGCGAGGCTTGACGCGTAATCCAAAAGCGACGTTCTCGAACACAGTCATGTGTTTGAACAAGGCGTAATGCTGGAACACGAAACCGACATTACGCTCCCGCACGTGCCGCGCCGACGCATCTTCGCCATCGAGTATCACCTCGCCGCTATCCGGATGCTCAAGCCCCGCGATCACTCGCAGCAAAGTGGTCTTGCCGCAACCTGACGGACCGAGCAGCGCGGTCAGTTCGCCCGGTGGAAATTTCAGCGATACGTTATCGAGCGCTGCAAAATTTCCAAAACGCTTGCTGATGTTATGAACGTCGATGGCCATGCGGAACTCCTAAAGTACATTTACTTCATGCTTCACTATAATTTTCACTCTTATGCCTGCCGCCGTGCCCTAGCCGGGATCGTCCTTGTGCATTTCATCATGCGCGCGCCATTCGATAAACGATTTCAAGCCCAGCGTGGCTAGCGCCAGCAATGCCAGTAGCGAGGCCACGGCGAAAGCGGCAGTAAAGTTATATTCGTTGTAGAGAATTTCAACTTGCAGCGGCACGGTGTTGGTTTCCCCGCGAATGTGACCAGACACCACCGAGACGGCACCGAATTCACCCATTGCCCGCGCGTTACAAAGAATCACGCCGTACAGCAAGCCCCACTTGATGTTGGGCAGGGTCACGTACCAGAAGGTTTTCCAGCCGGAGGCACCCAGCACGAGCGCAGCCTCTTCTTCCTCGCTACCTTGCGACTGCATCAAGGGAATCAACTCACGGGCGACGAAGGGAAAGGTAACGAACATCGTCGCCAGCACGATGCCGGGAACAGCGAACAAAATTTTGATATCGTGCTCCTGCAGCCAGGGGCCGAACCAGCCCTGGGCACCGAAGAGCAGTACATAAATCAATCCGGAAATGACCGGCGAAACCGAGAATGGCAGGTCGATCAACGTCAGCAAAAAGTTTTTACCGAAAAATTCGAATTTTGCGATAGTCCAGGCCGCTGCCACGCCGAAAACCAGATTGAGCGGCACCGCGATGGCCGCTGTCAGTAGCGTCAGCCGAATGGCGGAAAGCGCATCTTCTTCCAAAATTGCTGCCAGATAGACTTCCCAACCTTTTTTCAACGCTTCGGCAAACACCGCTGCAAGCGGCATAAATAGAAATAACGTTAAGAAGGCGAAAGCCACGGCGATGAGCAGGCATCTGACCCACACCGGTTCGAGCGTAGCTTGCGGACGGTGACCGAGCGAACGAATCGGATCGCGACGAACGGCGTCGACCGGCAATTCATCGTGTATCTTGCCAGTTGCCTCACCACTTACCGTACTCATTGATTGGCTCCCCGGCCACGGTTACGGCTCCATGCCTGCAAGGCGTTGATGGTCAAGAGCATGACGAATGAAACCGTAAGCATCACGACGGCGATCGCTGTTGCGCCTTGATAATCATATTGTTCGAGCTTAGTAATGATGAACAACGGGGTAATTTCCGACACCATCGGCATATTGCCAGCGATAAAAATCACCGAGCCATACTCACCGGTTGCGCGCGCGAACGCCAGCGCGAAACCGGTTAATAAAGCGGGAAAAATTGCCGGAAACACCACGCGGATAAAAGTCTGCAGACGCGAGGCACCGAGACTCGCCGCAGCCTCCTCTAACTCCCGTTCCACATCCTCCAGCACCGGCTGGACCGTACGTACCACAAAAGGCAGGCCGATGAAAGTGAGTGCAATGACCACGCCGAGCGGTGTGAACGCCACTTTGATGCCGAGCGGCTCGAGAAAACGACCGAACCAGCCGTTTGTCGAGTACAAAGCGGTGAGCGCGATGCCTGCGACCGCTGTCGGTAATGCGAACGGCAAATCGACTAGCGCATCGATAATTTTCTTACCGGGAAACGGATAACGCACCAACACCCAGGCAACGATACCGCCGAACACCACATTGATCGTGGCCGCAATCAGCGATGCACCGAAAGTCAGCCGGTAGGACGCCATGACACGGTCTGAAGTGACCGCTGTAACGAACGCCTCCCATGTCATCGCAAACGTATTCAGAAAGATCGACGACAGTGGAATCAGGACGATCAGGCAAAGATAGAAGAGCGTAAAGCCGAGGGACAGACGGAATCCCGGCATCACCCGGGAAGGTCTGACAAAAGGCTTGCCGCTGGATGATGCGGTAATGAGGGGAGCGGCGTGCATCGGCTTTCTTATTACAAAGTAGTGTGATGGTGCGCGATAATTACACCCTCCTGTTATAAAGCGAACGAATTAATTCGCATGTGGTTAGAACCAATTTGCATAAAGCTTTAGCGTTACAGCGAACTCAGTTCAGCCTATTTCGCGCTGGGCTGGTAAATCTGATCGAACGTACCGCCATCCGAGAAATGAGTTTGTTGTGCCTTGGCCCAACCACCGAATACCTCGTTGATCGAAAACAACGCAACTTTTGGAAATTGCGCAGCGTATTTTTTCGCTTCTTTCTCCACTGTTGGGCGGTAATAATTTTTAGCGATAATTTCCTGACCGGCGTCTGTATAGAGAAACTTCAGATAAGCCTCCGCAGCCTTGCGCGAATTCCGCTTATCGACAACCTTATCAACCACGGCAACCGGTGGCTCGGCCAGAATCGATAACTTCGGTGCGACGATTTCGACTTTGTCCGGGCCGAGTTCTTTGATCGCTAGCAGCGCTTCGTTTTCCCATGCGATCAAGACATCGCCGATGCCCCGCTCGACAAAGGTGGTGGTCGAACCGCGGGCACCCGAGTCGAGCACTGGCACGTTTTTAAAGATTCTGCTCACAAAATCTTTGGCCGTGGCATCGGTGCCGCCGGGCTGTTTCAACGCATGGCCCCAAGCCGCCAGATAATTCCAGCGCGCACCGCCAGAAGTTTTAGGATTCGGCGTGATGACTGCAATACCCGAACGGGTCAGATCGTTCCAGTCTTTGATACCTTTCGGGTTGCCTTTGCGCACCAGGAACACGATGGTCGAAGAGTAAGGCGTGCTGTTCTGGGGTAACCGCTTTGCCCAATCTTTCGCCAGCAAGCCGCGCTCGGCCATCGCGTCGATATCGTAGGCCAGCGCCAGCGTCACTACATCCGCCTCCAGCCCGTCGATCACGGTGCGCGCCTGCTTGCCGGAGCCGCCGTGCGATTGCCGTATTTTTACTTCGGCACCGGTTTGCGCTTTCCATTGCTCGCCGAAAGCTTTATTGATGTCTTGATACAGCTCCCGGGTCGGATCGTACGATACGTTGAGCAAGGTGCTCGGCGCGTCTTGGGCAATCGCTGGTGCCGAAATACTCAAGGCACCAAAGCTAATTCCATAGCCGAGAATGGCGCATGCCACGGCGCGCGAAACGAGGCGCGATAGCTTGGACGAAAGGTTTCTTGCCGCCATGATGAGTTCCTAAAACGGTTAATTAGACAGGACGCAAGAATACGTTGTCCGGATCGAAAGTTGAACGAATGGTTTTGCTATTCGATATGCGTCCACCGCATATGCCAGATGGCCATACCCGTGGATAATGGTGCTCGTGCTTTATGCTGCAGACTCATTCATAGGCGCGCAAATAAGCTTAGTAATAAGTTTATTACCGAGCTCGATACCAAGCTCAGCTCATCGATTCAATCCATATGACGCAAAAGGATTCCATGGCAACGTCCTACACTTTATGCAAATTCTTGGTAGCTACAGCGAAAGCGATCATGCTGTTCGGCGCCCTGACTGCCGGCCTGCATAACCAGGTGCGTGCTGCCGAATTAAAGATCGGCCTCGCCGCCGATGTCTCTTCCCTGGATCCACATTTTTTAAATATCGGCCCTAACATTGCGCTCTCCTCCCATCTTTTCGACGCATTGGTCAATGTCGATGCCGCGGGCAAGTTGGTGCCAGGGCTGGCCTTGTCGTGGCGTGCCATCGATCCGACAACTTGGGAGTTCAAATTAAGGCCGGGTGTGACGTTTCACGACAGTTCGCCCTTTACAGCCGAAGATGTCGTGTTTTCTTTGGAACGGCCGGGAAGCCTTACCGCAAGCCCCGGGCCTTTTACCACCTACACCAAGCAGATCACTGGCAAACAAGTAATCAACCCGTTGACTTTACGTTTGAAAACAGCGACGCCTTACGGCGCACTGCCGCTGGATATGTCGACCATTTTTATCGTTTCAAAAAAAGTGGCGTTAAAAGCAACCACCGAAGATTTCAACAGTGGCCGGGCGGCAGTTGGGACAGGTCCCTTTAAATTTGTCCGTTTCCAACGCGGCGACCGGGTGGAGCTCGCCCGCAATCCAACGTACTGGGGCGACAAAGTCGCCTGGGACAAAATAACGCTGCGTATCATCGCCAGCAATGCGCCACGGATGGCAGCGTTGCTGGCGGGCGACGTCGATGTCATCGAATCGGTACCGACCGCCGATATTGCCCATCTTAAGCGCAATCCTGCATTCGCCTTGGCACAAACGGTGTCCTGGCGAACGATTTTCTGGACATTGGACCAGACAGACCGGCCATCGCCTTTCATTACCGATGCCTCCGGCAGGGCACTGACGAAAAATCCACTCCGAGATCCACGCGTACGGCTGGCCATCTCGAAATCGATTAATCGTCAGGCCATGGTCGCCCGTACGCTCGAGGGCCTGGCACAGCCGGCATCGAACCTTGTGGCACCGGGCATTTTTGGCCATAACCCGGCATTGCAGGTCGAAGCCTTCGATCCAGAAGGCGCGAAGAAATTGCTTGCCGAAGCGGGCTATCAAAACGGATTCAATATCACTTTGCATGGCCCCAACAATCGTTACATCAACGATGAGCAAGTGGTGCAGACGATGGCACAATTTCTCAACCGAATCGGTATCCGGGCGAAGGTATCGACCATGCCCCTGGCGGTCTATTTTGGGCGTGCCAGAGCTGGCGAATTCAGTATGGCATTGCTCGGATGGGGCACGTTGGCCGGGGATTTCGGTCTGCGAACGCTTGTGGGAACACCCGACCCGGCGACCGCATGGGGTTCCTGGAATTGGGGCCGCTACACCAATCCAGCAGTGGATCGACTGGTCATACAGGCGCTGACATCGGTCGATAATTCCAAGCGCGATGCCTACGCTCAAGAAGCTGCGCTGCTGGCCCTACGGGACAACGCGGTGATACCGGTGCATCACCAGGTTGCCTCTTGGGCGATGCGCAAAGGACTCGTTTATGCCCCCCGCATCGATGAATTCACGTTTGCTCACCAATTCAAGCCGCAATAACGACAATGTGTTACGGAATAACCACAGATATCGCAATGAGGTGCGCTATATTCGGGATGTTACCTTAGCGAAATAAATTCGCTTAAATCATCAACTTTTCCCGCCACCTATTTTGTCCGAACATGTGCCAGTTATTAGGAATGCATAGCAACACCCCTGCCGCGATTACGTTTTCATTCGAAGGCTTTTCAGCCCGTGGCGGCCGTACCGATGAGCACAAAGATGGGTGGGGCATCGCATTCTATGGCAACGCCGGATGTCAGCTTTTCACTGATCACCTGCCCTCGATCACTTCACCGGTCGCGGAACTGGTCAAGCGAAACCCGATGAAGTCGAGAAATATCATTGCCCATATTCGCAAGGCCACCCAAGGGCCCGTGGTACCCGAAAACAGCCACCCGTTCGTGCGCGAGCTTTGGAACCAGCAATGGACGTTCGCTCACAATGGCGACCTGAAACATTTTTTTCCTGCACTGCAAGGCCCGTTCCAGCCGGCTGGCCAGACAGATAGCGAGCGGGCGTTCTGTTATATGTTAGATGCATTGCAAAAGCGTTTCGCAGAGGCAGGCTATACGCCACCCGCCTTAGAGCTGTTCGAGGCAATAAACGATTTAGCCCGAGAGATCGAGCAATACGGCGTTTTTAATTTCATGCTGTCCAATGGTGAACTACTGTTCGCGCATTGCTCGACGAATCTGCATTATGTCGAACGCGCCTACCCGTTCTCGACTGCCAATCTCATCGATTGCGACCTTTCAATCGATTTCAGCCAGCATAATCACCGCGACGACCGCATGACCGTTATCGCCACCAAGCCGCTTACATCGAACGAAACCTGGGTAGCTTTCCACTCCGGCGAATTGAAAATGTTCGCCGAAGGTCGTATCGGCGCGCAATCTCTGCGACGTTTGCCGGCAGTTACATTGATAACATCGACCGACCTTCTCGCTCCTGCCTGAATCAGGTCGCCGCACGTTACGAAAAATTGCGGTAAACGTCGACACGATATCGCCGGCATTTCGTTGCAACCACGCGTCACATTGCAAACGTTTTTCATCTTTTCTCACGGCTTTTTGCGTAATCGCGCATCTTTATTCGTTTAAGATATTGAATGAATGCAAGTATTGCTGCGAACGTAGTGTTGCCGAAGTACGTAGCACGATGCAGGGTAGGTAGCCGGCGCGAACGACCGGCCCTGCTGGGCAAAAAACCATAACGGGCTAGCGGCTGAGAAAATGCTGAAATTCCTTCACGAGATAATAACGAGAAGCAATCGGCGAATCGTTAGCCTGCCAACGCGGGCGTTGTTTGCTGCATCGCGAAACTGCGGCATTGCCGGCTTGATGGTGGGAGGGCTTGCCAGTGCTTCGGTACAGGCTTCCGGCTTTGGCGACATAAGCGTAGCTTCCGAGCTCGGTCAGCCGCTTCGTGCAACCGTGAGAATGACCGGCAGCGGCATGACGGATCAAGCAGGTTCGTGCTTTGTATCGTATTTAAAATCTCTCACTGGAACATTGATCGCCACGCCGAGCATTACCGTCACACCAGGCAGACAAAGTGCTCTGCTTGCGCTTTCGACCGTAGAGCGGATCACAGAACCGGCTGTTTCCCTGTTTGTCGAAAACAACTGTGGCAACACCGTTCGACGCGAATTCGAGCTTTTGCTCGATCCGCCCGTCAGCCGTTACGCCAGCTTGAGCGGCATGACGTCGAGCGTCAGCGCATTGCCCTTGATAGGGCCATCTTCCAACATTCGGCGGGGGCCGCGTAGCGACGATCGCTTACGTCGTTTCATTATTGCCAAACAGAAAAGCGACATCCAGCGCGATAAAAACACACGTATGGCCGATTCGTCGACCGCAGCTGCACGCACCACCGTGCCGGAGTTGCGCAACGCCCTGCACTTGAGCGCGCCCGGTGACAATACTGCCGGGATGACAAATACGGGCGGTTTGCGTCTGGCGCTCGCCGACCGTCTTGGATCGCCTGCCCCTTCCATAACGCAGGCCAACAATGGCCAATTTCAGCGCGCACAAAGTACAACCCAGCAAAATGCGCAGAGTGCCCAACGCGAAGAGATCGAGTCAGGTCGGCCAGAGCAAGACACGAATCGGTATTTGCTCGCCATCATCGGCAGTATGCTGGTACTGAGCTTGGGGATTATCGCTTTGCTTAGGAGTCGAATAAAGCACCAAAAACAACCAGCCGCGATTTGGGATTGGGAAGATCAGGAGCAATACAGAGTACGCAGCGTATTCGACCGCGAGCCGACCATGCCGAAAAACCATGAAACCCACGAAGCCCAGAAATTGCATGAAGCTCACGATTTTGCACCGGCGTCTTTGATAACCGAACCTTCACCGTCATCACCCTCGCCCAAAACAGCGCAGCCTACTTTCAAGCTCGAGCAGGTAGTGAAAGGACCGATACAGCGGTACGGCTTCTATGCCACCTTGCCGATGCCGCCTGTCGCTAATCCCAAGTCAGACCTGCAGCAGGAGCAGCAGCAACACGAAGCAATGCATTTCCCAGAACTACCAGTCGCTTCGACGGCCCTGGAAGAAATTTCGGATGTGATGGAAGAAGCGGAATTTTGGATATCGCTGAAAGACGCCAAACGTGCCATCGATGTATTGGAACCGTACGCCAACGTCGAACGGCCTGGCTCGCCACTGCCCTGGCTCTACCTGTTCGATTTGTACATGGAACTCGACAGCAGGCAACAATACGACGTGTTGCGTGATCGCTTCCATCAGGTGTTCAATGCAAAAATTCTGACCTGGGACGATCAGTTGCGCGCGAATGCTTCTAGCGACCAGACGCCGGCTGAACGCAGCATCGAAGATATACCGCATGTGAAATCGAAGATCACATCGCTGTGGCAGAGCGAGGAAATTGTTCCATATCTGGAAAGCCTGTTGGTCGACGACCGGTATGGCACGCGCGCCGGTTTCACGTTATCGATCTTTCAGGAAATCATGTTCCTTATCGCTCTGGCCAACACCATCCGCATTAGCGAATCGACCGAGAATTACTCACCGCAGGCATCCGGCTGGAAACTGGAATTAAGCCGATAGCATCGATGCCACCAGTGGCCACAAAATAACTGCCCAGGTCGCGAGTGCCAGAGAAAAACTCAAAAAAACGGCGGCACTGCCAAAATCTTTAGCATTCTTCGACAAGGGATTACGTTCCAGCGATACTCGATCGACGACTGCTTCGATTGCTGAATTAATCAACTCGACGATCAACACCAGAACGAACACAGCGATCAAAATCAGCTTGTGCAGTGCTGGTAACGGCAACACGAAGGCAATGGCAGCCGCGATGATCACGACCAGCAACTCCTGTCGGAATGCATGTTCACCATGCCAGGCAGTTTTGAAACCCTCGATGGAATAACCGATGGCACTAAAAATGCGTTTGAAGCCGCTTCGACTCTTGAAAGGGCTGATCGGTGACAAAGGGTCTTCCATACGAAGGGTAGCCTGTAGAGTCGGGATATCAACGACGATTCTACCAGTCAAGGGATTATGCCTCTCGACCCTCGTGGTATAACGATCTGCATTCCGGTTGCGACCTTTTTATGAAAAACTTGTCTACGCCCGCTTCCGACAAAACAGCGATACAGGTAATCGAGCGCATGACCTCGTTGCTCGACGTGCTGGCCCAACATTCAGATCCGGTCAGCCTGAAAGAACTTGCACGCCTCTCGGGTCTGCATCCTTCCACGGCCCATCGCATTCTCAACGACTTGGTGTTTAAACGCCTGGTAGACCGCTCCGAGCCCGGTGCCTATCGGTTGGGAATGCGTTTGTTGGAATTGGGTAATCTTGTCAGAAGTCGTTTGAACGTGCGCGAAGCGGCCCTGGGTTTCATGCGCAGTCTGCATCGACAAACCTATCAGACGATCAACCTGTCGGTTCGACAGGGCGATGAGATTGTCTATATCGACCGGGCTTTTTCCGAGCGATCCGGCATGCAGGTTGTACGGGCGATCGGCGGACGGGCACCGTTGCATCTGACCTCTACCGGCAAGCTGTTTCTCTCACTAGACGATCCGGCAGCCGTACGCGCCTATGCAGCGCGCACCGGACTGGCCGGGCACAATCGTAATTCCATCACCGAATTATCTAAACTGGAACGCGATCTGAATTTGGTGCGCACACGTGGCTACGCCAGAGACAATGAAGAATTGGAACTCGGTGTGCGCTGCATGGCAGCCGGCATCTGCGACGATGGCGGCAAGCTCATCGCCGGCCTATCGATTTCAGCACCTGCCGATCGCCTGCAAGAAGCGTGGCTCGACGATTTGATCGAGACGGCGAACAACATCTCGGTGGTGTTGGGTTACGTGGTGCCGGTGTCTGAACCGACTCCCGAACAAAACACGTAGCACTTTTTAACCGATTATTCGATCAATGTAATGGCGCGCTCACCGTTTGAAGGGTCGCCGGCTGACTGGCGCCCGGCTTCAGCGCCTCCAACCATTTTCGGATGCGCCCGGCATCGGCCAGACGTGCCTGCTTACCCTTGGAGTCGAGAAACACCATTACGATCGGACGGCCATCGATACGAGCGAGCATTACCAGACATCGTCCGGCTTCGCTGATGTAGCCTGTTTTCTGTAATCCGATCTCCCATCCAGGGTTCGCGACCAAATGATTCGAATTTGCGTACTGCAGGGAGCGCCGACCGGTTTCGACGATGTATTTCGGATCGGTCGAAAACTCGCGCAAAATCGGATAGGCATAGGCGGCGATTACCAGCTTCGCCAAGTCTTGCGCGCTAGCCACGTTCTGACTCGATAAGCCGGTGGGCTCCACATAACGGGAGTCGGTCATGCCCAACGCGCGCGCCTTCGCATTCATGGCGACGACGAATGCCGGCAAGCCACCCGGATAGTTACGGCCCAGTGCCGATGCGGCACGATTTTCCGAACTCATCAGTGCGATATGCAGCATGTTGGTACGACTTAACTGCGAGCCCACCGATAGCCGCGACGAGCTGTTTTTTTCGTAATCGACGTCATCATTGGTTACTTCAAGAATTTCATCCATGTTTTGCCGGGCTTCGACCACCACCAGCGCCGTCATCAGCTTTGTGATCGAAGCAATCGGCAATGCAACTGTGGCATTTTTCTCAAACAATACTTTGGAGGTAGATTGATCCAAAACGAATGCGACGCTGGATTTCAACTCTAGAGGATCAAGCGTCATGTTTAAGCCGGCTTGATCGCCTGCGCTTAATACCGGCGGCACGACCGGAATGACCGGTGCAAAAAACACCCGTTGATTCGGCGAGACACGACGGCCGCTCGCTGCCACTACTTGCCTTCCAGCGCGGCCACGGTTGTCGATTCTTAAACTAGGCAAAAGCAGTGCAGCCTGTTGAGATCTGGCCGCGGATTTATTTCGCGATTGTTTGGCCGTAAGCTTGACCGGTGTGGCTTTCAATGCCTTCGGTGTCTTAGACGCTATGGTCGTTTTGGTTGCTTTTTTTGATTTCGTCGCCTTGACAACTTTAGCGGTTTTCGTCGATTTGCCAGGTTTTGAAGGCGGCGCGGCGTGGACAATCGAGAACGCACACGATATCAGTAGCGCACAGCAAAAAGTGCCAAAACCGGATTTTGCCATCGACGACTCCTGCGCATGCGCGGAAAATACCTTGCAGTGTAGCAAAACAAAAAAATTTCGCAAGAAATTAAGTGCTTACGAACGACTCTTCATCACGCTTCTGAGCGTTTCGCTACGGCTCGTTCGAATTCGTTAACGACACATTTGCAGCATCCTTAACCAACTGGATTCAAAGCCGTATTTATTTTTTTACAACGAATGCTACTCCCATTACAGCCAGGGCCATACCGAAGATACCAATGACAGAAAATATTTCGCCGAACATCAGCCAAGCCATGATTGCCGTGGTCGGCGGGGTCAGATACAGCAGGCTGGTTACACTGGTGGCGGCGCTTTTCCGAATCAGTGCGAACAACAAAAAAACTGCGCCGATCGATAGTACGAAGATCGACCACAGCAATGCGCCGATGAAACGCGGAGTCCATTGGACTGTCAAAAGCTTGCCATCGAAATCTTCGAATATCATTGCCAAAGGCAACATCACTGCAACGGACGCTACATATTGAATCAACGTGCCACTGCGCAAATCGAAATGCGCACAACGATGCTTCTGATAAAGGGTGCCGATAGTAATGCCCATCAAGCCTAAAACACCCAGGCCGATGCTTTCGTAAGACAGGCCGACTGCATTGATTTTATTAGACACCACGAGCGCCACGCCACCCAGCCCGAGCACTAATCCGATCCATTGCCGAGGTCGCACTTTCTCATTAATCAATGGCGCGGCAAAGGCAGTAAGCACCGGCTGCATACCGGCGATCAAGGCTGCGAGCCCGGCTGGCATACCTAATTTAATCGCGCACCACACTCCGCCGACATAGCCTGCGTGCAGCAGCATGCCCGAGAAGGCAATGTCGAGTACCCGACCATGCGGCCACGGAGCCCGTGCCAAGAGAACCAGTGGCAGCAGCACTAATGTAACGCCGGTAAAGCGCAGCACCAGAAACGTTAATGGTGGCGCATAAGGTAAGCCGAATTTTGCGACGATGAATCCGGTGCTCCAAAGCAGAACGAACACAAAAGGCATGACGATGAGCAGGTAAGGCGATACCTTTGCCGAGGCTGTAGGTGAGATAGTCATGCGTGCAACCGACCGGTACTGCTGGCAGCAGGCTTACCGAGATTCAATTGCAGCTTTTTAGCATAGTGCGCGGCAAGAGAAATAGTTTGCGCGTGCACAGCGACCGTCTCATTAATATTCCTGCCGTAACCGCCACCCATGGTGACGGCTACGGCGACACCGTGTCGGCAAGCGGTTTCAAGAACGCACCTGTCACGTGCTGCCAGACCGGCCATGGTCAATTTCAATCGGCCCAAGCGATCGTTTTCATGCACGTCGGCACCTGCCAAATAGATAATTAGATCTGGTATAAAACGCGAAAACATCGTTTCCAGTGCATCGTTCAATGCCGACAGATAAGCTTCGTCGCCGGTACCGTCGGGTAACGCAACATCTAAATCACTTCGCTCTTTAACAAAAGGGTAATTGTTTGCCCCATGCAGCGACAACGTGAATACCGACTCATCATGCGCCAAGATTGAGGCAGTTCCATTGCCCTGATGTACATCGAGATCGACGATGGTGACATTTCTCGCTAGCCGTTGCGCTTGTACCAGCCGTGCTGCTACCGCGCCATCGTTAAAGATGCAAAACCCTTCGCCGCGGTCGGCATGAGCGTGATGGGTGCCGCCGGCGAGATTTACCGCGACACCATCGATGAGCGCAGCCTGGCAAGCAGCAATCGTCGCACCCGTGGCACGCCGAGAACGCTCGACCATTTGCAGCGACCAGGGAAACCCGATGGCTTTCTGGCACGCCTCAGAAATCTTGCCGCTGGCGACCGCAGCGATGTAATGAGGATGATGTGCCAAAGCGAGTACGCCGTCGGTCGTAGTGGGCGCTTCTTGTAATTCGATATCGTCGAGAGCCGCAACCGCCTCGCGGAGCAACCGGTATTTTTGCATCGGAAATCGATGGCCGACTGGCAGGGGCAAAACAAAGTGGTCGCTGTAAAAGGCGTTCAAAGAAATCAGACTCGTAAAAACCGATAGGTGGATGAAAAATACTGTCAGAATGACTCTTAATTACACAAAAAAGATTCTTGACAATAATAATGTAACTCACAGACAATATTATGCTGCACTGCACAAAAAGAGTGTTTTTCTTATTTGATTAGTTTTTATTGCTATTCATCGTTTGCCATCGCTCGTTTTCTCAACCTTTCATCATAATCAGGAGCTTAATATGTTCTCATTACCCGAAGAATTCTCAGCCGCGACAAAGAACCATTTCGAAGCGCAGTTAGCGATGATTACGACATTAACTAATAAAGCGTTTGAAAGCATTGAAAAGCTTGTCGACCTGAATATGAATGTGGTCAAGGCATCGCTGGAAGAATCTACCATTGCTGCGCAGAAACTGATGGCGGTAAATAACCCACAAGAGTTGATGGCATTTAGTTCGACACATGTACAACCGGGCACGGATAAAGCAATGGCATACAACCGTCATTTGGCGTCTATCGCTTCAACGACGCAAGCAGAATTTACTAAAACTGCTGAGGCGCAAATTGCAGAAACCAATAGAAAAATGCTTGAGTTGATAGAGCAAGTTACCAAAAATGCTCCAGCCGGTTCTGAACAGATGGTTGCGATGATGAAGTCCGCATTAAATAACGCAAATGCCGGCTACGAACAGCTAACTAAAACCACAAAGCAAGCAGTCGAAACCATCGAAGGTAATTTAAACAATGCTGTGACGCAGTTTTCTCGTACCGTCGAGAAAAGCGCGGCACAAGCCAAGAAATAAGCCGGACATCATCGAAACGTTAACGTAAAAAGCCTGCCGTAAATGGCAGGCTTTTTTTACCGGTTGCACTAAATACTCAGTGCAGTCTCGGCAGCTTTCTAGCGATAGACATGCTCACCGCGATGTGCCTTCCATTGCTCTTCAAGATACTGCGCGTCATCGCTTGAGCGCGGTTTCACACCCATCAAAATGCCGCCGTTCTTGATACCTTCTTCATAATGCTTCACACGTTCCTCAGGAATACCCCAACCGATTAGTGCACCCAGCAAACCACCCGTAACACCACCGGCACCTGCGCCGGCGAGCGCTGCCGCCAACGGACCAGCAACCACTAAACCGAGACCTGGAACGACAATCGACGTGCCGACTGCAGCGATAGCTGCGGCGATGGCACCAATCGTGCCACCGATGGCACCTCCAATTCCTGCACCTTCGGCCGCTTTGCTACCCAGTTCGGTTTGGGCAGAATCGTCGCTTGAAAAATGTTGTTTGCGTGTCTCGTCGGACATCACCAAATTCACGTCTTTTTTATCGTAGCCACGTGCGGACAGTGAATCGTAGGCGCGCTCGGCACTGTCACGATCTTTGAATAAACCAGTCAACATGCCCGAGTTGTCACTACTGTGTGTACCGGTGCTGGCATGGGACGATACATCTGTACCGAGGGGGTTCGTGCGAATCGTTTGGTTATCGTTGCTCATAATAATCTCCTAAATGGTTGTGTGGAGTGAAACGAGCCCGGGCAGAATTGCAATCTAAGCATGGTTGTAAAACCAAATAGACGCTTTATTTCTGCGATGCCCGTGGCAACGACAAAATAATATGTCGGCTCGTTTAATACAGCTATAGGACAGCAACGCAAGGGTTTGTAGGAATAAAAGAGTGGTTTTTCAAGAAACAATATCAAACCGAGCATTCATTTCACGTAGGACGGCCGACATTTTTGCGAAAGCCAGGGTCGCCTGTTCGGGCTCGCCTTTAACGCCCAGCTCGATATGGCGTTTGGTGGCGGCGTCGCCGACGTTGGGCAAACTGAATACTTTCACCTCCTGCCATTGTGCTTCGATGATTTCCATCAGAGGTGTCAACGTCGACTCGGCAACTTCATACACCAATAAGGATAATTCCAAGTGCTTGGTTTGATCAAACAGATGCGAATACCTGCTATCTAAAACCGATTCGATCATCGGCCAGGCCATGACTGGAAAACCGGGAACGAAGTAATGGCGGCCAACATCATTTTGATGTGCACCCGAAATTGAAAACCCGGGAATTTTATTGAAGGGATTGTCGATGATTTCGGCACCTTGCGGAAACTCTCCCATTTTCAGGCGTTGCAAATTGTCCGGTGCTTGTAAGTCTAGCGCGATGTTGGTCTCCTGCGCCGTCTCGCGAATGCGATCCTCGATCTTCAGCTTCGCTTCCGGATGCAATATCAGTGGCACGCCGGCAGCTGCCGCAGCACACTGACGAGTGTGGTCATCCGGTGTGGCACCGATGCCGCCACAACAAAAAACTGTGTCGCTTGCAGACAAGGTCCGGCGTAATGTCACCGTAATACGCGCCGGGTCATCGCCCAGATACTCGGCCCATGCCAGTTGCAGACCACGGGCGTGCAGCAGCTCCAAGACTTTAGGGAAATGCCCGTCCTTGCGTTTTCCCGAAAGAATTTCATCGCCGATGATGATCAAGCCGAATGTCATATTTGTCCGTGGGGTAGATCGTTTAGGTAAGCATTGTAAGGGAGGCCGATGAACGCGTGGCTGCTGGTGCTTCACCAGCGCGTTGTCGCGCCAGCGCTTCAAGACAGTAATACTGGAACCAGAGGCCGCTGAAAATGAAAATGACGACATACAACCAAACCGCGCCGGCGGCCAGTAGCGGCAAGAGCACGACCGACAGAGCGCCGCCAAACCACAGCAGTGTCGGCACCGTACCCAAGGCACCGACGACCGCACCAATCGTCACGAGAGGCCAGCGATGTTCGCGCATTAACTGGCGTCGCTCCTGGCTGTCGGCATGCATTGCCAGAGCATCGTAAGCCATGATGCGATAGGTGAGCCAACCCCACAGTGCAGGATGGATTAAAAAAGTGAAAGGGGGTATCGCCGACAATGGCAAGGTTCCGATCCACAAAAATATAAAAATCAGAAAGCTGACGGTGGAAATCCAAAGCGTGCCCAAGAGGCTGCCGCCATGACGGCACTCCAGAGCCGAGTACTGTCTGTCGGCCACATGACGATTGATTGCCGGCATGGCCATGATGGCGACGAATATCAAAGCTGCCAGGATCATAATAGGTAGCAGCAGCCACATCGCCAGCATCGACAAAATCGCCGTTCGGATCGCTCCAGAACCAAACCAGGTCAACACGTCCTGAGCCAATTGCATGCTATGACTAGGCATCAACGTATGATCGATCCATCTGTTCAAAGGCGCTAGACCGAACCAGAGCAATAGCGCTGTTAGCAGCATTGCAAACAGGAACGGCATGAACGACAGTAATAGCATCTGCGGATGCAATTGCGCTATCAACGCCTTATTCAAGGCACCAAGGATATCGCGCAGCCCTGCTACAATCGATGTCGACTTAACCATTTAAATAATCACTTAAGAAAGAACGCTATGGCAACCGTTATGACCTCGACTGGCCTTGAATACGAAGACAAAATCGTCGGTGATGGCGCAGAAGCCAAGGCTGGCGACCATGTCACTGTGCATTACACCGGCTGGCTGCGCAACGTCGATGGCAGCGCCGGAAAGAAATTCGATTCCAGCAAAGATCGCAACGACCCTTTTGAATTTCCGCTCGGAGCCGGCCATGTCATCAAAGGTTGGGACCAAGGCGTGCAAGGCATGAAGGTTGGCGGCTCGCGTACCTTGATCATACCTGCAGCACTGGGCTATGGTGCCCGCGGTGCAGGCGGAGCGATCCCACCGAACGCTACGCTGATTTTTGATGTAGATCTGCTTGCAGTGTAAAGTTGATCAGTACAAGGTTGGCAATTCAACGCTAGCAGTGATCTAGACGCTGATAAATCGATTCAATAAGTTCGGTGGCCGCTGGCCTGATAATGCCGCGGTCAGGTTCGCAGCGGCACACTCGGCCATTGCTCGCCGGGTCGGCTCGCTGGCACTGCCGATGTGCGGCGTGAGCACGACGTTGGAAAGACCCAAAAAATCAGGATGTAGAACTGGCTCGTTTTCGAATACATCCAGGCCGGCGGCGGCAATCTGGCCTTTGCGTAATGCGTCGATGAGTGCCGCATCGTCGACGATACCGCCACGCGCAATATTGACCAGCGTCGAAGTTGGCTTCATCAACGACAATTCGTGCGCACCGATAGTGTGATGAGATTGCGCAGAGTATGGCAGCACCAACATGACGTGGTCCGCTGTGCGCAGTAATTGTTCTTTGTCGACATATGTAGCGTGATTGGCATCGCTTTCCTGCTCGGCCGTGAGGCGTGTTCGGTTGTGATACAACACCCGCATGTCGAAGCCGATGGATCGGCGTGCGATTGCCTGGCCGATGCGCCCCATGCCGATAATACCCAATGTCGATCCGTGCACATCGGCACCGAGCAGGCAGTCGTAACGCCATTTGTTCCACTTACCTGCACGTAACCAATGTTCAGATTCCGTGATTCGGCGAGCAGCTGCCATAAGCAAAGCCCAAGCCAAATCGGCCGTGGTTTGGTTCAATACATCCGGCGTGTTGGTAACCATGACGCCTGCGGCAGTCGCCGCTTCTAGATCGACGTTATTGAAGCCGACTGCCATGTTGCTAATTACCCGCAGTCGAGGCACGGCTGCCGCAATCAACGGTGCACCGATCTGCTCACTGCCGGTAATGAAAATACCGTCTTTTTCTCGAATTTTCGCAGCGAGTTCATCAGGCGTGAAAACGCGATCTTCCTGGTTCGATTCGACATCGAAGTCCGCACGCAAACGATCGAGTACGTCGGGAAATACCGCACGTGCCACAAATATTTTAAGACGCGCCATTTGAACCATCCAGGGTGGAAAAAGAAATTTGCTTATTCAGAATCTGTATTAGCTGCAATTTGTTAGCAATGGCGTTTTGCCTTAAAATACATGGTTTTGCAATCGTGTATTTTGAATAGCGTCGGAACAGAACACTCGGCGATGTGGCATTCTAATGTACTTGAATGCACTAGCTTATAAACAGATTTTAGATTGCGTTTTAGAGCGATTTCGAATTACAAACGACATACCACCCGAAAAACAAAGTTAGGATTGTTATGACCCACGTTGTGACCGAATCCTGCATCCGCTGCCGGTACACCGATTGCGTCGATGTATGCCCGGTAGATTGCTTTCGCGAAGGACCCAATTTTCTTGCGATCGATCCGGACGAATGTATTGATTGCGCCGTGTGCGTTGCGGAATGTCCGGTCAATGCAATTTATGCCGAGGAAGACGTACCTGCAGAGCAGCAAGAATTCATCAAACTTAATATTGAATTAGCCAGGCAGTGGCCATCTATCACGAAAACCAAAGCTGCATTAGCAGACGCTGATCAGTGGAAAGATGTTTCCGAGAAAATGCAATTTTTGGCACGTTAGTCATCCTGACGTGCTCCGACCTGCCTTTGCTGATTGCCTGAACTGCTCATTTTTTCGATTAGGACCAAAAGCGACGTATGACTACTAGTATTTCCTCTGCCACTGCAACAATCGAGACCGATGCCGTCATCGTCGGTGCAGGCCCGGTCGGGCTGTTCCAAGTGTTCGAACTTGGTTTACTTGAGATCAAGGCGCATGTTATCGATTCACTCGGCAGCGTTGGCGGGCAATGCGTAGAGTTGTATCCAGATAAACCGATCTACGATATCCCTGCGGTACCGGTTTGTACGGGCCAGGAGTTGACCGACAACTTGTTGAAGCAGATCGAACCTTTCGGCCCTACTTTTCATCTCAATCAGGAAGTGGCGTTGGTGCAGCGTCGTGATGATGGTCGCTTCGATCTTGAAACTTCGACTGGTACCCGATTCGTCACTAAAACGATTTTTATTGCTGCGGGTGTCGGATCGTTTCAGCCACGTACGATCAAGGTCGAAGGCATCGAACAGTTTGAAAACACCCAACTTTTTTACCGGGTAAAAGACCCGATGCAATTTCACGGAAAGAATCTTGTGATTTGCGGCGGCGGCGATTCCGCACTTGATTGGGCGCTCAATCTGGTTGGTAAAGCAGAATCGATCGTCGTCCTGCATCGTCGGGATGAATTCCGTGCAGCACCGGCGTCTGTTGCAAAAATGAAACAGCTTTGTGACGATTACGAAATGCAGTCCCTGATCGGGCAAGTGACCGGTTTCGAGACAGCCGCAGACGGCCGGCTGTCGCAAATTAAAGTGACGGCGGCCGACGGCGTAACGCGTCGCATGCCACTCGACCATTTGCTGGTGTTCTTTGGCCTGTCGCCAAAATTAGGACCGATCGCCGAGTGGGGCCTGGAAATCGAGCGCAAACAGCTACGGGTGGGGACCGAAAAGTTTGAGACAAATGTGCCAGGAATCTTTGCCGTGGGCGACATTAATACGTATCCCGGTAAAAAGAAGCTAATTTTGTCCGGTTTTCACGAAGCAGCTCTGGCAGCTTTTGGCGCCGCTCCATATATTTTCCCGGACAAGAAAATTCATATGCAGTACACCACGACGTCGCCTAAATTACACAAAATTTTAGGTGTAGAAAGTCCGGTTTTCGATTAAGCCTGATCGATAGTGTGTAAATAATTAGTTGTCCGAAGGAGCCCTGACACACAGGGCTTTTTTTATACCAACCCGAGATTATCCCCAATCTGCTATTTATAAATAGCAACATTGATAACCTTTGCGCCAATGCATACACGGGCGCATAGAAGCATTGGAAACGATTTGCGATTACTATTAGTGCCTTAAAGCATTATTTGTTTTGGGCATCTATAGCGTTCATGGCATAACGCTCATGGCATTTATGACGTGGTCCAGCCACGCCATGTCGTAGAAGAGACACGATGCTGTTCCGTCGCTGCATTGCAGCAGAACCAAATTGTTGTAGAAGCCGTCTAAAACGAGAGCTTCTTAAAAAGGACCAATATGCTTTACAACTTTCATGAATTTAACCGCACGCTGTTCAGTCCGCTGATCCATTGGGCAGAAGTATCGTCAAAATTATTTACCAACCCAATTTCTCCCCTTGCGCATCTACCATTTGCACAACGTATTGCCGCCGGTTACGAACTGATATATCGACTCGGCAAAGACTACGAAAAGCCGGCTTTCGAACTGTCATGGGTGGAGATCGATGGTAAAACGATCGATATCGTCGAGGAGGTGCGGCTACATAAGCCATTCTGCAATTTGATTCACTTTCGCAAAGATCTCGATGCCAAAGCGTTTTCGGCATTAAAACAGCCGACGGTGCTGCTGGTGGCACCATTGTCCGGCCATCATTCGACGCTACTTCGCGACACTGTCCGCAGTTTGTTGGTAAAACATGATGTGTTTATCACCGACTGGACTGATGCGCGCATGGTGCCGCTGACCGACGGCCCGTTTCACCTGCATGACTATATTTACTATGTCCAGGAATTCATTCGGGCATTGGGTAAGAACGTACATGTGATCTCCGTGTGTCAGCCAACGGTACCGGTGCTGGCGGCGATTTCCTTAATGGCAAGCGCCAACGATGCACAACTGCCTAAATCGATGACGATGATGGGTGGCCCTATCGACCCGCGTAAATCGCCGACGGCTGTCAACAACTTGGCAGTGGAAAAACCTTTTTCCTGGTTTGAAAGCAAAGTCATTTACAGCGTACCGCCGAATTATCCCGGTGCAGGTCGCAGGGTTTATCCCGGATTTCTGCAGCACGCTGGTTTCGTCGCCATGAACCCTAGTCGACATGCCCAAAGTCATTGGGAGTTTTATATGCACTTGCGTGCGGGCGACAATGCATCGGCTGAAGAACATCGCAAATTTTACGACGAGTACAACGCCGTTCTCGACATGCCGGCGGAGTACTATCTCGACACAATCAAGACGGTTTTTCAGGAATTTCGCCTGCCATCCGGCACTTGGGAAGTCGAAGGCAAACCGGTCTGTCCAGCGGATATTAAAACGGTGGCACTGTTTACCATCGAGGGCGAATTGGACGACATTTCCGGTTCTGGACAAACCGAAGCGGCACAAGATTTATGCGCATCGATTCCAGCAAACATGAAACAGCACTTTACGGCACCACAATGTGGCCATTACGGTATTTTTGCCGGCCGGCGTTGGCGTGAAACGATTTGCCCGAAAATCACGGAGTTCATCCAGGCACATCAATAACGCATTGAGCAAATCTGCATCGGGTAGAAAAAACCCATATTCGTAATCATAGAGCTGCTTACAAAATTTAACGTGCCGCCTGTAATCAAAAAATCTGCCGCTCAGGTAGCCGTTTCCGCCTCCACGACGACACTGGCGCAGCAGCTGGAAGATCTACTACCCCAGACGCAGTGCCGAAAATGCGGCTTCGAAGGTTGCCGGCCCTATGCCCAAGCACTTGCCGAAGGTCGGGCCGAGATCAATCAATGCCCACCTGGAGGAGAAGAAGGGGTTGCAAGGCTCGCCAGTTGGATGGGCAGGCCGGTCATACCATTGAATCCGGCAAATGGCCAAGAGCGCCCAAGACCAGTCGCGCGCATTGATGAGGCGCGCTGTATCGGTTGCACGTTGTGCATCCAAGCGTGCCCGGTAGACGCGATCTTGGGGGCGGCTAAACAAATGCACGTTATTCTGCCGCAGCTATGTACCGGGTGCGATTTGTGCGTTGCACCCTGCCCGGTCGATTGCATCGATATGATCGTCGTTACGTCTGGTAAGACCGGTTGGGCGGCATGGTCGCAAGAGCAAGCGGATCAAGCGCGTGCCCGCCACGATTTTCGTGCGGCCCGCCTACAGAAAGAACGCGAAGAACAAGACGCCCGTTTGTCGGCGAGGGCAAAGGCAATGGCCGCGAAGATGGCACTCGGAGGCGATGCGCAAATCTCTAACGCAGAACAGGCAGAACGAACGCGCAAACAGGCAATCGTCGCGGCAGCGATCGCACGCACACAACAGAAGAAAGATGCGAATAAAAAATGAACGCCGGTAAGCGACAAGAGATATTTTCGCGTCTGCGCGCTGCCAATCCGCATCCAACTACGGAGTTGGAATATTCCAGCCCTTTCGAGTTGCTGATCGCAGTAATTCTGTCGGCGCAGGCAACCGATGTTTCCGTCAACAAAGCGACCCGTCGCCTGTATGCAGTCGCCAATACACCGTCATCCATTCATGCGCTTGGTGTGGATGGCCTGATTCCGTACATTCAAAGCATCGGCTTATATCGAACCAAGGCAAAAAACATTATTGAAAGCTGCCGGATGCTATTGACGGAGCATGACGGCGCGGTGCCGCACGATCGTGAGTCATTGGAAGCGTTGCCAGGCGTCGGCAGAAAAACTGCCAACGTTGTGCTCAACACTGCGTTCGGTGAACCGACCATTGCGGTCGATACGCATATCTTTCGTGTGGCCAACCGCACTGCCCTGGCAACAGGAAAAACAGTCGAAGCGGTCGAGCAAAAGTTGATGAAGACTACACCGATGGTGTTTCGCCATGATGCACATCACTGGTTGATTCTACACGGGCGCTACACTTGCGTAGCGCGGTCACCGAAGTGTTGGAATTGTATGCTGACGGACTTGTGCGAATACCGCGAAAAGACGCCTATACCTGCGAAAGCGGTCTGAGCAGCAGGTAACTTGCAGACGGTCTAAAATAGCATTCACCTGCCGCTTACCTACACCATGTTTACCCCTTCCCAAGACGATGTGCGCCGCTTTTTTTGTGAAACCTTTCGCAAGCACGAAGCGCGGGAGATTCTCACACCGATCGAAGCCATCGCCCGAGATTGGGTAGCACAACATCCCGAGTATGCAGGCTCGTTTTCCGATGTCGAAGCGGCGCTCGCAAAAGATTACAGTGTCGAGCAGGGCATAGAAAATCCATACTTGCATCTATCGATGCACCTGTCGATTACCGAACAGCTTTCCATCGATCAACCGCCCGGTATTCGGGCCGCCTGCCAGGCGTTGACCACGCGCTTGGGGTCGGAACACGCGGCCCACCATCAGATTATGGAATGCCTGGGCGAGATGATATGGCGATCGCAACGCTCCGGCCTACCTCCGGACGGTCTGGCTTATGTGGAGTGCGTTCAACGTCGTTGAACCATATCGAGCGTTATTTGCCTAAAACCAGCGACCCTGGAAGGCTGTGCAAATAAGCGGCGATATTACGTACATCGTCGCGTGAAAGCATTTTTGCCTGTGCGCTCATGATCGCGTTGCCACGGCCATTTGCCCCATTCACACCGCGTTGATAGCCGATCAGGGAGTGCACGAGATAGTCCCGGTGCTGGCCAGCAAGCTTTGGATAACTTGGATCGATCGGGCTGTTGTAGTCGGCACCATGGCAAGCGGCACAGTTGTATTTTGCAGCCGCAGCCTTGCCGGCCTCGATACTGCCGGCAGCGTGCGCCGGTAAGCCGGCCAAACCCAGCGTAAAGATCGAGACGATCAGTAATCTTTTCATATTTGTGCTCTTATTTTTGCTGGGAATAATAAGCGGCCAGATTCGCCATGTCCTGGTCGCTCAAGCTGCCGGCAATACCGCGCATCGAAGGATGCTTGCGCTCACCTTTTTGGTAAGCTTTCAAAGCGTTCTCGATATATTTTGCCGATTGTCCGCCGAGTTTGGGCACTTGGTACACCTCGGGAAAACTAGTCTTGTAGCCCGGAATGCCATGGCACCCGACACACATAGCCACTTGGGCGGCGTTCGGTGGCCCGACCTTATCTGCAGCAAAAGCCGGGCCGCTTATAACTGCAAAACCGGAGAGCCAGACGACTGCAAAGAATTTTTTCATGATGACTAAAAACATAAAAGCTGGGATCGGGAGTGCGCCGGACGGGTCGGACTGATCGCTGGACTAACTGTTTCATAACCGTTTTGATACCCGAGGCGACAGCGGTAATTAAGCCGGCCGATTTTACCGTAAATACGCTAGCGGGTCTATGCAAGGTGTCTCAGCCGGCACCGGCTCCGGGCTCGTCATCAGGGTCAGGTTTGTCTGCGTGGCTGTGCGTCGGGCCAGTGCTGGACCGCGCTTCCGGAAACAGAAACGCATGCGGCGAAGCGGTGAAACGTCGCAACACCGCGCGAAATACCAGCCGCCGCACGCGTGCCGGTACGTCGCGCGCGCGTAGAGCCAGTGTTAAGGAGCAGGCGAAGGCGACACCGACGTTCAATAAGCCGATAACGAATATGCCCGCAGCGGCAAGCCAAAATTCCGGCGTGACGAAACCCTGCCAACCCAGTGTCATCATGGCTTCCGTCACTGTCGCCGTCGATAACGTCACGTGCCGGACATCCAGAGGTAATCCGAAAAATTGGGCGATGATCGGCGTCATGCCGAGCAGGATACCCAATGAAATATTACCCACCAGACTGGCTAAATGATCTTCGATCCATGCGGCGCAGCGAGCGGCGCGTGCCGCGCCCATGGCGTGCACTAACCGTCGATGATAAGACAAGGCTTCACGCAGGCGGCGCAAGGCAAACCAATTATCGGCAAACCCGGCCGCAAGGCTTGCGAGCCATAGCAATACGCCGGTGAACGCCGCCAGCAGCGGCGTCATGCTGAAAATCGACAGCGACTGCAAACTTGCATGCGCGTTGGCGACGCCGAGCAACGGCGTACCGGTGACTGACAGTACGGCCAGGCAAATCAATGCCATCGTTGGAATGACAGCAAACAGATTACCGAACACTGCCGCCGCTTGCGAGCGCAGTAACCAGGCTACTTCCAACATCAGCGTACGCAGGCCGTCGACGGTATCCAGAGCGCCCATTTTCGACGCCAGCGCCGGAGCGGTTACCGCTGGTTGTTTGGTGGCAAGCACGCCACCCAGTGCCGTCATCGTGATAAAGCTAGCCGAGTAGTTCAGGGATGCAAATACCCCTTCGAAGAATCGTGCGAAACCGGCACCGGCAATTGTGTTTTTTAATAACGCTGTGAATGCAGTGCAAAAGCCACCGATACATGCGGCCAGAAACATGGCCCGATACTCGGTGCGGTCACGGGCGATGTAGTGCTCACCGTGATCGGCGTTTCGCTCCACCATCTTGCGCGCCAGCAGAGCAAAGTTATGTTCCATCAGGCCGCGCACCGATCGGCGGTAATGATGCGCGCTGATGAGGTCGACCAACAGTGCTTGCGATAGGGTGGCATCATCAAGCGTATGTTGCGCCGCACGCAGATCGATCAGTCTGGACATACGGGCCAGTTGCGCTCGGATGCGCTCCAGGTGATACACCAGCCCTACCGATACGCCGTATTCATCGAGATGAGCGTAGATCTGATCGGTCTGGGCCAGACATCGCACCAGTTGCATGCGCACCCCGCTGACGCCCGACTCGACACCGCGAGGCCCGGCGAGACAGGCATCGACTTCCCGACGTAACACCATAAACGGCATCGTTTGTAACGGCACTTTCGGCTCTAGCCGCTGACGAAACGCGGGCGCAATGCCGACCGCCGCAATGACGGTTGCCAGATAGAGCAATGCTTCGTCGATCTGCTGCAGATAGCCGTATGAAATGGTTTCATCGGCACACAGCCGCCATAATTGCGAGAGGCTTTCGCTATCAAGATCGAGCAGCCACTGAGCATCGGCCGGATCTGGAAACATTGCAGTAAACAACGTAGATAAATCATGCAATGCCGGTGGCCGCGGGAACACTAGTCGGACTAAACGCTCCAGCAATTCGCTGAAAAATGCCGGCTCACGTGGCAAGCCTGTTCCGGCGAATAATTCGGGGCCGAGCGATTCGCGCAAAGTCTTTTGCACCGTCGCTTGTACCACCCGACCGATATCGTCGTGCGCTCCAAGCCATTCCAGCAACAAGCCGGTGCGCTCATGGCGGATCTTGCGCCAGGCATCATCATCTGACAACGTCGCCGCCGGTTCACCCCGAATCCATTCGGTGACGTCGATCATCCAATTGGCACGCTCATGCCATGATGCGAACGGATTCGCCCTTCGCAGAAGCTGTTCCACCTGCTGCGCCTGCATCAGTCGCTCATGTCCTGGCAGGCCGGAGCCCCGCCGGAACCGACGCCAGATTGCCATAAGCCTCAGGGTAGAAATTTTCATAGTGGTTAGTTCGATGTTCGGCTGGCTGCGGACGACAGACGCAGTAGATTGAAAATCGTCGCCTCGCTTATACTCTTTTTCGCCATATTGCTTTCAATACGGCGAGTGACTAACACCTAGATTAAAAGGTTCCTAGCGCTAAAGCAGCGCCGGCTGCTCTGAATTTACAAAAGCCGTTAGTAAATTTTTTCATTAGAATGCACACACTTCGGGTTTGTGTAGTAACCGACAAGCTTAGCATTAACCCTGTTGACCTTCATCATTGGACCATCACACGCACACCGCATGGCAACTAAAAAAGCACCGCGATCCGACTATAGCGAATCATCGATCCGCGTCCTGAAAGGACTGGAACCGGTGAAACAGCGTCCAGGTATGTACACCCGTACCGAAAACCCTTTGCACATCATCCAGGAAGTGATCGATAACGCTTCCGATGAAGCATTGGGTGGATATGCCAAACAGATCGTGGTGACACAAAATGTCGATGGCAGTATCAGCGTCGAAGACGACGGGCGCGGTATTCCCGTCGGCATGCATCCGGAAGAAAAAGTACCGACCGTGGAGATTGTTTTCACCCGCTTACATGCCGGCGGAAAATTCGATAAGGGCTCGGGCGGTGCCTATTCTTTTTCCGGTGGCTTGCACGGTGTCGGTGTATCGGTGACGAATGCCCTGTCGTCACGCCTGGAAATCACCGTCTGGCGCGAGAACGGCGTACATCAAATGGCGTTTGCCAACGGCGACGTCATTGAAAAGCTGAAAACCCGTGCGATCGCACGCGAAGAAAAGAAAAGCGGTACCCGGGTGACGGCTTGGCCGAACCCCAAATATTTCGATTCACCACTCATCGCCATGGCCGATATTCAGCGCTTGTTGCGCTCCAAGGCCGTGCTTCTACCGGGTGTGAAAGTATCGTTGGTGGTGGCAAAAACCGGTGACGTCCAGACCTGGCAATACGATCAGGGCTTACGCGGTTACCTGATCGAATCATTAGCGCAGACATCCGGGACCGAGCCCGTCATACCGTTGTTCGAGGGCGAGCAGTACGCCGGTGCGGATGCCGAGGGTTTTGCCGAAGGCGAAGGCGCAGCTTGGGTCGTTGCCTGGACCGAGGATGGCAATGTGGTGCGCGAGTCGTATGTCAATCTGATACCAACCTCGGCCGGCGGCACGCATGAATCGGGTTTGCGCGACGGATTGTACGGCGCAGTCAGGAGCTTCGTGGAAATGCACGCCCTGCTTCCAAAAGGCGTTAAACTGCTGCCGGAAGACGTATTTGCCCGGGTATCGTTCGTATTATCTGCAAAGGTGCTCGATCCGCAATTTCAGGGTCAGATCAAGGAACGCCTGAACTCTCGCGATGCAGTACGCCTGGTTTCGACATTCTGTAAGCCGCCGCTCGAACTTTGGCTAAACGAACATGTGGACTACGGCCGGAAGTTAGCAGAACTCGTCATCCGCCAAGCACAATCCCGGTTGCGTTCTGCACAAAAGGTGGAAAAGAAAAAATCGTCGGGCGTGGCGGTTTTGCCTGGCAAGCTTACCGATTGCGAATCGAGCGATGTCTCGCGTAATGAATTGTTTTTGGTCGAGGGTGATTCAGCCGGCGGTTCGGCAAAAATGGGGCGCGACAAGGAATTTCAGGCGATCCTGCCCTTACGCGGCAAAGTATTGAATTCCTGGGAAACCGAGCGCGATCGGCTGTTTGCGAATAATGAAATTCACGACATGGCGGTGGCCATCGGTGTCGATCCGCACGGCGTCAATGATAATCCCGACATGTCCGGGCTGCGCTATGGCCGCATCTGTATACTGTCGGACGCCGATGTCGATGGCTCACACATCCAGGTGTTGCTGCTGACACTGTTTTTCAAACACTTTCCGATGCTGATGGCGAAAGGGCATATCTGTGTTGCACGTCCACCGCTCTATCGGGTCGACGCACCAGCACGGGGCAAAAAACCGGCGCAAAAGATTTATGCGCTCGACGATGCCGAACTAGAAGTGATCCAGGACAAACTGCGCAAGGACGGTGTCAAGGAGAATGGCTGGTCAATTTCTCGATTCAAGGGCCTTGGTGAAATGAATGCAGAACAGCTTTGGGAAACCACGATGAATCCAGATACCCGCCGGCTCCTTCCGGTCTCGCTCGGTGCATTCGACCAGGCGGCTTCGGAATCGCGCTTTACCATGCTGATGGGCAAGGGCGAAGCCGCAGCCCGACGCGCATGGATAGAAGAACACGGCAACGAAGCGGAGGCAGACATCTGATGACCCGACTTACACCGATCCAACTCGCGCTTTCGATCCGCCACCTCTTTACCCTGCTCGCGCTGGTAATCACGTCAGTACTGGCAGGCACGGCACATGCCGATGTCTACGGTTATGTCGATCAATACGGCACGCTGCATTTTTCCAATACCAAGCTGACCGATCAATACCAGTTGTATATGAAAGGCAACGAGTCATTCAACTCTGCCGATGTCGTCGTCGCTCCGCGCAAGGACAATCGACAGGCAATCACCGTTGCACCGACACCCTTGCCGCCATTGCGTAGCGGTTCGTCGCTGGCGCGATACGTGACGCAGCATCCCAACCTGAAAAAATACGAAGGTTTGTTGAATCAGGCAGCGATTGAGTTCGGACTAGAGCCTGCTCTGTTGAAAGCGGTCATGGCAGCCGAGTCCGGTTTCAATCCGATGGCCGTGTCGCCGAAGGGCGCGGTTGGCCTGATGCAGGTGATGCCGGCAACGGCACGACGGCTGGGGCTAACGCCGGATGCCGATCGTAGCATCGGGCAAAAGCTGACCGACCCGAGGACGAACATCCGGCTCGGCGCACGTTATCTTCGTATTTTGACCAACATGTTTCCGGGTAAACCCGAACTCGTGATCGCCTCGTACAATGCCGGTGAAGGTGCGGTGCAAAAATATAAGAATACGATCCCGCCGTATCCTGAGACCCGTAATTACGTTCGTCAGGTTACGCAGTTCTATCATCTATACGTTCCAGGCATGCCGACCCTGGCATCGACGCCGGACGTCTCCAACGAATGGGGCGAAGGCCGGCGCAGGGTACAAATGACGATCCCCGGACGGCCGGACACGGCTACCGGAATATCCGGCGGCGCACCGGATACGTCGCGCCAATCCCTCGAATAAGCACCAATGACCGACCAAGCCAATCTTTTCGATATCTCTCCGGCTGACGGCGCTGAATCGCTGACCCTGGCGACCTTTGCCGAGCGTGCTTATCTCGATTACGCGATCTCGGTAGTCAAGGGCCGCGCGCTACCCGACGTATCGGACGGCCAAAAACCGGTACAGCGGCGCATTCTGTATGCAATGAACGAGTTGGGGTTGAATGCCACCGCCAAGCCGCGTAAATCGGCGGCAGTGGTCGGCGATGTATTAGGTAAATTGCATCCCCATGGCGACCAATCGGTGTACGACGCACTGGTGCGTATGGCGCAAGGCTTTTCCCTGCGTTACCCGCTCATCGATGGCCAGGGTAATTTCGGCTCGCGAGATGGCGACGGTGCAGCGGCGATGCGCTACACCGAAGCACGCCTGACACCGATCGCAAAACTGCTGCTCGACGAAATCGGCATGGGCACCGTCGATTTTCAGCCGAACTACGATGGCTCCACAGAAGAGCCGCGGTTGCTGCCCGGTCGCCTGCCGTTCGTCTTGCTCAACGGTGCATCGGGCATCGCCGTCGGCCTGGCAACCGAAATTCCGTCGCACAATCTACACGACATTGCCAAAGCCGTTGTGGCCATGATTCGCGACCCGAAGCTGTCGCATGTACAGCTCATGGCGCTGATGCCGGGGCCGGATTTTCCTGGCGGCGGGCAGATCATCACCCCGGCTGCACAAATATCGGAAATATACGAAAGCGGTCGCGGCAGCCTGAAGGTCAGAGCGATCTGGAAAATCGAGGAATTGGCGCGCGGGCAATGGCAAGCGGTCGTAACAGAACTGCCGCCAGGCGCTTCTTCACAACGTATTCTCGAAGAGATCGAGGAAATCACCAATCCGAAAATTCGCCTGGGTAAAAAAGCGCTGTCGCCCGAACAACTCGGGTTGAAGCAGTCGTTGCTAGCCATACTCGACACCGTACGCGATGAATCGGGACGCGATGCACCGGTGCGCCTGGTATTCGAGCCGAAGTCGAAAAACCAGGACCAGACGGCATTTTGCAACATGTTGCTAGCGCACACCTCTCTCGAAAGTAGCGCCTCGATCAATCTGGTGATGATCGGCGGTGACGGAAGACCTCGTCAAAAGGGGCTTCTGACGATCTTGCGGGAATGGATCGATTTTAGGTTTGCCACCGTCACCAGGCGCAGCCACTTTAAATTACAGAAAGTCGATGACCGGATTCATATCCTGGAAGGACGTGAAGCGGTACTGCTTAATATCGACAAGGTCATCAAGATCATCCGGGAAGCCGATGAGCCGAAGCCGGCGCTGATGCATGCGTTCAACCTGTCGGAACGGCAGGCCGAAGACATCCTGGAAATCCGGTTACGCCAGCTGGCACGTCTGGAAGCGATCAAGATCACGCAGGAGTTGACCGAACTGCGCAAAGAACGTGTGACCTTGCAGGATCTGCTGGACAACCCGGCTTCCATGAAACGCTTGATCGTGCGTGAGATCGAAGCCGATGAAAAGCAGTTTGGTGACAAGCGCCGTACGCTGATTGAAATGGCGGATCGGGCGACGGTCGAGCAAAAGCTTGTCGATGAACCGGTCACGGTGGTGATTTCGCAAAAAGGGTGGGTACGGGCACGCACCGGGCACGGCCACGATGTCGGCCAATTTACCTTCAAACCCGGCGACGGCCTGTATCGGGCATTCGAATGCCGAACAATCGACAGCTTGTTGGCATTCGGCTCGAACGGCCGGGTCTATACGGTCAACGTGGCGCTATTGCCGGGTGCGCGAGGCGACGGCGTACCGGTGACGACACTCGTCGATCTGGCACCTGGCAGCACGATCCTGCATTATTTCGCCGGTGAGCCCGATAAGAAGCTGTTCATGGCTTCGTCCGCCGGCTACGGATTCGCGGTCCGCGCAGGCGACATGATAAGCCGGGTCAAAGCCGGCAAAGCTTTCATGACGTTGGAGCAAGAAGATACGCCCTTGCCTCCGCGAGAAATTTCGGTAAAAGCCAGCGCAATCGCCTGCCTGTCAGAAAAAGGCCGCCTGCTGGTGTTTGGTATGGATGAATTGAAAACACTGTCCGCAGGCGGCCGTGGTGTGATGTTGATAGACCTGGAGCCAAAAGAAAAACTGCTGGCAGCGCAGCCGATCAGCCAACGCGGTGTCGTGGTCTACGGCATTGGCCGTGGTGCCAAAGCCCAGCAGAGTACCCTGTCTGCAGCTGGGCTAGCGCCTCATATTGGCAAACGTGCTCGCAAAGGTAAGCTATTGGAGTCGAAGATCAAGGCGCAGGGATTGATCGCTGCGGATTGATTGATCGGTAAGCGGACTACTCGATTTCAGCAATCAGCTCAATTTCCACGCATGCCCCGGTGGGAATCTGCGCAACGCCGAATGCCGAACGGGCATGCTTGCCACGCTCGCCGAAAATTTCGACGAACAGTTCGGAAGCGCCATTGGTCACCAAATGATGTTCGGTGTAGTCGGGGGTGGAATTGACCAGACTCATCACCTTGACGATTCGACGTACGCGTTCAAGATTGCCGTCACAGGCCGCCTGCAAAGTCGCCAAGAGATCGATCGCTACACCGCGCGCAGCGACTTGCCCTTCTTCGGTAGAAATATTCTTGCCAAATTGACCGACCCACGAGCGGCCGTCCTTCTTCGCAATGTGTCCGGATAGAAATACGGTATTACCGGTTCGCGCATGCATTACATAGGCTGCCGCCGGTGCACCAGCGACCGGCAGTGTGATATTCATTGAAGCGAGTTTTTCCTGGATCGACATGCGTGCTCCATTTAGTAAAAAGTGGTGAGTAGGACTAAAACCGGGAGGAAATAAAGTAAAGAGCCGGCGATTATCGCAAATCCGCCCTGCTTTGGCGAATGTCTGCCAAGTACGCCAAATGCGGGACGGGACTTGAAATTGCCTAGCCCGACCCAATACCATCTACCACGACGCGGTTCCGCGCGTTCGATTCACCCAGACATTCACCCATTTTAGAGGTAAAAAAATGCTCGTATCCGAAAAACAGACGCTGGGATTCCAGGCGGAAGTCAAACAATTGTTGCAGCTTATGATCCATTCCTTGTACTCGAACAAGGAAATTTTCTTGCGGGAATTGATTTCCAACGCATCGGACGCTGCAGACAAACTGCGTTTCGAAGCGATCAACAATGCCGCGTTGTTTGAAAACGATCCGGATCTGCAAATCAAGGTCGGCTTCGACAAGGAAGCACGCACCATCACGATTTCGGATAACGGCATCGGCATGAGCCGCAGCGACGCCATCGAGCACCTCGGCACGATCGCAAAATCGGGCACCCGCGAATTCTTTTCCAAACTCTCCGGCGACCAGCAAAAAGATGCGGCGCTGATCGGCCAGTTTGGCGTCGGTTTTTATTCGGCCTTTATCGTCGCCGACCGTATTACCGTCGAAACTCGTCGTGCCGGCACACCCGCTGAGGAAGGCGTGCGCTGGGAGTCCGAGGGCGCGGGCGATTTCACGGTCGAAGCAATCGACCTGCCACAGCGTGGTACCCGCATCATCCTGCATCTGCGTGAAGGCGAGGATGAGTTCCTGTCGTCATGGAAGCTCAAGTCGATCATCCGTAAGTATTCCGACCATATCTCGCTTCCGATCCTGATGCAAAAGGAAGAGTGGGACGAGGAAAAAAAGGAAACGGTCGCACGCGACGAACTCGAAACCATCAACCAGGCCAGCGCCCTGTGGGCCCGCAACAAATCCGACGTAACGCCGGAGCAGTACACCGAGTTTTACAAGCATGTTTCGCACGACTATGAAGTCCCCCTGACCTGGACACACAATCGGGTCGAAGGTCGTAGCGAATATACCCAGTTGCTTTACATTCCCACCCGCGCACCGTTCGATTTATGGGACAGGAATAAACGCGGTGGGATTAAGCTGTATGTCAAGCGAGTGTTCATCATGGACGATGCAGAACAGCTGATGCCGGTGTATTTACGCTTTGTGAAAGGCGTGATCGATTCCAACGATTTGCCGCTTAACGTTTCCCGTGAATTGCTGCAGGAGTCGCGCGATGTAAAAGTCATTCGCGAAGGTTCCACGAAACGCGTGTTGTCGATGCTGGAAGATCTGGCCAATGCGGAGGAACAAGAACAGAAGGATAAATACGCAACCTTCTGGACCGAATTCGGGCAAGTGTTTAAGGAAGGCATCGGCGAAGACACCGGCAACAAGGAACGACTTGCAAAACTGCTGCGCTTTGCCTCCACGCACAACGATGGCGATGCGCAGACCGTCTCGTTTTCCGATTACGTCGCACGCATGAAAGAAGGCCAGGACAAGATTTACTATGCGACTGGCGAGACCTACGCAGCGGCGAAGAATAGCCCACACCTGGAAATTTTCCGAAAGAAAGGCGTGGAAGTGCTGTTGCTGACCGACCGTGTGGACGAATGGATGCTGTCGTTTATCCAGGATTTCGAAGGCAAGGAGCTGGCTTCGGTGGCAAAAGGCGGCCTGGACCTCGGCAAGCTGGAAGACGAAGCCGAAAAAAAGCAACATGAAGAAACGGAAGTGCAGTATCAGGAACTGGTCGAAAAAATGAAGGCGGCATTGTCCGATAAGGCGAAGGATGTGCGCATCACCTTCCGGTTGACGGACTCTCCGGCATGTCTGGTAGCCGACGAGAACGAGTTGTCCGGCAATCTGATGCGCATGCTGAAGGCTGCAGGGCAGAACGCTCCGGAGTCCAAGCCGATCCTGGAAATCAATCCAGACCACCCGCTGGTGCAACGCCTGAAGTACGAGGATGGCAAATTCGCAGACTGGTCGCATATTTTGTTCGACCAGGCGCTGTTGGCTGAAGGGGGTGCGTTAACCGATCCAAGTGGTTTCGTGCGGCGTTTAAATGAAATGCTTTTGGGAATGGCGAGCCGCTGAGTTCTACACGCGACAACCACAACAACCACTACAGCGCAACCACACGGTCACTGCCGCATGCTAATCAAGCGCAAGTCGATCGAAGCGCAGGCGAACCGAAAACACGGGCCCGGCTCCCGTGAAATGGAACCGCCTGCGCCTAAACCGCCACGCCGGGCAAAGTTTGCGCCTATCACGCTTTCGGAGATGGGCGGCGTGCGCTTCCTGCATTTCGGCACCGAGTGGGTGCAAGGCGCGATGCGGCTGCGCAAGCCCGATTGGCTAGAGCTGGAATATGCTCAGCAGATGATGGCGTGGATGCTGTTTGTCGAAGCGCCGAAGCATATTGTGCAACTAGGGCTCGGCACCGCTGCCTTGACAAAGTTTTGTTATCGGCAGTTTCCTACGACGCGCGTCACCGCAGTCGAGCTCAACCCTGCCGTCGTGCAAATATGTGAAGCGATGTTTTATCTGCCGGCGAACGACGATCGCCTGCAGGTATTGGAGATGGATGCCATGGAGTTTGTCATGGCACCGGAAAACCACGGCAGTGTCGATATTCTGCAAGTCGATTTGTACGACGCTACTGCAAAAGGACCGGTACTCGACACGGCGGAATTCTATGCCGCGTGCGCTGCCTGCCTTACCGAAAACGGCATCATGATGGTAAACCTGTTTGGCGACCATCCAAGCTACGCTAAAAATATGAAGGCCATGCGACATGCCTTTGCCGAAATTATCTACCTACCCGAAGTCCACGACGGCAACGTGGTTGCACTAGCGTTTGTGAAGCGACCTGCGCTCGACTTTAAAGTGCTGCATACACGGGCAACCATGGTCAAACAGTCGACAAGGCTACCTACTAAGGAATGGGTGAATGGTCTTGAGCAAGCTACCCGAGCAGTGTGAATCTTTACTAAACGACAGCATTAGCGCAGGCAATCCGCCGTTTTTGCATTAATGTCGATGCTAAATTACACCAAAAAATGTACCGAATTTGGTAATGTTTCCCAATAACCACAATCTTATGCGTTCGATATTTGTGATGCGCTTGCGTAGCTGTTAGGCTGAACTTCCACCAGAATTTTTCGCGCCATCTGCTAACGATGCCTTCAACCGCCAAACCAGTTGCCCGCGCAACGCCCAAGTCGCTCGACCTCCAGCATATTTTTACGTGGCTGATGAAAGACGAGTTGCTGGCACCGGAAGATATAAAACTGCAATACAACCGCGCGCTCGAAATCCGCAAGCACGCCAAGCCGGGAATGCATCCGCTTCAGGCAGTTGCACAATGTCGGTTACAGACGACTGAGACCCCGCCGCGGCAATTGACGATCGAGTGGCTGTCGGAATGGTTGGCAAAAAAAGTGGAGCTGCCGTTTTGTCGCATCGATCCGCTGAAAATCGATTTCGCGCGCGTCGCCGACATCATGTCGTCGACCTACGCCTTGCGGTTCTCCATTCTGCCGGTCGACATTACGCCGACCGAATTGGTCATTGCCACTGCCGACCCCTATGCCACCGACTGGATCGTGGAGATTGCCAAGATCTCCCGCCGAAACGTGCGTTTGGTCATTGCAAATCCGGTCGATATCGCGCAATACACGGTGCAGTTTTTTGCGTTGGCGAAGTCGATCAAAGGTGCCAACCGATCGACCGGCCAGGATATTGCACTGCGTAACAACTTCGAGCAGCTGGTCGAGCTCGGCAAGAATAACAAGCAAGTCGATGCCAACGACCAGCACATCATCAATATCGTGGACTGGCTCTGGCAATATGCGTTCGAACAGCGTGCTTCCGACATCCATTTGGAGCCGAAGCGCGATGTCGGTGCCATACGGTTTCGAATCGACGGCCTGTTACATCAGGTATATCAGGTGCCGGCGGTGGTAATGATCGCCATGACTGCGCGCATCAAGCTGTTGGGCCGCATGGACGTGATCGAAAAGCGCCGCCCACTCGACGGTCGCATCAAGACCCGTACCGCCGGTGGGCAGGAAGTAGAGTTGCGCCTTTCTACCCTGCCGACAGCCTTCGGTGAAAAACTGGTCATGCGCATCTTCGACCCGGAGGTGGTCGTCAAAACGTTGCCCGAACTCGGATTCCCGCCACTCGACGCCCTGCGCTGGGATGCACTGACCAGCCGCCCGCATGGCATCATCCTCGTCACCGGGCCGACCGGGTCTGGCAAGACCACGACGCTCTACACTACGTTGAAAGCATTGGCGACTTCCGAAGTCAATGTCTGCACGGTAGAAGACCCGATCGAAATGGTGGAAGCATCGTTCAATCAAATGCAGGTGGCGCATGGTATCGATCTGAGCTTTGCCGACGGCGTACGCGCTTTGATGCGGCAAGACCCCGATATCATCATGGTGGGCGAGATACGCGATCTGGAGACGGCGGAGATGGCGGTGCAGGCAGCACTGACCGGCCACCTCGTGTTGTCGACACTGCATACCAACGATGCGCCGTCGGCAGTCATGCGGCTGCTGGAACTGGGTGTGCCGTACTATCTGCTGGAGTCGACGCTGGTAGGCATCATGGCGCAACGTCTGGTACGTACGCTATGCCGGGATTGCAAGGCAACGGGCGGCGAGATCAGCGATGAACTTTGGATCAATCTGGTAAGCGACTGGGAAATCGCCAAGCCGGCAGTCGTCTATCAGCCGGTCGGCTGTGCAGAATGCCGGCAGACAGGGTTTCGTGGTCGTACCGGTTTGTATGAATTACTGACGGTGTCGCAACCGTTTTCAAAACTGATCCGCACCGATTGCGACATTCACGCATTGCGTCGGCAAAGCTTGGCAGACGGCATGAAGCCTTTGCGGGTCGCCGGTGCATTGAAAATCATCGACGGCGTTACCACTATCGAGGAAATTTTCAAGGTCACGGCCGCGTTGAACTGATCGTTCACCAAAACACACAATTAATCAGGGTAAGCGATTATCAGTTACTAGCAGTTAATCGCAACAAGCAATAACGGCAACGGTTGTCAGCCCAGCGCTTTATCAGCTTTTTTTATTTAGCCTTTTTTTATCAGCCTTTCTTCGCAGCTTTCTTGACCAGCGTGCGTTGATGCTGTCGCTGCTGCTGTTTCTCTTGCGTGCGCTGCTTGTTTTGTTTTTGCTCGAACAGCGTCATAGCGTCGGCTTTCGCCCGTTCTTGCGTGCACAGTGCCGGGGTGTCGTCATGCAGGCTGAAAAATTCCTCTGCCTGCGCGTCCATAACGAGCTTGATCGCTGCTTCATCTTCCAGATCATAAAGTTCGGTCAGCAAGGTCGCGACCTCGTCCAAAAATTCTTCGTACGTCATTGATTGCTTTCAAGGGTGAGATCTGCACGCCTGACAGGCATATCGGCCAGCATCGCACGGACCGTAGGGTAACGCAGTCGTACACCGAGTTCGTTCTTGAGGCGGATGTCGGCCAAGCGCCGCGATTCGGACATGAACGACAACAGCATCGGCGAGACGACATCGACGAGTTCAACACGCGGCAATCGTGGCGGTCGCGGCATGCCGCAGGCATCGGCCACCGCATCGAAATATTCTGCCATTTTCATGTCCGATTCATCGACGGCATGGTAGACCCTGCCCGACCGCCCTCGGAAAATCGTCAGCGCGATGATGTGGGCGAGGTCGTCTGCATGAATGTGGTTGGTGTACACATCTTCGTCGGCCGCGAGTGCCGGCGAACCATTTTGCAAACGTGTCAATGGCAAACGGTCGGCAGCGTAGATTCCCGGTACCCGCAAAATCGACATCCGGCTGTCGGTACGACGCCCCCAAGATCTGAGCACCTGCTCGGCATCGACCCGCCGCCGGGCGCGCGCATTGCGCGGGGCAACTGGCCGGGTCTCGTCAATTCTGGCACCTTCGCAATCTCCGTACACGCCACTGGTACTGACATAAACCAGGCGAGCACCATCCGGTAGAATAGTTGCCAGCCGACGGGTTCTCAAATCTTGCAAACCTTCAGATTGCGGTGGTACTAAATGCACGATGATGGATGCCAGACGCGCCAGTCGGTCCAGCGTAGCACTTTGGTCGAGGTTGGCGACGATTGGAATAGCGCCGGCAGCGCGCAGTACGGCGCACCGTGCAGGTTGGCTGGTGACGGCATATACGCGGAAGCGCTGGCGCACCAACGGCAGTAGCCGCATACCGACATCGCCGCAGCCAAGTATCAGGAGGCGAGGCCTGCGCAAGCGAGGCTTCGCATATTCGTTCGACAGAATTGCATTCATTTCAGGATTGTATGACGTTTAAGATAACCGTCCAGCCGAGCGGCCGGGTATTCGAATGTGACGCCGACGACACGGTACTGGCCGCTGGCTTACGTGTCGGCGTGGGGCTACCGTATGGCTGCAAGAACGGTGCATGCGGTAGCTGCAAAGGTAAGCTGGTATCCGGCACGGTGGTGCACGGTGCGCATCAGGTCAAGGCATTGCCGGCCGGCGAGGAAGAGGCCGGCAAGGCGCTGTTTTGCTGCGCACGGCCGCAATCGGATCTGGTGATCGAAGTGCGCGAAGTACTGGGCTTGGATGATTTTCCAGTACGTAAAATGCCTTCGCGAGTGGCGCGCATGGAGCGCCTGGCTGACGATGTCATGATCCTGTGGTTGCAGCTACCGGCGACGGAAAAGCTGCAGTATCGGGCTGGCCAATACATCGAATTCATCCTCAAGGATGGCAGGCGGCGTAGTTACAGCCTGGCGCATGCGCCACACGTCGATGAAATGGTGAGCCTGCATATCCGGCATATGCCTGGTGGGATTTTTACGGATCATGTTTTCTCGGGCATGAAAGAACGCGACATCCTACGCTTCGAGGGGCCGCTCGGCACATTCTTTCTGCGTCAAGACAACGAGCGACCGATCGTGCTGATCGCTTCCGGCACCGGATTCGCGCCGGTCAAGGCGATCATTGAGCAGGCGGTGCATGCGAAAAGCCAGCGGCCGATGACGCTGTACTGGGGTGGCCGACGCCCGCGTGACCTGTATATGCATGGGCTGTGCGAACAATGGCAACATACCCTGGCAAATTTTCAATTCGTACCGGTAATATCGGATGCTTTACCTGAAGACGACTGGCAAGGACGCACTGGCTTGGTTCATCAGGCGGTAATGAATGATTTTTCCGATCTTTCAGCTCATCAAGTGTATGCCTGTGGCGCACCAGCGATGGTCGAGGCGGCGCAGCGTGACTTCATTCGTCAACGCGGTCTTCCGACATCGGAATTTTTTGCCGATGCGTTCACATCGCAACGCGACGCGCCCGGCACCTGAGGTGGGTAATATAGATAACGAATTAGATATAAGCATTAGCGACTACTGCGAATAGCCGCTTTCCATTCTGCCTTTCTGCAACCTGACCAGGAGTTATGTCATGGAGTTTAACCAATTCGAAGTCGATGCCTTGATGGTCATTACCAAGCGGCCGCCGATCGTATTTACCGAGGGCACCGGCATGTTCCTGACCGACCATACCGGCAAACGCTACCTAGATTACCTGCAGGGTTGGGCAGTCAATTGCCTCGGGCATTCACCGCAGTGTATTACCGATGCCCTATTCGCCCAATCGAAAAAAATAGTCAACCCCTCCCCTGCCTTTTACAATGCGCCATCGTTGCGGCTGGCTTCGTTGCTGACGGCAAATTCCTGTTTCGACCGGGTGTTCTTTGCCAACAGCGGTGCCGAAGCCAACGAAGGGGCGATCAAGCTGGCACGCAAGTACGGCCGAATGCATCCGAATGCTGAGGGTGGCAATCGTTTCGAAATCATTACCTTCGACCATAGCTTTCATGGCCGCACGCTGGCTACCATGTCGGCGTCTGGCAAGCCGGGATGGGACACCATGTACGCGCCACAGGTCAACGGCTTTCCAAAAGCGCACTTGAACGACATCGACAGTGTCGAACGTCTGATCAACGACACCACCATCGGCGTCATGTTGGAACCTGTGCAGGGCGAAGGCGGCGTCATACCGGCGACGCGGGAATTCATGCAGGCGCTGCGGACACTGACCAAAAAACACGGCATCTTGATGATGGTCGACGAAGTGCAGAGCGGTATGGGCCGCTGCGGCACGCTGTTTGCCCATCAACTGTCGGGGGTCGAACCCGATATCATGACGCTCGGTAAAGGCATTGGTGGCGGCGTGCCATTGGCAGCCCTGCTGTGCCGCGAAGAGATTGCCTGTTTCGAGCCTGGCGACCAGGGTGGAACCTATAACGGCAACCCGTTAATGACAGCGGTCGGCGTGGCAGTGATCGAAGCGTTAATAACACCCGGGTTTTTGGACGAAGTCGTGGCGAAGGGCGAATATCTGCGTGCGCAATTGCTGACATTGAGCGAGCGTCACGGCTTGGCCGGCGAGCGCGGCGAGGGATTGTTGCGTGCTTTAAAGCTCGGCCACGACATCGGCCCGAAGATTGTCGAGACCGCCCGCGATCTGGCTCCGGTCGGATTGCTGCTCAATTCCCCGCGGCCAGACTTGCTGCGGTTCATGCCGGCGTTGACCGTCACCCGGGCAGAGATCGATCAAATGATCGGCATGCTATCGGGTGTACTGGTCACGCTGGGTCATTAACCCGCTTGCTATGCGCTATTTCTTGGGCAGGTAGAGATCGGTAATCACACCCAGGCCCATCTCGGCGGCGAACATCGGCGTCTCCGACAGTGTCGGATGGGCGTGAACCGTCAAAGCAAGGTCTTCAAGATCGGCACCCATTTCCATCGCGAGCACCGTTTCAGCAAGCAGTTCACCGGCATTCACGCCGACGATGCCGGCACCGATGATGCGTTTGGTCGTGGGATCCCATAACAGTTTCGTTACGCCATCGTCGCGGCCCATCGCCAGCGCCCTTCCACTTGCAGCCCACGGAAAATTCGCCTTTGCATAGGGTATCCCTTTGGCCTTGGCTTCCGTTTCGGTCAGTCCCATCCACGCCACTTCAGGATCGGTATAAGCAACCGAAGGAATCGTCATAGGGTTGAATTCGACCTTGTGGCCGGCAATGACTTCAGCTGCCACCTTGGCCTCGTTGGTCGCCTTATGTGCCAGCATCGGATCGCTGCAGATATCGCCGATGGCGAAGATATGCGGTACGTTGGTACGCTGCTGTTTGTCGACGGTGATAAAGCCGCGCTCGTTGACGATCACGCCGGCTTTTTCGGCAGCCAATTCCTTGCCGTTCGGCCGACGACCGACCGCCACCATCACCATGTCGAACAGCTGCGGTGCCGGTGCAGAGCCGCCCGACGTGGCACTTTCGAAAGTCGCCATTAAGCCGTCTTTGCGTGCTTCGAGCTTGGTGACTTTGGTTTTGAGGTGGATCGCGGCATAGCGCATTTCGATACGTTTCTGAAGCGGCTTGATGATGTCCCTGTCGGCTGCGGGAATCAACCCGTCGGCAAATTCCACGACCGTGATATCGGTACCCAGGGCATCGTAGACACAAGCCATTTCCAGGCCGATGATGCCGCCGCCGATGACCAGCATTGATTTCGGAATTTGTCGCAACTCCAATGCACCGGTAGAATCGATCACCCGCGGGTCGTCGTAGGGGAAGCCGGGAATACGTGCCACCGACGAACCGGCTGCGATCACGGCGTGCTTGAAGCCGACCACCTTGCTGCCATCCGGTGTCTCGACACTCACCGTATTCGGCGAAGAAAACTCGGCACGGCCCACCACGACCTGCACTTTACGCGCTTTGGCAAGACTACCTAAACCGCCGGTAAGCTTTTTGACGACACCGTTTTTCCAACCGCGCAATGAATCCAGATCGATTTCCGGCTCGGACATCTTCACACCGAAATGCGACATTTCTTCGGCTTCGGTAATCACTTTGGCAGCATGCAGCAATGCCTTGGACGGGATGCAACCGACGTTCAGGCAAACCCCACCCAGATTTGGGTAACGCTCGATCAATACGACTTTCTGCCCAAGATCGGCGGCACGAAACGCCGCGGTGTAACCGCCCGGGCCGGCACCGATGACCAGCGTGTCACACTCGATATCGATGCGCCCGGCGAAGCTGGCAGCGACCGGCGCTGCAGCAGATACGCCGGATGTAGACGCTGATGCCGGCGCGGACGAAGTGGTCGAAATCGCTGAGGCAGGTGGCGTCGCTACGGCTTCTGGTACCGCTGGTCCGGACGCTGCCGGCGCAGTTTCCGTAGCCGCGGCATCGGCGGATTCCAGCAACAACAGCAGCGAACCTTCAGCAACCTTGTCACCCACTTTTACTTTTACTTCTTTGACCACACCAGCATGGCTGGCAGGGATTTCCATGCTGGCCTTATCCGATTCCACGGTGATCAGCGATTGATCGACCTTGATCGTATCGCCTGCTTTGACCAATAACTCGATGATCTCCACTTCTTTGAAATCGCCGATGTCGGGAACCTTTACTTCGATGATGCTCATTCGTTGCACTCCATTCATAGCAGGATCTTGCGCATGTCACTCAACACTTCGCCCAGATAGACGCTGAATCGCGCTCCCATCGCGCCATCGACCACGCGATGGTCATAAGACAGCGACATCGGCATCATCAGGCGTGGCTGGAACGCCTGACCATCCCACACCGGTTTCATGGCAGCCTTGGACAACCCGAGGATCGCCACTTCCGGTGCGTTGATGATCGGTGTGAACGCCGTACCGCCGATACCGCCGAGCGAGGAAATCGTAAAGCTCGCACCCTGCATGTCGGCAGGTTTCAGCTTGCCTTCACGTGCCTGCGCCGACATGTCGGCCATCTCCTGGGCGATCTGTGCAATACCCTTTTGATCGGCATTCTTGATGACCGGAACGACCAGGCCATTCGGCGTGTCGGCGGCAAAGCCGATGTTGTAGAACTGCTTGAGGATCAGGTTTTCGCCATTGGCATCCAGGGAAGCATTGAAAGCCGGGAATTTTTTCAAGGCGGCGACGCAACCCTTGATGACGAATGCCAGCATGGTCAGCTTGACGCCCGATTTTGCCATGGCCGTATTGGAAGACTTGCGGAATTCTTCGAGATCGGTGACGTCGGCTTCGTCGAACTGCGTCACGTGCGGAATCATGACCCAGTTGCGATGCAGGTTGGGCCCGCTGATCTTCTTGATGCGCGAGAGCGGTTGCAACTCGGTCGTACCGAACTTGGAAAAATCCAGCGACGGCCAAGGCAGCAGATCCAGACCTGCACCGCTGCCGCCTTTCGCAGCAACCTTTCCGGGAGCCGGTGCTGCCTCGCCGCCAGACACGATCTGCTTGACGTAATTCTGTACATCCTCGTGGGTGATCCGTCCCTTCGGTCCGGTACCGACCACGCGGACCAGATCGATGCCGAGTTCGCGAGAAAATTTGCGAATCGACGGCGATGCGTGAGGCACGACGTTGCTGCCGACGGCCGAGGCACCTGTGGACCCCGGCGCCAGTGGCCTGCCTCCACCACCACCGCCATAACCGCCCGGTGCCGCTACCGCCGCGCCTGCAGCGCCTGCAGCCCCTGCAGCCCCTGCCGCAGGCCGCGATTCGACCAGAGTCAGTGCAGGTGTACCCGCAGCGGTGGCCGTTGCGGTCTGAGGCGTAACCGCTTCAGGCGCGGTAGCGACCGTCGCTGCCGCGGTCGGTGCTGCATCCGGTACCGCGGTGTCGGCAGCGGCAGCGGCACCGGTACCGGTACCGGCAGTCTCGCCTTCCACCATCAACAGCAACGAACCTTCAGCAACCTTGTCGCCGACCTTGACCTTCAACTCCTTGATCACGCCGGCCTGGGTGGAAGGAATCTCCATGCTGGCTTTGTCGGATTCCACAGTAATGAGCGACTGATCGACTTTGATCGTATCGCCGACTTTTACCAATAATTCGATGATCTCGACTTCCTTGAAATCGCCGATATCCGGTACCTTGACTTCAACCATACTCATTGTTCGCTCCGTTTTTTGCAAGGTGACCGCATCACAGCGTGACCGGATTGATTTTTTCAGGATTGATTTTGTACTTCGCAATCGCGTCCGATACCAGAGAAGCTTCGATCGAACCTTCCTCGGCAAGTGCTTTCAGTGTCGCGATGACGACGAAATAACGATTGACCTCGAAAAATTCGCGTAGCTTCTCGCGACTGTCGGAACGACCGAAGCCGTCGGTACCTAGTACTTTATAGGTTCGATCGCGTGGCACGAAAGCACGTACCTGCTCGGCGAACGTGCGCATGTAATCGGTCGAGACTACGATCGGCCCGGTCGTATCCTGCAGCGACTGCGTGATGTGCGCCGCACGTGGCGTATCGGTCGGATGCAGCATGTTCCAGCGCTCGATATCCTGGCCATCGCGCGCAAGCAGCGTGAACGAGGGCGCAGACCATACGTCGGCAGCCACGCTCCACTCGCTCTCCAACAAGGCGGCCGCGGCGATCACTTCACGCAGGATCGTACCTGACCCCATCAGCTGGGCCCGCAGCTTCGCTTGGCTCGTGCTCGGCTGGAGCAGATACAACCCTTTCAGGATGTTTTCTTCCTGCCCTTCCTGTAGACCCGGATGGCTGTAGTTCTCGTTCATCAGGGTGATGTAATAGAACACGTCTTCCTGCTGCTCGATCATGCGCTTCAGGCCGTCGTGCATGATGACGGCGACTTCGTGGCCGAAGGTCGGGTCGTAAGGTATGCAGTTGGGAATGGTCGAAGCCAGTACATGGCTATGGCCGTCCTCGTGCTGCAACCCTTCGCCGTTGAGCGTCGTGCGACCGGCCGTGCCGCCCAGCAGAAAACCACGCGAGCGCATGTCGCCTGCAGCCCACGCCAGGTCGCCGATACGCTGCAAGCCGAACATGGAGTAGAAGGTATAGAACGGAATCATTACCCGGTTATTGGTCGAGTAGGACGTTGCGGCAGCGATCCAGGAACTCATGGCACCTGCTTCATTGATGCCTTCCTGCAGAATCTGGCCGGCCTTGTCTTCGCGGTAATAACTGACCTGATCTTTGTCGACCGGCTCGTAGAGCTGCCCCTGCTGGTTGAAGATGCCGATCTGGCGGAACAGCCCTTCCATGCCGAACGTGCGTGCTTCATCCACCAAAATTGGCACGACGCGTGGGCCGAGAGTCGCGTCGCGCAGCAGGATCGACAACATGCGCACGTAAGCCTGGGTGGTAGAAATTTCACGCCCTTCCGCGGTCGGGTCGAGCACCGCTTTGAACGTGGAAAGCGGCGGCACCGGCAACGTCTCATCGGCTTGCTGACGGCGCTGCGGCAAATAACCACCCAATGCGGCACGACGCTCGTGCAGGTATTTCATTTCAGCGCAATCCGCGGAAGGCTTGAAAAACGGCACTTCCGGCAGTTGATCGTCTGGAATCGGAATGCCGAAGCGGTCGCGCATCTCCCTGATCGCTTCGTCGTCGAGCTTTTTAGTCTGGTGCGCAGTGTTACGCGCCTCACCGGACTTGCCCATGCCAAAGCCCTTGACGGTTTTCACCAGCAATACGGTCGGTTGCCCGGTGCTTTCCTGGGCAACCTTGAATGCCGCATAGATCTTGTGTGGGTCGTGGCCGCCGCGGGTCAGACGCCAGATGTCGCCATCGGTCATGTTGGCAACCATCTCCAGTAATTTCGGGTGCTTGCCGAAGAAGTGCTTGCGAACGTAAGCGCCATCCTTGGCTTTGTAGTTCTGGTACTCGCCATCCACGGTTTCCATCATCACGCGATGCAGGATGCCGTCCTTGTCCTTTGCCAGCAACTCGTCCCATCCCGGGCCCCAGATAACCTTGACCACGTTCCAGCCGGCACCACGGAAATCGGCTTCCAGCTCCTGGATGATCTTGCCGTTGCCACGTACCGGGCCATCGAGTCGCTGTAGGTTGCAGTTCACGATCATGACGAGGTTGTTGAGCATCTCGCGTCCGGCCATGCCGATCGCGCCCATCGATTCCGGCTCGTCCATTTCGCCATCGCCGCAAAATACCCAGACCTTGCGGTTGTCTGTTTTGGCAATGCTGCGTGCGTGCAGGTATTTCAAGAACCGTGCCTGGTAGATCGCCATCAAGGGGCCTAGACCCATCGACACCGTCGGGAATTGCCAGTAATCCGGCATCAGTTTCGGATGCGGATACGACGACAGGCCTTTGCCGTCCACTTCGCGGCGGAAGTTCAGCATCTGTTCTTCCGTCAGACGGCCCTCTAGATACGAGCGGGCATAGATGCCAGGGGACGAGTGACCCTGGAGATACAGCAAATCGCCGCCATGGTCTTCGGTGGGCGCATGCCAGAAATGGTTGAAACCGATACCAAGCATGTTGGCAAGCGAAGCAAAGCTGGAGATATGACCACCCAGATCGCCCTCCGCACGATTGGTCTTGACCACCATCGCCATGGCATTCCAGCGCATCCATGAGCGCAACCGTTCTTCGATTTCCAGATTACCCGGGCAGTGAGCACCGAGATGCGCCGGTATGGTGTTGACGTAGGCAGTATTGCTGGAAAACGGTATGTGCGCACCGCGACGTCGTGCCAAGTCGACCATGCGCTCCATCAAGTAATGTGCCCGCTCCGGGCCCTCGTTTTCAATCACACCTTCAAGCGCGTCGAGCCACTCCTGCGTTTCGATCACATCGGGATCATTGGCGGCTTGCGCCATTACTTCGTCGAGCTGGGCTGACATGCTGTGTCTCCTGGGTTAGGTGCACTAAGGGCACTCGAATGACTTGCTGAATGCATCCTGTTGATGCGGTGCCTGGTGATGCGGTGCATTGTGCGTGGCGCGTCCGGTATTTTGCAACGGATCACGGTAGTCGGATCGCTTCGTAAAACTGTTTCGGTTGAAATTTTAACAGTACGAATCCATATTTTCAAATCGCGGTACCTCATTTCATAATGCGACAATATGCTGCAAAGCAGCGTATTGTCATAGGTGGGTTCGACAAGTCTTCGATGGCTATTACAGCAGTCTTACTGCAACCAACCCGCCGCCTTATAATTCAGACCGGCGTGCAAAACGCGCGCTCATTTGCAAGTTTCCAACCGACTTTGCTTGCACAGATTTATTCACCCGTTCCGATCACCGACCATGCCAGCAAATTTAATCAGTGGTACCCAGATTTCACAAAGCCTGCGCCTTGCCATCGCTGCCCGTGCTGCCCGTCTCGACTCGCTTGGGTGCAAACCCGGCCTTGCTGTGATACTCGTTGGTGAAGACCCGGCGAGTGAAGTCTATGTGCGTAACAAGGTACGCGCCTGCGCGGAAGCCGGCATCAACTCGGTACTGGAAAAATACCCGACTAAGCTGACACAAGCCGCGCTGCTTTCGCGTATCGATATTCTTAACAACGATCCGGCAATTCACGGCATCCTGGTACAAATGCCTTTACCTAAACATATCGATCCGCACGCCGTAATCGCCGCAATCTCCACCCGTAAGGATGTCGATGGTTACTCGGTCATGAGCGCTGGTGAACTACTGACCGGCACGCCGGGCTTTCGCCCCTGCACTCCCTATGGTTGCATGGCGTTAATCGAAAGTACCGGCATCGACCTGAAAGGCAAGCATGCCGTAGTGATCGGCCGTAGTAATACGGTTGGCAAGCCGATGGCACTGTTACTGTTGCAGGCTAACGCGACGGTCACGATCTGCCATAGCAATACACCGGATTTAGGTGCGCACACGCTGCGCGCCGACATCGTCGTGGCAGCAGTAGGACGGCGCGATACCCTGACGGCACATATGGTCAAACCGGGTGCGATCGTGATCGATGTCGGTATGAACCGCGACGACGACGGCAAGCTGTGTGGCGATGTCGCATTCGATGCGGTAAGCAAGATTGCGGGGTGGATCACGCCGGTACCAGGCGGAGTCGGGCCGATGACGATTACCATGCTGTTGATGAACACGGTCGAAGCAGCCGAGCGTGAAATTTCTGGCATCAAACTTGTAGCGAGCGCTGCTGCGCATATCGACGAAAGGCTGTGATCTTGATGACGACCGAATATGTTTTGAATCCTTTGCTCGATTTTTCCGATTTGCCACGGTTTGACACGATCTTGCCAGAGTACATCGACGATGCAATCGACACGCTGCTAAAAGAAAATCGAACGACTTTGCTACGTCTGGAAGCGCCGCAGGAACACACCAGTTGGGAAAACTTCATCGAGCCGCTGGAGGATTCGACCGAGCGCTTGAGTCGCGCCTGGGGTGTGGTCGGGCATTTAAATGCGGTAATCGACACGCCGGCGTTGCGTGCAGCTTATAACGATAATTTGCCGAAAATTACGGAGTTCTGGACTGCGCTGGGGCAAAATCTGGCTCTGTACGAAAAATACAAAACATTGAAAAACAGCCCGCAGTTCGCGGCGATGCCAGCCGTACGCCAGCGTATCGTCGACCATGCCATGCGCGCCTTTCGTCTCGGAGGTGCCGAACTTGCCGACACCCAAAAAAAGCGGTTTGCAGAAATTCAAGAGCAGCTGGCAGCATTGTCGACGCGCTTCTCCGAAAACGTGCTCGACGCCACGAATGCCTACGAATTGTTGATCGACGATCCAACTCGTTTGGCCGGCCTGCCCGACGATGTAAAAATGGCGGCACGGGTCGCTGCCGAGAAGGAGGGTAAGCCCGGATACAAGTTCACGCTGCAGTTTCCATCGTATTTTCCGCTTCTGCAATATGCACAAGACCGCGCCCTGCGCGAAACGATTTACCGCGCTAGTACCACCAAAGCTTCCGAACTTGGCGACAACACCGATTGGGACAACACCGCCAATATCGAGTCGATCCTGCGGCTGCGCGACGAAGAGGCAAAGTTGCTGGGGTATCGCAATTTTGCCGAAGTATCGCTGGTGCCGAAGATGGCGCAATCACCCGAGCAAGTGATGGAGTTTCTACGCGACCTGGCTAGCCGCGCCCGCCCACACGCTGAAAAAGATCTCGCCGAATTGCAGGCCTTCGCCGCCACTGAACTCGGGCTACCTTCCTTGCAGTCGTGGGACGTTAGTTTTGCCTCCGAAAAGCTGCGTGAGCAACGTTATGCATTCTCTGAACACGAGGTAAAGCAGTACTTTCCACAGCCGAAAGTCACCGCAGGGCTGTTCAAGTTGATCGAAGGATTGTTTTCTGTCGAGATCAGCCCCGACACCGCGTCAGTCTGGCACTCCGACGTGCAATTTTTCCGTATCGAACGCGAGGGTGCCCTGGTCGGGCAGTTCTATCTCGACCTGTATGCCAGAGCTGGCAAGCGTGGCGGCGCGTGGATGGATGATGCACGCGGTCGGCGGGTACGTGCCGGGCGATTGCAGACGCCAATCGCTTACCTGACGTGTAACTTCACGGCACCGGCAACAATCGATGGTCTCGTGCAACCCTCTTTGCTCACGCACGACGACGTCATTACCCTATTTCATGAGTTCGGCCATGGCCTGCACCATATGCTTACGCAAATCGATGAGCTGGCCGTGTCGGGCATCTCCGGCGTGGAATGGGACGCCGTCGAGCTGCCATCTCAGTTCATGGAAAATTTTTGCTGGGAATGGGATGTCGTACAGCATATGACGGCGCATGTAAACACCGGTGAACCACTGCCGCGTGCCTTGTTCGACAAAATGATCGCAGCAAAGAATTTTCAATCCGGCCTACAGACGTTGCGCCAAGTCGAGTTTTCATTGTTCGATATGCAATTGCATTACGACTTCGCTACGCAACCAGACAATTCCGTACAAGCGCTAATCGATCGCATTCGTCGCGACGTAGCCGTATTGGTACCGCCAGCGTTCAACCGCTTTCAAAATGCTTTCAGCCATATCTTCTCCGGCGGCTATGCCGCGGGGTACTACAGCTATAAATGGGCGGAGGTTTTGTCGGCCGATGCATATGGTGCATTTGAAGAGGCGGCGGCAGACCCTGTGCAATTGACCGCTACCGGCGAGCGTTTTCTCGCCGAGGTGTTGGAAGCCGGCGGCTCACGCCCGGCGATCGAGTCTTTCAAGGCATTTCGTGGCCGCGAGCCGACAATCGATGCATTGTTGCGCCAGAGCGGCATGGCGGGTGAGGCGACGGCTGCATGAGCCGAATTGAGTTGACGGGCACCGACATGCGCCCAACACTTCATCGATACTAGGGGAAATTCCATGAATCCTGTCTTTCGCAATAACTTACGGTCACTGCTGGCGCTTTTTTTAATATGCAATGCAGGTGTGGCGCAAGCGCAGGTATTCAAATGGATCGGCCCCGATGGCAAAGTAAATTATGGCGACCGGCCGGCTGCACCGCCGCCTGCGACGGAAAAGAAAACCATGCTTGGTAATGTGGTCGACAGCGGCGACTTGCCATTCGAGCTGGCCGAGGCTAGAAAAAACGTACCGGTCGTACTTTATACCGGGCTGAAATGTGCCGCCTGCGACGAGGGCCGAAAGCTGCTCGCGCTACGTGGCATACCGTTCCTCGAAAAAACGGTTGTTACCAATGCGGATATCGCCAGTTTCGGCGGCACACAGGTGGAGCTACCGCAATTGACGGTCGGCTCCGCAAGGCTCAGCGGTTTCGACCCGACGGCTTGGCAGTCGCGGCTGACAGCGGCCGGATATCCTGAATCGAACAAATTACCCAAAGCCTATCGCAATCCGCCCACGGTTTCTGCCGGCCCGGCGGTCATGCCGAAAACTGGTTCGGAAAATGACAACCCTGCCAGCGACCCGACTACAAAAGGTACAAAGAATGCCGCAGCGACTAGACCTGCGCCGGCACGGCAAACCGATTCGACCTTACCCGGTCTGCGATTCTGATGACCCGCATCGATTTTCATAGCAACGTCAGTGACCGGATCGCTTATGCATGTAGGTTGACCCGCAAGGCCAGAGCAGCCGAATGCCGTATTGTTTTGCTTGCCAGCGGCAGCGATCAACTCGCCACACTCGACGACGCACTCTGGAAATTTTCCGAGTTCGATTTCCTGCCCCATGTGGCCGCGCAAGATCGACTGGCGGCTCGCACACCCATCGTACTAGCCGATTCCGACGCCATCGATCTACCGCATCATCAAATATTGATCAACCTATCGGGCAAACCGCCGGCAAATTTTGCACGCTTCGAACGACTGTTTGAAATTATCTCCACCGACGACGCAGACAAGCTTGCGGCACGCGAGCGCTACGTATTTTACAAACAGCGCGGCTATCAACTTACCCATTACGATGCCGAGAACGCATGAGCCAACCTCGTACCGATTCCGGCATTCCGATACTGACGGAAATCATTGCCAAGACATCCGACCAAGCCGAGGTGGCGATGACGATCCCACCGTCGCCCGCCGAGCCGGAACCGCACACTACCGCCCTCGCCTCAGACAATTTCGACGTTGATGGAAAATTGCAGTCAACGATTCAAGAGGAAATTGCAGATAAGGTAATGCAACGGCTTTCTGCGCAGTTCGAGGCGCTTCTTGACCAGCATCTGCACATGGTTTTAAACGATGTTTTACAAGCGGCAATCGGCGAAGTACAGACTCGCTTGCGCCTGGAATTTAATACAGTTTTAAAAGAAACATTAGGAACGGTGCTGAAAACTGTAATCAAAGAAAACATCGCCGATGAATACGAAAAATCTGGTTTTTCAAAAAACAAAGATTAAGCCGGTTAATTTTGTTTTTTGAACGCGTCTGATGGATTTTCAATTGATTATAAAAAAAATACCCATTGTATTGATTGCTCAAGCCAAAGAAAATTTCTTACAATTCTGCTGGCAGCATGCATCCGCATGGATTCACATCAGCCGACGCCCAGCTACCCAGCTACCTTTGCATTTGTTTTTATCACGGAGATTTTCATGAAAGTCATTGTTCTTGGCGCTGGCATCATCGGCACCGCTTCAGCCTGGTTCTTGAGCAAAGCTGGCCATGAGGTCACCGTTTTGGAACGCCAACCCGGTGCAGCGCAGGAAACCAGCTTCGCCAATGGCTGCCAGATCTCCGTTTCACATGCAGAACCGTGGGCTAATCCCGCAGCGCCGATGAAGGTCTTGAAATGGCTGGGTAAGGAAGACGCGCCACTGCTTTATCGCTTCCGTCCGGAATGGCTGCAGTGGCGTTGGGGCATGCATTTTCTGCGCGAGTGCACGCCAGCACGCACGGCCAGCAATATTCGGCAGATCGTAGCGATTGCCGAATACAGCCGCCAGACGCTACAGTCGGTGCGCGCCGAAACCGGTGTCGATTACGATTGCCTGACCCGCGGCATTCTGCATTTTTATACGGATCAGAAAGAATTCGACGATTCTCTGCCGGCCGCGAAGCTAATGCGGGAACTTGGCTGCCAACGTGATTCGATCGATGCCGATGCAGTCGTCAAGATCGAACCGGCCCTGGCGCGTATCCGCGACAAGATCGTGGGTGGCGATTTCACTGCCACGGACGAATCCGGCGACATTTTTAAATTCACGACGGGTCTGGCCGACAAAGCAGCCGAGGCCGGCGTCGATTTTCAGTACAACACGACCGTTACCCGTCTGCTCACCGAAGGTACCGGCGCAGCCGCCAAAATCACTGGCGTGGAAATCATCGATGCACACGGGCAGCACCGGGTAGTCCGCGCCGATGCGTTCGTTCTTGCAATGGGCAGTTTTTCCGTACCGCTGGTCAAGCCGCTCGGCATCGATCTGATGATCTATCCCGGCAAGGGCTATTCGGCTACCTACCCGATCATCAACGGTGCCGCAGCGCCAAGCGTATCCCTGACCGACGATGGCCACAAACTGGTGGTATCGCGTTTGGGTGACAGACTGCGCGTCGCCGGCACTTGCGAGTTGAACGGTTACGGCCGTGACCTCAACACGACGCGGTGCGAAGCTATTACGCACCGCACCCGCGAGCTATTTCCCGAAGCCTGCGAATATGATAATCCGGTGTACTGGACCGGCCTGCGACCGCTCACGCCATCGAACGTACCCTATATCGGCAAGACACACATACAGAATCTTTTCCTCAATACGGGCCACGGCACACTTGGCTGGACCATGGGATGCGGTTCTGGCCGTGCTATCGCAGACATTGTTTCGGGTCGTGTTCCCGAGCTCGATTTTGCGTTTACCGGCATGCCTCGCCAGCCAGACCAGCGTCTAACGACGCCAATGCCGGCGTAGGCCGCACTTACAATCCATCATCTCTTCGGTGACTTTGGTGGCTTGCCGGATCGGTCGTTAGGCTGTTATTTGTCCGACCGGACTGCAACCACCGCCGCTTTTTCATCAAAGGCGATCTTGGTCGAAAATTTTGCCCGCTTCATTGGAAACCGGGATTGAAAATGCCGAACGTTGCCTGAGCCGGAAATCACGCGACGTACGAATTGATAATACGCATCCATGTCGATGACGTGCACGACCAAAAAATAATCATAATCACCCGACACGAAATAACACTGCATCACTTCCGCTTCTTTGCTCATACGCGCCTCGAATTCCAGCATGTGCGCATCCGACTGGTTCGTCAGCGACACTTCCAAAAAAGCCAACATTCCGTAACCGAGTGCAAATGGATCGACTAGGGCGACATCGCCGACCACGATACCGGCGGCGCGCAAATCGCGAATGCGGCGCAAGCAGGTTGGCTGGGAAACATGCACCTTGGCGGCAAGTACACTCGTCGGTGTCTGGTTGTCTTTTTGCAGAAGGTTCAATAGCTTGCGATCGACCTTGTCGAGCGTATGGGTTTTCGGCATGGAATGTGATTCTATGAAGCGATGGAATAGTTAAAGGAACTCAAGCGCGCAGACAGCCGAGGCCCGACTCAAGGCATGACAATTGCTCTGAAACTTCAACTCTTTACACAAAAAATTGCTTTGTTTACTGTTTTAAGTGTTGTAACGTCTTGCTGCTGCGCTAGATCAGCCATCAAGTGTTGCAGGGTCCTTGTAGTTTTACAATCCTCAGGAGAAAAATTCATGCCATTCATGCCATTTACCACCAAACTCATTCCCCTCGCCGGTGCAATCGCTTTTGCATTCTCCGCGCAGGCAATGGCGCAGGAACAAACCGTGCGCATTGGGCATGTCGGTCCGATATCCGGCGCAATCGCGCATTTGGGTAAGGATAATGAAAACGGTGCACGCATGGCGATCGACGAACTGAACGCAAAAGGCGTGACCATCGGTGGCAAGAAAGTGAAGTTCGAATTGCTGGCAGAGGACGACGCTTCAGATCCCAAACAAGGTACGGCGGCTGCACAGAAATTGGTCGATGCCAAGGTCAGCGGCGTGATCGGCCATTTGAATTCCGGCACCACCATTCCGGCTTCGAAGATCTATCACGATGCCGGCATTCCGCAAATCTCGCCTGCATCCACCAACCCGAAGTATACCTTGCAAGGCTTTAAAACGGCATTCCGGGTGGTGGCGAACGACTCGCAGCTCGGTAGCGCGTTGGGTAAATACGCAGTCCAAAATAGCAAGGCGAAGAATATTGCTGTGATTGACGACCGCACGGCCTATGGCCAGGGTGTAGCCGACGAATTCATCAAGGGTGCTAAAAAGAGCGGCACTGTCAATATCGTTGCACAGGAATACACCACTGACAAAGCAACCGACTTCAACGCGATCCTGACAAAAATCAAAGGAAAGAATCCGGACGTGGTGTTCTTCGGCGGCATGGATGCGGTCGGCGGGCCGATGCTTCGCCAGATGAAACAATTAGGCCTGAATACCAAGTTTATGGGTGGTGACGGCATCTGTACCGAAGCACTGGCAACCTTATCCGGCGACGGCATGAGCGACAACCAGGTAGTGTGCGCCGAAGCGGGTGGCGTGGAAGAATCGCAAAAGAAAAGCATGGACGATTTCCGTGCGGCCTATAAAAAGAAATTCAATACCGACGTACAGCTCTACTCCCCTTATGTGTACGACGCTTTGATGACCATGGTTGCCGCAATGGTCAAGGCTGGTTCATCCGAGCCGGCGAAATATTTGCCAGTGCTCGCTAAGATTCAGCACAAAGGTGTAACCGGCAATATCGCTTTCGACGATAAAGGCGATGTCAAGGATGGCACATTGACCTTGTACACATACAAGGGTGGCAAACGCAATCTTGTTGCTGTAATGAAGTAAAAGTTGATATGAAGTGAAAGCCGAAAAAAAAGCGCCCTGACATTTTGGTGTCAGGGCGCTTTTTCACAGTCGATGCGTCAGCATCGTTACGACACGATTTTCTATACCGACGCAGTCGTAACAGGTATCACCGTATCGGCAGCTGCCAATGCACCGGGCAACATCTGTGCTCGCCGTGCTTCTTCTTCGGCGCGATTTTGCGCTTCACGTTCCAGACGCTGCTGACGTCTCGCATCGCTAAAAGATCCGGACGTTGTCACCAAAGTCGACTCAGTTGGCAAGACTCCGACATAACCAGTTTGAGCAATAGCCGGATTTATAGGCTGCTGACCATTGGTGTTGCCGGCAAGCGCTTGGTCGACTGCCATATCTCGCGCATCCTGCTTGTAATCTTCACGCGCTTCTTCGGCAGCACGCTTTTTAGCCTGATCTTTGGTTTCGCCGCCGGCAACACCTTTACCGGTCTGGCTAACGCTGGAATCTGCGCCTTCAGTGGCAGACTTTGAGGCAAAGGTTTTTCCAGTGGTCTCGGCTGCCTCGCCTGCACCCTTGGTTACGCCCGCCTTGGCACCTTGTGCCACACCGGCCTCCACTGCTTCTCCAGCGCCTTTTTGTACCCCGGCCGATATGCCTTTGGAGATGCCCGCCTTCACTCCTGCTGCGACAGCAGCACCGGCACCGCCGACAGTGGCAGCACTCACTGCTGCACCGGCAATACCGACTGCTGCCAAGGCTGCTGCCTGACCCATATCTTTGCCCTCGATGCCGGCGCGTGCAATATCCATACCGGCAGCGATGCCTTCGGTCGCCATTACAACTGGTGCCAGGAATGGTTTGAGGAAAGGAATGGTACCTAAAAAGCTCACCGCAATTGAAATGCCATGCATGATGCCAGCGCCAATTTTTAACAATGGACTAAAGATTTTTTTGAACACATCGGTCAGCTCACCGCCTTTTTTCTTTTTCTCGTCCGGGTCATCCAGTGCACCTGCTTTCATGTCGGCTACTGCCGTGACCTGAGCTGGCGTCTTGGGTTCGATCACAGGTGGGAGATCAGGCTGCTTCTTGCCCTTCGTCGTCGACATTGCCATATAAGCGTCGATGTCTTTGGTCGAGATCTGACCGTCATCGGCTACTTTGGTGTTGCTGCTGCGATGACCGGTCTTGGCATTGTCGAGCATGCCGAACAGCTGCGGATCGTCGAGCAGGCTCTGGGCAGTCTTTTTGACTTCATCACTGCTGGCCGGATCTTCAACGAGTTTCTTCAGGCTGTCGCGTGTCATATTCGATGAAAAGAACACGTCGCGATTTTTGTCGAGAGATTCCAGCGTCGCGGTTTGACCAGGTGTCAGGTAGACGTTGCGGTTGACGTTATCCAGGAATGCCGAGCGGGTGACGCGGCCGTCTTCCGAAGGTTTGCCATCACCATCCTGCGTCATCTTCGACCAGGATTTCGGGTTGTCCAGCAGATACTGTGCTGCAGCGATCATTTGCGGGGGCAGCTTCTTGCCCTTCGCGTTACCGTCTACGATGTCTTGCAGATCACCGCGATCGAAATCCGAAGGCAGGCTGTCTGAATACAAATACATCTCACGCATGGCATCGTTTTCCGTCATCTTCCTGCCGCCGGCAGGTGCCGGATTGGCATCGGACGGGATATAAGAATCGACGTAGCCTGCGGCTTTTTTCTGGTTGTACTCTTTCATTTCGGGTCGATCACTCAAGACCCCGATATCTTTACCGCCGATTGTGCCGTCCGTGCCCTCAATACCGCCGCCTTTCTTGGCGGTATCGAGCGTGATGGCAAGAGTCGGATCGTCGCGGATTTGGATCAACGCTGCCTTCAAGTCCGGCGGCGTATCTTTGTCGTCGATCTTTTTCTGTATGTCTTTGAGTTTTATCGGCAATTCGTCTTGATGACGTTGCAGTGTCGACAAGGCACCCATTTGCCGATCGTTCAATGCAGGGGGATTTTCATCGAACAAGGCGCTCTTGTACTGTTTCAGAGCGGTTTTCAGTTCGGGCGGCGTTTTCGGATCGTCGATCTGGCGTTGTATCTCAGCACCTTTCGCTTCCAATTCTCCAGAATTTTTCGGTGCCAAGCCTTTTAGATGCTTGTTGATGGCGTCGTCGTTCATGGTTGGTTTCGGTGTTGCACCACTCTCAGTGGCTTCCGATGCGTCCACGCTTTTTGCCGTCGGTTCGGCAACTGGGGCCGATTGCACCGAAGAATGGGTAGCCGCCTCAAGCCGCTTCGGCTGTGCAGTAGTTTGATCAGAATTGCTGCCGCGGCCCACAACGACCCGATTGAATGCTGCGTCCACTTCCGGCGACATACCTGTAGTACTCGCGGTAACCGCCTTATCTGTTCCTGAAAGCAATGCCTCTGGTGTGCTTGTCGCTGTCGTACCTACTGCACCGATTGTGTTTGACATGGCGTACTTTCAATAAGTGATTGATATAAATCGACCGCTAGATGTTTGAACAATTCGACTAATTCGGCATTTGAAGCATTCTGGACTCTCACCAAAAGCGACTTTGTTGACGAATAATAGACGCGCCGGCATTTTAAAAGAGTACATGGACCGAACAACTTACGGGAAATACGAATTTCTTGATATCCGAATCTAGGCACGTAAATAAAAAAGCGCTTATCAAGCGCTTTTCTCACACGAAATGTTTTTCGAGCACTGCTGATCCCTATTTCAGGGTCAATACCCATTTAATCAGGGTACGGGCTTCGGCTTCGGACACTTGAGGATTGGCCGGCATCGGCACTACGCCCCATACGCCACTACCGCCCTTCATTACCTTTTGCGTCAACTTGTCTTCGGCATCGCCTTGCCCGGCATACTTTGCAGAAATATCTTTGTAAGCGGGGCCGACGACTTTGTTCGATACCGCATGACAGGCCATACAATTCTTACTTTTGGCCAAATCCGCGTTAGCGAATGCAGGCATAACTAAAACCGAACACAGCGCGAGACCAAAAGCGACCAACGTCTTCATGTTTTCCTCTAGGTAATGCATTATTGCAACGCCTTAACAGTAACACCAACGCATTTCACCATAACAACGCCGAATTTCCCGCACGGGTTGACATGTATGTTGACCGTTACAGTCTCTCACAATATCCTGGGAGCAATGGAGGAAATCATGCCGCTCATTCTTGTTATTGTTGCATTAGTGTTATTGAAATATTTCGAGATTGGCTTTGTTGAGAATATATCCTGGTGGTGGGTGGCCGGTTTAGGTGCCGTGGCATTCATCTGGTTTGAATTTCTCGAACGCATTTTCGGCCTCGACAAGCGTCGGGCGTTCGACGAAATGGATAAAGTACGAGAAGATCGGGTCAAAAAGATCTTTAAAAAATAACCGGTCGCTCCCGACCATCAAAACTTCATCACCATCGCGGGGGCGTTCCCCGGCGTGGTACCAACTGCCTGCCAGTCTTAACAAGTAACAGCACCCTTGCTGGCGGAGGACGTCAACGCCGCAAATTTTGCCAGCACTCCGCGAGTGTATTTCGGTGCCGGCTGCTGCCACTCCGCGCGTCGCCGGGCGATTTCTTCATCTGCCACATTAAGTTGAATAAGCTGTTGATGCGCGTCGATTGTGACTGAATCGCCCTCTTCGACGAGAGCAATCGTGCCACCGGCAAATGCTTCGGGCGACACATGTCCGACCACCATGCCCCAAGTACCGCCGGAAAAGCGGCCGTCGGTGATAAGCCCGACCGACTCGCCGAGCCCCTTGCCGATCAACGCGGAAGTCGGTGCCAACATCTCCGGCATACCCGGCCCGCCCTTTGGACCAAGGTAGCGCATCACAAGCACATCGCCAGCTTTGATTCGATCGGCAAGAATCGCTTCCATGGCCGAATATTCATCATCGAACACGCGTGCCGGCCCGGTAATGACCGGGTTTTTCAAGCCAGTGATCTTTGCCACGCAGCCCTCCGGCGACAAATTACCTTTCAGAATGGCAAGATGCCCCTGTTTGTAAAGCGCCTTATCGATAGTCCGGATCACATCCTGCCCTACCGGCGGTTGTGACGGCACTTCGGCCAATTCTTGGGCAAGCGTGCGGCCGGTGATCGTTATGCAGTCGCCATGCAATAAGCCGGCATCGAGCAACAGCTTCATTACCTGCGGGATGCCACCGGCGCGGTGCAGATCTGTCGCCACATACTGGCCGGACGGCTTTAGATTGCAGATCACCGGCACTTTCAACCGCATCCTTTCGAAATCGTCCAACGTCCATTCGACTTCGGCAGCATGGGCGATCGCCAGATAATGCAGTACGGCATTAGTGGAGCCGCCGGTAGCCATGATCAGCGCGACAGCATTTTCAATGGATTTGCGGTTGATGATGTCGCGTGGCTTCAGATCGCGCTTCACCGCCTCCACCAGCACCCGCGCCGACTGTGCCGCCGAGCCGGTCTTTTCATCGTCGGGGTTGGCCATGGTCGAGGAATACATCAGCGACAAACCAAGTGCTTCGAACGATGACGACATGGTATTGGCGGTGTACATACCGCCGCAGGAACCCGACGATGGGCAGGCATTTTTTTCGATACCGTCGAAATCTTCCTGCGACATCCGACCCATAGAGAATTCACCGACCGCTTCGAACGCGGAAACGATGGTCAGGTCTTTGCCTTTCCAGTTACCTGGCTTGATGGTGCCACCGTAGACATAGATACTGGGCACGTTGGTACGTGCCATAGCGATCATGCCGCCAGGCATGTTCTTGTCGCAACCGCCAATCACTACGCAACCGTCAAGCCATTGACCATTGACTGCCGTTTCGATGCAGTCGGCGATGACTTCTCGCGAGATCAGCGAATATTTCATGCCTTCGGTACCCATCGACATGCCGTCCGAAATCGTCGGCGTGCCAAATACTTGTGGGTTAGCACCGGCTTCTTTGATGGTGGAAATGGCGATATCTGCCAGCTTCTGCAGTCCGGAATTACATGGCGTGATGGTGGAGTGACCGTTGGCGATGCCGATCATCGGTTTGTCGAAATCGTCTTTTTCGTAACCCATCGCGTAGTACATGGAACGGTTCGGGCTGCGCGAAACGCCCTGCGTGATGTTTTTCGAACGACGGTTGAAGGCCATGACGGCTCCCTGGCTAAAAATTAGAGACCGCTACATTGCCTTGCGCGGGGCAACGTGTCAAATATATGATGCGTTTGCTCGCCTCCGACATACTTACATCGCCTTCCCGCGAAAGAACCCGATGCTGATTCACCCGATGCCCGATCCTATTGCCTTATCTATCGGCCCACTTGCCATACGTTGGTACGGACTGATGTATCTACTGGCGTTCGCCCAATTCATCGCGTTAGGGCGTTTGCGCATTCGGCAAGCGCATATCGCGCAGGCCGGATGGCGCAATCAGCATCTGGACGACATGCTGTTTTACGGTGTGCTCGGCGTAATCGTCGGTGGGCGTCTGGGTGAAGTCCTGTTTTACAATTTGCCCTACTACCTGGACCAGCCACTGGAAATTTTTGCGATCTGGAAAGGCGGCATGTCTTTTCATGGTGGCTTCCTGGGAGTGCTAGCGGCGATGTGGTTCTGGTCGCGGCGTGCCGGCCGGCCATTGATGGAGGTAATGGATTTCATCGCTCCGCTCGTGCCGCTCGGTTATGCCGCCGGACGCATCGGCAATTTCATCAATAGTGAATTGCCGGGCAGAATTGCCGACCCGACGCTGCCCTGGGCCATGATATGGCCGACAGTCGACCAATTGCCACGGCACCCATCACCGATCTACCAAGCGCTGGTAGACGGTCTGTTGTTATTTATTATTTTGTGGCTATACGCGCGCAAGCCACGGCCGATGATGGCTGTGAGCGGCGTGTTCGCCGCGGGCTATGGGATGGCACGATTTTTTACTGAATATTTCCGTATTCCGGATTATGAAATTGCACTGCTTGGCTTTAGCGTGTCGGCGGGTCAGATGTTGTCGCTTCCGATGATCTTGCTCGGCCTAATTTTATTATTTGTCGCTTACAAGAAAACAGATTCTTATCGACCGGCCGAAGAAGCCTTGCCACCGAGGACTTAAACAACGAGCCGCGCAAAAGAAAAGCGGCTGCACATCGCAGCCGCTTAGGAATAAAACCCCGCCTTTGCCGCTTTGCCGGCATCCCGAACCAAACGGTTCAAGGTGGTCACAGTTAGTTCAATTTCGGGTTCATCGGACTAGCGACGCGCACTCCCATCAAACAAAATTCCGCGACCTATGCACATAAATGGTTCAAGGAATATATGGCAATGGCGAACAACGCAGGGAAATTTGAGTCTACTCTCACCTAAACACAAGTCAATCGGTTCGACAAAAATTTAGAAAAGATTTTCCTGGGGTGTAAGCGCGTCATCCAACACATCGTGCATGGCAGCGATCTGCTCTTGAATAGCAGCCATGGTCATCGATGAAAACGGCCCGTCGGGCGCTTTCGTTGCCAACAGTTCCGCAGCGATACCTAATGCGGCAATCACGGCGATCCGGTCGTTGCCTTTTACCTTACCGCCATCGCGAATTGCACACATGCGCTCGCTCAGGTAATTAACCGCTTGATGCAGTTCGGACTCTTCTCCGGTTTTGCAGGCAAGTTTGAAACCCTGGCCCATGATAGATACATCGACTTGGCTCAAAATAATATCCTCAGGCCACAACGTTGGATGATGATGTCGACTCCGAGTCGAATGTAGATTCGACCTTGGATTCGATATGAACCTGCGCTTCGGCACCAGGAATGCGTGCCAGCAAAGCCGCAACGCGTTCGTGTGCCTGTTGCATGCGCTGTCTGAGCTCCGCATTTTGCTCAGTCAATGTTACTGTTTCAGCCCGCAGAACGGCATTCTCACGGCGCAGGAAATGCGCGAGATCGGCGAGCTCTTTGACTTTTTGCGCTAGGTGGGAAAAATTGGAAATCATTTCATTACTATAGAGGCGCAAGTGATTCGACGTCAACCGATTCAATCCAATTGCCACAGGTGGCCATCGAAACCGATCAGGGCAATCCGGATTACTCGCCCAGGCATCACACGCTGTAGCACATTCTGGTAGCGCGACAACTGTATGCGGTAAGTATCGAGATCGGCGGGACCGACGCTACGTTTGTAGTCGAGAATCCAAATTTCATCGACGAACCATACGACCCGGTCCATACGCATCAAATTACCATCGGCCATCATGTCGAGTTCATTTTCTGCACGCTGAAAAATCGAAGAATCGAAAAAACGACGCAGTAATGGTTGCGACAAAATACATAATGCATGCCTGCACGATTCGGCAGCTTCTGCCAAAGTGCAATCGAGCCAAACCGCGGCAACTTCGGGAGACGGCATTTTTACTGGCCAACTATCAGTTGCGGTAACACGTTCCATCAGGGCGTGCAGCAAAATGCCTTCATCGGCGGCCTGCTGCACCGCCTCCGGTTTACCGGATTGCAAAGCAAGCGCCGTGATAGGTGGTAAGGGTGCGGTAGTCGGCATCGGGCGACGCCCCTGAAACAGGTGCAAACTAAAAAACGATTCTTCGTTTGCCGAAATCAACGGTGCAGCTGGTTGTAATTCCCGCAGCGTCACGACAGCCATGCGCGCGTACCAACTGTCGGCAGTCATGCCGTCGTCTGCGGCGTTACGGCCGGCGACACCGCTCACGATCAGTATCTGCTTCGCCCGCGTCGCCGCGACATATAGCAGATTCCAGTCTTCTTGCGCCTTTTGCCGCTCCTCCTCCTGAAAATAAGCTAATCGCGCCGCGCCGCGCTCTGCTTTTCGCCCGAATACTGAAAAATGTACCGGAGCTGGCGCATCCTGCGGCCATACGCACAGCACGCCTGCATCCTCCCGGGGAGGTTCACTGTGATTTGCATCAAGTACCACAACGATCGGTGCTTCCAACCCTTTCGCGCTATGGATCGTCATGATGCGCACGGCGTCCGAACCGGCATCGATAGCAGCTTCGTCCGGTGCGTCCTGCGTTGCATTGCTTTGCAAGGCGCGCAGGGCATCGATAAATTTAGGCAGGCTTGGGTAGCGGCCTGCATCCAGGCTTAACGAAAGTTCGGTAAAGGCATGCAAGTTGCCGATTACCTGCGCCCGCTCCGATGGTCTTGCAAACTGCGCATACCGGGCGACGATATCGCCTTGGTGCATCATGATGTCGAGCAGATCATGCACCGGCAGGCGCGGTGCCGCATTAAGCCAGGTCGTCAATAGCCACACTGCATGCCGCAGCCGCGTGTTTGTAAGCGTTGTAGTTGTAAGTGTTGTATGCGTAAGCTTCACCTCTGCAGCCTTCTCAGGCTCAGCCACGGCATGCTGCAGGCGCAACCACCAGGTCGCTTCGCTGCGACGCGCAAGCATTGCCAGATCATCGTCGCTGAAATTGAAGATCGGGCTCTTAAGTACTTGGGCTAGCGATAAACTATCGCCAGGCGCGATCAAAAACATCAGCAGGGCCGTCAGATCACTGACCTCGAGCGACTCCAGCAAACCGCCGCGTTTGCTGGATGTGTAAGGAATGCCGGCATCGCGCAGCGCCCGTTCGTAGGCACCCAGGTGCGCGCGTTTTTTTACCAGCAACATGACGTCGGACCAGCGGCTCGGCTCGGCACCGTGAATCACGCCGGCATCGAGCTCGGCACGCGCAGCGCGTATTGCCTGTGCAACGGCGATTCCTTCTTCCAGACGTCGCGCATCGTCTTCCTCTTCGCGCGCCACACTTAGCGGCTCACGCAGTGGTGCCCGCGAAGACGTTACAAATGTAGAAGTTTTATCTTCCGGCTCGCTGCGTCGTATCAACGGTAAACGCCAGACTAAGCCGGAAGAAGCAGCGAGAGTCGTTTGAGAAAAATACAGCGGATTCCCGACAAAGATCTGATTGAACATTGCCGTCAAGGCATGACCGTTACGACGCGTCTGGCTGGTACGCAGCACGCGGGCACCTTGAGCCTGCAGCATTTCACGCGCGGCGTCGAACAATCGTGGCTCGGCACGACGAAAACGATAGATCGATTGCTTTGGATCACCTACCACGAACACACTGGGTCGACCGGCTTCCTCGCCGTAGGCGTCGAGCCAGGCGCGCACGACGCTCCATTGCAACGGATTCGTATCCTGGAATTCATCCAGCAATATATGGCGATAACGCGCGTCCAGGCGACTTTGCAGATAAGCCGCATGATGCGGGTTGCTGAGCAAGCGGTAGACATGCCATTCGAGATCGGCGAAATCGAGCACACGCCGCTCGGCTTTGAGGGTCTGATATTGCTCTAGAAAAGCGTGGCCAACGGTGGTCAGTGCATGATTAAGCGCAATGACGGTGGGCTCATGACTTCGCGCCTTCAACGTTGCAAGAGCATCCCCTAGGTCGTTGAATTCTTTTTCAAACTGAGCTGCCGAATCATTGCCATAATGCTTTTCCAATGCCGCCAACAATCCTTTGGTGGTCGCGTTTTTTCGACGTGCGCCGTTCGCATCGAAAAACTGTGTGTATAAAGCCTCGAATTTGTCGGTCGTTGCTTGCCCGTCAAGTGCGATTTCAATTGCCACAGCACGCTTTTGATTGATCGCTGTGCCTTGCCCCAGTAACCGAGCTGAACTGGCTAGGCGTTCACACAGATCTGGCATCGACCATAGCGTTAGCCGGGCATCGCCGTCGCCATCTTCGCCGCACAGCGCACGCAAGCCTTCTAACGGAGTGCCGTCTTTTGCGGCAGCCCACCATTCAGCACGTTTGGCGACGAATGCATCCAGAAGTTTTTGTGCCTGATGGTCGCCCACCAGCTTATAGAGCGCCAGCACGGCCTGGCGCAGTTGTTGATGCTCCGGCTCATTAACGATACGCATGAAACGATTGTTTGTTTCTAACAGCAATTCGCCGGTCGCTTCGATCAGGGCGTAACCGTGCGGCACACCCGATGCCAACGGTGCAACCTGGAGCAGCCGACCGAACCAGCTATGAAACGTATCGATGGACAGCCGCTGCGGGGTTGACAAGATCCGTTCATACAATCCGCGTGCCACCGGCACCATACCAGCTGCCTCAGCAGTCGAGACACCGCGCTCGCACAGCAACCCGATAATTTCGGTATCTGATGCCAGCGCCAATTCGCGCAACAAGGCCATCAATCGCTCCTGCATTTCCTGCGCAGCCTTGCGGGTAAACGTAATTGCCAGCAACGCCGAGGGTTCGCAGCCTGCCAGTAGTAACCGTAACATGCGTGCAACCAAGAGCCAGGTCTTGCCACTGCCGGCACAAGCTTCAACGACGACAGACGTCGCCGGGTCGCAAGCTGCGGCGATGAAAGCGGCCGCATCGACCGTTTGGTTATCGACGGTGTATGCCTGTGGAGACAGAGAAGCGAACCTGACGTCGTTCACCATGCGCCCTTGCGACACAACCCGCGCACGTCGCAGTATTGGCAAATCGATTCGATACCGGAAGCGCGCAATGCCGCACCTTCGGCGATAGCCTGCAGAGTCGTGCCGATCTGCTGGCGCAGCTGTTCCTGCCAAACTGCGTAATCGGTTGCGTCGACGGTGCCGATCTTTTCTTTATGCGGCTCCAACCCGACGAAATGTGCACTCGCAGGTGGACTTTCCGAGAGCAATCCATAGAATGCCAGTTGATGGTCTTCATTGCCTTCGATGCGCTTCTTCAAGGAAGCGGCATCTTTGGTTTTGTAATCGATCACAGCGGTCTCGCCGGCAGCATTGCAGTCCAGACGATCGATGCGTCCGTGTAAAAGTACTTCGCCACCGGGCCAACGTAATATCTGCTCGCGCCACTGCTCGCCTTCCAGAAAGGTCCAGCCCGTGGCCTCGCGCGTTGTCGCCCATTCTAGATAAGCCGGCATCGCTTTCGCCCAGCGATCGTAATAGCCGAGCGCGGCACCGCTACGCGCCAGTTCCGCTGCGAACACTTGCTGGGTGAGCAATTCCAAAAATGCCGCCGGGTCTTCCGCACCGGCCACTTTGTCGCGTAGGCCCGCATGAAAAAGATGCAGTATCTGATGTAACCAGTCGCCGTAATCGCGCTTTTCAGGGCGCTCGGAAAACTCGTCCAGTCCCGCCAAGCCGAGCATGCGGGTCGCGAAGAATTGGTAAGGACAGTCAACCAGAGCGGTGTATCCGCTCGCAGATAACTTTTTGGGCAGCAGATCGGGCGCGACCACAGCCGGCATAAAAGAACGTTCGTATGCCAGTGCTACCTGCGGCAAACACGTTTGATGTACGCGCAAGCCAGGCAGTTCTTGAATCGCCAATGCCAGGTCGAGCCGTTCCACCCAGCTGCTTACAGGATTAGACTCGCCATCCCTTACGGACTGCCATGAAACCACGACTAGCGGATTCGCCGTCAGTAACTCGGCAAAATTACGCAGCTGCTCCAATTGCCTTTGCTCGCGCGTAACCAATCCCAGTTCCCGTCGTACCGGGTTAGCGAAAAACAATGTCTCGTTCGGTACCGCAGGCAAGTGTGCCGCATCTGCGCCGACCACCAACACCGCGTCGAACGCTCGCAGGTGCGCACAATGAAGCGGCAGCATCACCACGCGCTTGTCACTCACCGGTGGCACGAAGGTGGTTGACTCCATTTGCATGGAAGCGAAGGCACGCCACTCCGAAAAAGAAAATTCTTGAAGCAGCGGGCTGCAATCGCGGGCAATCTGCGATAACAGCGTGATCAATTGCTGGCCCGCTGCATCTTTGCGATAGGCTTCGGCCATTCCCAAAGCATCGAGTGTGGCAATGGTTAGATTCATCCAGGCGGCGATGGTGTGCCGTTTTTTAAACATATCGGCCTGGTTACTTAAATGCTGCACCCGCTCGCGCGCCGGCCCTGCCGGCACCGCCGCCATGATTGCGCCCCAGCCACCGGCAACATTGCCGCGACGCAGCGCGATTTCGATGACCATTACGCTATCGGCGTTTTTTTCCGACGCTTCCAGCAAAAACGGCGATTTCAGGAAATCGAGCAATGCCGTGTTTTGCGCGCGCGTCGTCACCACATCGAACCATGCGGTGAGGGCGGCAGCGGCCCTCGTGGTCGACAATTTCCACCCGGTTTCATCGGCTACCTGCACCTGCGCACGTTGCAGCAACGCTCGTAGACGACGCGCCACGACCCTGTCCTGAACGACGATGGCAATGGCTGCCTTGCCCTCCTCCAACCAGTCGACGATGGTTTGCGCACCTCGTGAGGCTTCCTCCTCCAGACTACATGCCGGACTCAGCGCCACATGGCGCAGCGGACGCTCAATCCATGGTAGAGCTGCTCCGGTTCCAAATGAAGATCTTGAAAACTCGAGCGATGTCTCGCAAGGCTCCAGCAACTCGGGCCAGGCTTTGCCCATGGCCCAGGGTAATTTTTCTGCGCACCAATCGAGGTGCACTATCAGTACTGGCTGTTGCTCTGCCCAAGCCTCCAAAAACGCATGGGCACACGCGTCCGATGCCGTCGGCGCTATCCATACCAGCGGCGAAGTAGCGTCGGCCGCCAGCCGCATCATTTTTTCAAAGGCCACAGCACCGGGATCTTCAGCGGTTAGCAGACTTTTCCATATAGCCCAAACTAGCTGAGCCTCCTCAGAAAGCACCGAGCGTGCGCTCGGCGGCAGTTGCGACAAAGCTGCCTCCCAACGTGCTTCGGCGTGCTCGGCATGTTGCGCCATACCGGGCAGCAGTGCTGCGGTGAGTTCATCGGCCAAGGCGAGCAATGTCTGCGCCAGTGGAAGCAGATCGGTATTTCGACGCGCGGTAAAAAGTTTTTTCAACCATGCATGCTGGCGCAGCTCCGCATACAGTTGCATCAAACGCTCATTGCCGGTCGATACGATTTTGTCGGATGGGACACCGACACTATGGTCTTGACTGCGCTGCAGATCCAGCCAACCCGACATCGTGCAAATTCGAGGCGCGATGAACGCTCCGCCCAACGCATCGTGCAGTGCTTGGCGCAATTGCAACGTATGCCCCAGGGTCGGTACGACCATGCGCAGGCCGGACAAATCGCTCGGTGTTGCCGATGCCGACGTCGCCCGTGACAACGACGGCAACACCTTTAGTAAAGCTTGTGCGACCTCTGCCCAAAAACTTGGACCGGGTGCAATTTTGAGCGTGGGTAGCAGCATAGCGGGTGGCACTGGAAAACCGAATCCACCTATTATGCGAGGCTTGGCGACAAACAAACCACACTGCAGCCACATATTTCAAAAAATAGGTTATTATTTATTGAATCCCCTGCTGCATGTGCCAGTGCTCCTTCCGGTAAAAACCGGTTGTCGTCGACTAGGCATATCGATCAAAAAACCGTCATCATCGGTTATCGGTTAATTGAAACGGTTCTCCAGCGCTCAAGGCTCATCCGGCTATCCAACGAGATGGCAATACACCACACAAAAACAAGGTAGATGTCCTGGCAATCATTGCTTAATCATGAGCCTATCGCATAAGCATATCGTATGAGCAAATTGCTGCTGCCATCTCCCGATATTTCTATATTTCCGTCATCCACCTTTTTATTTTGCAATTCGAGGCAACAATGAGTGAAAACATTAAACATATTTCCGACGCTTCTTTCGACCAGGATGTTTTGCAATCCGACAAGCCGGTATTAGTCGATTTTTGGGCGGAATGGTGCGGCCCATGCAAAATGATCGCGCCGATTCTCGAAGAAATTGCCAAGGAATACGAAGGCAAGCTACAAATCGTCAAGATGGATGTCGATGCCAACCAGGCGGTTCCTGCAAAATTCGGGATCCGCGGCATACCAACGCTTATTCTTTTTAAAAGCGGCGAGCCAGCAGCGCAAAAAGTGGGGGCGATGGCAAAAGGTCAGCTGACTTCATTTATCAATAGTAATATTTAACTTTCACGATCTGCAACGCGGTACAGGCCAGCCTGTACCCTCCGCCTGCCTGATCTTTCCAGTCACAACGTTTCCTTCCCTCCCCTACCTTTACATTCCCAGCCCGGGACACTCACAATCATGCATCTATCCGAACTGAAAGCACTTCACGTATCAGCCCTGCTGGAAATGGCAATCGGGCTCGATATCGACAATGCCGCCCGGTTACGCAAACAGGAATTAATGTTTGCGATCTTAAAAAAACGCGCGAAATCGGGGGAACAGATTTTTGGCGATGGTGCTCTGGAAGTATTGCCGGATGGCTTCGGATTTTTGCGTTCGCCGGACGCCAGCTACATGGCGTCGACCGACGACATTTACATATCGCCCTCGCAAATTCGACGCTTCAATCTGCACACCGGGGATTCGATCGAGGGTGAGGTGCGCACGCCTAAAGATGGCGAGCGTTATTTTGCATTGGTGAAGGTCGATAAGGTCAATGGCGAATCTCCGGAGGCGTCCAAGCATCGCATTCTTTTTGAGAATCTGACGCCCCTGCACCCCAGCAAAATGCTCACCCTCGAACGCGAAATGCGAGGGGAGGAAAATATTACCGGGCGAATCATCGATTTATTGGCACCGGTGGGTAAAGGGCAGCGCGGCCTGCTCGTAGCATCGCCAAAATCCGGCAAATCGGTGATCTTGCAGCATATCGCGCATGCGATCACTGCCAACCACCCGGATATCACGCTGATCGTGCTGCTAATCGACGAGCGGCCGGAAGAAGTCACCGAGATGCAGCGTTCGGTGCGTGGCGAAGTGGTGGCATCGACCTTCGATGAACCGGCGACACGGCACGTGCAGGTAGCCGAAATGGTGCTGGAAAAAGCCAAGCGCTTAGTCGAAATGAAAAAAGACGTGGTGATTTTGCTGGATTCGATCACCCGACTGGCTCGTGCTTACAACACCGTGATTCCAGCATCGGGCAAGGTCTTGACCGGTGGTGTCGATGCCAATGCATTGCAGAGACCAAAACGGTTTTTCGGAGCGGCCCGTAATATCGAAGAAGGTGGCTCGTTGACCATCATCGCTACGGCGTTGATCGAAACGGGCAGCCGTATGGACGATGTGATCTTCGAAGAGTTCAAGGGTACCGGCAATATGGAGGTGCATCTGGAGCGCAGGCTGGCTGAAAAACGCGTATATCCGGCAATCAATCTCAACAAGTCAGGCACACGTCGTGAAGAGTTGCTAATCAAACCAGATCAATTGCAAAAAATCTGGGTGTTGCGCAAGCTGCTTTACAGCATGGATGAAATGGAGGCGATGGAATTTATCCTCGATAAGATGAAGGCAACTAAAAACAACGCAGAATTCTTCGACATGATGCGACGTGGCAATACAAACTCTTAATTCTGCAGTATAATCACGGACTTTTCCACACGGGCAAGTGTTCACCAATCGGGTCAAGAAGTAAGGCGACCGACGAAGTGGCGATTGGCTACCCAACTATTCGAGGCAATCCATGAAAGAAAATATTCACCCGGAATATCAGGAAGTCGTATTCCACGATTTATCGTGCGATTTCAAGTTCGTCACCCGCTCGACCGTGAAGACGCGTGAAAAAACCACCTTCGAGGGCAAGGAATACCCGCTGGTAAAGATCGAGGTATCCTCGGAATCACACCCGTTCTTTACAGGCAAACATAAAATTGTCGACACCGCCGGGCGGGTCGATAAATTCCGCAAAAAATTTGGCGTGGTCGGTTCGAAGACTCAGGTCAACGCAGAATAAAGATTGCGTATTCAGGTCAACGCGATCTTCTCCAAGCGTTAAAAAAATAAAAGGCAGCTTTGGCTGCCTTTTTCATTCATCGATGCAATGTCTTGAATTTTTGCGGCACAATAACGCCGGCTTGTCGCCCGCCTTCGCCATGAACTCCCGAGAATGAAACCCGTCCGCCTGCCCGCCTCCGCCACGCTTGCCTTGCCGCGATGGGCGTTGTTCGCATTGACTTTGCTTTACATCTTGCCGGGCTTGTTCGGGCGCGACCCTTGGAAAAACGAGGATGCCAGCAGCTTCGGCATCATGTGGAGTTTGGCTCATGGCGGCTTGTCCGACTGGCTGGCACCGCACATCGCCGGCTTGGCAATGCCCCAGGAAGGGCCGCTGGCATTTTGGATCGGTGCGTTATGCATCAAGCTCTTCGGCTCACTGATCGGCGATGTGATGGCTTCGCGGGTCGCAACCGTGCTGTTCTTCCTGCTCGGTGCGCTTTCCGTTTGGCACGCTACCTATGTTTTAGGAAAACGTGTCGAAGCTCAGCCGTTGCGATTGGCTTTCGGTGGGCAACCCGAGGCGCGGGATTACGGCCGGACACTGGCCGATGGCGCGCTGCTCATCTATCTCGGATTGCTCGGCTTGCTGGCACATAGTCATTCCAGCGGTGCCGGTGCGTTGCATGTGAGCTTAATGGCGTTCGTGCTCTATGCCGCGGTACAGCTGTTCGACACCGGTTCTTTGCGCATGGCAGCAATGCTTGGGCTGGGATTGGGTGCGTCGGTTCTTACGCGTGGCTACGTCGCACCGGCGGCAATTGCCGCTGGCCTGCTGGCATTAGCCGTTTTAAAAAACCGAAAGATCTGCCAGCATCTACTCCTGATAAGCCTACCATTGGCCTTGCTCTTGCCTGGTCTCTGGGCTGCGGCTGCCACCGCGATACAGCCGTTCGGCAGGTTACCGGTATCCGAATGGCTAGCCTGGAACAGCCGGATGCTGGGCTGGCCGTCCTGGGAACCGATGAAGTATTTTCTCAAGAACGGCATCTGGTTCGCCTGGCCGGCGTGGCCGTTCGCCAGTTGGGCGGTGTACGCCTGGCGCAAGCAATTCAGTGCGCTGCACATCGCACTGCCACTAATGTTTGTCAATCTCATCGCCTTTCTCGTGCTGCTGGCACCCACGTTCGACGAAAAGATATTGCTGCCGATGCTGCCGCCGCTGGCCATTCTTGCAGCGTTCGGCTTACCCACTATGAAACGTGGTGCCATTAATGCGGTCGATTGGTTTTCCGTCATGACGCTTACAACCTGCGCCGCTTTCATCTGGCTCGGCTGGGTTGCCAAGCAAACCGGCTGGCCGGCGCAATTGGCGCGCAACGCATTTAAACTTGCGCCTGGCTTCAAGCCGGAATTCGGCTGGATCGCTTTTCTGACCGCGGCTGCAGCGACCGCGGCTTGGTTCGTGATAGTGCACTGGCGTTTGTCGCGCCGGCCGCAAGTGCTGTGGCGCGCCGTTGTATTGTCTTCAGGCGGCGTGATTTTATGCTGGCTACTGCTCATGACACTATGGCTACCATGGGGTAATTTCATGAAAAGCTATGCGGGCGTCGCGCAACAAATCGCCGGCAGCCTGCCGGCCACAGCTAACTGCGTCGATACCGATGTCGGCCCGGCACAGCGAGCGTCGTTCGCCTTTTTCGGCGCTATTCCATTTCACCGAGCCGACGACGCTGGCGCGATCCACACTACCGGCACAACCGGCACTACCAACGCTACCCGCTGCGACTTCCTACTGCTGCAGGATAAAAACCGCCAAGACTCCGCCGATGAACCTCGCTTGCTACGCGACGGTGCTCGTTGGAAGCTGTTGTGGGAAGGCCGCCGAGCATCCGACCGCGACGAGCGCTTTCGGCTTTATGAGCGATTGAAATAAGCGCATGCGCTGGCACGATTTTAGAAGGCTTGCCGACCTTGCCTGGCCAATTCTGGTGGGCCAACTGGCAGTCATCGCCAACGGCGTGATCGACACGGCCATGACCGCGCGCTTTTCCTCGGTCGACCTGGCAGCGCTGGCGCTAGGCTCCTCGATTTATATCAGCGTATTCGTCGGTGCCAGCGGTGTGCTGCAAGCGCTATCGCCGACGATCGGCCAATTATTCGGGGCGCGTGATTTTTCAGCGATCGGATATGAAATAAAGCAGGGAACCTGGCTAGCCTTGTTTCTTACCTTGGTCGGTTCCGTAGTCCTGGCTTATCCTCAGCCGTTCCTGGCCATTGCCCAAGCCTCGCCCGAATTGACTGAGAAAGCGACGCTGTATTTGCAAATACTCGCCTTGGCACTACCTGCCACGCTGGGCTTCAAAGTGTATGCCGCGATCAACACGGCGCTGGCCCGACCGAAGATGTTGATGACGCTCCAACTCGGCGCGCTATTTTTGAAAATTCCCCTGAATGCCTTGTTCATATTCGGTGCCTTCGGCATTCCGGCTTTCGGCGGTCCTGGATGCGCGATCGCCACGACGGTTCTGGCGTGGCTGGAACTAGTCGCTGCATGGATACTGCTACGTTACTCACCGTTCTACCAGCCGTTTAAAATCTTCGGCAGTGGTTTCGTGCCACCGGCATGGAAAGCGCAGCGCGCTTTGCTCACGCTCGGTATCCCGATGGGGTTGTCTTACTTGATCGAAGTAACGGCCTTCACTTTCATGGCGTTGTTCATCGCCCGGCTCGGACATATCGCCGTGGCTGGCCATCAGGTGGCAGCGAGCTTCGGTACGGTACTGTACATGCTGCCGCTATCGATCGGCATTGCAACCGGCACTCTGGTAGCACAAGCCATCGGTGCCAAAGACATGGTGCAGGCTCGGCGTATTGGTAACCACGGCATCGCATTGGCAGCTGTCTTGTCACTCAGCGTAGGCATCATCGTCTGGCTTGCACGCGAACCCATCGCACGCGCTTACAGCCCTGAGCCGAGCGTCATGGCAATTGCCGTGCCCTTGCTCGTATATATCGGGTTTTATCAGGTATTCGATGCGCTGCAGGTATGTGCCGCTTTCATCCTGCGCGCTTATCGAATCGCGTTCGTGCCCACTGTAATTTACGGATTGGCATTGTGGGGAATCGGGTTGGGAGGCGGGTATGCACTCGGCTTCGATACGACGGGCCTTGTACCGCCTATGTTTCACGGTGCAGCCGGCTTCTGGGCAGGCAACAGCATCAGTATCATAGTACTGGCGGCAGGGTTATTATGGTATTTGCAACGTGTACGGCGCAGTGTGGAGTATGCCGTGCTGGTACAGCACGTCCGAACGTGAGTACGTTCAAACCTTAACCGGTTCGGCAGCAGTACGCAATTGGACATAACACGCAAGTTCGGCTTCTGATAACTCCGATGTGAACGACGCTTCGGCTGACTGCCGGCCGAGCCGCGTCAGCATGTTGAGCTTACTTAGATAATCCGCCATCGATAAATTCGCACCGACTGCAGACAGCTGCGTATTGCGCTGGACAATCCCTTGTTCCTCGATCGCCGTAATGACTTCCATCGGAAAATTCCACTCGCGTCCGATGCTTGCAGATAGTTTGCGAGTCTTCAAAATCAGCGCGTTGCAAAAAGCTGCAGAGCCAACGGCTTCATCACCTTCGACGCTTTGGTCCATCACGCGCAAAGAGACGATCAATCCGACATTTTGAATCAGCCCTGCCAGAAATGCATCGAAACCGTTCAAGTGCGCCTGCTCGGCAAGCAGCCGGCTGGCGACCGCGCACTGTTCGGAATGGTCCCATATCCGCGGTGCCACCAGACGATTGAAATAGCCGGATTTCAGATCGATGATCGGGCGAAACGCAACGCTGGTGATCAAGTGGCGCAAGCCGTTCTGACCCAGCACCATGACTGCGTGTTCGATGCTGGTGATCGGGTCGTCCTGTACGTACAAGCTGCTGTTGGCCAGGCGAATGACTTCCGCCACAAGTACGACATCATGGGAAATTTTGCGCGATAGTTCCGCACCCGAAAAATCATTGGTGCGCAGACTTTGCAGCAACTGGGGAATCACACCTGGCATACGCCGCACCAGTTGCGCGCCCGATTGCGGCGAATCGAGAATACCGTCGAGGGTGTCGAGAATGGTCTGCTCGGCCGGCGTCACCTGTAACTCCGAATATTCCTGGCGGTCGAACAGCCAACTAGTGAAGTTGGCGTTGATTTCTTCACGGCTCAGTCGGGATATGCCCCCTGACGTAGCAGCGTCTTTCATCACGGGCAATTCGCCTGAAGATGACGGCGTCGGTAAAACCGGACATGCCGTTGCGGTTGAATCCGTGCCAACGTCAACGACCTCGGCAATCTCTGTTTGCGCTGTTGCGACTATACCTGTTCGCCGTAGATCATCAGACGGCGGGTTTTTAAACAGATTGCGTAACCAGTACAGCATGCACGTTGCCCGATCTCGATAGAGTGAAAACATAAGAATCCTTTAGGCAGTGTGCCACCGATTTTGCATACAGGCAAAGTGGAATGAATCGACCGTTGCTGTTGCCGTAAGCGCGCAAATCGGCCATAATCACGGCCGTGCCGCCGGGATGGCGGAATAGGTAGACGCACGGGACTCAAAATCCCGCGCTGGAAACAGCGTGCCGGTTCGATTCCGGCTCCCGGCACCAATGAATAGGCTCCTGTGAAGGAGCTTTTTTCATTTCCGCCCGCAAAACATCTCTTAAGAAAATTCTTGAATACCGCGCATACCACTTCGACGCGATTGGTTGTAATTTTGACAATTAGAAATTGTTATTGTTTTGCAATGAAACGACAACCCCGACCAAGCACCGCCGGTCGTTTCGCGATTACGGACCATCTGATGCATTCAGGTAGGTAGACAAACAGTTCTTTTGGTGAAGAAACGATGAAAATGATTCAAACAATCGCGGCGTTGCTTGGCTGCGCACTATCGGTAAGCGCATCGGCTGCGATCTCGACATTCGATTTTGCCAATCTGTAAAGTCTAAACGGCGTCAACACTGTATTAAGCAGCAACATGACGCTCACGGATATACCGAAGCCTTTGCCACCTACTGTACCAAAACCGAAACCGACACCAAAACCAACACCGCAGGAAGTTCCAGAACCTGCGACCTATGCATTGATGCTCGGCGGACTGGCACTTGTGGGCTTAGCCAGACGGCGGCGTCAGTCGGCAGTCTGAGCACTTCTGATCGATCGATCCAAAACGGCCGCCTCGGCCGTTTTTCATGCCGTAGCATTCGATCATTTCTGGGTTGTGCGCTCTCAAGCACTCGAATTATTTGCCGGCATTTTTTTATTTACGATCGCCTGGCGAATTTTTATTGCCAGTTCCTCCCTTTTGTAAGGTTTGCTCAATAGCTCCACACCAGCATTCAGCCGCCCGCCTTGTACCAGGGCGTTATGGGTGTAGCCCGATGTAAACAGCACGGCAAGGTCTGGAAGCATACGCTGCGCTTCAGAAGCTAGTTCGGTACTTGGTACGGTGCCAGGCATGACGACATCGGTAAACAACACATCCGGCTGCAGCCCGCCCTTCAATAGGTCGAGCGCATTGTTGCCGTTGTCGGCAGTGGTTATGCGGTAACCGAGTTCTTCAAGCATCACGACGGCTGCCTTCTGCACATCGAGATCGTCTTCGACAACTAAAATCGTCTCATTTCCGCCTGTGACCAGCTGATCGAGTTGGGCAATGCTTTGCACCTCGCCCTCCATCGAACGCGGAAGATAAATCTCCACAATGGTTCCCTGCCCGACCTGGCTCTGAATATGAATGTGGCCATTGCTCTGCTTCACGAAACCATACGCCATGCTCAGACCGAGCCCAGTGCCTTCACCAGGCCGCTTGGTGGTAAAAAACGGCTCGAATGCCTGGGTGATCGTGTCCTCGCTCATGCCTTCGCCCTCGTCGGAGACGACGATCGAGACGTAGTTCCCCACAGCTGCATCTCGTAACTTGGCTTGCTCCGCATCGAAAGCAACATTACTTAAAGCGATTGTCAATTTGCCGCCGTTCGGCATGGCATCCCGCGAATTGAGTGCCAAATTCTGAATGACGTTTTCCAGCTGGCTGCGGTCGACCAGAACATGCCACAACTGATCCGGCACCACGATCTGCAATTGAAGAGCAGCACCCAATGCACCCCGCAGCGAATCCTCCAATTCATTCATCATGTGGCATAAGTCGAGCACCACCGGCCGAAGGGGTTGACGGCGGGCGAATGCGAGCAATTGCCCCGAAAGTTTCGCGCCCCGCGCTACGGCCCTGGCCATACTGACCAGCCGCGTCTGAAGGCGCTCGTCCTGGGCGTAAAGTCGCTCTAGAATTTGAATGTTGCCACCCAAAATTTGCAAGACGTTGTTGAAGTCGTGCGCGACGCCGCCGGTCAGCTTACCCACCGCCTCCAGTCTTTGGGAATGCTGCAACGCTGCCCGTGCTTCGTCGAGTGCCTGGGTGCGCTCGGCTTCCTTGCGTGCAGCCTCGGTACGCTCCGAAACATCTCGTATGAATGCGCTTACTACGATGCCGGATTTTTCCGGCACACCCGCAACCGCCAGTTCCAGCGGAATCAAACGACCGCTTCGATGAAGTCCTTCTACCTCGACGACGCGTTTCGTCAGCGTCGGCTTGCCGTCGATTGAAAACCTCGCAAATCCTGCGCGGTGAGCGCCTCTGAGCGCGGCAGGAATAATTAGGTCTGCCAAATCTTTCCCCAGCGCTTCCGATGCTGGCCAACCAAAAATCACCTCGGCCTTGGTATTCCAGTCCGTGATACACCCATGACTGTCCAGTGCGACAAAGGCATCGTGCGTGTTGTCCAAAATACTTTGCATACGGCGACGCTCCGACTTTACCCGAGCGTTCGATTCCCACAACTTCTGGGTAATTGCGGTTGCCAACGTTTGCGCCCGCTTCCGCGCAGAAGCCAATGTCCAGACCAAAAACGCCAATAGAATGCTGGCCGCCACGCCGCCGATAGCCACGATGCGCGGCGTGTCCCGATCGATTCTTGCCTCGTAGCCTGGTGTCGACCGTAGATCCAATGTCCATGTTCTTCCAGCAACCGATATTTTTTGTCGCGTGGCGAGCATCGGCTGGGATGATTGTTCGCTCGTAACGCCTGCCGATCGATACAAGATACTGTCGCTATCGAGGTTGTCGCCGTCATGAATCGTCAGGAGAATATCGCTGGAACGTTCGCCACTCAGTCCATCCATCAGATCGTCCATTCTGAACGGTGCACCGATCCATGCGATGAGATTGGTGCGTCTCTCGGCTAAGGTACCGACCGGAGCACCGCGCCGATACACCGGTAGATACATGACCAGACCGGCTTGCTCGCGGCTGCCGTTTTCCTGAACCAGCTTGGTCTTTCCCGATGCTGCTGCCTGACCAGTATCACGCGCCCGCTCCATGGCGATGCGACGCGTTTGATCGGTGAGCATGTCGAAACCCAGGGCACGCGGATTCAAGCCGTCAAACGGTTCGATTTGAATGATCGAAGAATAATAGTCGCGGTCGCCCGTTGGGCGTACCGCATAGTCGGGAAACCCCTGATTCTTGATGCGCAGCGTATGCGCGGCCAGAGTTGATCGCGGAATGACTTCGATCAGTGCCAGGCCTTGAATACCCGGAAATTTTTCTTGCAATCGCAATGAATCGACGAACAGACGAAAGTCTTCACGCCCGATATCGAGCGTGCCCATCATATGCGCCTGGGTTCCTCTGGCAACCTGTTCGTAGGTTGCCATGCGTTGCTCGATGCGGCGTGTCGCTTGCCGGACTTCGAAAGCGAATTCGGCATTTAATACATGGTCGGCCTGATGTCGCTCGTGCTTCCATAACCCGAAGGTAGCCGACAATGAAAGGCATAGAATTACCAGCGCGAGCAAAATTGGCAGGCGGGCCGAAAGCGGAGTAGCTGACAATTTCGCTGCTGTTTTCACGATGACCGTGGTTAAAATTTTAGGCAGAAATCATGGATAAAACGTCAATTAAGCATCAATCGAGCATTGATCGAGCATCAGTCTAATGCCCATACAACGCCCACATTCAAACCCAAAACATCGATACCGGGATTCGGATCAGTCATGCCGAGATTTGAATGGTGCGTGAAATATACGCCACCCGTCAAACCCATTTTGTCATTGAGCTGGCGTCGTAATCCAAGCTGCGTGAACCAGTTGAATGTCAGGTCTTGCCCCTGTCCTCCCGGCACACTTTTGGAATTGGTAAAACCGGCACCACCACCGATTTCGTAAAAAATCGCCGAACGTTGATCCGCCGACCATAATTCGAAGGTGGGCGCACCGGCAAGAGCAAGATAATAATCTTCGGCACCCTTGATGTAAGTTTCGGCAACGATTGCCAAACGGTTTCGTACCGTTAAACGAGCGCCATCGATGCTTCGCCAAATGTCAAATAACGCTGGCGAACGCCATACCAGTTGGGTAGGAACGATGGCGTAATCGAGCGGCGAATTATTCCGGATCTTGGTCAGGTAGCCAGTCTCGAGTGCGAACTCCCACCGCTGCGAAGGATGTTGCTGGGCTATTGCCGGCGCGGCAGCAAGAAAAAACACGCTTGCGAGCAGGCACGCTTGCCTGGACTGCAACCGCGTGCCGAACCGAATCAATTTAACGTTCGGAAACGGCATCGACGACGCACAACGCCGTCATGTTAACGATCCGGCGTACGGTAGCCGACGGTGTAAGAATATGCACCGGCTTTGCACAGCCCAACAAGATCGGCCCGATCGCTACATTGTTTCCCGCCGTGGTTTTGAGCAGATTGTAGGCGATGTTTGCCGCATCGATATTGGGCATCACCAGCAGATTCGCATCACGTTTGAGTGGTGAATCCGGCATCATTTTCTTCAGCAACGCCGCATTCAAAGCAGTGTCACCATGCATTTCGCCGTCGACTTCCAGGTCTGGCGCATGTTGCTGCACCAATGCCAGGGCGGCGCGCATTTTCTTGGCCGATTCGCTGTTGCTGGAGCCGAAGTTCGAGTGCGAAAGCAACGCCACCCGCGGCATCAAGCCAAAACGTTTCATTTCTTCGGCGGCCAGAATTGTGATTTCGGCCAACTGCTCCGCCGTCGGGTTTTCATTGACGTGCGTATCGACCAGTACCAGCTGGCGATCCAGCAGGATCAAGCCATTCATTGCGGCATAGACATTGACGCCTGCGCGTTTGCCCAGTACCTGATCGATATAATGCAGATGAAGATGGGTGGTGCCATACGTGCCGCAGATCATGCCATCGGCATCGCCCTTATGAATCATCATCGCGCCGATGAGCGTGTGTCGGCGACGCATTTCCAGTTTCGAATATTGCTCGGTTCCGCCACTGCGAAGCGTCATGGCGAGATAGGTCTGCCAGTAATCGCGGTAACGTTCGTCGAACTCTGGGTTGATGACTTCGAAATCGATATCCGGGCGCAGACGCAAACCGAATTTCTCGATGCGTTTTTCCAGCACCGCCGGCCTTCCGACCAGAATCGGCTTGGCCAGTTTCTCATCGACGACGATCTGTACTGCTCGCAGCACGCGTTCTTCCTCGCCCTCGGCGTAGACGATGCGCTTGCGGGCAGCTGGTGCCTTCTTCGCCACTTGGAAGATCGGCTTCATGAAGGTGCCGCTGTGATAGACGAATTGCTGCAACTTATCGACGTAAGCTTCCATATCGACAATCGGGCGCGAGGCTACGCCGGCTTCCTCGGCAGCCTTGGCCACAGCCGGTGCGATCTTGATCATCAGCCGTGGATCGAACGGCTTGGGAATCAGGTATTCCGGGCCGAAGCTTAAGTTGGTGATGCCGTAAGTCGAGGCGACGATATCGGATTGCTCCGCTTGCGCCAGTTCGGCAATCGCATGCACCGATGCGATCTCCATTTCACGGGTGATGGTGGTCGCGCCGCAATCCAACGCGCCCCGAAAAATATACGGAAAACACAACACATTGTTGACCTGGTTCGGGTAATCCGAACGGCCGGTCGCCATGATGGCATCGGTACGGATCGCCAGCACTTCTTCCGGCAAAATTTCCGGTGTCGGGTTTGCCAGAGCAAGAATGATCGGTCGCGGTGCCATGGCGGCGACCATCTGCGGCTTCAATACACCGCCTGCCGACAGTCCGAGAAAAATATCGGCACCAGGAATCACGTCGGCCAACGTTCGGGCATCGGTTTCTTTGGCAAATCGATCTTTGTCGGGATCCATCAGCTCCGGCCGGCCGATGTACACCACGCCTGCGAGATCGGTGACAAAGATGTTTTCGATCGGAAAACCCATATCGACGATCAGATCCAGGCAAGCCAGAGCGGCAGCGCCAGCACCGCTGACGACCAGCTTCACGTTGTTGATATCCTTGCCAACGACTTTCAAGCCATTGAGAATGGCTGCGCCGACGATGATGGCGGTGCCGTGCTGGTCGTCGTGGAATACCGGAATTTTCATCCGGTCACGCAATTTACGCTCTATATAGAAACACTCCGGTGCCTTGATATCTTCCAGATTGATGCCGCCGAAAGTCGGTTCGAGCGACGCGATGATGTCGCACAGCTTGTCGGGATCGTTCTCGTTGATTTCGATATCGAATACATCGATGCCGGCGAATTTCTTGAACAGCACGCCCTTGCCTTCCATGACCGGCTTCGAAGCCAGTGCACCGATGTTGCCCAGACCAAGTACCGCCGTGCCGTTGGTAATGACCGCCACCAGGTTACCGCGCGCCGTGTAGCGGTAGGCGTTGGCTGGGTCGATGACAATTTCTTCACAGGCCGCTGCTACGCCTGGCGAGTAAGCCAATGCAAGATCGCGTTGATTGGTAACTAACTTCGTAGGGGTGACACTGATCTTGCCGGGGGTGGGAAACTCGTGATATTCAAGAGCCGCCTGGCGCAGTTGAAGGCGCAATTCTTCTTTACGGTCGATCATTGAATCCATTGCTGCGGCATCCTGTAAGTAATCGTTACCTGGCGAAAGGCGTCGATTTTATCAGACCGATTGACCGATTCTGCATGAATTTGTAGGAATGCATAACGCTTCGGGTTACTTGGCCGAGCCCTTCAAGACAACCTATACACCGAGTTATTAAAATGTAAATACTATGAATTTCTGAGTTTTAATTAGATTTCACAATAAATGGCACGAGGCATAAACGCTGCCGTATCGTTCACCGGCAAAACAATTCGATTCAAAACATTATTAACTAGATATGAAACCAATCGTTATCATCGGGGCTGGCATGGCCGGCTTCAGCATCGCCCGCGAACTGCGCAAGCTCGACAAGGAAGTACCGCTCGTAATATTAACTGCCGACAGCGGTGGCTACTACACCAAGCCGATGCTTTCGAATGCCTTTGCACAAAACAAGCAGGCACTACAACTGATGACGCAAAACGCCACGCAGATGGCAGCGCAACTCAACGCCGCCATCAAAGCCCCGGCGCATGTTCGTCGCATCGATACCAGCCGTAAAGAGATCGCGCTGGACGGCGAAACCTTGGTTTACAACAAGCTGGTGCTAGCAGTCGGCGCACAGCCGATTCGATTGGCAATCGAGGGGGACGGCGCAGATCAGGTGCAGTCTGTCAATCACATCAGCGATTACCAACGCTTCCGTGATCTGATCGCTTTGCCTAAGCATGGTATGTCGGCACGAGTCACCATACTCGGGGCCGGTCTGATCGGCTGTGAATTCGCGGACGATTTGTGCGGTGCCGGCCACGCCGTCACGCTGGTAGACCCGAACCCTTTACCGCTGGCGGCGCTGGCAGCACCGGCGCTGTCGAAGCAATTGCTAGTCGCATTGCTGGCGCGAGGCGTCTCGATGCGACTTGCGACCGTCGCCACCCGGGTGGACCGCACCGGCGACAGCCTGCAGGTGACACTCGCCGACGGACAGATATTTACCACCGATATCGTACTTTCCGCAGTCGGCTTGCGGCCCGACCTGACGCTTGCCAGTGCAGCCGGTCTGGCGACCGGGCGTGGCATCTTGATCGACCGTACCGGCCAGACCAGCGCTACCGATGTCTTTGCTCTAGGCGATTGTGCAGAGTATGTAGTCCCCAATAACGATGGTGCCGGCACGTCCACCATGCCTTACATCGCGCCCTTGATGACGGCGGCTCGCGCGATCGCCCGAACCCTTACCGGTACGGCGACGACGATCGATCTGCAGCCGACACCGGTCATCGTAAAAACACCGAGTTACCCGATTGCACTGATCGCACCGCCGCCGCATGCGATCGCCGGTGGCACATGGACCTCGGAGATGGTCGACGGTCGAACCATCTGCCGTTTTTATGGTGCAAATGGCGTGATGGCCGGTTTCTGCGTCGCGCCACAAGATGCTGCCACCCGCAATGCTCTGCTTGCCTTGATGGGTTCTCAAGCGCCAGTCTCATCGGTCGCACCGGTTGCACCTGTCGATACTGCCATCGGCATTGAAGCGGCGGATTGAACATGCCAAAGTCCGCATTGTCGGCATTGTCTGTCTCGTCCGAATTCGATCTGATCAAACGGTATTTCGTGCGGCCCCGTGCTGTGGATGCAAACGCCGGAGCAGCCGTGGATGAAAGTCGTCGTGAACCTGTCGTGCTGGGAATCGGCGACGATTGCGCCCTGCTGCATCCGGCGGACTATAAGGAAATGGCGATCTCCACCGACATGCTGGTAGAAGGTCGCCATTTCTTTTCCGGCACCGATCCGCATGCACTCGGACACAAAGCGCTTTCCGTCAATCTTTCCGATCTCGCTGCCATGGGCGCTGATCCGGTTGCTTTCACGCTGGCACTGGCATTACCAAAAGTGGATAACGCCTGGCTTGAGGCATTTTCTGCTGGCCTATTCGCGCTTGCCGATACGCACGCCTGCCCCCTGATCGGTGGCGACACCACGAAAGGGCCACTCACGATCTGCATTACCGTCTTCGGTCACCTGCCTTGGGGTGCGGCACTGCGGCGCGATCTCGCGATGCCGGGCGACGACATTTGGGTGTCCGGTGCGCTCGGCGATGCCCGGCTGGCACTCGCCCTACTACGCAACGAAGTGGTCGATGGCCAGCCACTGGTGTTATCGCAAGCCCACTTGGATCTGGCATTGCACCGCCTGCATCGACCGACACCACGCATTGCACTCGGTATTGCCCTACGTGACATCGCCCATGCAGCGATCGATATTTCCGACGGTCTGGGCGGCGATCTGGCACATATCCTGGAACGCTCTAAGTGCGGTGCAATCATCGATGTCGATAGCCTGCCAGCCGGCCCAGCGCTGCGTGGGCAGTCGGCAGCGCTACAACGCGGCTGGGCATTATCCGGTGGCGACGATTATGAATTATGCTTTACAGCGCCGGTACGAAAACGTGACGAGGTACTCGCCGCCGGCAGCACCGTCAATGTCGCGCTGACCCGCATCGGCACCATCGTGGCCGATGGCGGCCTACAATTGCTCGATGCGCAAGGCCAGCAACTGACAATGCCTGTTTCTTCCTTCGACCACTTCCGCACCACATGATCACTCTCGAACCTGGCCAAGCTGCATCGATCGATGCGGCAAACAAGCCAAATAAACCGACCGCAAGTTTTATGCTGCGCCATCCGGCTCATCTGCTGGCGCAGGGTTTTGGTAGTGGTCTGGCACCCTGGCTACCCGGCACGTCGGGCACGTTGTACGCTTGGCTTTCATTCACATTACTAACAACCCGCTGGCCGGAAATTTTTACGCAGCGAAACTGGGCGCTCATCGTCGGGATTGGTTTTTTTGTGGGCATATGGGCGTGCGCAAAAACCAGCCGCGACCTCGGTACCTCCGATCATCGCAGCCTGGTGTGGGATGAAATCATCGGCTTCTGGCTGGTGCTGCTGGTTCTCACCCCGGCCAGCGGCGCGACGCAGGTCTGGGCATTTCTCTGGTTCCGCATTCTCGACATGGCCAAGCCGCCGCCGATCGCTTATTTCGATCGCACTTTTAAGGGCGGTTTTGGGGTAATGATCGACGACCTGGTGGCGGCTTTCTGTACCTTGCTGCTATTTGCTTTGTGGCGCGTATTTTGAGGCGCGTAACTCTGAGGCATATATTTTGAGCACCGCACGGCGCTGGCAATTCTGGGTCGATCGTGGCGGCACATTTACCGACATCGTCGCCCGCAGCCCGGACGGCAGCCTGCAGACGCGCAAGCTACTCTCAGACAACCCGCAGCAATACCTCGACGCTGCTTTGGCAGGTATTCGTCAGGTGCTGGGCCTGGCGGCCGACGCGCCGATTTCGCCCGGGATAGTCGAATCGATCAAGATGGGCACGACGGTTGCCACCAACGCACTGCTGGAACGCAAGGGCGAGCCGACCGCACTGTTCATTACCAAGGGGTTCGGCGATGCCCTGCGCATCGGCTACCAAAATCGTCCGCGACTGTTCGATCGGCACATCGTATTGCCAGAGCTACTTTATCAAAGCGTGGTGGAGGTCGATGAACGGTTGAGCGCACAGGGCGATGTCGTTATTCCACTCGACGAAATATCGGTGCGCACACAGTTGCAGGCAACCTACGATGCCGGCTTCCGATCGCTGGCCATCGTATTGCTGCATGGTTACCGCTACCACCTCCATGAAACCACGATTGCGACCCTCGCAGCCGCTGTCGGTTTCAGCCAGATTTCGGTCTCGCATCAAGTCAGCCCGCTCATGAAACTGGTGGCCCGAGGGGACACCACGGTGGTCGATGCTTATCTTTCGCCGATCCTGCGACGTTATGTCGACCAGATCGCCGGGCAGATGCACGGGGTGCGCCTGCTGTTCATGCAAAGCAACGGCGGCCTGACCGACGCCAACCGTTTTCAGGGCAAGGATGCCGTGCTTTCCGGGCCTGCCGGCGGCATCGTCGGCATGGTGCGCACCGCCCAGGCGGCTGGGTTCTCGCACCTGATCGGGTTTGATATGGGCGGCACCTCCACCGACGTTTCCCATTTTGCCGGCGCGTTCGAGCGCGAATTCGATACCCAGGTCGCAGGAGTGCGTATCCGCGCACCGATGATGCGCATTCATACCGTTGCCGCCGGTGGCGGCTCTGTGGTGCACTTCGACGGCAGCCGCTATCGGGTCGGGCCCGACAGTGCCGGCGCGGTGCCAGGGCCAGCTTGCTACCGCCGTGGCGGGCCTTTGACGGTTACCGATTGCAATCTGCTACTCGGAAAGATACAGCCGGATTATTTTCCATCGGTGTTCGGTTCAATGGCAGACCTGCCGCTGGATGCCGCCACGGTCGTCGATCGGTTTGCACAACTGACCTCAGACATCAATGCTGCCTCTGGTGGCACGGCGACGGCGGCGGAAGTTGCCGAAGGTTTCATCGATATCGCTGTGGGCAAGATGGCGAACGCCATCCAGTTTATTTCCGTGCAGCGTGGCTACGATGTCACCGATTACACCTTGTGCACCTTCGGTGGCGCCGGCGGCCAACATGCCTGCCGGGTGGCCGACGCATTGGGTATGACGACCGTATTCGCCCATGCTTACGCCGGCGTGCTCTCGGCCTATGGCATGGGCTTGGCCGAGCAGCGGGCGATGCGTGAATCGACAATCGAGCTACCGCTGGACGAGGCCTCGCTGGAAGTGGCCAACACGCGGTGCGATCTTCTAGCCGATGCTGCGCGCCTAGAACTAATCGCCCAAGGTGTAGAGGCTGCGCGCATCCAAGTCATGCACAACGTGCATCTGCGCTATCAGGGCTCGGATTCGACCATCATGCTGGCACTCGACGAAACCACGCAACTCCGCCAGCGATTCGACGACGCCTATCGAAAGCGCTTTGCCTTCGTCATGCATGGCAAACCGCTGGTGATCGAAGCGGTGTCGGTGGAGGCGATCGGCACTGCCGAAGACGCGCCTTCTACGACCTACCGACCTGGAGAATTGAAGGCACCTGATAACGCAGATGCAGGCGATGCAAATGTGAGCTCATCATCTTGTAGACTTCCTAGCCTGTCGTCCCGCAGTACGCCGCTGCTGCCGCGCACGCAAGTGCAACTGTTTTCCGGCGGCGTCTGGCACACGGCGAACCTGTACGAGCGCGACGACCTGCGCAGCGGCGACCGCATACAAGGCCCGGCGATTCTCGCTGAAAAAAATGGCACCAATGTCGTCGAACCAGGGTGGCAAGCACAAATCGACACTGCCGGCCACCTGTTCATGCGTCGCACGACACCGCGCACCAGCCGGCACGCCGATGGCACTACGGCAGATCCTGTGTTGCTGGAAATTTTCAACAACCTGTTCATGGCAATCGCCGAGCAGATGGGCTTGCGCCTTCAAAATACCGCAATGTCGGTCAATATCAAGGAACGGCTGGACTTTTCTTGTGCGCTGTTCGATGCCAATGGGAACCTCATCGCCAACGCACCGCACATACCCGTGCACCTCGGCTCGATGGGCGAAAGCATCCGCACCATTATTACCGACAACGCCGGCCGCATGCAGCCCGGCGACGCCTACATGTTGAACGACCCTTACCACGGCGGAACACACCTGCCCGACATTACTGTCATCACGCCGGTATTCGATGCTGCCGGTATCGACATCCTGTTCTACGTCGGCTCGCGCGGCCATCATGCCGACATCGGCGGTATCACGCCCGGTTCTATGCCGGCCAACAGCACCAGCGTGGTCGAGGAAGGCGTGCTGATCACAAATTTTCAGCTGGTGCGCGGTGGCCGATTTTTAGAGGCCGAAACGATCGCCCTGCTGTCTTCCGGCCCCTATCCGGCACGCAATATCGCGCAAAATCTGGGCGATCTGCAGGCACAGGTGGCAGCCAATCAGAAAGGTGTGGATGAACTGCTGAACATGGTGGCGCATTACGGCCTGCCGCTGGTGGCGAGTTATATGCGACACGTGCAAGACAATGCCGAAGAAGCGGTGCGCAAGGTCATCGGTGCATTGCAGGATGGTGCCTGCGAGTACCCGATGGACAACGGTGCCGTAATCAGGGTGGTGATCCGCGTCGATCATGCGAGTCGCAGCGCCGAGATCGATTTCACCGGCACGTCGGCACAACTAGACGACAACTTCAATGCGCCCAGCGCGATCTGTACTGCGGCAGTGCTGTATGTTTTTCGAACGCTGATCGACGATGAGATTCCGCTCAATGCAGGCTGCCTGAAACCGCTACGCATCACTATTCCCCAAGGCTCCATGCTGAGCCCGGTGTATCCGGCAGCGGTCGTGTCGGGCAATGTCGAGACTTCCAGCTGCATCACCAACGCCTTGTACGGCGCGCTGGGAAACATGGCCTCCGCACCCGGCACGATGAACAACTTTACCTTCGGCAACGCCACGCATCAGTACTACGAAACCATTGCAGGTGGCTCCGGTGCCGGTGATGGCTTCGATGGCTGCGATACGGTACAGACGCACATGACCAACTCCCGCATGACCGATCCGGAAGTGCTCGAATGGCGTTATCCGGTGCGCGTCGAGCAACATGCGATTCGCCCTCATTCCGGCGGTGTAGGGCGTTGGCACGGCGGCAACGGTGCAGTCAGGGCGATACGCTTCCTGGCACCCATGACTGCCCAGATTCTTTCCAACAACCGCACCGTGCCACCGTTCGGCATGGCTGGCGGTGCGCCCGGCTCCTGCGGGGTTAATACGGTAGTGCGCGCGGACGGCACGGTCCTGCCGCTCGGGTTCGTGGCCAGCGCCGAGATGCAGCCCGGTGACATATTCGTAATTGAGACGCCCGGCGGCGGCGGTTACGGTCCACCTTGAACGCAGGGTAAAGTGCCTTGAAAAACCAAAGCCCGAACTGTTAATGCGGCACGTGCGGTGGTAAAGTAAATTTAGGTGAACCCAGCGGCACACGCGATTGCCGCATCAAAAGGAGACTGCCATGGACAGCAATACCGAACTGACTATCATCGACCTCGCAGCCAAAGCCGGACGCGCTTTACAAGAAAAAGGTTTGCTGCTGGCGGTTGCCGAATCGTGTACCGGCGGCGGCGTGGCCCATGCCATCACCGATGTCGCCGGTTCCTCAAGTTGGTTCGAATGCGGTTACATCACCTATTCGAATGCGTCGAAAACCGAATTGCTCGATGTTTCCGCCGCATTGATCGCCCAACACGGCACCGTGAGCGAGGAAGTGGCAGCCGCCATGGCCGAAGGCGCGCTTACCAACAGCAATGCGCATATCACGCTTTCGACCACCGGCATCGCTGGCCCAGGTGGCGCGGTACCGGGCAAACCGGTCGGCACCGTTTGCTTCGGCTGGACCGACGGTCATGAAACCCAAACCGAGCGGCTGGTTTTATCCGGCGACAGGCAGTCGATCCGCGAACAAACGGTATCCCACGCCCTGCGGGGGCTGTTGCGCTTTATGGAGCATGGCCGGTCTGCAGCAGCCGTCCACGACAACGGTTGATCGCATCCCGGGTCGCCAACGCTACCCGGCGCGCTGCCTTCGCAAAATCTTCATCGCCGATGCCATCACTGCCACTACCCCTGCCATCGGCATAGGCATACAAAATCGCCCGCGAGGAATTGATCATCATGCCGGTGCCATTGGCGTCGATGCCCGCGGCGACCGTCGCATCGACATCGCCACCCTGAGCACCCACGCCCGGTACCAGCAGCGGCATGTCGCCCACGGCTGCGCGTACCTTCGACAACTCGCCGGCAAAGGTTGCGCCTACGACGAGCGCACATTGGCCGTTGCTATTCCAACACTCGGCAACCGTGCGTGCCACATGCAGGTAGAGCGGTTCACCGGCGACATCGAGATGCTGCAAGTCTGCACCACCCGGGTTCGAGGTTCTACATAAAACGATCGTGCCGCGATCCGTGCGTTCCAGGTACGGTGCCACGGAATCGAACCCCATGTACGGGTTGACCGTGACCGCATGCGCGCCGTAACGCTCGAAGGCTTCACGCGCATATTGCTCTGCCGTGCTTCCGATGTCGCCACGTTTCGCGTCAAGAATCAACGGCACACCAGGATAGGCACTCCGCACATAAGTGCACAGTGCCTCGAGCTGATCCTCCGCCCGCAGGGCCGCAAAATAGGCGATCTGCGGCTTGAATGCACACGCCAAGTCGGCGGTGGCATCGACAATGGCCTTGCAAAACCGGTAAATCCCGTCGGGCTGACCGCGCAGATCGGGCGGCAAGCGTGGCAGATCCGGGTCCAGGCCTACGCACAACAGTGAATCGTTGGCGACCCAGGCAGCCGATAATTGATCGATGAATGTCACGCCAACTTCCCCTCTTGACTGTGCGGATACACACCTCATATTGTAACGCGGCGTGTTATCGTCCTGACATCCAAATCGGCCGAGGATACCGGCGATACTTTTGCTTCGTTAAATAATTCTTTTAGGAAAATAATATGATCGTTCATTTCAGCGACCGTCTGCGTAATCTATTCGTGCTGCTTTGCCTGGTATCAACGCTCAGTGGATGTAGTTACAACGAGTTTCAGCAGAAAGACGAAGGCGTCAAAGCAGCCTGGAGCGAAGTCGTCAATCAATACCAGCGCCGCGCCGACCTGATTCCGAACCTCGTCAACACCGTCCAGGGTTATGCCAAGCAAGAGCGTGAAACCCTGGAAGCCGTCATTAAAGCGCGCGCCTCCGCAACCGGCCTGCAGGTGACGCCGGAGGTATTGAACAATCCCGAAGCCTTCAAGAAATTCCAGCAGGTGCAGGGCGATCTGTCGTCGGCACTCTCGCGGTTGTTGGTGGTAACAGAAAACTATCCGCAATTGAAAGCCGATGCCGGATTCCGCGATCTGCAATCGCAACTCGAAGGCACGGAAAACCGCATCACCGTTGCCCGCAATCGCTACATCACGCAGGTTCAGGAATACAACGTGCTGGCACGCAGCTTTCCAAGCAACCTTACCGCCATGATTTTCAGCTACGACGTCAAGCCTGCCTTCACCGTTGAAAATGAAAAAGCGATCTCGACCGCACCAGCCGTCAACTTCGGTAAATAATGAATCGCTTCATCGATGCTGCTAATTTTGATGCCAGCGGTAATGCCTATCAGGCGTTCAGCCGGAAGCGGTTACCGACATTGCCGCAATTGTTGGCACTGCTGATATTGGTGGTCATGCAGATTTGGACAACCAGCGCTGCACTCGGCCAGACGCAAGCCACGGCGACAACGCCAGTACCTGTACCGCCCTTGACAACATTGGTGACAGACACCGTCAACCTGCTAGATGCGGCGCAGCGCAACGCCCTGGAAAGCAAGTTGCAAGAATACGCCGCGCGCACTGGCACGCAAATTGGCGTATTGCTGATATCGACCACCGCGCCAGAAGCGATCGAACAATACAGCATACGCGTGGCCGACGCCTGGAAGCTCGGGCGCAAAGGCGTGGACGACGGCGTGATTCTGATCGTCGCTAAAGATAACCAAAAACCGTTGCGCCGCCTGCGCATCGAAGTCGGGCGCGGCGTGCAGGGTACCGTCACCGATGCCCAATCGAATCGCATTCTGCAGGAAGTTATCGCCCCGCATTTCAGGCAAAACGATTATTACGGTGGGCTGGTCGCCGCCACTACCGCACTGCAAACGCTGCTGGACAAAGAGCAACTGCCAGCGCCCCCCCGCCCCGCACAAACTTCCGGTGCCAGTGACGAAGGCCTCGGTGGATTTTTGCCGATTCTTTTCATCATGCTGGCGGGTATCGCCATGATCGGTTCGCGCAGTCGCAGTCGTAGCCGCGGCTTGAACAGCAACGGCTGGGGCCAGATGGCCGGCGTGATCCTGGGAAGCCAGATCGGCAATGCAATCGGCAGAGGCGGATTCGGAAGCGGCGGAGGCTTTAGCGGAGGTGGTGGGGGCTTCGGTGGTGGCGGAGGCGGCGGGTTCGACGGCGGTGGTGCCTCGGGAGATTGGTAATGCATAAACTCAGGCGCATCGCCCGACATCTGATCAAGACCGGCAGCTCAGCACGGCGCGCATTCCCAGAAAAAAGTTTGAAAGACTTGCATGCCGCCATCAGCGCCGGCGAAGACCGTCACCGCGCGCAATTGAAGCTCATCATCGAGCCGGCGCTGGATTTGCGCGCAGTGTTAGAAAATGAAACCTCGCGCTCGCGCGCCCACGCCTTGTTTTCTCTATACCGAGTATGGGACACGGAAGAAAACTGCGGCGTCTTGGTGTACATCAATCTGGCCGACCACAAGGTGGAAATCGTCACCGACCGTGCCATCGGGCAAGCTGTGAAGCAAGCCGGATGGGAAGCCGCTTGCAAGCTCATGACCCAGGGGTTTGCGCAGGGCCGGTTCCACGAGAGCGCACTGCAAGGCATCGAACATATCAACGCGCTGCTGACTGAGCATTTTCCAGCCGTAGCCGGTGCCAAGCAACAGAATGAATTGTCGGATCGGCCGGTATTGCTGTAACGAGCACTGGCGTTTCAACCGTTATCGTAAATCCACTGCAACAACAGATCCTGCGCCTCCTGCCCTGCCGAAGCATTGGCATGATTGATCAGGTTGACCACGGCGTAGCGCCTGCCTGAAGCAGCCTGCACATATCCCGCCATGGTGCGCACCTCTTCCAGGCTGCCGGTTTTTATATGCGCATAACCCAGTACCGAGCGCCCCTGCACCCGCCGCCGCATGGTGCCGTCCACACCGGCAATTGGCAGCGACGAGACGAATTCCGGCATGGTCGGCGAGCGGTATGCGGTAACCAGCATGCGCCCCAGCGTACCGGCGGAAATACGCTCGATACGCGATAACCCGGCACCGTTCTCGATCACCACTTCCGGGTTGTCTATACCCTTTGCAGCCAGCCAAGACTTCACCGCATGCGCCCCCCGCTCCGGTGTACCCGGCATGCGCCCAACCTCGGTGGCGATCGTTAATAGCAAGTGTCGCGCGATCACATTGTTACTGAACTTGTTCATGTCGCGCAGCACTTCCGGCAACGCCACCGATTCGCGCTCGGCCAACAAGCGTGCATCCGCCGGGAGCACACCGTCGATCACCTGCCCCTGCAAACTGCCACCGAGGTCGCGCCACAGCTGTCGGAACACAGCGCCGAAATATTGCGTCTGTGTCATGCCATAAGGATGGATGCTCCAGCTTTTTTCGCCACAGGCAGCCGGCATTTTGCCGTTGAAACCAATCTGCGTAGGTGTAACGACAAGCTGCAGCTTTCCCTGCCAGGCACCGCACTCCTCACCTGAGAGCGCCGGCGCAACCAGCGCCACACCGTCCAGCGGCGCATCGGCAGTCATCAACGCCGTGTTGCTGGCGAGATCGGGCTTGAATCGCAACGTGATCGCTTTGTAACCCAATAACAGCGCATCCGCATTGGCGTTATAGGGCTTGGCCGGGTCGCCATCGAACCGAGCCGGGTCGATCGCTTCGCCGGCGAACACCGACCGATCAAGCACCAAATTCCCACGAATCTCGCGCACACCCTGCGAACGAATCTGGCGCAAAAATAGCCAGAAGTTTTCCATCACCAGCTTGGGGTCGCCACCGCCTTTAAAGATTAGGTCGCCGTAAAGTACGTCCCCGGCTTGTGGGCCGCTGGCAAAAGCGCGGGTTTTCCAGGTATAAGCCGGGCTGAGTAAGTCCAATGCGGCAGCGCCGGTTACTAGCTTCATTGTCGAGGCGGGGTTGAATGCGAGGGTGTCGTTCGCCACAATCAGTGGCCGATGAATAGGCGCTCCTTGCGTATTTACCTCCTGTACATAAGTGCCGACTGCAGCAGGCGGAATCGCTACGCGCTTAAAAGCTTCGGAAACTGTTTGTGGCAAGCGTTGCGGTATGATTACCTGGGCTTTGGCTGGAGGGATAGCGATAAGAAATGTGACAGCACAGATAGCGCGATGGGTTACATAAAAAAAGAATGACAGCTGCTGCATGAAATATAAATTTATAAATGATGTATTGAAGAATTTAATTTCTTACTGCTAACATATAATGTTGAACTACTTCCCAATTTTTGAGAATTTTTTCACATAAATGTTCTCTGATTGGGAGCATGATGATAGTCGTTGTAAAAGATTTAATATCTAGCAAGAATATTATGATATTCGAGCACTTTTAAGAGCGTGATCGTACAATCTAAACGCTTTTTCTTTTTCTTTGCAGACTGGAGACAAACTAATGAACATGCGAATTAACGCAGCATGCGCAGCGACCAAAAACGGCATGGATAAAGCAATCGGTGAGAGTACGAATCAGGCGTCTCCACTTAAAAATGCTGATCTCAAGGAAGTAATGACCAATATTGTCCAGGGTAAGGAGGCTTCTCCCAGATTAAAAGTATTACAAGAAAACACTAGTGCCTATATGAAAAAAAACCTTGGCAAGGTTAAAGGCAGTCGAGAAATAGTTCCTGGGCAATTTACCACAGGTTTTCGACAGGTAAATTTGGTGGAAAAGGATTCGTTTGTTAGACCCGAAGGGTGGGAATTTAAACAAGATATCAATGATTTCGAGAAATCGATTTACGAAGCCAGCTTACAGGCGCTAGAGGTAGGTCCGGATGAAATGCCAGCGAATTGCGACGTCATTACCCTTGAAAACGTGTTGAGCGGTAAGCCGCCAAACGATGGTAAACCCCTGGATCCGCAAGTGCCTCTGCATGGTACCGACGGCTACGGAAACCACGTGTTTGTGCTACCTGCAGGGCACTCAGGCCTACCTACTCTGGATTTAGACATAGACAAATCACACGAGCCAGCCAAAGACTGCAGCAGTGATCCTCAATCCGGCGCGCGAGCAGCTTGGTTATCTGCTTTCATGCAGGTAAGTGCTACGCAATTGCGAAAACGGCTTGAGGCACAAAGTTGCGATAAGGCTACGACGGATCGGCTTTGTGCCTTGCTGGACTCCTACCCTGAGGATAAGAAGGAAGAGAGCATCACTGCACTGGCGTCTGTTCTCGCATCCGGAGGTAAATTGGAATACCCGAACGGCATGCATGGAGGCGAGTGCCTCGGCGAGGATTTGCGCGTTCTGACAATGGCGCTGATAAAGCCTTCCGAAGGAAAAGCCATACTTAACAAAGACGGCGGAATTAGCAATGCTCAGATGCTGCTCATGCTGAATCGGCTCGGTGCAACGTGCGTTATCAATGGCGAAGTCGAAGTTGATCAGGAAGGAAAAAAGGGTAGAAACTTTATTGTCAGCTCTGGCACGATCCATAAATCGGCTGCGGATATTGCTAAAGCTTTACCTGACCAACAGGCACAGGAAATTTTTAATATTGCTGCAAACGTGCCGGTGATTTTTGATAACGGTAGCGGGCGGTACGCGATACGGTTTGCTAAGCAAGGTGCTGGGGTGCGGGGGGAACCGGAAGCGGACTCGACTGCAGCGGGTGACGCAGCAACGGCGGAGGCTGAATCAGAAGCTGCTAAAAAAAATAAGCTTCTGGAAGAGGCTAATGCGACGGCGGCAGCTACAGCAACAGCAGCAGCGGAAGTTGAAACGCCGGAGGCAGTGAAAGACGCGGAAATAGCAGCGGCGAAAGTAACGGAAGCGAAAGCGGAAGCAATGGAAGCAGACGCAAAGGTAGCAACTGCTAAAGCAGCAGCACAGCAAAATGACGGGTCAGTCCAGTCGACAGGACCAAAACCCGAGCCAGAGGCAGAGCCAGCACGAGCTAAAGAAGCATTCGCACCAGAGGCGAAGGCAGATGCAAACGCACAGATATTGGAAGAAGCGCCGGCAGCAGCAGAGCAAGACAATCGACCAGGTCAACCGTCAGCATTCGAGCCCGTAATCAAATCTGTTAGTACTACAGCAAATTCATTAAGAAATGCATTAAATACAAACTTTAGATAATTTTCGCAAAAAAATTTACAACATTGCCGTTTTTCTGGTTGGAAGCCAGCACTTAGTGTGCTGGCTTTTTTTCGTCCGCAACTTGAAATCGGATTTTCGCGATTGTCAAAAACAATATTATTCTCGCTTGAAATTCCCCCACATCCCCCCTATACTCAGCACTCACCGGACCCGAGTGCTAACAACCAAGTCCCAATAAGCATTGCCGGTTTTTACAATTTCTCGCTAAGGCATCGCCGTAGCCTGTTGCAACCCATTGATTCCTAAGGAGTTCGTATGAAACTAATTCCATTGCGCGACCGCGTCATCGTCAAGCGCCTCGATCTCGAAACCAAAACTGCTTCCGGCCTGATCATCCCTGAGGCCGCCGCTGAAAAGCCGGATCAGGGCGAAGTGCTGGAAGTCGGCACTGGCAAAGTATTGGATGACGGCTCCGTTTGCCCATTGGTCGTCAAGATCGGTGACCGCGTCTTGTTCGGTAAATACTCCGGCCAGACGGTCAAGATCAAGGGCGACGAACTGCTGGTGATGCGCGAAGAAGACATCATGGCAGTCGTTCACCAGTAACCCGAATTCAACCATACAGGAGCACTAATCATGGCATCTAAAGAAGTTATCTTCGGCGACGCAGCCCGGGCCAAAATGGTCGAAGGCGTCAACATTCTGGCGAACGCAGTCAAGGTCACGCTAGGCCCTAAAGGCCGTAACGTCGTGCTCGAGCGCTCGTTCGGTGCACCGACCGTCACCAAGGACGGTGTCTCGGTCGCCAAGGAAATCGAACTCAAAGACAAGCTCATGAACATGGGCGCGCAAATGGTCAAGGAAGTGGCATCGCGCACTTCCGACAACGCTGGTGACGGCACCACGACTGCCACCGTATTGGCCCAGGCGATTGTCCGTGAAGGCATGAAGTTCGTAGCTGCCGGCATGAATCCGATGGATTTGAAGCGCGGTATCGACAAGGCAGTTGCTGCCACGGTCGAAGAACTGGCCAAGATTTCCAAGCCCTGCACCACCACCAAGGAAATTGCGCAAGTCGGTTCGATCTCGGCCAATAGCGATTCGTCGATTGGCGACCGCATTGCAGAAGCCATGGAAAAAGTCGGCAAGGAAGGTGTTATTACTGTCGAAGACGGCAAGTCGTTAAATGACGAACTCGACATCGTCGAAGGTATGCAATTCGACCGTGGTTACCTGTCGCCGTACTTCATCAACAATCCAGAGAAGCAAACCGCGACGCTGGACAACCCGTTCATCCTGCTGTGCGACAAGAAAATCTCGAACATCCGCGATCTGCTGCCGGTATTGGAGCAAGTTGCTAAAGCCGGCCGCCCATTGCTGATCATCGCAGAAGACATCGAAGGCGAAGCACTGGCAACGCTGGTGGTTAATAACATCCGCGGCATCTTGAAAACTTGTGCTGTCAAAGCGCCAGGCTTCGGTGACCGTCGCAAGGCAATGTTGGAAGACATCGCCATTCTGACAGGCGGCCAGGTCATCGCTGAAGAAGTCGGCCTGACGCTGGAGAAAATCGCACTGACCGATCTCGGCCAAGCCAAGCGTATCGAAATCGGCAAGGAAAACACCACCATCATCGACGGCGCAGGTCAGGCATCGTCGATCGAAGGCCGTGTCAAGCAAGTGCGCGTGCAGATCGAAGAAGCGACCTCGGACTACGACCGTGAAAAGCTGCAGGAACGTGTCGCCAAGCTGGCCGGCGGCGTTGCAGTGATCAAGGTTGGCGCTGCCACCGAAGTCGAGATGAAGGAAAAGAAAGCCCGCGTCGAAGATGCATTGCATGCGACCCGCGCTGCCGTTGAAGAAGGTATCGTACCTGGCGGTGGTGTTGCACTGCTGCGTGCACGTGCCAACATCAACGTCAAAGGCGACAACCCAGACCAGGAAGCCGGCATCAAGATCGTGCTACGCGCAATGGAAGAGCCACTGCGTATGATCGTGCAGAATGCCGGTGAAGAAGCCTCAGTCGTCGTCGCACGCGTGTTGGAAGGCAAAGGCAACTTTGGTTACAACGCTGCTAATGGCACCTATGGCGACCTAGTTGAAATGGGCGTTCTGGACCCAGCCAAGGTAACGCGCTCGGCGCTGCAGAATGCGGCTTCGATCGCTTCCTTGATGCTCACCACCGATTGCATGGTTTGCGAAGCGACCGAAGACAAGCCGGCTGGTGGCGGCATGGGCGGTGGCGGTATGGGTGGAATGGGCGGCATGGGTGGTATGGATGGGATGATGTAATCGGGAAAGCGATTGCTCGATATAAAAACGCCTGCTCGATGCAGGCGTTTTTTTTCGCTATTTCTCGAGAAACCGTACGACATCCATTGGAAATAACTGTTGAACCAGACAATTATATGACGAATTTTCTATTGATTTTTGTCAACAGAGGCTATGCGAAAAAAAGTTAGTATACAAGACTTAAAAGTTAGTAACTATTTTTAGACTCCTTAAATCTTATTTAGATCGCCTTAAATTTTTTAATTCTTAAAATTTGTCATGCCAACGATAATTGAATACTTAAAAATTAATACTCAAATAGACCTCGCAAAATCCGATATCAGCGAATGTGTAGAGAAAAAATTTGTTGATCTGACACCAAACCATCCAAGGCTTTTCGCGACGTTTGACCAAAAGTCTATATACGATACCGTGGTTGGAATCGACAAAATAAATAACTGCGGGTTTGATAGAAATAGCTTAGTTCCAGCGCGGCTAAAATTTAATGATCTTGAAAAACTTTCGAAAGTGGCAGAAAATTTACGCTCAGAAAGAAACTTTTTAAAAAAACAGTCTTACTTGCTGGATTGCTTCATGTACATTAAAGAGATTTTAGTAAACGACTCTCGTGCAAATGATAAGAATTTTGATGGCGTCACTGGAAAAAATTTTCTTAAAAATTTATATGAAAAAAATGAGTGCAGAGAACATACTTTTGATAAAAAATTAATCCTCTCTTTATGCAAAGAAGTAAAAAATCACGAAAATGTGACAAAAGAGGAATATTTCAAAGATTTGGAAAGGTTAATAGAAGACAATTTATCCCTCATATCTGACACTCCGGATGAATCTAGTAAATTTTTAAATGCTATTAATCAATACAAAAAACTTCTTAGTGGCGCCACTAAAATTTTAAAAAAGGATGAGGAGAACATCGGCAATGCTCATACCTTGATACGAGGCGAAAATGGCCAAATTTTCGAGATGTTGAATACCATGACCGAAGCCGAAATAGAGCGCTTCCAACGAAAAACTAATCTACAAATCAAGGCGATCGACCAACCTGTTCGCAAGTATGAAAAAAACGGCGAGAAACTTTTCAAAGTTGAACTCGGTGCCGGTGCATTCGGCAAAGCACGAATAGCCAGAAACATTTGCACCGATGAGTATATGGCGGTAAAAAAGACACACCCGGTATTTTCCGTATCACCCGAGCGGGGATTTTTGTCAGAAGATCCGGTCAAATCAAATTTTTCAACGCTTTCCAGATCCAAACAGAACGGTCTGCGTAATTTGGGTAACGTAGTAATTACGCCGATAGATGCGCAAACTATACCAAGCCGCCGATCCATACACCTAAATACCTTAGCAAATAAGGCGAATTCGCAAAGTGGACAGGCAGGTAGCGTCTCACTAAGTCAAGCCATTAACCAGCCCGAGATTTTAAAAGCGTTGAGCGATTTTGACCAGTCCGAAAATATGCAACTTATGCTAAATTTCAATACCGGAAGATATAAAAATACTGTTAGCAATGCATTGACTACTTATAGTTTTTCCGAATTAGGGCTGGTTACCGTCGAGGACTTTACGCAAACATTCAATGTCTTACGCTATTATTTCGAAACATTCAAAGAAGCGGAAGAATTACCGGATCAGGCACAAGCACTACTGGGCCGCTATGCAAAGGAATATTATCAAACAAATTATGGTGATGATGGCTCAATGCATTCCAGTATTTTGACAGGCATGAGGCGATTCGAAAGTCCAGATTTCAAACTGAAGGACGCAAAATATAATCAACGCTTTCTCAATACGCTCGCCAAAGAAATGCTGAAATCTTTGGCTACATTACATCATTACGATGGATTTAGCCATCGAGATATAAAACCCGATAACATCATTCTCAGTCAAGACGATAATGGAGGAATATCAGTAAAGTTGATCGATATTGATTTGATTGAGTCTTCAGCTTACACGCGTGAAATGCCAGATAATGGATGTCTGCCTTACATGCCGCCAGAGGCATTTATTAATGAAAAAGATGGTTCTGTTTCTTATGACGGTCAGCGAGCAGACGCGTATGCAATGGGTTTAACGCTGCGCTTCATTTTTGGATTTGGTATGCAGGATATTGGCGAAATCGGAGAATATCAAAAACTGCAGGTTGTTATAGAACGATGCAAAGAAGCTGCGAAGACGCATTCGAACCGAGAATTAAAAGAAGAAATCGAAGAACTGGAAGACCGTTGCAAAAGTTTGCACATCACACCCGATAACCTTGTGCAAACTCAAACGCGTGTTCAGGCACTTTTAAAAACCGTACCTGAAGCTGCTTGCGTCAAAGAATTATCTGATTTAATGGTGAAAATTCATCCGGGCAAACGTTTTTTGCCTAATGAAATATTGGATTTAGATTTTTTCAAAAGGCCCAGCAATTTTTTAGCGGGGAACGAATTTTCAGCGCATGCCCAACGGTTTGTGAGATTCACCAAGGTACTCCAAGAAGAGGAAGTACACGTGATCAATGGTCACGGTTTGGATACCGCCGATGAACTGCAAGTGATGCGTTATGTTGCCGCAAGGTCAATTGTGCAAGGGCGTGGTGGAGAACCTTGTAGTCAAAGCCAAAGCACCCTATCATCCGCCGAGCGACGAAAAGTCGATGCCGAAGAGCGCAGTCTGCAATCCGCTGCACTTTTCCGCAGGACTGGACGAAAATTTGCATTCGGCAACGGTGCCAAAGCGAATATTGCTGAGATGAAGTTGCAATACGCGAAAAGACATTAATGTTTTTGGGGCAAAGTGATGACTAAGGCATCTGAAATTCTTCGCAACGCAAAGGCACATCTGTTTGCAAGTCAAGAACCGGCTGAGCTTGCAGGTAAAAAATTTGGTTACGAACGCGATGATCAAGCGCGCGCCCCCAGCAATTTAAATAACCAGCACCGCCATCCTGGTATTCCACCCGCTGTAGCTAACAAAGCAGCGGCAAGATTTAACAGGCAAGCAAATCCGGTTGTTGCCAAACCAAAAACATCGCCATTGCAATCGATTGAAGAAATGGTTATGCGGTGCGCGAACTGGACACCTGAAGAACGGCGCGAGCACGAGGCCCGCCATCAGGAACGCGTGCATAAACAAGAAGCACGCGCAGCGGCATCACTTTCTGCCGCCGCCCTTCTAGCCTTCCCACAAACGTTGCGAGAAAATATTTCTCGTCTGGAGCGGCAAAGCACACTACCCGATAACTTGGTAGCCGAGGCTTGGAAATGCTTGGAAGATAATACCGAGTACCTAGAAGAAAAATGGACTTCCATCTCCAATGAACCACGTCCTCCCTACATAAGCTTGGAAAACCCCGCGGATAAACACGAACGCGAGGTGGTGTTGAACCGGTTTGACGATATCCGGCTAGTTCACGCAAGCGCGATTGCCGATCCGATCCGCTCCCGAAACGCCGAGCAGCCGCATTTTTTGCATGCCAACTACGTCGATATGGGTTGCGGCCGGCATTTTATCGCTGCGCAAAAACCTGTTGCAGGAGAAATCCCGGGATTTCATCAGGCAATCGCTGATCACAAAGTCGCGCTCGTCGTCGATCTGACCAAATACAGCGAGCAGGATGCGGCCACGGATTATTTTCCGCGTCAAAAAGGCAAGTCCTTGCAGGCATTAGGTTGCCAGCTCATGGCTTATTGCAAGCGGCGCGTCAAATTCAAACCGCTGATGATGATCGATCAGGAAATCGAATTGCGTGGCGGGCAGGCGACGCATACGGTGCAACGATTGCACTTTCCGGGCTGGCCGGATCATGGCGTTATTTCGCCTAAAACCTTGATCGGCCTGGCAGACAAGATCGAGGCAACGAGCCCGGACCCGGCGCGGCCGGTGGTGATCCATTGCATGGCGGGCGTTGGCCGCACAGGTACGTTGATGAGCTTTCTGGCTGCCCGCAAGCGGATTGCCGACGAAGTAGCGCGCAATCGTGGCGTCTGTAACCCGGCCATGGTTTTGCGTATCGCGCTCGACGCCGTTGCACAGGGGCGGCTGCAGCGCGGGCCATCGTTCGTTCAGACGCCGGAGCAATTCAATCTGTTGGTTGCGGCGTTGATGCAGAGCTTTGCCGAGCCGATGAAATTAGCTGGCAAGTATGGCACGAGTGCATTGCCAAGCGTATTGCCGAGCGTATCGCCAACCGCGAAGCCAGCTTTCAAAGCTGTGGTGGCGGGAGAACGTCGCGTGCGTTTCGATGTGCCGGAATCGACGATCGAGCAAGTCTGGGCACGCCTTTGCAAGTTATCTGCAAGCCTGGCACCTGAGCCAGCGAATGTAACGAGTAATCGTGCGGACGTCATCTGCCCGGAACGAACGGGCATCAAGGTGCGGGTTGGGATTGGTGCAGAGGCGAAGTACGCGGCGATTCATGCAAATGCCATTGCGTTTTCCGGGTCTATGCGAGAAGTGGGGAGTGGCAATACGCCTTCAGCACCCGTTCGAATTGCCATCGCCGGGCAATCGCCACAAAATTTTGAGCGATGTGAAAGCTTTCTGCTGCACGGCTTGCTGAGCAAACGCGGCCTTCTGGAATTCACTTCCCCGACAGCCAATGCGGACTCCTCCAGGTCTGCAGAAAATCCAATCGTGTCGCAGTTGCAGCAACGCTGGCAAGCCGTGGGCCGCACCGCCGATGGTTTGATTCTCGGCCAGCGTTTCAAAGTCGCTGCGGTAGAAGAAATGCCGCGAGACGCAGACGATTACAGGCGTGTGAAGGTCACGGCTGTGGATTTGCAAAATCCTGGCGAAACAGTCTCGATGTATATCACGCAGGCGGGCATGAAGTTCGACGATAACGTGCTGCGCGCGGAAGAAATCGCGCGGGCCGATGCATTGACAGAGGGGCATCTACACGCGGGCCGCAGCGATGCCTTGGCGCACATCACAGGCGGGGCTGCCGACCCGACGGTGGTCAGCTATACCGGCATCGGCCGTAATGCGACGTTGATCTGTTACCGCGAAGCCGTGGCACGTTTTGCTTCAATGCAGGATGAGGGGGGTATCGACGGTTTGATCGAAGATATCGTCGCGCAGGGGCGGCGTGATCGGGGGCCGCACTTTATTCATTCTGCTTTGCAACTGAATGAACTCAAACAAGCAGTGCTGGCCCGTTTTCGTGAAGAACGCTTTCAGTCTGCTAACGTGGCCGCATACGCCTAACCCATTGTCTATAGGCATCCTGGCGATGAATATGCTAACGCGAAGCGTGCTTGGTAAAATAAACATCGCTTAACTTTCCCGAGCAGATATCTCGCACGCTATTGCCACTTGTCAAAATGTACTTAGTTGCGAGAGGTTAAGCTACACTACGAATTAACGAGACTATTCGAGCACCGAACCATGCGCCCAAGCATCAATGCAACCTGCATCCGCCCTGCATCATCATCTCCGCAAACCTCAGATGACACGGCTTCGAGCGCAGATTCGATCAAGTGCGGTGAGCCGACATTCGCGCTCGACATTCCCATTCCTAAACGTCCGCCCATATTGGTCAGAGCCAAAACGTTGGCAAGGCCCAAAAGTGCGCCGAACCAAAAGTTTCGGGGCTTCGGTGACAAAGTTGCCGTCATGAAGGCGATTTCCGAAGACGACAACGCTACCAAGTGCATTTTGGTCATGCACAACCCAAAATTTCTACCAAACGTTCGAGACGATTCGGTTAGCGCTCTCTCGATTTATGGCGTGGATTGCGGCCGTAAAGAACAACTGGCAACCCTTTTGCAAAATAATGATATCGATGTGAATAGAATATATTCGATCGATCCGAAGCAGTTTTTAGTGCTATGGCTCGCCATAGAACAAGGGTTTGTCGATGTCGTCCAGGCGCACCTCGAAAAAGAGGGAATTGCCATCAATAGCGTACTGATCAGCGGTGGCCTATCTGGTCAGAAGTCCTGAGAGAAATTTTTTCAGTGCAGTTTGATGCTGGCATTCTCCGCAAGTTAATGCCGATCAAAAAGCACTTGATGTAAATCCTACGAAGCCGAGTACGGCGAACGCCGTCTAGCCTCTTCGGCAGCAGCCGCTTCCTTCTCCGCTTTTGCCACTCTCAACCGTTCGCTCTCCTCGGCAAATGCCGTCAATAACACAGCACGCGATTCTGGCGTTTCCAGGCTGATGCGCCCGAGCGCGCCGGTGCGGTAGTCCTGCAGGAATGTGTGTGCCGCTTTTTCCAGGTCGATACCGCCGCCCTTGAGCAAATAACCGCGCCGCCGTGCTACACCTTCGATCACCGCCACGCCATCGAGGGTATGTTCGTCGTCGCTTTTCAGGCCGTAGCGGTCGTTGATCGATTCCGCGTATCGCGCCAGTATGGCGTCGGCTAGATACGTCGCTACTTCTTCTTCGATCAATGCATTGCTGCCGATGGCATGGCTGGCGGCCAGCATCAGGCCATCGATCGGATGCTGAATTTTCGGCCAGAGCATGCCGGGGGTGTCGATCAGCACGATATTGTTGCCCAGATAGAGGCGTTGCTGGATCTTGGTCACGGCTGGCTCGTCGCCGACCTTTGCCACGCGCTTGTTGAGCAGCGCATTCATCAATGTCGATTTACCGACATTGGGTATGCCCATGATCATGATGCGCAAGGGTTTGAGCGGCGTGCCGCGATGTGGTGCCAGGGCCAAGCACAGCTTCGGTACCTTTGCGACATCCGCCGGTTTCTTGCAACTCATCGCGACTGCGTGCACATCGGGCTGGCGATTGTAATAGGCGATCCAGGCGTCGGTTGCGGCCGGGTCGGCCAGATCGCCTTTGTTCAAAATTTTTAAACAGGGACGCTGGCGGAACAGGCGCAATTCTTCGATCATCGGGTTGCAGCTGGCCTCGGGCAGGCGCGCATCGAGCACTTCGATCACCAGATCGGTTTTTTCCATGGCTTCCGCCGCCTTTTTGCGGGCGGCGTTCATATGGCCTGGGTACCATTGGATCGACATTGCGGGCGTATTTTCTTCTAAAGATGGGAAGCGGGCATTGTACTTCTTGCATTGCTGCCTGCGCCATGCCTGCCCACACCAATATCTACAGTATTGCCCGCAATGCTGTCAGCGCAAAATATGTACGTAATGTATTTGCCCGCTACAGTCGGGCTGCACGCTTCAGTCCAGCTGGGCCAGCGCCTTCAGGTGTGCAACCACGCTGCGCCCGAGCGCTGAAAGGTTGTAACCACCCTCGAGGCAACTGACGATACGCCCGCCTGCATGTTGCCTGGCTACGGTCATGAGTTCGCGGGTGATCCAGGCGTAATCGTCTTCCACCAGACCCATCTGGCCGATGTCGTCTTCACGATGGGCATCGAAGCCTGCCGAGATGAACAGCATCTCCGGCCGGTGTGCATGCAATGCCGGCAACCAAACTTCTTTGACCAGCCGGCGCACGACATTGCCTCCGGTATAGGCCGGCAACGGTTGATTGATCATATTGTCGCTGCTGTATCTTTTGCCGTCGTTGTCATACCCTTCGCCAGCGGTGGCTACACCGGTAAACGGATAAAAAGGGTGCTGAAAAAAACTCACCATCAGCACCCGCTGGTCACCCTCAAACGCCTCTTGCGTGCCGTTGCCATGGTGGACATCGAAATCGACGACGGCGATGCGAGACAAGCCATGCACCGCGAGTGCATGCTGGGCGGCGATCGCGACGTTATTGAAAAAACAAAACCCCATGGCTTGCGCACGCAATGCGTGATGGCCGGGCGGTCGCACCGAGCAAAAGGCATTCTCGACTTCGCCGGCGATGACGGCGTCGGTGGCGGCCACGGCGGCACCGGCGGCACGCAATGCGGCATCCAGCGTGTACGCATTCAATACGGCATCGGGGCCCAGCGCCGCATAGGACTCGCCAGGCTTGCTGCCTGCGACCCGGGCCGGGGATCTGGCGCGCATCAGGTCGAGCATGGCCGCATCGTGCACGCGGCAAATCATCGGCGGCGTGGCCAGCGGTGCCTCACGATGATCGAACAGGCTGTCGAGGCGGCTGGCGATCAACTGGTCTTCGATCGCCTGTAAACGCGCAGGCGATTCGGGGTGCCCTGCTCCCATTTCGTGCAGCCGGCAATCGGCGTGTGTGTAAAAAGCGGTAGTCATTAAAAATTCATCATATTGATTTTGGTCAATATTACTTTTCTCGAATAGAATTTGGACAAGTCTATCCACCTTAGAAAATTCATGTTTGCAAAAATTCATGCAGTTGCGCAGCAAGTCGGTCAAATCGTCGTCGGCAAGGAACTGCAGATACGCCAAAGCCTGGTATGCCTGCTGGCCGGCGGCCATTTGCTGATCGAGGACGTGCCGGGCGTCGGTAAAACCACACTGGCGCATGCGCTGGCGATTTCGCTCGGGCTTCAGTTCAACCGGTTGCAATTCACCAGCGACCTGTTACCCGCCGATGTCGTTGGAATTTCCATTTTCGAGCGTGACAAAAACGCTTTCACGTTTCATCCGGGGCCGGTGTTTTCTCAGGTGCTGCTGGCAGATGAAATCAATCGTGCGACACCGAAGGCGCAGTCGGCATTGCTCGAAGCGATGGAAGAGCGCCAGGTCACGTCGGATGGCGTTACCCGCGATCTACCGACACCTTTCTTCGTCATCGCGACCCAGAATCCGGCGCATCAGATCGGCACTTTTCCATTGCCTGAGTCGCAACTCGACCGTTTTTTGATGTGTTTGTCGTTGGGTTACCCGGATACGGCTGCCGAACGTGCATTGCTGCTGGGCGAGGATCGTCGTATGTTGATGAAATCGTTGCCAAGGGCGATGGAGCCTACCGAGTTACTGGCTGCCCAGACAGGGTTGCGCGGATTGCACGTCTCGGCCGCATTGATCGATTACGTACAGTCGTTGGCACAGACATCGCGCCAGTGCGGGTTGTTTGCCGAAGGCCTGAGCCCGCGGGCCGGTATTGCATTGCTGCAGGCAGCGCGCGCCTGGGCCGCGCTGGAGGGCCGTAACCACTTGATTCCCGAAGATGTGCAGGCCGTGCTGGTGCCGGTGGCTGCGCACCGCCTGCGGCCCTTGAAGGCGACCGGCGGTGCAGCCCTTGCCAGCCGCGATGCGGTGCTGCAGTTGATGAAGCTCGTAGCGGTTTGATGCAATCGATGCGGCGCTGGATCGATCGGTGGTTATTCAGGCTCGGTGCGCCCGAGCCCGGCGAAATCTTGCTGACCCAGCGGCGCGTCTTTATTTTACCCAGCAAGGCCGGGCTCGGTTTCGCAGTGCTGCTTGTGGTGATGTTTATCGGCTCCATCAACTACAACCTCAGCCTGGGCTTCGGCCTGACGTTTCTGATTGCCGCCTGTGCCGTGATCGACATGCACCTGACCTTTCGAAATCTGGCGTACCTTCACCTCGCGCCGGGGCGCGTGTTACCGGTGTTTGCCGGCGAGGATGCGCAATTCGACCTGCACGTGACGGATCGCCGTCGCTACGATCGCTTCGCCATCTGGATCGGCTTCATCGATTCGCGACATACGCTGCCATTGCAGGCGATCGATGTCGGGGCAGCGGCGACGACCCAGGTCACGCTCGGCTTGCCAACCGTAGAGCGCGGTTGGCAAGCCGCGCCGCGTATTCGGCTATCGACCCAATTCCCGTTAGGGCTACTGCGGGCCTGGAGTTACTGGCACCCTGAAATAAGCGTGCTGGTGTATCCCAGGCCAGAAGACAATGCGCCCTCTTTGCCCGTCGCCGGCAGCGTCAAGACAGAAGGCAGCGGCGCTGCAGGCACGGACGATTTTGCCGGCATCCGTGTCTATCAGCCGGGCGACTCGCCCAGACAGCTGGCCTGGCGTCATATCGCCCGTACCGATGTCGATGCCGGTGCAGCCCTAGTTAGCAAACATTTCGAGGGCGGCAGCGCCAGCGACCTGATGCTCGACTTCGAGCAAATATCTCGATCATTGGACGTAGAGATTCGACTATCACGCATGACGCGTTGGATATTGGAAGCCGAAAGCCGTGCACTGGTATACGGTTTCAGGCTCGGGGGGACAATGCTCGAACCCGGTATCGGGCCGACGCACCAGCAAGCCTGCCTGCGTGCGCTTGCGCTCTACGAGGGTTATTAATGCCACCCGTGATCCTGACGCCGGTCAAGGCAATCCTGTCGAGAGACAAGGTCGATACGCTATTGCTGTTGCTAGCCTGCTGCTTGGTGCTGGCACCGCATGCGGCGCACGTGGCACCCTGGATCACCGTGGTATCGATCATCATGCTCGTCTGGCGCGGGTGGATCACCTTTCGTGGCAACCGCATGCCACCGCGCTGGATACTGGCACCGATCGCCCTGCTGATCGTACCGGGGGTGTATGCAACCCACCAGACTTTTTTCGGGCGCGATGCCGGTGTCGCCATGCTGGTATTGCTGCTGACGTGCAAGCTGCTGGAAATGCGCGCGAGGCGAGACTTGTTCGTCGTGGTCTGCCTGTGCTTTTTTCTCATGCTCACCAATCTGTTCTATTCGCAGTCGTTCGGCACGGCGGTATTGATGGTGGCGGCCACAGTAGCGATCCTGACCACGCAACTCTCTTATCAATACACCGGCGTCGTGCCGTCCCTGAAGCGCCGCTTGAAATTGGCCAACACGATCGTCGCCCTGGCGACGCCGCTGATGCTGGTGCTGTTTGTATTGTTTCCGAGGATTCAGGGGCCGTTGTGGGGAACGCCAGGCGAAGCACCCGGCGGCCGATCGGGCATGTCCGATACGATGTCGCCCGGCACTATCGCAAAACTGACCATGTCGGAAGACATTGCATTCCGGGCAAATTTTATCGATCCGCTGCCATCGCGTTCGGCCCTGTATTGGCGCGGTGTAGTGCTCGGCGTGTACGATGGCCTGACGTGGCGCGTGCAGCCTGCCGGTAGCGCACTACAGCCTGACCAGCAATCGATCACCATCGTGCCGAAAGGCCCGCCGGTCCGATATCAAGTGACCATGGAGCGGAGCGGCCAGCCATGGCTGTATGCGCTGGAAGTACCGCAGCAGGTACCCGATGTCGCCACTTACGCCACCAGCGTGACGTCCGACCTGCAACTGCGTACCAACCGGCCGATCTCGCAACGTATTCGCTACGATGTCACCTCGATCGTCAATTTTTCACTACAGCCGGATCAGGATCAATTGTCGTTACAGGACTGGCTAGATCTACCGCCGGGCTTCAACCCGGAGACCCACGCCTATGCAGCGCGGCTGCGTAGGGATAGCGACAATGATGCGACATTACTGCGCACCGTACTCGCCCAGTTTCGCACGCAGCCGTTTCGCTACACACTGGAGCCGCCGCTACTGGGCCGACACGGTGTCGACGATTTTCTGTTTCGTACGCGGGCGGGCTTCTGCGAACACTATGCCGGTGCCTTCGTCGTGCTGATGCGCGCGCTCGACATTCCGGCGCGGGTCGTGACAGGCTATCAGGGTGGGCAAGTGAACCCGGTAGACAGATACTTTACGGTGCGCCAATCCGACGCCCATGCCTGGGCCGAAGTCTGGCTACGCGGCCAGGGATGGGTACGGGTCGATCCGACTGCCGCCGTGGCACCCGAACGCGTGGAGCGCGGCAGCAGCGCTGTGGCACGCCAGCAGGGCTTCGGCGGCCTGATGCGGCTCGATATGGGCAAACATTCCATGCTCTCGTCACTCAACCTGCGCTTCGAAGCGATGGGCAATGGCTGGAATCAATGGGTGCTGAATTACACACCAGAGCGCCAAAGAAACCTGTTGCAATCGTTCGGTTTGGAAAAGACCGACTGGCCCACCTTGACGATTGTGATGATCGTGGTCGGCAGCCTAGTGATGTTGATCGTTGCGGTGCCACTGCTTTGGCAACGCACGCAGATCGATCCGGTGCAAAATCTGTATGCCAAGCTGTGCCGCCAGATGGCTCGCCGTGGATTGCCGCGTGCGCCACATGAAGGCCCGCGTGCCTATCTGGAACGGCTGAAAGCGGATGATTCTCCCCTGCCCGTAAAAAAACGCGTAGCGGTGAGCAGTTTTATGGCACTTTATGAATCTGCGCGGTATGGTGCCGAAAGCCGTTCAGAGACAGTTGGAAATTCGACTAAAAAGACAGCTAAAAACAACCCCGAACGGGCCCGTTTGATCCGACAACTGACTTTATTACTAACGAAATCGACATGATCTTTTCCCGATATTCAACCAGCATCGCCGCATGTTTTTTGACGACCGCAATGATCTGTCTGGGCACGGCAGGTGCCATAGCTCAAACGGTTCCGACTACTTCGAAAGCAATGACGCATGCGACCGGTGAATTCGCAAATTTTGCGCAGTGGCAAGGCGTACCGGAATTCATCGATCAAATCGTCGCGCGGCATGGCTTCAACAAGGTAGAGGTCGAAGCGCTCTTGCGCCAGACGCAATATGTCGAAAGCGCCATTCAATTAATGAAACCGGCACCACCCGGTCGTCCGAAAAATTGGCGTGCCTACCGCGCCCGATTCGTCGATCCGGTGCGCATCAGTGCCGGTGCCGCATTTTGGGATCGGAATGCCGACGCCCTCGCCCGGGCTGAGGCGAACTACGGCGTGCCGGCCGAAATCATCGTCGGCATCATCGGTGTGGAAACCGTCTACGGTCGTAATACTGGCAATTTCCGCGTCATGGATGCAGTTACCACCCTTGCCTTCGCTTATCCGGATACACCTAACCGCGAGGCACGCATGGCGTACTTTCGTGGCGAGCTGGAAAATACGATGCTTCTGGCGCGAGAAAGCGGCATCGATCCGTTTTCATTGCTCGGCTCCTACGCAGGCGCAATCGGCTGGCCCCAGTTCATGCCCGGCAGTATCCGTCAGCACGCCATCGACTTCGACAACGACAGCAAGATCGACCTGCGTAATTCTCAGGTCGATGCCATCGGCAGCGTTGCAAATTTTTTGGTGAAACATGGCTGGAAACCGGGGTTACCGATCGTTTTTCCGGCGAGTATCAGGGTCGGCAATAGCGCGAACACCCAAGCCAGCGGCGACGCCAGCATGCAAAACGCTGTTGACAGTACCGGCGAAGACAACCGCTGGCAAAAATTCATCGCGCAAAGTCTGGAGGCGAAATACACGCTCGACGAACTTGCCGCCGGCGGCATCGTTCCGGGAGTTGCACCACCTGCAGACATGCGCTTTGGCCTTGTCGATTTACAGAACGGTACGCAGCCGACAGAATTTTGGCTCGGCACAGATAATTTTTTTGCAATCACCCAATACAACCGGAGCTTTTTCTATGCGATGTCGGTAGTCGACCTCGGCAGATCGGTGCGGGTCGCGCGTAGCCGGTTGCAGCCGTAAAGTGGGTACGGCCGTCGCGTGGGCAGGCCAATAAACTGGAGCTGGCAACCCAAAAATACGCATGAAAAAACCCTTGCGCGTCGGTATCATTAGTATAAAATGGTATCATTGATAGGATTTTTTTAGAAAGCTACCAAATGGCAACCGTGAATGTACGAAATCTGCCCGATGAAGTACATCGGGCCATCCGCATCCAAGCCGCGAAGCACGGTCGCAGCACCGAGGCCGAAATCCGTGACATTCTGGAGCGGGCAGCAAGGCCCGAGGGCCGCGTGAAACTTGGCTCGTTCCTGACTGCTATCGCCCATGAAGCAGGCGGCTTGAGCGATGAAGAACACGCCCTGTTCGAGAGTGCGCGCATTAAATCTTCGGCCCGTGCGGCAAGCTTCGAATGATCCTGCTTGATACGAACGTGATATCGGAGCCGCAACGCCAGATGCCGAATGCCTGCGTCATCGAATGGATCGACGCGCAAGCGCTGGAAACGCTTTACCTGTCCGCGATCACGGTAGCCGAGCTGCGTGCGGGAATCGCACTGATGCCGGCCGGAAAGCGTCAGGCCAAGCTGCATGAAAATTTAGAAAAGCACCTGCTGCCGATGTTTGCCAATCGGGTGCTGTCGTTCAATATGGCTTGCACCAAGGCTTATGCCGAGCTGCTGGCCAAGTCCCGCGCTGCCGGCGTGGCGGTCGAAACGGCCGATGCTTTTATTGCCGCCGTCGCGCTTGCCAACGGATTCACGGTCGCCACCCGCGACACCGGCCCTTTTGAGGCTGCCGGGCTGAACGTCATCAATCCATGGGAGGCGAGGCAATGACCACGGCCCTGATCATCATCGCATCCCAGAAAATTCCTTCAACGTCACAAAATCGATCTGCACGCTGTCTTCACCAGCGGTGACCCACAACTGCCCGTCTTGCACCGTACATTGCAGTTGCATGTTGCGTTGTGCCAGCTTCGCCAAGGCGAGACTAGTGGCGGCGGCGATGTTGATGACTTGAAGATTTTTTGCCCGTTCGATACGGTTACCGATCTGATTCCACCAGATCGCGCTACTGCTGCTGTAGGTATAAATAACCACCTGGGCCGCCCGGCCGCATGCCTTGAGAATGCGCTTTTCATCGGGTTGCCCGACCTCGATCCACAGCTCGATGGCACCGGTCAGGTCCATTTGCCAAAGATCCGGTTCGTCGTCGGTGCCAATACCTCTGCCGAATACCAGCGACTCGCTGGCATGGCGTATGAACGCCAGAATGCGCATCATCATGCGCTCGTCGGTTTCCGATGGGTGTCGCGCCAGGGTCAGCGGGTGCGTCTGGTAATAATGCCGATCCATGTCGGCAATCTGTACTTCGGCTTTGTAAATAGTAGATTTGATAGCCATCGGTCGTGGTCGATATGGGGTCGGTGAATTTCGGTGACAACGTCGCCGGATAGGAAAACAGGTCGAGCGCAAGAATAGCCGATTTCCCTCTTGCCCCCTTTCAAACAGCTGTCGAAAGCAGTAGCGCGTCATTCCATGGGAAAATCTCGGCCATGCCTGAGCTACCCAATTCGCCGCCCACTCCCCAACCTGCCTTGCAACCCGACTCGTCGACGGCATTGCATGATGCGGCGGTAATAAGCGCCACGCAACGCTGGCTTGAAATTGCCGTCATCGGTTTGAACCTGTGCCCGTTTGCCAAAGCGGTTCATCGCAAAAATCAGATTCGTTATGTCGTCAGCCAGGCCACGGATCGGGAAATGCTCAAAACCGACTTGCACCGCGAACTCTTGACACTGCATGTAGCCGACCCGCAAGAGATCGATACGACGCTATTGATTCATCCAAATGTCCTGCAAGATTTTTTCGATTACAACGGTTTTTTAAAAATCGCCGACCGGCTAATAGACCGAGAAGGGTTGCGCGGCGACATGCAGATTGCTAGCTTTCACCCGCTGTATGAATTTGCACACTGCGCTGCAGATGCACCCGAGAATTGCAGCAATCGCTCGCCCTATCCGATGCTGCATCTGCTGCGGGAGGCAAGCATCGAACGCGCGGTTGCGGCATTTCCAGAGGCCAGCAAGATTTATCAGCGAAATATTGAAACCTTGGGAGTGCTCGGCATCGATGGCTGGCATCGATTATGGGCAGACGAAGCCAAGCCTGTAGAAAAAAATTAATAGTGAAGCAATAACGCTGGCTGAAATTTCTTGTCAATGCTATAATATTGCATTAACGAACTATAAACCTGCGGATACGTTCTGCAAATTTAACCTGCAAATTAGAAAGCATCATGACAAACGGTAACTCAGCTGCACAGCCCGCCTACGACCCCAACAACCTGCTCGACACCTTGCTAAAAAAAATGGGTTTAAAGAATGACGCGGCGCTTTCACGTGCGCTCGAAGTGGCACCACCCGTCATCAGCAAAATTCGCCATCGCCGCTTGCCAGTGGGTGCATCGTTACTGATTCGCATGCACGAAGTCAGCCAGGAAAGTATCAAGGATTTGCGACTTTTAATGGGCGACCGCCGCGACAAATTTCGTATTAGCGACAAGCAATTCAAGCCAAAGACACTGCTGAACGAAAAAGCGGCTTGAGGGCAAAGCTGTCAAAAATTATACAAGCGCCGACCTACACTCAGGCCGGGAACAAACCGGTCGACAGGTACCGATCGCCGCGGTCACAGACGATAAAAACGATTACAGCGTTTTCTACCGTCGCCGCGAGCCTTAACGCGACATCGCAAGCGCCAGCTGCGGACATGCCACAAAAGATGCCTTCCTCGATCGCCATGCGGCGGGCCATGGCTTCGGCCACGGATTGGCTGACGCTTTCTATCTGATCGACGCGGCTTTTGTCGAAAATTTTTGGCAAGTAAGCTTCGGGCCATTTGCGGATGCCGGGAATTTGCGACCCCTCTTCCGGTTGCGCGCCGACGATCCTGACGTCAGGATTACGTTCTTTCAAAAACCGCGAGACGCCCATGATGGTGCCGGTGGTGCCCATGGCACTGACAAAATGCGTAACGGTGCCGTGCGTATCACGCCAGATTTCCGGGCCGGTCGTCTTATAATGCGCGAGTGAATTGTCAGGGTTGGCGAATTGATCCAGGATCCGACCCTCACCGGCCTGCTGCATCTGCTCGGCCATATCACGGGCATATTCCATGCCGCCGGTTTTTGGCGTGAGAATAATACGAGCGCCGTACGCAGCCATGCTCTGGCGGCGTTCTTCGCTTAGGTTTTCAGGCATCAGCAACACGATTTTGTAGCCTCGCACTGCGGCCACCATCGCCAGGGCAATGCCAGTGTTGCCACTGGTTGCCTCGATCAGTGTATCGCCGGGTTTAATGTCGCCGCGCGCTTCAGCATGGCGAATCATCGACAAGGCTGCACGATCCTTCACGGAACCGGCAGGGTTGTTGCCCTCCATTTTGCCGAGAATAATATTGTTGCGCCGCTTTGCGTCGTCACCGGCTAAGCGTTGCAGTTGCACCAACGGCGTATTGCCGATGGTGTCTTCCAGAGTCAGGTAAGTCATTGCATTCGGTATCGCTTGCGTTAGGACACAAAGTTATCAGAAGCTAAATGCCAAGAAGTTGGAGTACTAAAATAACATTATTTGGTTTGAACAGATGTTGGTGGCCTGTTTGATGGTGATGGTGATGGCGAAGAAGGAAACAATGGCGGCGATGGCGGAGGCGCAGTACTCGCTCTTGCACTGGTTGCAGGTTTAGAGGCAACGTTAGATGCAGCACCAGACATCGCACTAGACCCAGAACTCGGAGTCGAACCAAAACCAGGCCTGGTTCGGTTTTCCACATTTGTGTCTTTCGTTTTTGAAGCGAACGCTGGCACAACACCGGCATTTGCCAACGATTGACCATTCACCGTCAGCCCGGCGTCGGAGAGTTTTACCGCCGTTTTGTCGCCGATACCTTTGACGCGTTCGGCCAAATCCGGCCAGCTTTTGAACGGGCCACCTTTTTTGCGGGCGTCGAGGATTTTTGTCGATGTCGAGGGGCCGATCCCTTTTACACTCTCCAGTGCTGCCTGGTCTGCCTTGTTAGCCTCCACCTGCGCAAACGTCAAGCCAATCGATCCAACCAACACAAGGACCATAACCATCAACTTCAGCATCAATCTTTTAAACATCACATCCTTTTGGAAACTACGTCGTACATTAGGTTAAGCAACGCGTCATTTAATGACGATATCCGATCCCGTACTACGAATGCCCTGCCATGGTTGCATCGCGAACGCTCAAGAAAACAGCTCCTGCCGCGTTACGGTGGCCGTGCCCAGTTTACCGACCACAATACCGCCGGCACGATTTGCCATCACCACCGCCTCGGCAATTGGGCGCCCTGCGGCCAGCATCACGGCAAGCGTTGCGATCACAGTATCGCCGGCACCCGATACATCGTAGACTTCGCGGGCCTGCGCCGGCATGTTTATGACTTCTGCTTCTGTATAAAGCGTCATACCTTCTTCCGACCTTGTCACCAGCAACGCTTCCAATTGCAGATCATTGCGTAATTGCTGCGCTTTTTCCGTCATCTGCGCCTCGCTGGTCCAGGCACCGACTATGTGGCGCAACTCGGATTTATTCGGCGTGAGCAGGGAAGCACCGGCATAACGACTAAAATCTTCGCCTTTAGGATCGACCAATACTGTTTTTCCGAGGCGACGGCCTGCGGCAATCATGTCACGCACATTGACCAAACTACCTTTGGCATAGTCCGATAAGACGATGACGTCGAACTGCGGCACCAGTGTCGTAAATTGCGTGAGCTTGTCGCGCAATACCGCGTCGCTCGGTGGCTGTTCGAAATCGACGCGTAATAACTGCTGCTGGCGGCCAATGACGCGTAATTTAATTACTGTGGAAATTGCCGGATCGCGATTCAGACGGCCATCGATACCGCATTCGCGCAACAACCGTTCAACCATATCACCGGCTTCATCGGTGCCGACCACACCCAGCAGGGCGGGAGAAGCACCCAGCGCAGCGAGATTCCTGGCGACATTGGCTGCGCCGCCCAGACGGTCTTCGGTACGTTCGATCCGCACTACCGGCACAGGTGCCTCTGGGGAAATCCGGTTGACTTCACCGAACCAGTATCGATCGAGCATGACATCGCCTACCACCAGCACCTTGCAAGTCTCGAAGGCATAGCCGGGGGCAGGAATGGATAGGGTCGGTGTCGTTGATTTGCTCACGTTAATTCATCACATTCAATTCTTCGGTGCGCCGCGGCGGATAGGTTTCCCATTGGCTGCAACCGGGGCATTGCCAATAATACTGGCGTGCCTTAAAACCGCAGCGGCCACACTGATATCGCGCCAGCTTTTGTGTATAGCCATGTACCAGATTCTTGACTACCAAGAGCTCCGGCCGCCTCTCCGGTGACGCCCCCATCAGACGCGCCTCGAGTAGCTTGTCCAGGCCCAGCAGCGTCGGCATACGTCGCAACTCGTCGCTGACGAGCTGATTAGCGGCGTCTACCCCCTCGAGCTCGAGCACGACTTTAAAAACCACCTCCAGCAGGTCGATCGACGACGTCTCCGCCAGATAGGCGCGGCACAAACTCAATCCTTCCTGCGGCCTGCCGACGGCACGATAACCATCCATCAGCCGCGTCGCCACCAGGGCGACATGGGGCACACTCTGCTGCTCCACCCGACGCCAGGCCATCAGCGCTGCCTCGATATCGCCCTTGGCCAGATAGGCATCGCCTGTCAGCATGGTCGAGCGCACGTTTTTACGGTCGGCTGCAACGGCTTTTTCCAGCATTTCCAGAGCAGCATCGGCGTGGGTATGCACCAGCGCGTCTTGTGCCAATTCGCAGTAGAACTGCGCAATTTCTTTCTGCCTGCCACCGGCACCGGAGGCTTGCAATGCCTGGGCCGCTTCGATGGCGCGCGTCCACTCTTTCTCGCGCTGATAGATTTCCAGCAAGGCGCGCTGCGCCTGGGCGCTGTATTGCGAGTTCAGCAGCAGATTGAAGGTTTCTTCGGCACGATCCAGCAAACCGGCTTTAAGGTAATCCTGACCAAGCTCGTATTGGGCATGTACCTGGTGCTCAAGCGGCAGATCGGGGCGCGCCAGCAGATTTTGATGCACACGAATGGCGCGCTCGGTTTCGCCGCGACGCCTGAAAAGGTTACCTAGCGCGAAGTGCAACTCGGCGGTTTCCGGGTCGAGCTTGACGATTTCGATGAATGCATCGATTGCCTTGTCCGGCTGATCGTTGAGCAGAAAATTCAAGCCTTTGAAGTAACCCTTCGGTAAGCTGCGCGACTCCGATACCAGTTGCCTGATATCGACACGCGCAGCGATCCAGCCGAGCCCGAAAAAGATCGGTATGCCTAACAGCCACCAGGTTTCAAATTCCATTTGCGCTACACCACCGGCTCATGCCACCCACCGCATTCAGTTTGCGTGGTCTCACAAGGTCAACCCGTCCGCGCTTGGTGCCCGTGCGCGTAGTAAGGCCTGATTGGCCTGTTCCTGCTCCATTACACCAAGTTGTTTTTTATACCGGGTCACATCGCGTCGATGTCGAAATACAGTTGGCATCATCGCTAGCACACCAAATACGGCACCCGTAGCAAAAAAGCCGAGTAGCAGTATCACCAACGGGCCACGCAATTCATAACCAAGGAAAAAACTCAACACGGCTTCCTGTGTGTTTTTCAGGGCAAAACCGAAGAAAACGACGAAGATAACTGCGGCAACTACTCGAATTAGTAATTTCATCGTTATTGTCCTAAGAGCGGGGAAGCTTAAAAATACGGCGTCCCAAAATGCAGTGCTTTAATGGCGCAGCATCTTAAAAGTGCGGTGTTAAAGCCAGTGTTCTGCGAATGCAGCGTTCCAAGAATGCTTTCTGCAGGCAGCCAAATTGTACGTTAAAAAAAACGGCATCCAAAGATGCCGTTCATGTGGCGATACCCCGCCGATATTGCATTCCACTGCAATCAACCGTTTCGATCAATCGTTTTGAATCGGTTGCCCCACCATGGCATCGACCCGCTCACGCAGATCTTTACCAGGCTTGAAATGCGGCACCCGTTTTTCAGGCACCATCACTTTTTCACCCGATTTCGGGTTTCGCCCGATGCGGGGCGGACGACTGTTCAGAGCAAAGCTGCCGAAGCCCCGAATTTCGATACGCTGCCCGCCTGCGAGTGCTGCGATCATTGCATCGAGAATCGTCTTGACAGCGTAATCCGCATCTTTGGCTACCAGCTGCGGGTATCGCTCGGCGAGCAACGCAATCAATTCCGACTTTGTCATGTACAGGTACAACCCTTATCAGTGAAACCCGTTCGATCTAACCCAAAGATGCTTAGCTCTTGTTATCGAGCTTCGCTTTCAGCAATGCACCGAGGCTAGTCGTACCCGAGGCGATATTCGATTCCGACGCGGTCGATATCTTCTGCATCGCTTCCTGCGTGTCGGCGCTATCCTTGGCCTTGATCGACAACTGGATGCCACGTGCCTTGCGGTCGATATTGAGAACCATCGTTTCGATGGAATCGCCGACCTTCAAATGCGTTCCGGCATCCTCGACCTTGTCGCGGGAAATTTCAGAGGCGCGCAGATAACCTTCGACTTCTTCCGACAATTGAATCACGGCACCCTTTGGCTCGACCGACTTGACCACGCCCGTTACCAGCGAACCTTTATCGTTCATGGCAGCGAAATTGTTGAATGGATCGCCTTCGAGTTGCTTGACACCCAACGACACGCGCTCACGCTCGACATCGATCGCCAACACGATGGCTTCCAGATCGTCACCCTTCTTAAACCGGCGGACCGCCTCCTCACCGGTTTCCGTCCACGACAAATCCGACAAATGCACCAAGCCGTCGATGTTGCCGGCCAAACCGATGAAGACACCGAAATCGGTGATCGATTTGATGGCACCGCTAACCTTGTCACCCTTCTTGTGGGTGATGGCAAAATCGTCCCATGGGTTTGCTTTGCATTGCTTCATGCCCAAGCTGATACGGCGGCGTTCTTCGTCGATTTCCAAAACCATGACTTCGACTTCATCGCCCAGTTGCACGACCTTGTTCGGTGCCACGTTTTTGTTAGTCCAATCCATTTCGGATACGTGTACCAGACCTTCGATGCCCTGCTCGACTTCGACGAATGCGCCGTAATCGGTGAGGTTGGTGACCTTGCCAAACAGACGGGTGCTTTGCGGATAACGACGTGACAGACCTGTCCACGGATCGTCGCCCAACTGTTTGACGCCTAGCGAGACGCGATTCTTTTCCTGATCGTACTTTAAGACCTTGGCCGTGATTTCCTGGCCAACCGTCAATACTTCCGACGGATGACGCACGCGGCGCCATGCCAGATCGGTGATGTGCAACAGACCGTCGATGCCGCCCAGGTCGACGAATGCGCCATAGTCGGTGATGTTTTTGACGACGCCGGTCACGACCGTACCTTCGCGCAGCGTTTCCATCAGCTTTTGACGCTCTTCGCCCATCGATGCTTCGATAACCGCGCGGCGCGACAACACGACGTTGTTACGCTTGCGATCGAGCTTGATGACTTTGAATTCCAGCGTTTTGCCTTCGAACGGCGTGGTGTCTTTGACCGGACGCGTATCGACCAGGGAACCCGGCAGGAAGGCACGAATGCCGTTTGTCAAAACGGTCAAACCGCCTTTGACCTTGCCGTTGACGGTACCGATGACGATCTCGCCGGACTCCATCGCTTTTTCGAGCGAGAGCCACGATGCCAGACGCTTGGCCTTGTCACGCGACAAAATGGTGTCGCCGAAACCGTTTTCTAACGATTCGATGGCAACCGAGATGAAGTCACCGACATTGACTTCCAGCTCGCCGTTGTCGTTCTTAAATTCTTCGATCGGGATAAATGCTTCGGACTTCAAGCCGGCGTTGACGATCACAAAATTGTGGTCAAGGCGTACGACTTCGGCCGAAATGACTTCGCCCATGCGCATGTCCTGGCGCGACAGCGATTCTTCAAAAAGCGCTGCAAAACTTTCCATACCAAGTTCAGATTCTGGGGAGGTGGCAACAGTTGACATAGTTTAAGAGTTTGCTAAGGTTGGCCGATTTCGGTTGTGAATCCTGTGTAACGTATAAAAGCAAACGCGCAAAGGAACCGATAAAGGGTAAGGTTAAGTTGAATCTAAAAACGCCGGCCGGGCGGCAAGCCCGGACCGACAACGAAAGTTTCAGTGCGACTTTTTAATCGCTCCGTACCAGCCGAGCACCCGTTGTACCGCTTCTTCAGCGGTAATCTCGGATGTATCCAGCAAATACGCGCCCTCGGCCGGCTTGAGTGGTGCAATTGCGCGGTTGGCGTCACGCGCATCCCGCTCGCTCAAATCTTTTCGAAGGTCGTCTATCGTAGCAGAAAAACCCTTGTCAATCAATTGCTTATGCCGTCGTTGCGCACGCGCCTCGACACTTGCTGTGAGAAACACTTTTAGCGGTGCGTGGGGGAACAGCACCGTTCCCATGTCGCGGCCATCGGCGACCAGCCCGGGGGTAGCGCGGAATCGCAGCTGCAGCCCGTACAGCGCCTGGCGCAATGCCGGCAAAGCGGCAATTTTGGAGGCAGCGTTGCCGACTGCCTCCGCGCGGATGGCATGTGAAACATCTTCATGACCGAGCAACACATGCTCACCTTGGAATGCGCACGGCAGATCGGCTGCCAGCTTGGCCAGCGCGTGCTCGTCCGTCAGGCCGATATCTTTGCGCAAGGCATTCAGAGCAGTAAGGCGGTAGAGGGCACCGGAGTCGAGGTAATGAAAGCCGAGCGAGCGTGCTACTTTCTGCGCAACGGTACCCTTGCCCGAGGCCGTAGGGCCATCGATCGTGATCACGGGAATTTCATTATGCGGCATGGCTGGCATCTGTAATGGCGGCAAACCGCTCGAAATATTCAGGAAAAGTCTTGGCGACGCATTGCGGGTCGTTGATGCGAATGCGGGCACCCTTGCGCCTGGCACCGTCCAACGATGCCAGCGAAAAGCACATAGCCATGCGGTGGTCGTCATAGGTATCGATAGCGGCAGGGGTCAACTGGGCCGGCGGCATAATACGCAGATAGTCGGCTCCCTCTTCAACCTCCGCACCGAGCTTGCGCAACTCGGTGGCCATCGCGGCAAGCCGGTCGGTTTCCTTGACCCGCCAGCTGCCGATGTTGCGCAGTGTACTGGCACCTTCGGCATACAACGCCATCACAGCGACGGTCATGGCAGCGTCCGGTATGTGATTGAAATCGGCATCGATGGCACGCAACATACCGGTGCCGCCACATTCAATCCAGTTCTCACCTATGCTGACGCTAGCCCCCATCTGACGCAACGCATCGACGAAGCGCACGTCGCCCTGAATGCTGCCCTGCCCTACCCCGTGTACGCGAACCGGCCCACCGGAGATCGCGCCAGCTGCCAAAAAGTACGAAGCGGAGGAGGCATCGCCTTCTACCTGGATTCGACCAGGACTACGATAACGCTGGCCTGGAAGAATGGTAAAAGATTGCCAATCTTCCTGCCTCACCGTCACGCCAAAACGCGCCATCAAGTTGAGCGTAATTTCAATATAGGGGCGTGATATCAGGTCACCGACCACGTCGATGTGTACGGGAGTGGGATTGGTAGCGACCATCAACGGGGCGGCCATCAAGAGTGCCGTCAAAAACTGACTGGAAACATTGCCGCGCACACGAATACGGTGGCCGTCGATCTGTCCACGCTGGATATGCAGAGGTGGAAATCCGGCATTGCCCGTATAGGTGATGCGGGCACCGATGGCGTTGAGGGCATCGACCAGATCGCCGATGGGACGCTCATGCATCCGAGATACGCCGTGAAGCGTGTAATCGCCGCCCATGACGGCGAGCACGGCACTCAACGGCCTAATCGCGGTGCCGGCGTTGCCCATGAAAAGGTCGGCCTGATGCATCGGGAAACGCCCGGATACCCCGTGGACGGTGTAATCCTGCCCTAACCCAGCCTCGAGTGCATGCTGGGTCCATAGGACACCCAGTTTCTGCAGCGCCATCAGCATCACGTGCGTATCGTCGGAGGCGAGCAAGTCGGCGATGTCGGTATCGCCATCGGCAAGGGCCGCCAGCAGCAAGATGCGATTAGAAATGCTTTTGGAACCCGGAAGCTGCACGCTGCCCGCCGCGCGCGAAGCCGGTGCAATATCCAGAAAACGGGGAAAACGTTTCATTAATCACCACCTGTCTTGGGCGGCCGCTCGATTGACTCGATCGCACTCAGCCAGTCCTGACGCGCCCGTTGAGCGTTGGCGAAAATTGCCTGCAGGCCTGCGCCATCGCCGGCTGTCAACATCTTTTTAAGTCTGGCAAGTTGCGTGCCATAGGTATCGATCTCCTGCAACAATGCGGTACTGTTTGCCAACGCGATGTCGCGCCACATTTCCGGCGACGAGCCGGCAATCCGTGTGAAATCGCGAAACCCACTGGCGGCAAACGCAAATAGCGACGCTGCATCGGGCGCATGGTCGATCTGGTCGACCAGTGCGTATGCCAGCACGTGCGGCAAATGGCTGACGGCTGCAAAAATTCGATCGTGCTGCGGTGCCGACAACGTGTGCACGGCAGCACCGCATAATTCCCAAGCGGTCGCAACGGTAGCGATCGTGGTTGACTGGTTTTCCGGGAGCGGGGTCAGCACTACTTTTTTACCGACATACAAATCCGCCAGCGCTGCATCGGGACCGTTGGCTTCACGCCCGGCGATTGGATGCCCAGGCACGAACTGCGCGATTTTCGAGCCGAGCATTGTGCGTGCCGTAGCGGCGACATCTGTTTTCGTGCTACCGGCGTCTGTTACCACCGTTCCAGGTTGCAGATGCGGTGCGATCGCTACCAGGATCGAACCCGTTTGCGCGACCGGCGCGGCGATGAGCACCAGTTGAGCATCCTGCACGGCTTCCGCAAGTGAGCTTGCTGCATGATCGACGATACCCAGCTGCAATGCCCTATCAAGCACCGAGGCTGTGCGCTCTACACCCACGACTTGACGCACAGCGCCGATGCGCTTCAACGACAATGCAAACGAGCCGCCGATCAACCCGACACCGATAACGGCGATCTTGTCGAAGGTAGGCGTCATGCCGCTGGTGCCAATGCCCGTTCCAGCGCACCTAGAAAAGCGGCATTTTCTTGTGGCAAACCGATCGATACGCGGATCCATTGCGGCAGACCGTAGTTGCCGACCGGACGCACGATCACGCCCTGCTTCAAAAGCGCCAGATTGATGCGCGCACCGGCCTCGTTGTCATCACCTACCCGCACCAACACGAAATTGCCGAACGAGGGCACGTATTCCAACCCCGCCAGATCGAATGCCTGAGTCAATTGCCGGTAACCCTGAGTATTTAACGCGGCGCTTCTCTGCAAAAAATCAGTGTCGGCCAATGCAGCGATCGCTGCGGCCTGTGCCATGGAATTAACGTTGAACGGCTGGCGGATACGATTGAGCAAATCCGTGATTGCCGGCTGCGCGATACCGAACCCGACCCGCAGGCCGGCTAAGCCATACGCTTTCGACAGCGTGCGCGAAACCAGCAAATTAGGGAAGCGCCGCACCCAACCGATCGACTCATACTGCACTGTCGCCGGCAGATACTCGTTATAGGCTTCGTCCAACACCACGACCACCGTGGCTGGGACAAATTCTAAAAACGCTTCGATCGCCTCGGCTTTCAAAAATGTACCGGTGGGATTGTTAGGATTGGCGATATAAATTAGCCGGGTATCAGGCGTAATCGCAGCAGCCATGGCATCGAGGTCGTGGCCGAAGGCCACCGTCGGTGTCACAACGGCACGGGCACCGACGGCTTGCGTAGCCAATGCATAAACCGCGAATGCATACTGCGAATAGATAATGGATTGACCGGGCTCCACTAGCGCCCTGGCGGCCAATTCCAGAATATCGTTACTGCCGTTGCCGAGCGTGATCCAGTCCGAAGCAATATCGTATTTTGCCGAAATCGCAGCTTTCAGCAAAAAGCCATTAGCGTCGGGATAACGGCCGATATCGGCCATCGCTGCCTGCATCGCCCGACGCGCGGATTCAGGCATGCCGAGCGGATTTTCGTTCGAAGCCAGTTTGACAATGGCGCTTTCGTCCAGCCCGAATTCTCGAGCGACTTCGGCAATCGGCTTGCCACCTTGATAGGGAGCCAATGCACGGACATATTCGGGACCAAACTGGAGCGACATGATGGATTCCATATATTGCGAAAAAATAGCCGGACATTCACTGAAAATACGAACTGGCGGAAGCGCTACGCACTTATTCAGCACTTATTTAGCACTCACAAAGCAAGCACACATTACGCACTCGCTGGATAAGAACCGAGTATTTTGAGAAAAGCCGCGTTCTGTTTTAGCTCGGCCAGGGCTTTGGCAACCTTTCCATCCTTGGCATGACCCTCGACATCGACGTAGAAGTAATATTCCCAAGTACCCATGCGTGCCGGACGCGATTCGAAGCGCGTCATGGAAACGCCGTTCGTGGCCAGCGGCGCAAGCAACGTATGCACGGCACCAGCCTTGTTGGGCACTGACAATACCAGCGAGGTATGGTCCTGCCCGCTGGGTGCCGTCTGAAGACGACCTACGACGGCGAAACGCGTGCGGTTGTGTGGATCGTCCTGCACATGGGCATTGACGATCTGAAGGTTGTATCGCTGCCCTGCAAGCTCTCCGGCGATTGCAGCAATCTTCGGATCTTCGCTGGCCATGCGAGCCGCCTCACCGTTGGAGGCGACGGCTTGACGCTCGAGATTTGGAAAATGCTGGCTCAGCCATACCTGGCACTGGGCCAGCGCTTGCGAGTGCGCAGCCACCTGCGTGACGCCGGTCATCGAACCGCTACGTGTCATCAGGCTGTGATGCACTTGAATCGAGACTTCGCCGCTGATAGAGAGCGTCGTCTGCAGCAAGAGATCAAGGGTGCGGTTGATCGCACCTTCGGACGAATTTTCCACGGGTACCACGCCAAAATCGGCGGTACCGGCTTCAGCGGCACGAAACACCGCATCGATCGATGCGCAAGGCAAGGTCTCGATTGCTCGCCCGAATTGACGGTAGACAGCCTGTTCGCTGAAAGTGCCGGCCGGGCCGAGATAGGCAACCGTTACACGCTTTTCCAATGCTCGACAGGCCGACATGATTTCTCTGAAAATCGTCTGCACGTCCCCGCTTTGCATCGGGCCGGGATTATCCTGCACTACCGCTTGCAACACTTGTGCTTCACGCTCCGGGCGAAACACCGGTGCATTGGTCTCAGCCTTGACATGCCCGACTTCCCGGGCAACCTGGGCACGCTCGTTAAGTAGTACCAGAATCCTAGCGTCGATGGCGTCGATACGCTCACGCAATGGCTGCAGTTTATTGTCGGTCATCCGCGTACCCTTTCGAATTCGCGGAGATAATCGATCAATGCTTCGACACCGGAAACCGGCATGGCGTTGTAGAGGGAGGCACGCATGCCGCCCACCGATTTATGCCCTTTTAGCTGCAGTAATCGATGCGCTTTCGCACCAGCGAGAAACGCTTCGTTCAACGTCTCGTCGGCTAGAAAGAACGGCACGTTCATGCGCGAGCGACAGGCAGGATCTACCCGGTTTTCATACATGCCGGAGCGGTCGAGATACTGATACAGCATCGCCGCCTTGGTACGGTTACGCTCTTCGATCGCTGCCACGCCACCTTGGCGCTTCAACCATTGAAATACCAGCCCGGCGATATAGATCGCATAGGTGGGTGGGGTGTTGTACATGGAGTCGTTATCGGCAACGGTTTTCCAATCGAATGCCGATGGGCAGCTCGGCAATGCATGGCCGAGCAGGTCTTCCCGAACGATTACCACCGTCAAACCGGCGGGGCCGATATTCTTTTGTGCACCGCCGAAAATCACTCCATACCGCGAGACATCGATTTGTCGCGACAAGATATGGGAAGACATATCCGCGACCAACGGTGCGTGATTGGTTGCGGCTGCGATATCAGGAGCACTTTGGAATTCAACACCATCGATCGTCTCATTGGTGCAGATGTGCACGTACGCAGGATCTGCTGAAAGTTTCCACGTTTTCACATCGGGAATCGTGGTGAATTTTGCCCCTGCTGCAGCGGTTGCCGCAGTCGTTGCCGCATTCGCTGCAACATTCGCATCAGCATATTTTTTTGCTTCGTTAGTCGACTTGACCGACCAGGCACCAGTCTGGATAAAATCGATTACGGTAGGCCGCTGACGGTGGGCCATACGCCCGACCAGGTTCATCGGTACGACGGCATTTTCGGCCAGCCCCCCGCCCTGCAAAAACAAAATCTTGTACTCGGGCGGCACATTCAATAGCTCCCGCAAATCTGCGCGTGCAGCCTCGATAATGGACAAAAATTCTTTGCCCCGGTGACTCATCTCCATCACCGACATGCCGCTGCCATGCCAGTCCAGCATCTCTGCGGCAGCCTCCTGCAATACCTCTTCGGGCATGACCGCCGGCCCCGCCGAAAAATTGTAGACCCGGGTCATTTCTCCTCCGGATCGCCTACATCTTCCTGCACATCGTTTTCCAGATCGGCATCGATCGTGTTGCTCGCGTTCGCGCTATCTTGGTCGGCATCGTCGATGGCAGCTTCGACATCGCCCTCTTCAATGCGTTGCAAACCTTTCAGGCGTGTGCCGTCTTCGACAGCAATCAGGGTTACCCCTTGTGTTGCCCGGCCCATTACTCGAATCTCCGCCACGCGTGTGCGGATCAGCACGCCACCGGTTGTGATAAGCATGATTTCGTCACTGGGCTCCACCAATGTTGCAGCGACGACTTTGCCATTGCGCTCGCTGGTTTGTATGGCGATCATGCCTTTGGTGCCTCGGCCGTGGCGCGTATATTCCGAGATGGGTGTACGTTTGCCGTAGCCGTTTTCAGTCGCTGTCAACACCGATTGTTGCTCGTTTTCGGCTACCAGCAGTGCGATAACCTGCTGACCTTCCTCCAAATTCATGCCACGCACGCCACGCGCCGTACGCCCCATCGGCCGCACGTCGTTTTCATCGAAACGCACTGCTTTGCCGGAGTCGGAGAACAACATCACGTCGTGTCGGCCATCGGTCAAGGCGGCACCGATCAGAAAATCGGTATTGTCGAGGTCGACTGCGATGATGCCGGCCTTGCGAGGATTGCTGAAGTCCGACAAAGGCGTTTTTTTGACAGTGCCCAAGCTGGTCGCCATAAATATATAACGATCTTCAGGAAATGACCGGTTGTCGCCAGAGACAGGAAGAATGACCGTAATTTTCTCGCCATCCTGCAACGGGAACATATTGACAATCGGCTTACCACGCGAATTTCGCGAGCCTTGCGGCACCTCCCAGACTTTCAGCCAGTACAGCCGTCCGTGGTTGGAGAAACACAAAATGTAGTCGTGGGTATTGGCCAGAAAAAGCTGGTCGATCCAGTCGTCTTCCTTGGTAGCCATCGCCTGCTTACCACGCCCACCCCGTTTTTGCGCACGGTATTCCGACACCGGCTGGGATTTCATATAACCCGTGTGCGATAGTGTCACCACCATATCTTGCGGGGTGATCAGATCTTCGGTGCCGAGATCCGTGGCATTGCGTTCAATGTAAGAACGGCGCACATCTTTCGCGCCTTCGCCGTACTCGTTTTTGATTGCAACCATTTCATCGGTAATGATCACGGTCACACGATCCGGCTTTGCCAAGATATCGAGTAAATCGGCGATTTGCGCCATTACCTCTTTGTATTCATTGACGATCTTGTCCTGTTCCAGACCGGTAAGGCGCTGCAGGCGCATCTGCAGGATTTCCTGCGCTTGATCGTCGGAGAGTCGGTAAAGCCCATCCGGTTGGATGCCATAGTGTTTCGGCAGATTCGCAGGGCGGAAAGATTCGATGCCGCCAGTGCTCTCCGCGCCGGTACGCGCTAGCATTTCACGCACGACCGAGGAATCCCATGGCCGCGCCATCAGCTCCACACGTGCAACGGGGGGCGTCGGCGCGGCTTTAATGATGGCGATGAAATCGTCGATATTGGCGAGCGCGACAGCCAGACCTTCCAATACGTGCCCACGCTCGCGTGCCCGACGCAGTTCGAACACCGTACGGCGGGTAACCACTTCGCGGCGGTGCGAGAGAAAACATTCCAACATCTGCTTCAAATTCAGCAACTTGGGCTGGCCGTCCACTAGCGCGACCATGTTCATGCCGAAAGTGTCTTGCAGCGTCGTCTGCTTATATAGATTATTGAGCACCACCTCAGGCACTTCGTTACGCTTGAGTTCAATCACTACTCGCATACCGGATTTGTCCGATTCGTCGCGGATGTCGGAAATACCCTCGAGCTTTTTGTCACGCACTAATTCGGCGATACGCTCGAGCAAAGATTTTTTATTGACCTGATACGGCAGTTCATCGACGATGATCGCCGTGCGTCCTTCTTTGCCGAATTCTTCGAAATGCGTTTTTGCGCGCATGACGATGCGGCCACGGCCCGTACGATACCCATCTTTTACACCGGAGATGCCGTAGATGATGCCCGCCGTCGGAAAATCCGGTGCCGGGATGATGTCGATCAGATCGTCGATCGTACATTGCGGATAACTCAATACGTGCAGCGCACCGTCGATAACTTCGGTGAGATTGTGTGGCGGTATGTTGGTCGCCATGCCGACGGCAATACCGGAGGAGCCATTGATCAGCAGATTCGGAATTCGAGTCGGCAACACCGACGGCTCTTTTTCTTTGCCATCGTAGTTCGGCACGAAATCGACAGTTTCTTTCTCTATATCGGCAAGAATCTCTCCAGCGATCTTATCGAGCCTACACTCCGTATATCGCATCGCCGCCGCATTATCGCCGTCGACCGAGCCGAAGTTGCCCTGCCCATCGACTAATGTATAGCGTAGCGAAAAATCTTGTGCCATGCGTACCAGTGTGTCGTAGATCGATTGATCGCCGTGCGGATGATATTTACCCATCACCTCGCCGACTACGCGGGCGCATTTCACATAGGGTCGATTCCAGACATTGTTCATCTCGTGCATCGCAAACAGCACGCGCCGATGCACTGGCTTCAAGCCATCGCGCACATCGGGCAATGCCCGTCCCACGATTACGCTCATCGCGTAGTCGAGGTAGCTTTTGCGCATTTCTTCTTCTAAAGAAATTGGAATTGTTTCTTTGGCAAATTGATCCATGTGCTAAACGACCGATCCTGAACTTGAGATGAAGCAATATTGAATGGGATCTTCGAAGCATTTGTGCTGACTATGCTTCAAGCGCAAGCTTGAGATTTTAACATGTGCAACGAAGCATTTTAGCGAGACCGCAATCCGCTTTGAGAGCCGAAAACGGTGGCGGCAATCGATTAAATTATTGCAGAGCACAGCGCTTAGACATATGCAGTGAATTGACGTAATTAGGTTCAGTTTTTCCTACATCGGATGCCAAAAAGCAAAGACGGGGGCGAGATTTTTGACGATTTTGAGAAATGTCGAAAATTTTGACGCCAGCATATATTCTTGGAGAATTAATCTGGTTAAGCCCGAGATGGTCGAAAGTAATCGCTGTAACACTCTTTTATTTTTTTTAATCTCACGTCTCTCTACCGCCGTTTCGACAAAAAATAGCCTTTTCTTGCAATTTCGTTGCAAAAATACCACAAAGCATCAAAATCAACGGTTGAGCGATTTGACAACCTTCTCGGCGCAAGCCGGCGTGTGGCAAAATGGAGCCAAGTTAGCCATTGCAAGTAGACAATATTGTTACATGTGATGTTTCAACCACGTGGTACTATCCATTTTTGATGTCAATTGTTTGTTGCGCAGTTCATCTGCGGATATCTCAACCGAGAGGAGAAACATGAATAAATTAGGAAAACTCGTCTTCGCTGCGACCGCAGTCGTTGCAATGTCAGCATCAGCGCAAGAAAATATTCAGGCAAAGACACCAACCAGCGCATATGTACAAGACAGCCGCGGTGTGATCGTTCGCGATCCGTTTGGCCTGTGCTGGCGTACTGGCTACTGGACACCTGCTGACGCAGTGCCAGGTTGCGATGGCGAGATTGCGAAGCCGGCTCCTCCTGCAGCACCGGTTGCTTCCGCACCTGTTCCAGCGCCTGTACCTGCGCCGGCACCAGCACCTGTTTCCGAGAAAGTAACTTTTGCAGCAGATGCGTTTTTCGACTTTGACAAAGCTGTGCTGAAGCCAGACGGCAAGCGTAAGCTCGATGATCTCGCATCCAAGCTGCAAGGCATGAATCTGGAAGTTATCATTGCCGTTGGTCATACTGACTCTGTCGGCAGCGATGCTTACAACCAAAAACTGTCTGTACGCCGTGCCGAAGCTGTCAAAGCCTACATGGTCACTAAAGGTATTGAAGCCAACCGCGTCTACACCGAAGGCAAAGGCGAGAAGCAACCAGTCGCGACGAATAAGTCTGCAGCAGGCCGCGCTCAAAACCGCCGCGTTGAAATCGAAGTCGTTGGTACACGTAACAAGTAATCGCTTACGCGGTTCCGATACGACCTAACCCCGCTTTGGCGGGGTTTTTTTTCGCCCGTCGCGCTCATCGTTGCGGTTGAGTAGGACTACGAACCTGCCTGCCACCGACGTGCGTTTTAAAACAGCGCTAGAATCGCCTTGTCCTATTTTTTAAAAATTTCATATGAATGCGGATTTACTAGAGTTGCAGAAATTCAGCGACCTCGCGCACCGCTGGTGGGACCCGAACTCTGAATTTCGGCCGTTGCACGAAATCAATCCACTGCGTCTCGAATGGATCGATGCGTGTACCCGTTTGAGCGGCAAAGACGTTCTCGACGTCGGTTGTGGTGGCGGCATCCTCGCCGAAGCCATGGTGCGCAAAGGCGCACGAGTCACCGGTATCGATTTGTCCGACAAAGCACTCAAAGTGGCGGATCTTCACAGCCTGGAATCCGGTATTCAAGTTCGTTATGAAAAAATCGCAGCAGAAGCGATGGCACTACGCGAACCTGGAATGTTCGACGTCGTGACGTGTATGGAAATGCTTGAGCACGTGCCCGACCCGGCGGCAATCGTTCGTGCCTGCGCACAGTTGGTAAAGCCAGGTGGTCACGTATTTTTTTCGACCTTGAATCGCAACCCCAAATCTTATTTATTCGCCATCATCGGTGCGGAATATGTATTGAATCTCTTACCTAAGGGTACGCACGATTTTGCCAAGTTCATCAAACCTGCAGAGTTGGGACTATTCATTCGCAAAGCCGACATGATCCTAGAAAACATCAAAGGCATGACTTATAACCCGCTAACGAAAATTTACTCCCTCAATCGTGACACCAGCGTTAATTACATGATGGTTGCACGCCGTGACAACTAAGGCGATGCAGACGCTTCCGCGAGGCATCCTTTTTGACCTGGATGGCACGCTCGCAGATACTGCGCCCGATCTGGCTGCGGCAATTCACCGGATGCAAGAATCTCGTAGTCTGCCGCTTACGCCCTATGCAACGCTGAGGCCATTTGCTTCAGCCGGTGCCCGAGGCTTGATCGGTGCGGCATTCGACGTGACACCCGAAAATGTGGCGTTTGAATCTCTGAAAGTCGAGTTTTTGTCAAATTACGCTTCGGCGATTGCAGCGAATTCGACGTTATTCGCCGGTGTCGACGAGATGCTGTTGGACTTAGACACTCGTGGCATTCAATGGGGTATCGTTACCAATAAAGCTGCGCGATTCACGGATACGCTAATCCCGCAAATCGGTCTGCAACACGCAGGCTGCGTTGTATCTGGCGATACGACGCCCCATGCGAAGCCGCATCCCGCGCCATTGCTCGAAGCTGCAGCACGACTTGAATTGTCGCCCTTCGCCTGTTGGTATGTGGGCGACGATCTACGCGATATCGAGGCCGGGCGGGCTGCTGGCATGCAAACTCTGGCGGCTGCGTGGGGATACTGCGGTGCACTGGCACCCGAAGGCTGGGCTGCCGACGTGGTGTTGCGTGATCCAATGGCATTGGTAAGCCAACTGAATCTGTGTAACAAAAGTTCACACACGAAGATACCGTACTGACGCTACAGTAGACGAGCGACACGTGATGTGAATCAAACGGAGCGAATTTTTGAATTGATGTCTCTCAACACAATGCTTATTGTAATAAGAAGTGAAGAGAAAGCAAAAGCATGCAGTCTCAATGTTTTCTCACACGACTGTCTGCATGAAATGAATCATCGCCCGATCACGAACTGTGCTGAGATTTGACTGTATGAGATTTAAGTAACGATCGTTGTTGTGCACCAGTACTCCGATCAGGGTACATCCAAAGGCACAAAATGTTGAAAAACATTCCAGCAATTAAACCGCTCGATACGCTGGTTCCCACCAACCAGCAAGAGCAGCCTACAAGCCCAGCGCGTCAGAGCAGCCGGGTCGGATTAACGTCGGAAAAACAAACGACCAAACAACGTTTTCTTGAAAATCTCGGCCTTCCGGCATTGCCATCACGCTCGCCAGCTAGCGCACCACCGTTCAAACGCCCTACCGCCGCGCTGCTGCCACTGACACCGGCGATCGCTTCCAGAATGAACCGACAGCCGGTGCTGGATGAGTTGCTGCTACTGAAAAACCGCTTGCTAGATCAGTTGCAAAAATTACCACCTAACGAGTCGGACCAACACAAACGATTTCTCGATAACACCATATTATGCGACGACCCGACGCGTCAGGTACTGGCACTCACCCTGCTCGAAGCGAGTATTACTCGAGCTGCTAAGCAACGGGAGATGGAAGAATCGGCACCTGCCGGCATTTCACAGTCGATGTGGGATTATCTTGCTCATACGCCGATCCATATACCGATACAAAAAAGCGATTGCAGTTCATCTGTGTCAAACGAAAACGATTTCAAAGATACGCAAGACGGTTTTAAGCGCAATGGTGGTGACAAACCGGCATGACCTCGTAATAGCGCGTTCATCTGCTGGAAAATTACCATGTGTATCGAAGTGCATTAAGGCGTTACAATAAGCTTCTGCTTCGGGGGCGACCTGGTTTCGACAGGGGTTGCAAAGCAGCGCAGGGCATACCGAGGGCTGGTCACCTCGTAAATACAACCAGAAAAATGTAACTGCAAACGATCCAAAGTTCGACCTCCAACTAGCCGCTTAATAACCGGTTAGCTCTACACCATCTCTTCCCTGGGGTGGGCTGGCAACAGCAGTAGAGTCATTCACAGGGAATCGCGCTTAGCCGGGTCACTTGGCCAGCGTTAAATCTAATGTGACTCGTCTTGTCGCAGCGTGTGCGTCCGCGTCGGCCGGATTAAATTAAATGGCAGCACTAAGTATGTAGAACTGTCTGTAGAGTACTTCTGGACGCGGGTTCGATTCCCGCCGCCTCCACCAAATTGAAGGGCTCGGATAATCTCCGGGCCCTTTTTCTTGCCTGAAGTTTGCACACCACATGGGATTCCAGCTGCTATTAGTGCGGTTGGCGATCTGCTGAAATTTCTGGAAATCAGCTCCTTTTTCAGTTAGAGCCGTCTAGATTTTCTGAACAGAACGCCCAGCCCTACAAGCAAATTAGCGTACTTACTTAGCCAAAAGGCGGTCATTCTGCTAGACTGCAGACGATTTAAGGCGACTATAAACGCCAACGCTTGAGCGCCAATGCTATGAATGCCGAACCGTGGGTTACCGCAAGCGATGTCGCCCAGCATCTGGGAGTCGTGAAAGAAACCGTTTACCGCTGGCGCGAGCGTAAAGGCTTGCCTGCGCACAAGATTGGCCGACTGTGGAAATTTCAGCTGTCTGAGGTTGATGAATGGGTGCGCGCAGGCGGCGCAGACGAAAAAAAAGAGCACGCGTAACGGGAGAGTGTACGAAATGGATAAGTACCAGCTCAGTGAACGCGATATCTGCACTAAATTTATCACGCCGGCCATTGTGCAGGCGGGCTGGCAGCAGCATCAGTTTCGCGAAGAGGTTGGTCTCACGGATGGTCGCGTCATGGTACGTGGCAAACTCGCGGCACGCATTAAAAATCCTGACGTCAAAGGTGGGCCCAAGCGTGCGGATTTTGTGCTCTACGCACGGCTGAATGTGCCTATTGCTGTTGTTGAAGCTAAACAGGCCAAATTCTCGGTGGGGCATGGCATGCAGCAAGCTTTGGCATATGCCGAAATGCTGGATGCTCCTTTTGCCATCAGCAGCAATGGCGATGGCTTTTTGATTCACGACCGCACTGGCATCACACGGCCTGTCGAACGCGAGCTTCAGATCAGCGAGTTTCCGTCACTGGACGATCTTTGGCCTCTCTACCAACAGTGGAAAGGTCTGGCCACGCCCGAAGCCGTCAAACTCATCGAGCAACCGTTTTACACCGACGGCAGTGGCCGCGAGCCGCGCTACTATCAGCGCGTAGCGATTAACCGTGCCGTCGAAGCTATTGCCAAAGGCCAGCAACGCGTCTTGTTGGTCATGGCCACCGGTACTGGCAAAACCTACACCGCATTCCAGATCATCTGGCGCATGTGGAAAGCCAAAGCCAAAAAACGCATCCTCTTTTTGGCAGACCGAAACATCCTCGTCGACCAGACCATGCAACAAGATTTTGCCCCCTTTGGTGAGGTCATGCACAAGGTCACCAATCGCGAGATCAAGAAAAATTACGAGATCTATCTTGCCCTATATCAGGCAGTCACTGGCAAGGAAGAGTGGAAGCAGATCTACAAGCAGTTCCCCGCGGATTTCTTCGACCTGATTGTTGTTGATGAGTGTCACCGCGGCAGCGCGGCCGACGATTCAGCCTGGCGCGACGTGCTCGAGTATTTCAGCCGCGCCACGCACATAGGCTTGACTGCCACGCCGAAGGAAACCAAAGAAGTCAGCAACGCCACCTATTTCGGCGAGCCGATTTACACCTATTCGCTCAAGCAAGGCATCGAAGATGGATTCCTCGCACCCTATAAGGTCATCCGCATCGCTACCGATATGGATGCCGTGGGCTATACCCCCGAAAAAGGCAAGCTCGACAAACTTGGCCAGGCGGTTGAGCAACGGCAATACAACACCAAAGATTTCGACCGTACGCTGGTGCTGGAAAAACGTACCAAGTTAGTCGCCAGCAAGATATGGGAATACCTAAAAGCCATCGACCCGATGGCCAAGACTATCGTCTTTTGCGACGACCAAGATCACGCCGAGCGCATGCGGCAAGAACTGGTCAAATTGATTCCGGCCGCTGCCAATAACCGCCGCTATGTGATGCGCATCACCGGCGACGACACCGAAGGCAAGGCCCAGCTCTCGTACTTCATCGACAACGATGAGCCTTACCCAGTCATCGCCACCACCTCCAAGCTGCTGACTACTGGCGTTGATGCCAAGACCTGCAAGCTTATCGTGCTGGACCAGAACATCAACTCGATGACCGAATTTAAACAGATCATCGGCCGTGGCACGCGCCTGCGCGAGGACTACCAGAAGCTGTACTTCACCATCATGGATTTCAAAGGCGCCACGCGCCTGTTCGCTGATCCGGATTTTGATGGCGAACCGGTGGTGATCTACGAGCCCGAACCTTATGAGCCGGTGGTGCCGCCAGAAGACACGAATCCACCGGGTGTTGGTGAACCCGAGCCGCCTCCGTATGGCTCTGACTCGACGGCTGGCAATAACACCAACGGCAATTCGGGCGGTGGCGAAGGCCGGACAAAGTATGTGCTCGACGACATCAACGTGCGCATTGCTGTAGAGCGTTCTCAATACCTGGATGCCGACGGCAAACTCATTACCGAGGACTACCGCGTTCTGCTCAAAGACGACATCAAGAAAGCGCTGCAAGCCGAGTTCGGCACCATGATCGACTTTCTGCGGCGTTGGAATAGCGCCGAACGCAAGCAAGCGGTATTGGAAGAACTGACCGACCACGGCCTGCCGCTCGAAATTTTGCAACAGGCAGTGGCTAACGGTAGCGAGCTGGATGTGTTCGATCTGGTCGCTCACGTCGCTTTCGACCAGAAACCATTAACCCGCCGCGAACGCGCCAACAATGTGAAGAAACGCGATGTGTTCGGTAAATACGGCGAGCAAGCCCGTGCCGTGCTCGAAGCCTTACTCGACAAATTTGCCGACCATGGCGTGCAAGACATTGAAGACGCCAAGGTGCTGGAGCTGCCGCCATTTGATCAATTTGGCAGCAAGACCCAAATCCGGCGTGGCATTTTTGGCAGCGTCGAGCAATACGCCCAAGCCGTACACGAGCTCGAACAAGCGCTCTACTACATACCTGAACAAAAGCAAGCTTGACCACCGCTCAAGCTGAACAATATGAGAAAAATTCAATGAATTTAAGTAGCACCATCAAGTCAATTCAGGACATCATGCGCAAGGACGACGGCGTCGATGGCGATGCCCAGCGTCTCGGCCAGCTTACCTGGATGCTTTTCCTCAAGGTGTTCGACCAGCGCGAAGAAGAATGGGAAGACGACGACGCCAAATACCAGTCACCTCTGCCCGAGCGCTACCGCTGGCGCAACTGGGCAGCCCACCTGGCCGGAGTGGATGGCAAAAAAGCCCCGCAGAAAACTCCCACCGAGATCGTAGGATTCGTCAACAACGAACTGTTTCCGGCACTCAAAGAGCAGATCGACGCCAGCAAGAGCCCGCAGCACAAAGTGTTGAAAAGCGTTTTTGAAGACGCCAACAATTACATGAAGTCCGGTCCACAGTTGCTGGCCGTGATCGAAAAGCTGGAAGACGCCATCAACTTCCACGATTTTAAAACCCGCGCCAGCCTGGGCGATGTGTATGAGCAAATGCTTAATGACCTGCGCGGTGCCGGTAACGCTGGCGAGTTCTACACCCCGCGCGCCATCACGGCCTTCATGGCCACCCAAGTCAACCCGCGCCTGGACAAACGCGAAACCGTGATGGACCCAGCCTGCGGCACCGGCGGCTTCTTGACTGCCGCCATCGACCACCTGCGCAACCAGCTCACCAACAAATCCAGTGCCGAAGACAAACGCGCCATTGAAGAGCTGATTCACGGCATCGAAAAGAAGCAGCTGCCCCATCTGCTATGCACTACCAACATGCTACTGCACGGCATCGACGTGCCCAGCCAGATCGAACATAAGAATACGCTCGGTATCGGCTGGAACGAATGGAACGCTAACAACAAGGTCGATTGCCTCATTACCAATCCGCCTTTCGGTGGGTATGAGGATGACACGGTGGGCGGCGACTACCCAGCCGATCTGCGCACCCGCGAAACCGCCGACATGTTCATGGCACTCATTATCAAAAAGCTGCTGAAGGAAAACGGCCGCGCCGCCGTGGTGCTGCCCGACGGTTTCTTGTTTGGCGATGGCATCAAGGGCACGTTGAAAAAACTGCTGCTGCGCGACTGCAAGCTGCACACCATTATCCGCTTGCCAAAGGGCGTATTCGCACCCTACACCACCATCAAGACCAACCTGCTGTTCTTCACTAAAGGCGCGACGGTGGACGATGGCACCGAACACTTCCACACCGACACCATCTGGTTTTACGAGCACCCCTACCCAGCGGGCTACAAGAGCTATTCCAAAACCAAGCCTATCCGCCTGGAAGAATTTAAACCCGAGCAGGAGTGGTGGGGCGACGAGGCCAACGATTTCGCCGACCGGGTCGAAAACGAATTCGCCTGGAAAATCGATTTCAAAACCAAACGCGAACAGGCTGAAAGCATTGCCAAGCCGCACTGGCAACGCGCCGAAGACTTGAACAACCAAGCCGCCGCGCTAGACGGCGAAGCGGGAGACTTGCGCAAAAGCCTTGCCGGCAGCGCCGGCAGCGCTGACGCCGCCTACCGCTTGCAAATCAACACCGAGATCACCGAATTGCGCACCAAAGCCGAACCGCTGCGCCTGCAAGCACGTGATGCGCAGGCGGCAGGCGACCGCATCTATTGGCCCATCTTTAATCTTGACGAACCGAACCCAAACAAGCCGCAAGACGAAACCCACGACCCGGACCTACTACTGGAGAAATACAGGAAGCTATTAGGTGAGATTGAAGAAACTGAAAACCAACTGAAGAGCGAATTGGCCGCGGCGCTGGCGCATCATTTCAGCATGGAGACCGAAGCATGACGCCCGTGGTACCGGAGAACGCCGCACCGCAGTTGCTAGGTGACATCCGCCAACTGATCGAACAAAGCCGCACCCAAGTTGCCGCTGCCGTCAACAGTGCGCTCACCATGCTTTACTGGAACATCGGCTACCGTATTCGTACCGAAGTGCTGGGTAGTCAGCGCGCCACCTACGGCGAGCAGATTGTCTCCGTACTGTCGAGACAATTGGAGAACGACTACGGACGCGGCTTTTCGGCCAAGAATCTGCACCACATGCTGCGCTTTGCCGAGAGTTTCCCCTCGGTGGAGAATGTCTCCGCAGTGCAGAGACAATTGAGCTGGACTCACATCAAGACCCTGATCTATATCGACGACCCTCTCAAGCGCGACTTTTACCTGCAAATGTGCCAGCAAGAGGGTTGGAGCACCCGCACATTGCAACAGCGCCTGGACTCGATGCTGTTCGAGCGCACTGCGCTGTCGCGCCAGCCCGAGGCGCTGATCGCCAGCGAACTGGCCACCCTGCGCGACACCTGCGATATCACGCCCATACTGCTGCTGAAAGACCCCTATGTATTGGATTTTCTTGGTCTGCACGACCGCTATCTGGAAAAAGACCTTGAAGACGCAATCCTGCGCGAGCTCGAAAACTTCCTGCTGGAACTGGGCGCCGGTTTTACGTTTGTCGCTCGGCAAAAGCGCATACAAATCGATAACGACGACTTCTATATCGACCTGCTGCTCTACAACCGCCGCTTGAAGCGGCTAGTGGTGATCGAGCTGAAACTGGGCGATTTCAAAGCCGAGTACAAAGGCCAGATGGAGCTCTACCTGCGCTGGCTTGCCAAACACGAACAGGAGCCCGGCGAAGCGCCGCCGCTTGGCATCATCCTATGCAGCGGCAAGAAACAGGAGCAGATCGAATTGCTGGAGCTGGCTCAAACCGGTATCCACGTTGCCGAATATCTGACCGCGCTGCCACCCAGGGATGTACTGCAAGCCAAGCTGCATGAAGCCATCGCGCGCTCACGCGCCCGGCTGGAAAATCGTGGGAATGACATTTGATGGATGCGCAGAAATTTTTGGCGGAGTTTGGGCATATTGCAAATGCGCCGGGGGGTGTGACGCGGTTGCGGGAGATGGTGCTAGCTCTGGCAGTATCAGGTCGCCTAATCGAACGACCAAAAAGCAAGGAAATTCTTGCGACGGATTTCCTAAGAAAACTTGAGCAGGAGCTTGCCGACTACAAAGCCATAAACAAATACCGCCGCACATCAGAAGATCGTGACGCAACGAGTACACTCAAAGTCTCTGCGCCAGCTGGTTGGACTAACGCCAGGTTGGGTCAAATTGGTGTGCTAATTCGTGGGGTCACCTACAACAAGTCTGTCGCTAGTGCCTCAAATGGACAAGGGATGACCGGCTTGCTTCGCGCCAACAACATCGGAGCGAACGTTTCGTTTGACGACTTGGTTTATGTTCCATCTGACCTTGTTCACAAGGAGCAGATTCTTCGCGCTGGCGACGTCCTTATCGCCATGTCAAGCGGAAGCAAAGATTTAGTTGGAAAGGCGGCAATTGTCCTCGAAGATTGTGAGTTCGGGTTCGGCGCATTTTGTGGGGCATTCCGTCCCATGCTGTCGTTACGGCGTGAATTCATTCGCTTGGTAATGCAATCACCTCAGTACAGGGACTACGTCTCTGACCAAGGCAAGGGCATAGGAATCAACAATCTCACTAAGGGGCACATTGAAGATTACGAATTCTTCCTTCCGCCGCCCGAAGAACAATCCAGCATCGTTGCCAAAGTCGACGAACTGATGGCCTTGTGTGACACACTGGAAACACAGCAGCAGGCCCGCCGCAAACTGCAAAACAACCTGCGCCAGTCTACCCTGCAAGCCGTCGCCAGCGCCAATAGCCTGTACGAACTGCAAGTAAGCTGGAAGCGACTGGAAGCCAATTTCGAAACATTGTTTAGCGATCCAGGGGATCTGGAAGAATTTCGTAAATTCATTCTCTCGCTGGCTGTCCGTGGAAAGCTCTCTTCTTTTTCAGAAACCCCGACGTACGGCACTTTAGCCTCTATATTGGCGGAAGCGTCGGTAAACGGGGTATCCAAAGGGCCGACACTAGATACCACTGAAACGGAAGTTCTGAAAATCAGTGCCGGTACATCTCGCGCGGACTTCAACGTCGATGAAGACGATTTTAAGCATGTCTCTCTTTCTGCTGAAGAGGTGAAAAAGTTCCGGTTGATGCCCGGCGATCTGCTGGCTTGCCGTTACAACGGAAACCTTCATTATGTAGGCCGCTTTTCGTACTACAGAGGTCAGGTTGGCCGCACCCAGGTCAATCCTGACAAACTGATTCGTTTTCGTATTGCCTCCCAACATGACTCTCGCTATGTGTGTCTGGTAATGAATGCCGGACCTACACGTCAAGCCATTGAAGCGATGTGTGCCACTACAGCAGGCAATATCGGCCTAAGTGCAGGACGGTTGAAAACCATAGAGATACCGCTTCTCTCATTATTGGAGCAGCGGCGAATTGTCGAGCGAGTCACCGAGTTGATGATCATTTGCGGCAACTTCGAAATGAAACTGCTTGAAGCCAAAAAGCTGGCTGAGTCGCTCGCTGCTGCTTCCATTGCCGCCTTCACCGGTATCGCCATCGAACAAGAAGAGGAACCAATGAAAGCCCCACAAACCGAACTAGTCGCCCCATTGCGTTTGGGCACTGCGCCCGGCCTCAAAGACCAAGCCCTGCTGGCGACTATTCTTGCGCGCCACAGCGGCGAAATGAACGCCAAGGATTTGTGGCAACGCTTCGGTGGGGAGATCGACGCGTTTTACGCGCAACTGAAAACCGAGGTGGCATACGGCTGGATACTGGAACCCACTGTCGCTGAAATGCATGAAAAGTTTGCCGACGCGGTGAGCGCCTGATATGCAGCTTCAGCGTATCCGTATCCCGGCCTTCCGCAATCTGCGTGATCTTGACATCGCTTTCGCCTCACATTTACAGCCTGCTGCGGGTGTAGCTGCGGATGCGCAGCCCAAGCCGATTCGTAGCCATGCACTGATTGGCCAGAACGGCACCGGTAAGTCCAATATGATTGAAGCCCTGATTACCATCTTCCGCGATGTGGATTTGGACCGGGAAGCGGCGTTTAATTTCACGTTGGAGTACAGCATTCGCGGCTACACGGTGCGCATCGAGGCGGATACCACCAAGCAGAAACGCCCCTTCGTGTGGGTGGACAACAAGGTCGAATCACAGGGTTATTTGCTGAAGAATCGCGAGCTGCTGCCCGCGCACATCTTTGCCTACTATTCGGGACGCAACGAGCGCATCGAGACTTTGTTTCAGGAGCACCAGCGCCGCTTCAACCAGCGTCAGGAAATCACCGCCGACGAGGTGCTAACCGAACAGTTACTGGAGAATTTTACCGGTTCTGAATCAGATATTCGCGCTATAGAAGAGGCCAAACGCCGTCGCGAATCGCAACTCAAGCAAGCTGGTGACGACCGCCTGCGCCGCTTGTTCTATTGCCGTGGCGGTCACAGCCAGTTGGTGTTACTGGCGTGTTTGCTGTCCGACGACCCGGTGTTTCAGAAGGTGCTGAAAAACCTGCACATCGAGTCGCTGGAATCTGCCCTATTTGTGTTGAAAGAACCGCACCGCCTGCGTGAAAAACGGCGTAACGGTAAATTCGACGAGCAGGAACTGAACAAAGGCGACCCGCGCTTCTGGTATGCGCGTGGCAATGTGGTCAGTGAGTTTCTCGACAAGCTGTGGCAAGTGGCTTGGGCACCCATTGAACAGGAGGCCACAAAACAAATCGACTTCCGTGGCCGGAGCGAAAAGCAGAAGCAGCTCTACCTGTTTGTGCCGAGCCAGGACAAGCTTAAAGAACTAGGCGAGTTGGTCGGTGGCACCGATAGCTTCTTCCGCTATGCCGAGGGTGCCTACATCGGCGACCTGATCGACGAAGTGCGCATCACTGTCAAGAAGCGTGACGAACACGGCGGCAAGGTGAGCTTTACGCACTTGTCGGAAGGCGAGCTGCAAATGCTTACGGTCCTGGGGCTGATGCGCATCACGCGCGAAGATCACTGCCTGTTCCTGCTCGATGAACCGGACACCCATCTGGATAGCGTCAAGCAGCATGACCGGGTAAACGACAATCATCATGGCCGGTTGG
>JAZKGZ010000005.1:0-71050 GCA_040385645.1 Pseudomonadota bacterium
AGGCGCGTAGCTCAGCTGGTTAGAGCACTACCTTGACATGGTAGGGGTCGTTGGTTCGAGTCCAATCGTGCCTACCAAAAAATTTCCGGCACTGGTCTTTGCAAATTTTTTGGTGATGTAATAGATGTTGTGGCAAGATTAGATGCAGCAACATTGAAATGTAAGCTCATGTTTTTGTTCATCCGTTTTCATGTAAGAACGAGAAAGGCATTTTGGTTATGACACCGCGAACTACCAATACAACGGTTTGTAAGCGACACTAGTCGAAACCTTTTTCATCATTGCATCTGGAAAAAGCGCGGCTAGTCCGCGTTTTTTTTCGTCCGCATTTTCCTTGTTATTTTTTACATGCCGGCGCACTTTATCGAGTAACGCCGTCGCGGAGAGCACCATGGTCACAATCAGTCTTCCAGATGGTTCCCAACGGCAGTTCGACGGCCCATTGTCGGTTGCGCAAGTCGCTGCCAGCATTGGCGCCGGCTTGGCCAAAGCAGCGCTCGCCGGTAAAGTCGACGGTAAAGTCGTCGATACCTCCTTCGTAATCGATCGCGACGCGGAGCTGGCAATCATCACCGACAAGGATGTGGAGGGTCTGGATGTGATTCGGCATTCGGCGGCACATTTGCTGGCATATGCCGTCAAGGCGCTGTTTCCCGAGGCGCAGGTGACGATCGGTCCGGTGATCGACAACGGCTTTTACTACGACTTCTCGTACAAGCGTCCGTTCACGCCGGAAGACCTCGCAGCCATCGAAAAAAAGATGATGGAACTGGCGAAGAAGGACGAGCCAGTCACCCGGAGGGAGGTTCCGCGCGACGAGGCAGTCGCTTATTTCAAGTCGCTCGGCGAGCGTTACAAAGCCGAGATCATCGAATCGATCCCGGCCGACCAGCCAGTGTCGCTCTATGCGGAGGGCGGTTTTACCGATCTTTGCCGCGGCCCCCATGTTCCCTCGACCGGCAAGCTCAAGGTTTTCAAGCTCATGAAGCTGGCTGGTGCTTACTGGCGCGGCGACTCGAAAAATGAAATGCTTCAGCGAATCTACGGCACTGCATGGGCGCGCAAGGAGGAGCAGGAAGCCTATCTGCACATGCTTGAGGAGGCCGACAAGCGCGACCACCGTAAGTTAGGGCGCGCACTCGATCTGTTTCACTTCCAGGAAGAAGCGCCGGGCCTGATTTTTTGGCACCCCAAGGGCTGGACCGTCTGGCAGCAGGTGGAGCAGTACATGCGTGGCATTTACCAGGATAACGGCTACCAGGAAGTCAAAGCGCCGCAGATTCTCGACATCAGCATGTGGGAAAAATCCGGCCACTGGGAAAACTATAAAGAAAACATGTTCACGACGGAGTCGGAAAACCGTTCGTACGCCTTGAAGCCCATGAATTGCCCGGGCCATGTGCAGATCTTTCGTTCAGATATGCGCTCCTATCGGGATCTGCCGCTACGTTATGGCGAATTCGGTCAGTGCCATCGAAACGAACCCTCGGGTTCCCTGCACGGCATGATGCGCGTACGCGGCTTTACGCAGGACGATGGCCATGTCTTTTGTACCGAAGACCAGATACAGGACGAGTGCATCGCCTTCACCGAACTGTTGCAACGGGTGTACAAAGATTTCGGTTTTACCGACATCATCTATAAAGTCGCAACGCGTCCTGAAAAGCGCGTCGGCAGCGACGAGGCTTGGGATAAAGCTGAAAATGCTTTGATCGAGTCGCTCAAGCGCTCTGGTTTTGATTATGAAATTTCGCCGGGCGAAGGCGCATTTTACGGTCCAAAAATCGAGTACACCTTGAAAGATGCGATCGGGCGTACTTGGCAGTGCGGTACGATGCAGGTCGATTTCTCCATGCCGACCCGGCTCGGGGCCGAGTATGTCGCGCAGGACAACACCCGCAAAGTACCTGTGATGTTGCATCGGGCTATTCTTGGCTCGCTGGAACGGTTTATCGGTATGTTGATCGAAAACTATTCGGGTGCATTGCCGATGTGGCTTGCACCAATTCAAATTGGCGTTTTAAATATTTCGGAAGCGCAGGCGGAATATGCGCAAGGCGTAGCACAAAACCTGAAGAAACAAGGGTTTAGAGTTGCACTAGATTTGCGTAATGAGAAAATAACCTTTAAAATACGCGAGCATTCGGTCCAAAAGCTGCCTTATATCATCGTCATCGGTGACAAGGAGCGGGATGCAAGTACAGTGGCCGTGCGTGCGCGAGGCAATCTCGATCTGGGCGTCATGCCTATCGAAGATTTGGTAAAACGACTGCAACACGATGTCGATACCAAAACCTGAGCGGCTCGCACGGCCTAACTATTTGACTTTAAAAGGAAATTACAATAGCTACTGATAAGTCGCACCGCATCAACGGTGAAATCACTGCACCTGAACTCCGCCTCAGCGGAGTCGAGAATGAAGCGCTGGGTATCGTAAGTCTTGCCGAAGCGTTTCGCCTAGCTGAAGAAGCGAACGTCGATCTGGTGGAAATTGCGCCGACGGCCCAGCCACCAGTCGCGCGCTTGATGGATTACGGCAAGTTCAAGTACTCCGAACAGAAAAAAGCGCACGAAGCCAAACTCAAGCAGAAGATCATTTTGGTCAAGGAAGTCAAATTCCGGCCGGGCACCGATGATGGCGACTACAACATCAAGCTGCGTAATCTGATCAAGTTTCTCGACGAAGGTGATAAGACAAAAATCACCCTCCGTTTCCGCGGCCGGGAAATGGCGCACCAGGATATCGGTGTACGCATGCTAGAGCGTTTGAAGCTCGATCTCGCCGAATACGGTCAGGTTGAGCAGTGGCCGAAGATGGAAGGCCGGCAAATGATTATGGTACTGGCACCGAAGAAAAAGAAATAGTCAGGCGCAGTTGGTCTGGCAGCAAGGAATCTGCAGCAAGCACCGTTTTAACGGGTAGCTTTTGCGATGGCAGCGGACTCGATTCCGCTGCATAACAAGTGAAAGCAGGCATCCAAGTGCAATGAAATATTGCCACCTGCAATCATATAAAAGTGGAGCTGTCTTCAAGACAGTGATCGTCATGCCAAAAATGAAGACAAAAAGTAGCGCGAAGAAGCGTTTTCGCGTACGCCCGGGTGGGACCATCAAGCGGGGCGCGGCGTTCAAGCGTCATATCCTGACCAAAAAGACTACCAAGACCAAACGCCAATTGCGCGGCTCGAAAGAAGTCCATGATACAAACATGGTGTCCGTTCGCGCAATGATGCCGTTCGCCTAACCCCTCACCACATCAGGAGAATATATGCCTAGAGTAAAACGTGGGGTCACGGCGCGGGCCCGTCATAAAAAAGTCCTCGACCAGGCCAAAGGCTATCGCGGTCGTCGTAGTAAGGTTTATCGGATTGCCAAGCAGGCGGTCATGCGTGCAGGGCAATATGCCTACCGCGATCGCCGCAATAAAAAGCGGGTTTTCCGCGCGTTGTGGATCACCCGTATCAACGCAGCGTCGCGTGAGCACGGTATGACTTACAGCGTATTCATGAATGGTTTGAAGCGTGCCTCTATCGGACTAGACCGCAAGGTGCTGGCTGATATGGCTGTAATGGACAAACCTGCATTCGCCGCAATCGTCAATCAGGTGAAGGCGAATTTTGCTGCAGCATAATGCCGCTGCCTGAATAAATCAGGCAGTTTGTAGAAGTCTTTAGTATCTAGGCGGGGCAGAGGTCGATCACCTGTGCCCCGTTTTATTTTCAGCATGGCTTCACTAGGAAGCGGAAGAACCTGCATGAGTCTTTTAGAACAACTCGTCGTACAGGCGACGTCCGATTTTACTGCAGCAGTCGATGCCGCCGCCCTCGAAAATGCTAAAGCGAAATACCTTGGCAAGACCGGCGAAATTACGCTGTTGATGAAAGGCCTGGGCAAGCTCGGGCCGGATGAACGTAAGCTGCAGGGCGCAGTGATCAATACCGCCAAGGAGCGGATCGAGACGGCATTGAACGCGCGTCGTGCAGCCATGGCAAATGCCCAGATGCAGAGTCGTTTAGATGCGGAGGCGGTCGATGTCACGCTGCCCGGCCGCGGCCGCTCCGTAGGCGGAATTCATCCGGTTATGCGCAGTTGGGAGCGGGTCGAACAGATTTTCGCATCGATCGGTTTCGATGTGGCGGACGGGCCCGAGATCGAAACCGATTGGACCAATTTCACAGCCTTGAACAGCCCTGAGAATCATCCTGCGCGGTCCATGCAAGATACGTTTTATATCGACGGCAAGGATGCGACAGGCAAGCCGCTGCTGCTGCGTACGCATACCAGCCCCATGCAAGTACGGTATGCGCGCATGCACAAGCCGCCGATCAAGGTGATCGCTCCTGGGCGCACTTATCGCGTCGATAGCGATGCTACTCACTCACCGATGTTTCATCAGGTGGAAGGACTATGGATCGCCGAAGACATTAGCTTCGCCGATTTGAAGGGCGTCTATCTGGCATTCGTCAAAGCGTTTTTCGAAACCGACGACTTACAGGTACGCTTTCGGCCGTCCTACTTCCCATTCACCGAGCCGTCTGCAGAAATCGACATCGCTTTCGGAAGCGGTCCGCTGAAAGGTCGCTGGCTGGAAGTCTCTGGGGCTGGCCAGGTGCATCCGACAGTGGTACGCAACATGGGCCTCGATCCGGAGCAGTACATCGGCTTCGCATTCGGCTCGGGCCTCGAACGACTGACCATGCTGCGTTATGGCATCAACGACCTGCGCCTGTTTTATGAGGGCGACCTGCGGTTTTTAAAGCAGTTCAATTAGGCAACCCAATTAAGCATCTCAATTAAGCATTTCAATTAGGCGACTGTGACGAACCATGCAATTTTCTGAAAACTGGTTGCGCACCATGGCCAACCCGGACATTCGCTCCGAGCAATTGGCACACCTGCTTACCATGTCGGGGTTGGAGGTCGAAGAAGTCGGTGCGGTGGCTCCGGCTTTCTCAAACGTTGTGGTGGCCGAAGTACTGGAAACTTCTCAGCACCCGAATGCAGACCGTTTGACTGTTTGCCGAATCGACGCGGGCCTTCACAAGCACCTGACGGTAGTATGTGGCGCATCCAACGTCGGCGTGGGGCTGAAAGTCGCGTGTGCTTTGCCGGGTGCGATACTGCCACCCGCCAAGGATGCCAAGCCGATCGAAATCAAGGTCGGTCAATTACGTGGCGTCGAATCCGAGGGCATGCTGTGCTCGGCGCGTGAGCTAGGGATCACCGAGGATCATGCGGGTATTCTTGTGTTGCCGGTTGAGGCACCAGTAGGCAAGGATATTCGGGCCTATCTGGACCTGGACGACGCAATACTTACACTAAAACTCACGCCGAATCGCGCCGATTGTCTGTCCATATTAGGGGTTGCTCGGGAAACTTCGGCTTTGACAGGCACGGTGCTTTCGTTGCCGGTTTGGCAGAGCGTGGCCGCGACATTTGATGAGCGGTTGCCGGTCAAATTAAGCGCTCCCGATCTGTGCGGCCGGTTCGCTGGCCGGGTGATCCGGGGCCTTGATGCCCGGGCAAAGACACCGGAGTGGATCAAACAACGGCTCGAACGATGTGGTCAGCGCTGTGTATCGGCATTGGTCGATATTTCGAACTACGTGATGCTCGAACTGGGCCAGCCGACGCATGTGTTCGATCTGGCAAAAATCCAGGGCGGTCTGGAAGTGCGCTGGGGGCGGCAGGGTGAGGCGCTGAAGCTGCTAGGCGGTGCGGTGGTGACGTTGGACGACCGCGTCGGGGTCGTTGCCGATGGTCGTGCGGTGCAGTCGCTGGCCGGTATCATGGGTGGCGATGCCGCTTCCGTGAGTTTTGAAACGCAGGACGTATACATCGAAGCTGCTTTCTGGCATCCGCATGCCATACAAGGGCGTACCCGGCGCTTTAACATCGCCACCGACGCAGCCCATCGCTTCGAGCGAGGCGTCGATGCTGCAGCGACGGTCGAGTGCCTGGAACGTGTCACTGCCTTGATCGTCGAAATATGCGGTCAGAAAGGTTTGACGCAAGTCGGTCCGGTAGACGATCAAGTGATTAATACTCCTTCGCGCAATCCGGTTCAAATGCGCCTGGCCCGCGCAGTACGCGTGATCGGCGTACCGTTGGATGAAGCACGTGTGACGGAAATATTCACGCGCCTCGGATTGACGCACTCTTACGCCGACGGCGTGTTTACCGTCACACCACCGGCTTATCGCTTCGATCTTGAAATCGAAGAGGATCTGATCGAGGAAGTGGCCCGAGTTTTCGGTTATGAAAACATCCCGGCATTACCGCCCGTCGCACCGAATATTCTCCGCCTGCCGCCCGAGCGGCAACGCTCGGTTTTTGCTATCCGGCGACTTTTGGCGGCTTTTGACTACCAGGAAGTCGTCAATTACAGCTTTGTGGATGCGGCATGGGAGATGGATTTTGCCGGCAATGCCGCACCGGTGAAGGTCGTCAATCCGATTGCCAGCCACATGAGCACGATGCGTTCTACCCTGGTCGGCAGTTTGATTGCCAACCTGCGTTACAACCTTAACCGTAAGGTAAGTCGCATTCGTCTCTTCGAGCTCGGCGCTGTGTTTATGCACGACGCAAGCGTCGCCGATGGACCGTTATCCGTCGCAGGTTTCGATCAACCCAAGCGCGTCGCTGCCATCGCTTGCGGTGGTGTCGTCGAAGAGCAATGGGGGCAACCGGTGCGGGTAGTCGATTTCTTCGACATGAAGGCCGATTTGGAAGCGCTGTTCGCACCGAACCTTTTGCGCTTCGAAACGACGCAACATCCAGCGCTTCATCCCGGGCGCTGCGCGCGCGTAATGCTCGATGAGCGTGACATCGGTTTTATCGGTGAACTGCATCCCCGGTGGCAGCAAAAGTACGAGCTTACGACGGCACCGATCGTATTCGAAATTACGATGGCGGCCTTGGAGCAGCGTCAAGTACCTGTGCATCAGGAAATATCGCGGTTCCCGGCAGCAGTACGCGACCTTGCGTTACTCGTCCCACAAACGATTTCAGCCCAACACCTGATCGACACATTTAACGAGCAGGCTCGAAACAACGCCCTTTGCAATATCTTGCAAGCCGTTGTTTTGTTTGATGAATATCGTGGAAAAGGCTTGACTGAAAATGAAAAAAGCCTTGCTTTCCGATTCACCTTGCAAGATACTCATCGAACACTCCAGGACGATGCGGTGGACGCGGCGATGCACGCTTTCGTTGAGGCCGCACAAGAAAAATATGGCGCGAAACGCCGCACCTAGAATGCCAATCAAGGCAGCATGCAAGCTCTTATGATGAACGACGCAACAACCGCCGAGATGCAATCCGTGTTGGCAGCCGATCTCGGCCGCGCCATGATGGAAGCGAATGTGCGATCGCAAGCCGAGAAGGAATTGCCGACGCTGACCAAGGCTGAACTTGCCGAATTGCTGTTCGAGCAGGTGGGGCTGAACAAGCGTGAAGCCAAGGATATGGTCGAAACCTTTTTCGATGAAATTCGTAATGCGCTGGAAGCAGGTGAACCAGTAAAGCTATCTGGCTTTGGCAATTTTCAGTTGCGCGACAAACCGCAACGTCCCGGTCGCAACCCCAAGACCGGCGAAGAGATTCCAATTACCGCGCGGCGCGTCGTAACATTTCATCCCAGCCAAAAATTGAAGGCGATGGTAGAAATGACGAACCATAATCCCGCCGTTCTTCCCGCGTGACTATGAACGACCGTTTGCCGAAGGTCGATGTCGGGCCATTACCGCCGATACCAGCCAAACGCTACTTTACGATCGGTGAAGTTAGCGATCTATGTGGAGTCAAAGCGCATGTACTGCGCTATTGGGAACAGGAATTTACGCAGCTTAAGCCAGTCAAACGCCGTGGTAACCGACGTTATTACCAGCACCATGAAGTATTGTTAATTCGTCGTATCCGCAGCCTATTGTACGAGCAGGGATTTACGATCAGTGGTGCGCGCAACAAACTCGATAGCCGCGTTGCTGCCGATCTAGTTGAGACACCAGCAAGTGAATTGCCGCCGATGCCCGAGGCTAGTCTGGTGCGCGCCGAACTCAATGCAATACTTTTGCTGCTTCAGACCGAAGACATTTTTAAGTAGCCGGTTCAGCACAGATTATTTGCACGACTGTTCGTGAATTGCTGCGAGCAGAGACACCATCGTCGACAATACGGCACTGAAATCTTTGACCGGTTCGGTCTCATCCCAAATGTAGTTCAGCATTACAGCTTCGAACGCCTTTCTTTTGGATTTCGTCGTTACCTCGTGTGCTCTGGTAATTGCTTTTAAAAACTGGCGACGCATGCCAGGCATCAAAGGCAGATGTTGTATGTCGTCCAGGAATTCGAATCCGCTCGGTAGGCTTGTTCCTTTAAGAGCAAATTCCAGTCGTTCAAATACCGACGAGGGCATATCGCGTACCAGTTCGCAGGCACTGGCTTCGAGTTTCAAAAGAAAATTAAAACCTGCTGGATACACGGCACCAAAATCATCACGCTCGGACAAAAATATCGCAGCGCGAAGCGAGTATTCCGCAGACGATGCATCCGCATACGCGCTCGACTGGCTAGTTCGGGTAGCTGGCCAAAAGAATAGATTTCCCGGCGTGCTAGGGTCGTCCGGATCGGGGAAGAACTGGGCGGCGATATCTTCGCTTTGCGCACCGAACTGGGATAGCATTTTTAGTACCGGGGCTGACAGTGCATCTAATGCTGCGGCCGCTAGCGCAGCACTGGCAGCGGTATCGGCATTGGAGAGATCTTCAACAATGTAGGGCGACAACGGTGCCAGTAACGGATGCGGATCGATATTCAGAGTAGCGGTCATAAGTAGGGACGAATGAATGGAAAGCGCAAATAGTATCGTGAATGAAGACGTTATTTCTGAGGAATACGCTTTACTAGCGCTGTACTAACGCTGTACGAAGCGTATTATTAGACCATGCGTGGAGCGATTTATCAGAGCGATGTCTGTTTGCGTAGCTAGGAGGACAAGACGTTTGCTGGTACAGCCAATACCAATGTTTTGCGCCGTTCGCCTGGTCGTAACAAAACGCGTAGCGCGATCTCAACCGGAATGCCTTTGTAGTCCAGAAAAACAGCGGCGAATTTTGTGCCGGCCTGTTCCTGCAGAGCGATGCCTTCTTCAACCAAAGCAGCCGTAGCGAAATCGCGGCGCATCAAACCTACAGGCTCTGGACGCGCGCCGCGATTACCTGAGTGCCAAACATTCCTGCTCGTTGCGTTATTCATCTGGATCTCCGATCACCTAGGCAAGCCGTGCAATTTCCGTGAACCGATGTTTGTTCCTTATAGTAACAATATTTAACATTGTGCGTAAATCCATTGCCTGATAAAAATATTGTTTCAATTAAACTTATTGAACATATAGGTTTGGAATTGACACTTAGCGAAACTTCCGGCGGTTTTTGTTATCGCAAAGGCATGGGGTATTATCGAAGGCATGTCAATTCTGACAAGTCTCACTGTTTTAGATTGGAGAAAAAATGTCTACTAATAAAACCAACGTACATACTGAAAAAAGTGGTTCGCAAACATTGCCTTCGTCACCAGGCAACGATTCTGCTGTGGTAACGCCTAACGATAACGGTGATACGCATATGCCGTCCAAAAACGTTAAGAAGAGAAATGTCACGTCGGACGATCCTGATGAAAAACAGGAAGCACAGCTTGACGACGCAATCGAGTTAACTTTTCCGGCAAGTGATCCTCTACCAGCCGCTGGCGGAATCACGCGAATTGAAAAGCCGGCGAAGTAACGGCAATAGTTATGTTGCGCATGTAATGCTGAAGAGTTAAAGAAAAACGCCACCAGGGTCCCCTGTGTGGCGCTTTTTATTTCACATTCATCGCTAACTAAGCTTGAACGCTATCGCTCGTCCGCCTTTCAATATTGGTCGGGCGTTGCATAGCGGCGCTGGGAGTAAGAACCGTCGCCGTACGATACATAACCAACGCCGCTAGGCTGTTGCGAATACTGTGGCTGCGATGGTTGCACGTACCCATGTTGTACCGGGTACGGCGCATTTTGGATGCGGTCGCCAACTACCGCACCGACGACGCCACCTAAGGCCGTAGCTGCGATCTTACCGTTTCCCTTACCTACACGGCTGCCAAGCAAAGCCCCGGCTACACCGCCGACGATCGGACCGGTATAGCCGCGTTGTGCGGCGGGCGCTGAGTGCTGATAAGAATGCTGATACACCGGCGCGTCTTGACGCACATAAGTGGGTTGCTCGTAGCGGATGACTTCTTGCTGCGGATAGTATTGCCGGTGATGTTGTACTCGATCTGCTTGCCGATGCATTTCATAAGCGTATGGCCCCGGCTGAGTCGATTGATACACTGGTTGGGAATAAGCCGGATAGGACTGATTTGAATGATAAATCGGTTGCTGCACTGTCTGAGGCTGATACGCATAACCACGGTGTTGTGGCAACCCCGCCTGGACATTGCCGCCGACTATCGAGCCAAGCACCCCACCGGCAGCCGCAGCTGCAATCTGACCGCTACCGCTGCCGATTCGGCTGCCCAATAACGCACCCGCTACGCCGCCGATAATATTACCTGCATAACCCTGCTCCTGCGCTTGCACCGGTGCAGGCGTCAACACCACGCCAGCGGTAGCCAGCGCAAGCCCGCTAGCCAACAACTTAAGTCTTAGTTTCGACACAGCGTCGACGTTTGCTGCAGTGTTCATAAAATTCCTCGCTTGACAATGGTGTTTGTACTTCCGGTTCAAGTGCAATTCGATACTAGCCATGCAAACCAACCTTGTCCAATAATTTGCCGCGGTTTTACACGCGGTTACCATTGCGACGAATATTTTTCTGTCGAATGATGGATGTTCGTTGGCAGTATCCAGATCGGTACCGAAATTGTCGATAACCGTGGTCGATCTCAATACATTATTCAAACTGATCCGGCAATTCGTCCGAGAACGCATAAATTCGTAGGTGCCGCTATGGCGCAACCTCAAACGCATACAGTGAAGAAATTGAAACAAAGGAATAATGTTATGCGTGCATCGAATTCCAGGCTATCGCTCAGCAATCTTTTATCCTGCTTCACAGGCAATTCCAGCCCTAAAGCAGCGACGCAGGCAGGTATTAATGCCGATGCGGGCAGTTCGGTGCCCAACCCGCTCCATCCTTTGAAACGAGCCACTGTCAACGCGTTAAATACTAATTGGGAGCAAGCAGGTGTCGCCGGTGCTGCAGGCAAGTATGCCTCTGCGCCGGGCAACATGCGTTTTGTCAATGCATCGAGTCGTTCTGCTTCGTTTGCACACACCGCAAAAACCGATGAATTAACCATCCGACAAGTAAATTTAGTAGGGCTTCATCATCAATCACTGCAAAAATCGACGGTGCATCGCGGTGCGGTAAATCGTTCAAAAAAATCAGTGAAGGAAGAGGAGACGCTTTTGACATTGCGTTTCGAGATACTAAAGTTACCGACTAATCTCAACGTTCGGTGTAATGCGAGTCTGGCAAAAATTCAAAAAATAGCGCATCCCGGTCGGCGTATCGAAATGCTGGAGCAATTGCTGTCAAAACTTACAAACCGTTCCTCGGAAGGCGATTCGCCAAGCGCGCTGGTGATGACCAGCTATCAGGATGTCGTAACGCAGATGAGCCGGAAAAAGTCGGATGAGGTAACCGCGATGCGGGTTGATCTGTTAAAAATCGGCAACCCTCATGCGGTCGGTTACCAAAATCTTTTGCGAGACGTGTTGGCGCGTCCTGACAGCAAGGAACGCGATGATTTCCTGACGAAGATGGCGCAGGATATTAAATCGCATCTTGTTTAAAAATCTGACGCTGGTGCGGGCCCCGTCGCGCCAGCTATATATAGACGCCTTGCTCACTGACCTGTAATGTTTTGCTCAAATTAACAAGTCCCAGGGCAGTTCAGTGTTGCAAAATCACTAATTTATCTGTCTGCTCCAAAAAATACCCCTCCTGACAATTTTGTCATGTGGACGACAGAATCCGGTCGGCGTGTGCCGATTACCATCGGGTCTGTTTCCATGCGCTTTTCATTGCCCATCCTTCTTTTAAACTCAGCTTTTTCCTATCCAGACCAACCTCATGACGACCATCGATTCTCCTCCCGCCTCCCGGCGTCGTCCGGGCTTTCAGATCGTCGTGGTGCTGTTGCTGGTATCGATTGCCGCTGCAGCGTGGTGGTGGTTCAAGGGCCGTGCCGGTGACAAACCACCTGCGCCGCCAGCGGCGGTGCCAGTATCCGTGGTCAAGGCAGAGCAGCGCGATTTGCCGCACCTGACCCGCGCGATCGGCACTGCACAGTCGCTGCACAGCGTGACGCTACGCTCGCAAGTCGATGGCATTCTGACGCAAGTCATGTTCAAAGAAGGTGAGCCTGTCAAGAAGGGACAGTTGCTGGCTACGATCGACGACCGTTCGATCGCTGCGATGCTGGACCAGGCCAGGGCCGAGCGTGCTCGCAACGCCGCCTCGCTGAAGGCAGCTGAAGTGGACTTGCAACGCTACGGCAACCTGCTGAAAGAGGAAGCGATCGCCAAACAGCAGGTCGATCAGCAGACCGCCACCGTCGATCAATTGCGTGCCACGGTGCGCGCCAACGATGCCGCGATCGCGGCTGCGCAGGTCCAGCTTTCGCATACGCGCATTGTCTCGCCAGTCACCGGGCGGGTTGGCATCCGCCGCGTCGATACCGGCAATCTGATTCGCACCAGCGACGCCGAAGGATTGGTGACGGTTACGCAGATCGACCCGATTGCGGTGATGTTTTCACTGCCACAGGAGCTGTTGCCGCGTATTCAGGAGTCGCTGCGTGGTCAAAAAACGATTGCGGTGGAAGCCGCAAGTCGTGACGGCGGCCAGCCGCTGGCAACCGGCAAGCTGCTGCTGGTAGACAATCAGATCGACAGCACTACCGGCACGGTGCGACTGAAAGCGGAATTTCAAAATGCTGATAGCAAGCTCTGGGCCGGCCAGTTCGTAACAGTGCAGCTGCGCACCGGTAACAGTCCTAATGCAATCGTGGTGCCCAGTACCGCCGTGCAGCGCGGGTTGAAACAGCCATTTGTTTATCGCATCAATAATGACAAAGCGGAACCCGCCAACATCGAGATCGGCTACCAGAATGAAGACGTCACCGTAATCAACACCGGTCTGGCCGCAGGCGACGTGGTGGTCAGCGACGGCCAATCGCGTTTGAAACCTGGCTCGATGGTGAAGGTGTTGAACAACGATGCGCCGGCTGCAGCCGTTTCTCCCGTGGCGAGGAACTGACATGCAAGTTAAAACGAATATGTCGGGCTGGTTTATCGGGCATCCGATCGCCACCGTGCTGCTGACCGTAGCGGTGGTCCTATTGGGCATTTTTGCATTTCCGCGGTTAGCGGTCGCGCCGCTGCCGCAGGCAGAATTTCCAACCATCCGCATCAATGCATCGCTACCCGGCGCCAGCCCAGAAACCATGGCCTCGTCGATCGCCACGCCGCTAGAAGTCGAATTGAGCGCCGTGCCGGGCATCACCGAAATGACATCCACTAGCGCGCTCGGCACCACGTCGATCACACTGCAGTTTTCGCTGGACAAGAGCATCGATACCGCTGCACAGGAAGTGCAGGCCGCGCTCAATAGCGCCGCCGGGCAGTTGCCGTCGGACATGCCGAATCAACCGACCTGGCGCAAAGTCAACCCGGCGGACAGTCCGATTTTAATCATCCGCATGCAATCGCAGCAAATGCCTCTGGAAGAGTTGAGCGATCTGGCTGAAACCGTTCTGGCGCGCCAGATGAGCCAGATCCAGGGCGTGGCCGAGGTCAATATATCCGGCCAGCGCAAACCGGCGATTCGTGTCCAAGCCTCGCCCGACCGGCTGGCCGCCTATGGCATGACGCTGGCCGACATTCGCGCCGCGGTACAGACCGCCAGCGTCAACCAAGCCAAAGGCGCCCTGTATGGCGACAATCGCGTATCGACGCTGGCGACTAACGACCAGCTTTTCACGCCGGAGGAATACGGAAATCTTGTGGTGGCTTACCGAAACAACGCGCCAGTCATCTTAAAAGACGTCGCAAAAGTGGCGATCGGCGCTGAAAATGATTTTGTACAGGCGTGGCAGAACGGTCGGCCTGGCGTGAATCTGGTGGTATTCCGCCAACCTGGTGTCAATATCGTGGATACGGTAGACCGCATCAAGGCTGCATTGCCGAAATTGCAGGAAGCGCTACCGGCCACAGTCGAGGTCGCCGTGCTCAACGATCGCACCCGAACCATTCGCTCGTCGCTGCATGAGGTGGAGCTGACGCTGCTCATTACGGTAGGTCTGGTAATTCTGGTCATGGGCCTGTTTTTACGGCAGGTATCGGCGACGTTGATCGTCAGTGCGGTGCTAGTAGTGTCGCTGGTCGCGACGTTTGCGGCGATGTATGCACTGGGCTTCAGTTTAAATAATCTGACGCTGGTGGCACTGGTGATTGCCGTCGGTTTCGTGGTCGACGATGCGATCGTGGTGGTGGAAAACATTCATCGCCATCTGGAGATGGGGGCATCGATGAAAGAGGCGGCCATCAAAGGGGCTTCCGAAATCAGCTTCACTGTCGTGTCGATCAGCTTATCGCTCATTGCAGCGTTCATACCTTTGCTATTCATGGGTGGCGTAGTCGGACGGCTGTTCCGCGAATTTGCACTGACCGTGACCGCTTCGATTCTGATTTCAGTGGTTGCTTCCCTGACGCTGGCACCGATGCTCGCCTCACGTTTCATGAAGGCCATGCCACATCGTGAAACAAAAAAACACGGGTTTGCAGAGAAGCTGCTGGGCAGCTACGACCGTTCGTTGAAATGGGTGCTCGGCCATCAGAAATGGATGATGGTCGGTTTTGCGATCACGGTCGCCATTGCCGCGCTTAGTTACGTCAAGATTCCCAAAGGCTTTTTCCCATTGCAGGACACCGCGTTCGTATTGGGTACCACACAGGCCGGTCCGGACATTTCGTATCAGGACATGATCGCCAAGCATCAGCAACTGGCGGCGATCATCGAGAAAGACTCGTCGGTACAATCGTTTGCGCATTCGGTCGGCTCCACGGGAGGTAGCCAGACCATGTCGAACGGCCGCTTCTGGATCGTCTTGAAAGATCGCTCGGATCGTGACGTGTCGGCTAGCGAATTGATCGACCGCCTGCGTCCGCAACTTTCGCAAGTGCCCGGCATCATGCTGTTTCTGCGTGCCGCACAGGACATCAATATCGGCTCCGGTCCATCGCGCACGCAGTACAGTTATGCACTACGCAGCCCGGATAGTGCGCAGTTGACTGAATGGGTCAACAAGCTGACGACCAAATTGCAACAGTTACCGCAATTGCGGGACGTTTCCAACGATCAGCAACTGGGTGCGAGTGTCACGCGGCTCAATATCAACCGTGCTGCCGCAGCGCGTTATGGCCTGACCACCAACGACATCGACCAGGTGCTATACGATGCTTTCGGCCAGCGCCAGATCAGCGAATACCAGACCGAGACCAATCAGTACAAGGTGATTCTGGAAATTGACGAAGCACTGCGCGGCAGCATCGACAGCCTGTCGTACTTCTTCCTGCGTTCACCGACAACCGGCGCAATGGTGCCGCTGTCGGCGGTCGCCAAACTGGAGCCACCCTCGACCGGCCCGTTGTCGATCAGTCATTACGGCATGTTCCCGTCGGCGACAATCTCGTTTAATGTCGCACAGGGCATCGCTTTGGGCGATGCCGTCAACCTCGTGAATGCAGCCAGTGCCGAGATCGTTATGCCTTCGGCAGTCACGGGCTCGTTTCAGGGGGCGGCGCAGGCATTCGAGGAGTCCCTGGCAAGCCAGCCGCTACTGATTCTGGCAGCGCTGCTGACGGTCTACATCATTCTCGGCGTGTTGTATGAAAGTTTTGTGCATCCGCTGACGATTTTGTCGACGCTGCCGTCGGCCGGCATCGGCGGCATTCTGCTGTTGTGGCTGTGGGGGCTGGACTTCTCGATCATGGCGCTGATTGGCATCGTGCTACTGATCGGCATTGTCAAGAAGAATGGCATCCTGATGGTGGACTTTGCGCTCGATGCGCAGCGCACCCGCGGCTTGTCGCCGGACGAGGCGATTTACGAAGCATGCATCACGCGCTTCCGGCCGATCATGATGACTACTATTGCCGCCATGCTGGGTGCGATTCCCTTGATGATGGGTTTCGGCACCGGCGCAGAGCTGCGTCAGCCGCTCGGCATTGCAGTGTTTGGCGGACTACTGTTAAGCCAGATGCTGACGCTGTATTCGACACCGGTGGTGTATTTGGCACTCGATCGGCTGTTTCACCGCAAGCAGCGTGAACGGGATGCACAGGAGGCGGCACGCATTGCCGCCAATCCCGACGTCAGCGAACCTGGGAGTGCAACGTGAGGGTCGCTTCAATGACGGTTCCAATGGCGATTCCAGTGGTAGTCGCACTGACGCTTCTGCTGAGCGCCTGCGTCAATCTTCCGGAGCGCGGCGAACCGAAGGTCGCTGTGCCTGAGACATGGGAGGGTGCGCCGGAGGGTGCCATCGCAACAACCGGGTCATCAGCGACCGAACTCGCCTGGTGGGAGTCTTTCAACGATCCGGCGCTAACGCAATTGATCGAGCTTGCCCAGCAACGCAATCTCGACCTGCAGGTGGCCGATGCCCGCATCCGCGAAGTACGCGCCTTGCAGCGAGCTGCCAACGCCAGTCTGTTTCCATCGCTGTCGGCCACGGGCGGATTTACCCGTCAGCGCTCGATCAGCGGCAGTATCGATAATATTGGCGCCGAGCCGGCCACCGCCGGTGGCGTCGCCAACCTAGCCAATAATGGCGCAGTGATCCGCAATCTGGGACAGGTCGGTCTGGAAGTCAGCTGGGAAGCTGACGTCTTCGGCAGATTGCGCAGCCAGGCGCGCGCGGCGCAAGCCGATGTCGGCGTGGTGCAGGCAGACCGTGACGCCGCACGGTTGACGCTGCTGGCAGAAGTCGCCCGCAATTATGTTGAGTACCGGTTGTATCAAGTGCAAACCGGACTGGCGCAACAGACCGCCACTGCGCAGGAACGTACCGCCCGCATCTCGCGGCTGCGTTTCGAGCAGGGACTGGCCAGTCGGCTGGATGTCGAACGCTCGATTGCCGAACTTTCTGTGACGCGCTCGCAACTACCTGCTGCCCGCGAACTTGCCGAATCGGCGCGTTACCGGTTGTCGTTGCTGCTCGCTTCGACCCCGGACGAATTGAGCGAGCTACTGCAAACCGGCCTTCCTGTGCAGGAAAATCCACCTCAGCAAGGCTCTATACAGCAGCGCACGGTGACACTGCCGTCCAGCGATCCGCTTACTCTGCTCCTGTCGCCCAATGACATCCTCGCGCTGCGGCCCGATGTACGCGCTGCCCGCCTGCGGCTAATTTCATCGACTGCGCTACGCGATGCGAGCGAAGCGTTGCAATATCCCACCTTGACCATCACGGGTCTGCTTGGACTGCAAAACCGCGACCTCGACGAGTTGCTTAGTGCAGGGTCGCGGGTTTGGTCGATTGGTGGCGGCGTGGCGGCGCCATTGCTCGATTTCGGCCGTATTCGCGCCAACATCGACGCCGCCGATGCTCGTCAGGAACAGGCATTTCTGCAATACGAACGCACTATTCGGGACGCGTTGCGCGATACGCAAACTGCCATCGTGCTATATACACAGGGCGTACTGCGGCAGCAGGAACTGGCCCGCGCGCGCGATGCGTCCAGCAAAGCGACGGCCCTGGCACGCTTGCAATATCAGGAAGGGACGTTGTCGCTACTGGATGTCTTGATCGCCGAACGGGCTTCTTACGATGCGCAACTCGCCTGGTCACAAGCCGCTGCTAATGTCGCCACGCGTACGGTAGCGTTGTATCAGGCAATGGGTGTAGTGCCGTCCAAGCAGACTGCCTCTTAATCAATCAACTGAATCGGATATCAATCGTATAAATCGAATCTGACCCTAATTAATGCGACACTAGTACATGAGAATTTTGATCGTCGAAGACGAGCTCAAAACTGCCGATTATTTGCACCGCGGCTTGACCGAGCAGGGCTGCTCGGTGGATGTAGCCGATAACGGCATCGATGGCCTGCATCTGGCGCTGCAGCTGGACTACGACGTCATCGTCCTGGACGCCATGCTGCCTGGTCAGGACGGTTTCAGCGTGTTGAAGGCATTGCGTGCTGCCAAGCAGGTGCCGGTGATTATGCTCACCGCCCGCGACAGCGTTGAAGATCGCGTCAGAGGTCTTCGCGACGGTGCCGACGATTATCTGGTCAAACCTTTCTCGTTTCTGGAGTTACTGGCCCGGTTGCAGGCGCTGAACCGTCGCCGGCGCGTGCAGGAGCCATCGCATCTACAGATCGGCAACCTCAACATCGACCTGATCGGCCGCAAGGCGACGCGCGAGGGTGTGCGACTTGAACTGACCGCCAAGGAATTCGCGCTGCTGGCAATTTTATGTCGCCGTCAAGGCGATATCCTGTCCAAGACCGCGATTGCGGAACTGGTGTGGGATATGAATTTCGATAGTAATACCAACGTTGTCGAGGTCGCCATCAAGCGCTTGCGCGCCAAGCTGGATGGCCCGTTTGCAGATAAGCTTTTGCATACCATTCGCGGCATGGGCTACGTGCTGGAAGTACGTGCCGAGGCGGGCAATACGAACCTTCCGGTGGCTGACGAATGACGCTCAAGCTCGGAGCCCTGCGCGACTCGATCGCGATCCGCTTGGCGGCGATGTTCGCCATGGCTGCGCTGGTGGTGTTTTCCCTGATCGGCATCGCGCTGTACAGCGTGCTGTCGCATGAGCTCAATCGTCAGCAAATCGATACCCTGAACGCGCGTGCCGACGTATTGCATTCGCTGGTTCGCAATGCTGCAACCCCGGATCGCTGGCGCGTGGTGCAGGGCAAGCTGGCTGGACTTACACCGGGTGCGTGGGAATTTCGCTTTTGGGTGCTCTCGCCTGATAGCACCTTCACCTACGGCAAACCACCGCGTCGAATGGATGGCAAGAGCGCATTTCGTGACGGCTTGGCGATGGTGGTGCTGGACGAAGGAGGCAACCAGCGACCGGTACGGGCACTGATCCGTACCATCGCCGCCAACGGCGAACGCCCCGACGTACAACTGATGGTCGGCATCGACGCGGCCCCGATGATCCATACATTGCGACTTTTTGCGCTCGCGTTGATCGGTCTGTCGGCGCTAGGCGTGTTGCTGGTAGCGCTGCTGGGGTACTGGATTGCCCGCCTTGGCCTAGGCCCGGTGCAGCGGCTGTCCGATAGCGCCAATGCGCTGAGCCCGCGTCGCTTGTCGCAGCGGCTCGAAGTCTCAGCCGCGTCGCCAATGCCACACGAGTTGACGGGCCTGGCGGTATCGTTCAACGGTGCACTGGATCGACTCGAGGGTGCTTACAAACAACTGGAAGCATTCAATGCCGATGTTGCCCACGAATTGCGCACGCCACTGACCAACCTGATTGGCCAGACTCAGGTAGCGCTGTCGAGGGAACGTAGCAAGGCAGAACTGGAAGACGTGCTGCAATCGAATCTGGAGGAACTGGATCGGTTTCGCACCATTGTCAATGACATGCTTTTTCTGGCCCGTGCCGATCAGGGGGAAATGGCCACGAGCCTGCGTCGCACCTTGCTGGCCGAGGAAGTCGCCAAGACCGCTGACTTTTTAGAATTCCTGCTCGACGAAGCCGGTGTGTCGGTACGCATTGATGGCGAGGTCCACGGTTGGATCGACAGCTCGCTATTTCGTCGGGCGCTGACCAATCTGCTACACAACGCTGCCCAGCATTCACAGCCGGATGCGGTAATCGACGTTTCGCTGTCACGCATGGGTGACCAGGTGCGCATCGCGGTGTCCAATCCCGGCCCACACATTGCACCGGAACACCTCGACAAACTATTCGACCGTTTTTACCGCATCGACCCGTCACGTCGCAACAGCGGGGACAGTCACGGTCTCGGTCTGGCAATCGTCAAGGCAATCGCGCAGATGCACGGCGGGGCGGTGTTCGCCGACAGCGCGGATGGCAGCACCACGATCGGATTTACGATTGCGGATGCGGGTCATTCGGCGGTGTAGTTCCCATACGCTTGATACCGCTCGTGTTGCATGAAATATCGATCTCTATCAAGCGCCGTTTGCTTTATCTATTTTCCCAAGGATTAACGACCGGCTTTATCGCCTCGGAAACCACGCTGGTGTCCAAAACAATCATTTAGTCAAAGCTCAACGGTTTAGCTGGCGTCTTGTCACGCACACTTTCAACGACTGTAAAGTCTTCATTGGTAAACCCGATTTTGCGGCCAATCGCTGCCAAGGCTTCGCCCATACGTACGCGCTTCTCCGGTTTAACCACCGCCGCAAGAATCTCACGCACTTCCGCTTCTGTGCTGCGGCCGTGCCGAGCTGCTCGCATACGCAAAGCGCGATGTACGTCATCGGGCACATTCCTTACAGTCAGGATTGCCATAATTCAAAACCCTTCATATGCTTTCTATGACCGCAACCATAAAACAATGCAGTCACGCATACAAGTAGCAAGCAGCACGCGCCTCGAAGCTTTTAAAAATCCGCCGATGACATCTGCTCCTTTGACTATAAAAGGTATCCTTAAAAAACGTTTTAGAACGGCATGACCTTAGCATTGCAAAGCAGATTTTCGCTACGGCACTTCAGCCGTATAAAGTTTTTTGTTGGTTTCACAATGCAAAAACGACGGTGAGTTGGCTGCTGAGCTCCTTGGTAGCCTAAAGGTGCGGGCCGACCAGTTAAATGTCCCCGTTAACACTTTGAATGAAAGTCACCGTGTCCGATGCATTGGCAGCACCCCTGAGTCACTTTAACGGCTGCTTTAAAAAAAGGGGCAGTTCAAATCAAGTGGCATATAGGTCCATGGCGGCACGCCAATCTTAAAGCCCGTAAATCGCACTTTTATTCTGGAATTGGAACATGGCACGCCAAAATGTAGACGAAAGTGTAGATGGTGGAACGAATGAATCGAATTTGTCGCCGCTAGAAAAAACAGCGCCCACATAACCTGTTGATTATGTGAGCTTTTCTTTGGTCGGGGCGAGAGGATTCGAACCTCCGACCCCGTGCACCCCATGCACGTACGCTACCAGGCTGCGCTACGCCCCGACTGGGGGAGAAGTATAGCAGAGCACTGCGCTCGTATCTCTCGAAACGCTGATCTAGTCCTCTTAATATTTATTTCCAGGCCGGCGTATTATGAGCATCCCAGATAGCTTGGACTTTAATTCCTGATGACTCTAAAAATAAGCGCTACGTTCGATGCTGGTGCCATCGAAGTCGTGTGTGCAGATCATGCGCATCGTATCGACCTGAACGTACGCAAGGACTCGCATGCGGATTTTTCTCAGTGGTTCTACTACCGTCTGCAAGGCGGCCGTGGGCAGGCTTGCACGATGCGGCTTATAAATGCCGGCATCACTAGTTATCCAGAAGGATGGAACGGCTTCGAAGCGGTGGCGAGCTACGATCGCCATTATTGGTTTCGGGTGCCCACGACATTCGACGGGCACGTGTTGACGATCTCGCACACGCCTACACAAGACAGCGTGTACTACGCTTATTTCGAGCCTTACTCGTGGGAGCGGCATTTAGATATGCTCGGGCGCGTAGCACATGACGCAAACGTACAGGTGCTGGATCTGGCGACCACCCATGAAGGGCGCGACCTGAACGCTGTGGTCATCGGTAATCCGGCAGCGCCGAAGAAAGTATGGATCATTGCGCGCCAACACCCCGGCGAGACGATGGCCGAGTGGTTTGCCGAAGGATTGATCGATGCCTTGATCGATACGGCGAACCCCGTTGCGCAACGTCTGTTACGGGAAGCCGTGTTCTACATCGTACCGAACATGAATCCCGACGGCTCCGTTCGCGGTAATCTGCGCACCAGCGCTACCGGTGCGAATTTGAATCGCGAGTGGATGACGCCGACTGCCCATCACAGCCCGGAGGTTTTAGCAGTCAAGAAGCTGATGCATGTCACTGGCTGCGACTTGTTTTTGGATGCGCATGGCGACGAAGGCCTGCCTTATGTGTTCGTAGCCGGCAGTGAAATGCTCGAGGGATTCAGTTCGGCTCAGGCGGCTGCGCAGAATCGGTTCGTCGAATGCTTGAGGCTGGCAAGCCCGGATTTTCAGACGACCCATGGCTACGGCTCCGGTAAATACCGCGAAGAGATGTTGCGTCTGGCATCGAAATACGTGGCGCATCACTTCAAGTGCATCGCATTGACGCTGGAAATGCCCTTCAAAGACAATGCCATGCTTCCCAACCCTGTCGTCGGATGGAACGGCGCACGCAGTGCTGCATTGGGGCGGGCCATGTTGCTGCCGATCTTACAGTCAATGACGGATATGTCGAACTAATGGCGGGGGACTAATCGCAGAAGGGTAGCGATTACTTCAAATAGGTAGGCGCTTTCGTGAAGTGTGGAATCGCTTCCATCGCTCGATCGAAGAGTGGAGAACGTTCGACGTACAGCAGCCGTTGCGCTGCTTCCATGCCAACCGCATTTTCTCGACGCAGGCTCAGGTCGATCCGGCGAATTGCCCGGTCCAGGTAGTGTGCATGTACGGTGGAGTAAGGTGGCGTGACCGACGTTGGCATGTTCGGTTTTGCGGTGCCTGTCGTGTTTCCTTCTACACCGCCGTCGACGAAACCCTGAAAATGCGCTTGTACAGCGGCGAGCGAAGGCGTCTGTGTTGTTTGGCTACGTTTCTGCAAACAATTGCGATGTACCCGCATCAACCAGTCTAGCGTCGGCTGCTGGCGCTCGACGGTCCAGTCGATCGTTGCCAGGCCTTCGCGAATCGCGCGCGTGAGCGTTGGCAAAAACGTCAATAACTGTGCACGACTTTCAGCGTCACCATGCGGCACGATACTCCAGAGCAAATCTGGCACTAGTTTGCGCAGCGAAATGGCAACCGGTGTCGCCGCGCAGTTTTGTCGCTGCGCTGCGTCGATCACGAGCGTCCAAGATTGCGTCAAAAAATCTCGCAGGAACGGATCGATGATCAAGCCGGATAATGCCGCTTCAAGCTGGGCACAAAGGCTGACATACTGCGCTAATTGCCGTTGCGCCTGCTCGAGCACGCGCGCTGCGTGCGCCTGCTGTATCGCGCTGTCGGAAAAATTTTTTGCGATCGACGCTTGTAAGTCGATCAGCATCGTCCGCAATGGCAAAGCTTTTCTCTCGTTGTTTGCGTCACCGGGCAGCTTATTATTAAGCGATTCATCATCGAGCACTCCATCGCTGATGATTTTTTGAATGTCGACCAGAACTTGACTGTTGCCATTCGTTGTATTGGTGGCTGACGCGTTTGGTACCACCAGCGCAACGCTTCCCAGAAGATTGATCAGCCTACGCAAAGGATGGCTTGGCTGAGTAAAAAATATCGGCTCTTTCAACGCAGTCTCGAGAATGTCTGGCTGCAATCGCGCAAGCGTCGTACGGACTTGCAATTCGGTGAACTCGTCGGTGAGAATAAAATCTACCAATGTTGCCACGGCGTCGATCGTGGCATGGTCTGCGCGGTCGGAGGTAGCATCGGACAGCTTTTCTAAATTGGCACGTACGTGGTTATGCAACGCATTTGCATCGACGTTTGCACCAACGTTCGTAACTGCATCTGCAGCGGCATCGGTAGACGCACTGGTTGTTTTCAAAGCCGATGCTCGAAATGCCAGTACTGCCTGCATCAATGTCGGGCTGAGAGCCCGCTCGAACTGTGATGCGGTGTGCGGTTCGACGTTATAGAGCGGTGTGGGCATGCTCGCCGGCAGCGGGGTGCTATGACTGGATTCTGCACGGACCAGCTGCAGTTGCGCAGCAATGCCGTGTTCAATCAAAAAGCCGTTCACGGCATTGTAGATCGTTGCGATATCGCTTTCGATTCGGCCAGCAATCTGCTGCAGTAAAAGGGATGTCACCTCCGGGCGCGTCCCGAGCGCTTCGATGGCACTGACGATACATTGTGTGAAAAGCCAAGGACGAAAAGGGTTCTCGCGTTCCTGGATCGTTTTTTGTTCGAACAATAAAGCGATACGAATATTCAAGTCGCGCAACGGGTGCTCGGCAGCGTTTCGAAAACGGGTTGTGATCTCGTCGATCAGCAATTGATTTTCAAGCTGAGTGAAATCGATCAGCGTGAGTTTGTTACTTGTAAATTCCTTTGAAAACGTCGGACGAAACGTGCTGTAAGTAGTTTGCAGACTGCGCTCAAGCAGCTGCTCCATGCGTTGTCGCAGAAAATTTCGCAAGTCGGCTTGCCGGTCCTGCAAAAGATGAGATGCTTCCAGCGTTGCGCGCTGTGCTGTTGCAGATGCACCGATGCCGGCCCCCTCGCTTCCCGGTGGTCTTTTGGTTGCAAGACCAACATCGGCAGCTAGTAGAAAAGCCTCCAGAAATTTCGTTCGCGTCGCTTGCAGTAGCGCGTTGCGATCCATGTCTAGTTTCACGATCAATGAAAATGGCTGACCGCCTGCGGTGCATCCTCAGGCATTTCCGCATGTACCAGTTCAGCATCGAGGTCGGGGTATAACGGTGCACCGCAGTCGTCGCAAAATTCGAGCAGGAACCGTTGTTCGTGCTGATGCACGCGGGCCACACCGGCTTCACGTAAAAGCGCCAGTATTTCGTCGATCGGTGCAGGGGTGCCCTGCGGGCTACCCAAAACGGTCATGCCTGGTGCCTCTTGCAAAGCGCCACGTAATGCCTGTTCCGCATCCTCGGCACCATAGAGCGGCCAAACGATACCGTACAACACGTCGGTATCGTCTGCCAGCATGAAGCCGATGCGGTATTCGTCTGTACGTTCATCACCCCCATCTTCGCCGAAAGCGCCGATCACGGCCTGCAGCATCTCCGCTTCAATTTCTAGCGTGTTTGTCAGGAAATGAACCGCTGCTCGGATTGATGCCGGACGTATATTGCGGTCGGCTTCCCGGCACGCCATGTAGTAAGCCTGCGGCAGCAACAGATCGATACCGCAGCCTGGCAGCAAACGCACCACCGTCGGCGTCGCCTGCGCTTGCCATTGCTCGAGCGCATGTACGCGGTCTTGTAAATCCAACGTGGCTTGCCATCGGAATAAGGCTGTGCCGGCTGGCACAACCACGGCTGCCAGCAAATAGCGTGTGTCGGCTAGGAATGGCGCGGTCTCAGAGCTGTGCGCAGCCACTTTCACCGCCTCTTTCTTTAAAGTGGCTTGTGCCATGCGCTGCGTCAGGGCGTACGTGTCGGCGGGTGTACGTGGCAACTGATCGATTGAAAACAACATCGGTGCCATCGCGAGTTGCGCATCGTTTGCCAAGACATGTGCCTGAAGGTGCGCCGCAAGTGTCTGGATGGGCTCCGAGGCGACCGGTCCGGAACCGATCGAGAACCGCGTCCAAGCCAAAATTGGAATGGCGATAAGCAGTGCATCGAATCGTGCACCCTCGTGCTCGATTTCGATCGATTCGCTGCCGGCTTCGACCGCTTCCATTAACGCGTCGTAACCGTCGGGCTCGATGGTGAAGAGATGGTCTAGCGCGTGGTCGATACCGGCTTGGTGGTGGCTTTTGAGCAGCTTGCCCGTCTGCGTATCCAATGCCGCCTCCCACGCTCTGGCTTCCAAGCGACTACCGGACTGCACCACGCCTTGTGCAAGCGCAACGAGACGCTGGCTCTCAGCCGACAATTTTTGAGGGGAATTTTTAGAAGGACGGCGCATAGCGGGCAAACCCAGTCAAACAGATCAATTATTGTAAAGGAGACACATACAGCGAACGGATGCGAACATCGCTCATGCAATCTGTTCAGGCCACCCGCTCATGCAGCCGCTTTAGTAATTTATTTTTATGCCACTAATAGCTGGCGTAATACGAACGGCAAAATGCCACCATGCTTGTAATAATCCACCTCAATGGGCGTATCGATACGCAGTAGCACAACAATTTCTTCCGTGCGGCCATCGGCACGGTGAATGACCAGTGTCGCTTCCTGCTGCGGACGAATATCGCCTTCGATACCTTTTAAGTCGAAACTTTCATCGCCCTTTAAGCCGAGCGATTGCACACTTTGCTCACCTAGAAACTGTAGCGGCAAAACTCCCATGCCGACCAGGTTGGACCGATGAATACGCTCGAAAGAGCGTGCGATCACAGCCTTGACACCTAAAAGCTGGGTACCTTTGGCGGCCCAATCGCGTGATGAACCGGTGCCGTATTCTTCACCGCCGAATACCATCGTCGGCACGCCGTCGGCCACATAGCGCATGGCTGCATCATAAATCGACATTTCTTCACCGGTCGGCTGGTGCAGGGTAATGCCGCCTTCGATGCGTGAGCCGTCCGGTTTGGCCGGAATCATCAGATTCTTGATGCGAACGTTGGCGAATGTGCCGCGCATCATGATTTCATGATTGCCGCGACGCGAGCCGTAGGAGTTGAAATCGGCTTTCAGCACGCCGTTTTCAGTCAACCACTTGCCTGCGGGACTGGATTCCTTGATCGAACCTGCAGGCGAAATATGATCGGTGGTGATCGAGTCGCCGAACAGGCCCAGTGCACGCGCACCGGTAATGCCGGTCGCCGCCGCTTTCGGCTCCATGGTGAAATCGGCGAAGAACGGTGGCTCGGCAATGTAAGTCGATTTCGGCCAGTCATATACTTGCCCTTGCGCTACCCCTTTGATGTCTTCCCACAGCTTGCCCGGTGCGGTTTTCACATCGGCATAGTTTTCCTTAAATGTTTTTGCGTTCATGGCGAACTTCATCAGCTTGGCAACTTCCTGGCTGGTAGGCCAAATATCCCCCAGGAACACTTCGCGTGTCTTACCGTCGGCACCTTTGCCTTTACCCACCGGCTGGGTCATTAAATCGACGCTCATGTTGCCGGCGATGGCATATGCCACTACAAATGGCGGCGACGCCAGAAAATTCGATTTGATGTTCGGGTGGATGCGGGCTTCGAAATTACGATTACCCGAAAGTATTGCCGAGGCGATGATGTCGTGCTCGATGATCGCTTCGTTCATCGCCGGCGTCAGATCGCCAGCGTTGCCGATGCACGTCGTGCAGCCATAGGCCGTTACGCCAAAACCGAGTTTTTCAAGATACGGCAGGAGTCCGGCTGCCTCCAGATACTTTGTCACTACCCGGGAGCCCGGCGCAAGCGATGTTTTGATATGCGGCGATACTTTCAAGCCGGCTTCCACGGCTTTTTTTGCCAGCAGGCCGGCCGTGAGCAGTACGCTTGGATTGGATGTATTGGTGCAAGAAGTGATTGCCGCGATTAGCACGTCACCGTTCTTGACCTTGACACCATCGGCATTGTTATAGACCGCATCCAGATCTTCAGCCTTTTTGTTGAAACCATTTTCGGACACCGGCTTAGAAAATAACTCGGCAAAATTTGCCTTCACGTTGCCGATCTCGATACGATCCTGTGGCCGTTTCGGCCCGGCGAGCGAAGGGCTGACCGTGCCCAGATCGAGCGCTACGACCTGCGTGTAATCGATTTCGCCGACTTTGGGAATGCCGAACAGTTTCTGCGCTTTGAAGTACCCCTCGAAAGCATCGATCTCGGCTTTGCTGCGCCCTGTGCCACGGAAATAATCGATGGTTGCCTCGTCAACCGGGAAAAAGCCCATCGTTGCGCCGTATTCAGGCGCCATATTGGCGATGGTTGCTCGGTCGGTGAGCGACAGTAACGCTGTGCCTTCGCCAAAGAATTCGACAAATTTACCGACCACTTTTTCACGGCGCAACATCTCGGTAATCGTCAGCACCAGGTCGGTCGCGGTAACGCCTTCCCGCAATTGCCCGGTCAGATTCACGCCCACAACGTCCGGTGTCAAAAAATACACTGGTTGCCCGAGCATGCCGGCTTCGGCTTCGATGCCGCCGACACCCCAGCCGACTACGCCGATACCGTTGATCATCGTGGTGTGGGAATCGGTGCCGACCAATGTATCCGGGTAATACACATCGTCGCTGCCAATCTTTTTCTTGTGGACGCCGCGCGCCAGATATTCTAGGTTGACTTGATGAACGATGCCGAAGCCCGGTGGCACCACGCCGAAGGTATCGAACGCCTGCATGCCCCACTTCATGAACTGATACCGTTCATTGTTGCGTGCAAACTCCAGTTTCATATTTAGGTCTAGCGCTTTTTTCTCCCGGTAGTGATCGATCTGAATCGAGTGGTCTACTACCAGATCGACCGGTACCAGCGGCTCGATATTTTTGGCGCGAATGCCCATTTTCGCCGCGACATTGCGCATCGCTGCCAAATCCGCCAGTAAAGGCACGCCGGTGAAATCCTGCAGCACCACACGGGAAACGACGAAAGGAATTTCGTTAGTACGTGCCGCTGTCGGCAACCAGTTCGCTAATTCGTGAATATGCGCTTCGGTAACCTTCTTGCCATCACAATTGCGTAACACCGATTCGAGCACGATCCGGATGGAAATCGGCAGCCGTGAAAGTGTTAAGCCCAATTTCTTTTCCAATGCTGGCAGCGAATAAAACTTGCCTTTTTTCGTGTCTGAAATTTTGAAATCTTTCAACGTGTCGAGGGTGCTGCGGGTCATGATTTCTCCTGAAGTGCGTATCGGACGACGGTCGGTTTTTTAAGGCTAGCTTTTTAGTTTCGGTACGGCTCTTTGCGGGTCTACCGGCTCCGGTAAATCAGCCGGCCTGGTCGGTTCTGCGGGAGGCGTAACTGGCACAGCAGCAGGTGCCGATTGTTCAGCATCCTTGCATTCGTTGGCGAGTTGCTGCCCCTTTTTTGCATCGAGCAGCATTCCCTTGGCTGGAATACCGATCCATACCAGTCCGTATTTAGTATTCTCGAATCGGTTCGCGCCGGTGGTGGTAGAGACTTTCGTCATACGATGCACCCGCTGATTCCAGCGTAGGGCCATGTGCTCGGTGTCGGCTGCATTGCGATATAGCGTTACCTTGTTACCAAGCTCACAATTGACTTCTGTGACGGCCGCACCGGCGGCATCGAATTCCTTGTCTTCATCATCGAGCAGAGGGCCGGATTTTCGTTCGGCCGTTTTTGCAGATTTCTGTGCAGATTGTTGCTTGGCTGTCGGTTTTTTTACCGCTTTTTTCGGAGCCGTGGCCGGGGTTGCGGGTGCAGTTGCCGTCGCCGGGGCGGGTGCCTGTGCGTAGGCCCAACCGCTCGTGAGACATGCAACTACGAGAAGATTCATTAATTTATTCATTGTCGTTCCATGTGTTGTCGTAAAAATTCGGCGGCGGCGTCAGGCAACTGCATTCCGCTTAATCTCGCTCGCTGCAAGACGGTCCAGTAGTAGCGATAACTGGCACGGTCGTGAAGCGTGCCATTATGCTGGATTGGTGCCCAATTTTTTGCAAATGCACTACAAAGTATTGTCGAAGCTTCGACGATTTCCGGCTGTGAGGGCGTAAACGCGGCAAGAATCGGCTCAATTTGGTTCGGATGAATGCTCCACATCCGGCCGTAGCCGAACTCACGCCTGGCACAGCGCGCGTCTTCCATCACCAGGTTCGTATCGTTGATTTCGGTTGTGACGTTGTGGGATGCAACTTTGCCGAACGCATGGCACGCAGCGGCGATTTCAAGCTTTGCTCTGCGTACCAGGGGGTGTAGAAACTGCTCTGGCGAGCGCATGGCACCGCTTGGAATAGCACCATAGTGGGCGGACACGAAATCCATGATGCCAAACGATAACGCCTGCACCTGGGGATGTCGTGCAATCGCAAACACGTCTGTCAAAGCGCCATGTGTTTCGATCAGCACTTGAATCGGCAAACCGAATCGACCTGCCTTTTCCGCATAACGATTGACAATGGACACGACATGTTCCAACTCGGCTGCGCTGCCGATTTTGGGCACAGTGACGTAAGCCAGCCGCTTAGACGCTAAAGCACAGATAATTCGAACGCTCAGCTCAAAACTGGGATGCCGGAAATCTTGCACCCGCACTCCGACCCGGTCGAAACGATTGTCGTCGCTTGCAATCAGCGTACCGACCATCTCCGCATGTGCCGATTCGGCACTTGCTGCAGCACCGTCTTCACAATCGAAGGTGATGTCGAATCGTGGGCCGATCGCCTGCTGCAGCGTCAGCGACTTGCGCATCAGTTTTTCGGCCCCGGCGTAATGATCGCAGACAGGTAACGTGGCCGGCAGATGCCGGCCTTGAAACAGGGCTTCGGAAGGATGCATCGACCTCAAAGCAAGGGCTTTGACTTGGGCTTAAGGCAGTAGATGTTTTACACCCTCTTTTTCTTCGGTCAGTTCCTTCAATGTCAAGGCAATACGCTCTTGGGAGAATGCATCGAGTTCCAGACCTTGAACGATCTTGTATTCGCCGTTTTCTGTAGTCACCGGAAAGCCGAACATCGTGTCGTTGGGAATGCCGTAAGAACCGTCAGATGGGATGCCCATCGTCGTCACCTTGCCATTCGTGCCTAAAACCCAGTCATGCACATGATCGATGGCGGCATTGGCAGCCGATGCCGCCGATGACAGCCCGCGTGCCTCGATAATCGCGCCACCGCGTTTGCCGACGGTTGGCAAAAATACGTCCCGATTCCAGGCATCATCGTTAATCAACTCTTTGACCGATTTACCGTCGATAGTCGCATATCGATAATCAGCATACATCGTCGGCGAGTGATTGCCCCAGACGAAAAGCTTTTCGATCGCCGTCACCGGTTGTCCGGTCTTTGCTGCAATCTGCGACAACGCACGGTTGTGATCCAGTCGCAGCATCGCGGTAAAATTTTTCGAAGGTAGACCAGGTGCCGATTTCATGGCGATATAAGCATTGGTATTTGCTGGATTTCCAACGACCAAAATTTTGACGTCCCGCGAAGCAACCGCATCGAGCGCCTTACCCTGCACGGTAAATATCTGCGCATTGGCTTCCAGCAGATCTTTACGTTCCATACCAGCGCTGCGAGGTCGGGCTCCAACCAACAATGCAACGTCGATGTCTTTGAACGCCGTCATCGGGTCGCCATGTGCAGTCATGCCAGCCAGTAGCGGGAATGCGCAGTCGTCGATTTCCATCATGACGCCCTTCAGCGCCTTCTGCGCTTTATCGTCGGGAATCTCCAGCAATTGCAGAATGACCGGTTGATCTTTGCCAAGCATATCGCCATTGGCGATACGAAAAAGTAAGGAATAACCGATCTGACCGGCGGCACCGGTGACAGCAACGCGCATTGGGGCCTTAGCCATAATTGAATCTCCAAAAAGGTAAAAAAAACAGACGGCGGATTGCATCGCGAAGACGCGGCATCCGGCAGGTGCGCAATGATACCGTCGAATGCTGCGGTACGGTAGGCGGACACAATATGGTCCTCAGGGGAGCTGGCCGGCAACCTTGTCGAAAAGTATGTGCGTTAAAAAATTTTCTTCTAGAAAATACTTGTCTTCTGCTTAATTCCACAAAAAATTTTCTTTTGGTAATAAATTTATCGCCAAGTGCATTGCAACAGTAGTCTTCTACTAGATGGCAAACACTTGTCATCATGAATAAATTTTGCTGACAAAATTGCAACATCGCGGTGAGTGGTGATCAGTGGGTGTAGAGCGAAGAAATTGCCCATCAGGCATAATGGAGGCTGGTCCAGGGCTGATGCACAGCACAAAATCGGTGAAAATCCGCATAATTCAATACGTCGGGAGTTAGGGATGTCGGAAGTATCTAGAAAAAGGCCGGAGTTTCGCAATATTCACATCACGCAGTTAGCCAACTATCGATTGCCAGTCGCCGGCTACATATCGATTTTGCACAGGGTCAGTGGAGCGCTGATGTTTCTGTTGCTGCCGGTGGCGCTATATTTTCTCGACCAAAGTCTGATCTCCGAAGATACCTTCAACTATTTCCGAAATGTAATGTCCGGCTGGTTCGCTAAGCTGGTCGTTCTGGCACTCGCCTGGGCCTACCTCCACCATTTTTTTGCAGGCATTCGTCACTTGGCCATGGATTATCACGTTGGCCTTGAGAAACAATCGTCGCGCAATACGTCGGTTGCAGTATTGGCAGTCAGCCTTTCTTTGACTGCTTTGGTGGCCTTGAAACTGTTTGGGATATTCTGAGATGGCAAAAAATAACATCGGCGCAAATCGCCTCACCGTCGGCGCGCATTACGGGTTGAAGGACTGGATGGCGCAACGCGCCACGGCGGTCGTAATGGCAATTTATACGGTAATTTTGTTAGTCGCTTTCCTCAGCGCAAACGATTTTAGCTACAACGGCTGGGCTGGGCTCTTTTCCAGGCAGTGGTTCAAAATTGCAACCTTTATCACCTTTGCCGGCATGTTTTATCACATCTGGGTCGGCATGCGCGATATTTGGATGGACTACGTAAAGCCCGTTTCGATTCGTTTGCTTTTACAAATCATCACTATGTTGTGGCTGATTGGCTGTGCCGGCTATTCGGCACAAATTCTCTGGAGGGTTTGACCTTGGCGGCCATTAAATCCACAATTCCCTCGCGGCGCTTCGATGCCGTCATCATCGGTGCGGGCGGCTCCGGCATGCGCGCTTCGTTGCAGCTTGCAGAAGCAGGGCTCAACGTTGCCGTACTTTCCAAAGTGTTTCCCACGCGCTCGCATACGGTAGCCGCTCAAGGCGGCATCGGCGCTTCGTTAGGCAACATGTCCGAAGATAGCTGGTACTGGCACATGTTCGATACAGTCAAGGGATCGGACTATCTGGGTGACCAGGATGCGATTGAATTCATGTGTCGTGAGGCACCGAAAGTCGTGTACGAGCTGGAGCATTTCGGCATGCCCTTCGACCGAAATCCCGACGGTACTATCTATCAACGTCCATTCGGTGGCCACACAGCCAATTTTGGCGAAAAGCCGGTGCAGCGCGCCTGTGCAGCAGCTGACCGCACGGGTCACGCGTTACTACACACGCTTTATCAACGCAATGTCCGGGCCAAAACGCACTTCTTCGTAGAGTGGATGGCAATCGACTTGATGCGCGATGCCGAGGGCGATGTCATCGGCGTGGTGGCGTTGGAAATGGAAACCGGCGACGTTATGATGCTGGAAGCGAAAACCACGGTTTTTGCGACCGGCGGTGCCGGCCGTATCTGGGCCGCTTCGACCAATGCGTTCATCAATACCGGCGACGGCATGGGAATGGCCGCACGTGCCGGTTTGCCGCTGGAGGATATGGAATTTTGGCAATTCCACCCGACCGGCGTCGCCGGCGCGGGCGTACTGATCACAGAAGGTGTGCGGGGCGAGGGCGGTATCCTTGTCAATAGCGAAGGCGAGCGTTTTATGGAGCGTTATGCGCCAACGCTAAAAGATCTGGCGCCGCGCGATTTCGTTTCCCGATCGATGGATCAGGAAATCAAAGAGGGCCGTGGCTGTGGGCCCAACAAAGATTATGTACTGCTGGATCTGCGGCACATCGGCGCGGAAACGATCCAAAAGCGTCTGCCGTCGATTCTTGAAATTGCGCATAAATTTGCCAATGTCGATGCGACTAAAGAACCGATTCCAGTGGTACCGACGATCCATTACCAGATGGGCGGCATTCCAACCAACATCCACGGACAAGTGGTTGCGCCTAAAAACGGCAATCCAAACGAAGTGGTCAACGGCTTGTACGCAATCGGCGAGTGCGCCTGCGTGTCAGTTCACGGAGCAAACCGGCTCGGTACAAATTCGCTACTCGATCTTCTGGTGTTCGGACGCGCGGCGGGTAATCATATCGTTCAAAGCGGACTGAAATTGCGTGAGAACAAGCCACTGCCTTCCGATGCTGCAGATCTGGCCTTGTCACGGCTTGCGCATTTGGAAACCAGTACTGGTTCCGAGCGGGTGCAGGACGTTGCCAACGACATTCGATCGACGATGCAATTTTATTGCGGCGTATTTCGTACCGATGAACTTTTGCAAACCGGTTATCACAAGATCATGGAGCTTGACGAGCGGCGTAAGCAGGTTTCTTTCAAAGATAAGTCGAAGGTGTTCAATACCGCTCGAATCGAGGCTTTAGAGCTCGATAATCTAATTGAAACGGCGAAAGCGACGATTACTTCGGCTGCGGCACGCAAAGAGTCCCGCGGAGCGCATGCGCACCGCGATTACGACACCCGCGACGACGTGAACTGGATGAAGCATTCGCTGTTTTATTCGGAGGGTAACCGGCTTGACTATAAACCGGTCAATCTCAAGCCGCTCACCGTTGAAACCTTCAAGCCTAAAGCCCGTACGTTCTGATTGGAAAAAAAGCTATGTCACGCACCGTAAAGTTTCAGATATACCGCTACGATCCGGACAAGGACACGAAGCCTTACATGCAAGACTTGTCGGTCGAGCTGCAGGACTCCGACAAGATGCTCTTGGACGCATTGCAGCGAATAAAAGCCGATGTCGATGATTCGCTGGCATTACGTCGCTCATGCAGGGAGGGTGTATGTGGCTCGGATGCCATGAATATCAATGGCAAAAACGGCCTGGCGTGTACCACGAACCTGAATGAACTAAAGCAGCCGATCGTTCTGCGTCCCTTACCCGGCCTGCCAGTGATCCGCGATTTGATCGTCGACATGACGCAGTTCTTTAAGCAGTACAACTCGATCAAGCCTTATCTAATCAACACGTCTATTCCTCCGGAAAAAGAGCGTTTGCAATCGCCTGAAGAGCGTGAAGAGCTTGATGGCTTGTATGAATGTATTCTGTGCGCCTGTTGTTCGACAGCATGCCCATCCTTTTGGTGGAATCCGGACAAGTTCGTCGGCCCGGCCGGCTTACTACAGGCTTATCGTTTCTTGGCCGACAGCCGGGATGAAGCCACCGCCGAACGCCTGGACAATCTGGAAGATCCGTACCGCCTGTTTCGCTGCCATACCATCATGAATTGCGTCGATGTCTGCCCGAAGGGTTTGAATCCTAGCCGGGCGATCGGTAAGATCAAGGATCTGTTGGTACGTCGTACCGTATAGGGTGTGATCGATGGCCGGACATCAGGAAGATCCGAAAAAACGCGCGCGGCTGCGGTGGCGTAGCCGGCGCGGATTACTCGAAAATGATTTGTTGATTACGCGGTTCCTGGATCAGCACGAAATAAGCCTCACCGACGACGAAGTCGACGCATTTTCTCGGCTGATGGACTTGGGCGATAATGATCTGCTCGGACTCTTGCTTTCACGCAGCGAACCATCAGGTGCAGTTGATACGCCGCAGGTGCATGCGCTACTCTCGCGAATGCGGGGCGCATAATTGCATTCGGTAGCCGTTAATAAATATGCGCATTGGTCGCGGCCAGGTTATTTGCCCGGTGGTTGCTTTCTCGGCTGCCGTCGATTCGACGTACTACCCTCGACCTGTTGATTTCGATTCATTGACTACTCTCGACCCAATTCGCCTCATCTAAAGGAAACGTCATGACCAATTCTGAAACCAAAGCGACGTTATCGTTTTCCGATGGTAGCCCGTCGGTCGAATTTCCCGTCTATAAGGGAAGCATCGGCCCTGAAGTGGTGGATATACGCAAGCTGTACGGTGCGACTGGAAAATTTACCTATGATCCAGGGTTTATGTCCACCGCAGCCTGCAATTCGTCGATCACTTATATCGACGGCGACAAGGGTGAATTGATGTATCGCGGGTATCCCATCGAGCAGCTCGCAGTCAATTGCGATTTTCTCGAGACCTGCTATTTGTTGCTGAACGGTGAATTGCCCAATGCGGTCGAAGGCGCAAAGTTTTCCGATACCGTTACGATGCATACGATGGTGCATGAGCAGATGCAATTCTTCTTCCGCGGCTTTAGACGCGACGCGCACCCGATGGCAGTGTTAGTCGGTACCGTCGGTGCACTGTCATCCTTCTACCATGACTCCTTGGACATTACAGACCGGCATCACCGTGACGTCTCCGCGATACGCTTGATCGCCAAGTTGCCTACACTCGTAGCCATGGCATATAAATATAATATCGGCCAGCCGTTCGTTTATCCACGTAACGACCTGTCGTATAGCGCGAATTTCATGCGCATGATGTTTTCGACGCCTTGCGAGGAATACAAAGTCAATGACGTGCTGGTACGGGCACTGGATCGGATTTTGATCTTGCATGCCGATCACGAACAGAACGCTTCGACTTCCACCGTACGGCTGGCCGGTTCCAGCGGTGCGAACCCTTTTGCTTGCATCGCTGCCGGTATTGCTTGTTTGTGGGGACCTGCCCACGGCGGTGCCAACGAAGCAGCGCTGAACATGTTGAAGGAAATCGGCTCGGTCGACAAAATTCCAGAATTCATTGCCAAAGTAAAAGACAAAGAATCCGGCGTGAAATTGATGGGGTTCGGCCACCGTGTGTACAAAAATTTCGATCCGCGTGCCAAGCTGATGCGGGAAACATGTTACGAAGTTCTCGAGGAATTAGGGTTGCAGGAAGATCCATTATTTAAATTGGCGATGGCTCTTGAAAAAGTGGCACTGGAAGACGACTACTTCGTTTCACGCAAGCTTTACCCGAACGTCGATTTTTACTCCGGTATCGTGCAGTCGGCGTTGGGCATTCCCGTTTCATTATTTACCGGTATTTTTGCGATGGCTCGTACCGTAGGCTGGATCGCGCAGTGGAATGAAATGATTTCGGATCCTGAACAAAAAATTGGGCGCCCAAGGCAGTTGTATGTCGGTGCCGTCGGACGGGATGTCAAGCCGATCAACGAGCGGCCATAAATCGCTTCGACAATTGCTTCGATATTTGCTCCGATCAAACCGTCGCTTCATTTGACTGTGTCACCTGGTTGCCTTACTTGGTCATTTTGCTTAGCTAATCCGCTAAGTCGGCAATGAAAATCGGATCGTGGCGACCCCCGGATTTTTATTACCATAGCCCTACCGTTAGAAATCCGGGGTTGCAAATTTTGTCATTAGCTTCTCTTTCGCAACATTCGGCACCGGATTTTTCTATGAGTCGTGCTATGCTCTGCCGGCTTTCGAATTCCAGAATCCATTTCTTTAGCATTACTGAACAAAAAGTCCTTCCCCACAACTTGATGTGCAATCCGCTAACCGGTCAGGCCGTGTCGCGGAAGGTTAGATTAACCCGCTAATCTCGCGAAGCGCGAAGAAAGGTGAGCAATATGATGTCGCAACACCAGTCCAACTCCTATTTGTTCGGAGGTAATGCACCGTACGTTGAAGAATTGTACGAAGCGTATCTGGACAATCCAGGCACCGTACCAGACCATTGGCGTACATATTTCGACGCCATGCAAAATGTGCCGGCGGTCGATGGCTCCGCCAAACCAGACGTCGCGCATGCACCGGTAATCGCCTCTTTCGCAGAGCGCGCCAAGCAAGGGCCGATACGCACCGTGGTTGCTTCCGCAGATGCCGAAATGGGCCGCAAGCGTGTAGCCGTTACCCAATTGGTCGCCGCTTATCGGTTTCTTGGCAATGCTTGGGCTAATCTCGATCCGTTGCAGCGCCAGGAACGTCCGAGTATTCCAGAACTGGAGCCGGCATCGTACGGCTTCACCGATGCCGATATGGATATCGTTTTCAATATCAGCAATACGTATTTCGGAACGGAAACCGCGACACTACGAGACTTGCTGCATGCGTTGCGTGAGACGTATTGCCGTGGCATCGGGGCCGAATTCATGTACATCAGCGATCCATCGCAGAAACGCTGGCTACAAGAAAAACTCGAATCCATCCGGTCTACGCCGAATTTCAGTACCGACAAGAAAACCCACATCCTCGATCGACTAACTGCAGCTGAAGGGCTCGAACGCTACCTGCATACCAAATATGTCGGCCAGAAGCGCTTTTCCCTGGAAGGCAGTGAGAGTTTCATCGCATCGATGGATGAAACCATTCAGCGGGCTGGCGAGCGTGGCGTGCAGGAAATCGTCATCGGTATGGCGCATCGTGGCCGGCTGAACGTGCTGGTGAATATTCTCGGCAAAACGCCGCAGGAACTGTTTTCCGAATTTGAAGGTAAGCATGCCGACGATCTGCCTGCAGGCGACGTCAAATATCACCAAGGTTTTTCGTCCGACATTTCTACGCCGGGCGGACCGGTTCACTTGTCGTTGGCGTTCAATCCGTCGCATCTGGAGATCGTCAATCCGGTCGTTGAAGGGTCGGTCAAGGCACGTATGGAGCGACGTGGCGACAAGGATGGCGCGCAAGTGCTGCCGATCCTGGTGCATGGTGACGCTGCATTTGCCGGCCAGGGTGTGGTCATGGAAACGTTGAACCTGGCGCAGACGCGTGGCTATGGCACGGGCGGCACGGTACATATCGTAATTAACAATCAAATCGGTTTTACGACGTCCGACCCGCGCGACTCCCGCTCGACGCTATATTGTTCGGACGTTGTGAAAATGATCGAGGCACCGGTGTTGCACGTTAATGGCGACGATCCGGAAGCAGTGGTGTTGTGTACGCAGATCGCCCTCGATTATCGGATGGAATTCAAGAAAGATATCGTCGTCGACATCATTTGTTATCGCAAGCTCGGCCATAACGAACAAGATACGCCGGCGCTGACGCAGCCGCTGATGTACAAGAAGATCGGCCAGCATCCCGGTACGCGCAAGCTGTATGCGGACAAGCTGGTCGCGCAAGGCACGATACCTGCAGACGGCGGCGAGGAAATGGTCAAGGCGTTTCGCGATGCGATGGATGCCGGACGCCACACTGTCGACCCGGTGCTATCGAATTTCAAGAGTAAGTATGCGGTCGATTGGATGCCGTTTCTCAATCGGAAATGGACCGACGCTGCAGATACCGCCGTGCCTCTGGCCGAGTTGAAACGCCTCAGCACTCGCGTAACCTCGGTGCCAGAAAATTTCAAGGTGCATCCATTGGTCGAAAAGGTACTCGCCGACCGGGCATCGATGGGCCGGGGTGAGTTGAATCTAGATTGGGGAATGGGCGAGCATCTGGCGTATGCGTCGTTGGTAGCGTCGGGCTATGCGATCCGCTTGACGGGTCAGGATGCCGGGCGCGGTACGTTCGTGCACCGGCACGCGGTATTGCACGATCAAAATCGTGAACGTTGGGACGCCGGCACCTATATTCCACTGCAAAATATTTCGGAGCAACAGGCACCGTTCCAGATCATCGACTCGGTTCTTTCCGAAGAAGCCGTGTTGGCATTCGAATACGGTTACTCCACTGCCGAACCGAATACGCTTACGATCTGGGAAGCGCAATTCGGCGACTTCGCCAACGGAGCCCAAGTCGTGATCGACCAATTCATCAGTTCCGGCGAAGTGAAATGGGGCAGGGCTTCAGGTCTGGTGATGATGCTGCCGCACGGCTACGAGGGGCAAGGTCCGGAGCATTCTTCTGCCCGACCCGAGCGCTTCCTGCAGCTCTGCGCCGACAACAACATGCAAGTGGTGCAACCGACCACCGCAGCGCAGGTATTCCACCTGCTACGTCGCCAGATGATCCGGCTCTTCCGCAAGCCACTGGTGATCATGACGCCGAAATCCTTGTTGCGTAATAAGGAAGCCGGTTCACCTCTGCTGGATCTTGCAAACGGTTCGTTCCAGACCGTTATCGGCGAAACCGATGCCAAGATCGATCCAAAGAAGGTACGGCGCGTCGTTGCATGTTCCGGCAAGGTTTATTTCGATCTCGTCAATGCCCGCAAGGAACGCAATCAAACCGACACGGCGATCGTGCGCATCGAACAACTTTATCCGTTTCCACATAAAGCCCTGGCTGCCGAACTCAAGAAATTTCCGAGCTTTACGGAATTGGTCTGGACGCAAGACGAGCCGCAGAATCAAGGCCCTTGGTTCCAGATTCAGCACAACATTTTCGAGAATCTGAGCGATGGCCAGAAAATGGCATATGCCGGACGTCCCGCAAGTGCCTCGCCTGCCGTCGGTTATTACGACAAGCACTATGCACAGCAGAAGGCATTGATCGAGACCGCATTTTCCAAGCTCAAGGGCTTCGTCCTGACAAAGTGATTCATCAAAATAAACGGAGAGTTACATGGCAATTCTAGAAGTCAAGGTTCCGCAGCTGTCTGAATCTGTCGCTGAAGCGACTCTTTTGCAGTGGCATAAAAAGGTTGGCGAACCGGTTTCACGCGATGAAAACCTGATCGATATTGAAACCGACAAGGTCGTACTTGAATTACCTGCGCCCGCTGCCGGTGTGATTACGCAAATCGTCAAGACCGATGGCAGCATGGTCGTCGCTGGTGAAGTGATTGCCCTGATCGATACCGATGCGAGTGTCAAAGTCAGCCCGATGGAAGTCACCAATCTGCCGCAACCGGCACTTGCCGCAGCGGCCGAAGCTGCGCCTGCCGGCGCTGCGCCGGCAGGCGCGGGTAGCGCCGCGGGCGTGGCGATGCCTGCAGCGGCGAAGATGCTGGCGGAGAACAAGATGGCCACTTCCGACGTGTCCGGCAGCGGGCGTGATGGCCGCGTGACCAAGGGCGACGTCATCAACGCGCTCGATAACAAAGCTGCTCCGGCACCAGCTCCAACATCAGCTCCAGCCACGACGGCAGCACCGGCTGCCACCAAGCCGGCGCTGCAGCAGGTATCCGTTGCCGGACCCGCCGATCTGGGAAGTCGCCCGGAAGAACGCGTGCCGATGAGCCGTCTGCGCGCGCGTATTGCCGAGCGTCTGTTGCAGTCGCAGTCGACCAACGCCATTTTGACGACCTTCAACGAAGTCAATATGCAGCCGGTGATCGATCTACGCACCAAATATAAGGATAAGTTCGAGAAAGAACATGGCGTCAAGCTTGGTTTCATGGCGTTTTTCGTCAAAGCCGCTGTGTCTGCATTGAAAAAATATCCGATCATTAATGCCTCGGTCGACGGTAACGACATCGTCTATCACGGCTACTTCGACATCGGTATCGCGGTAGGTTCGCCGCGCGGTCTGGTCGTACCGATTTTGCGCAATGCCGATCAGATGTCGATCGCCGATATTGAAAAGAAGATCGGTGAATTCGGTGCCAAAGCAAAAGACGGCAAGCTGACGCTCGACGATTTGACGGGCGGCACCTTCTCGATTTCCAATGGCGGCACTTTCGGCTCGATGCTGTCCACGCCGATCATCAATCCACCGCAGTCGGCAATTTTGGGCGTGCATGCAACCAAAGATCGCGCCGTCGTCGAAAACGGACAAATCGTGATTCGGCCCATGAATTATCTGGCGATGTCTTACGATCACCGCATCATCGACGGTCGTGAAGCGGTATTGGGCCTGGTGGCGATGAAGGATGCACTGGAAGATCCAGCTCGCTTGCTGCTGGAACTGTAAACAGTATGTGCGGACCGCTGCGGGCCTCGTTGCCCGCAGCGGTTTTGCCGACGTTTGTTGCCCGCATTATTTGTTTAAATGACTTGTCTGAATTACTCGTTTGAATTACTCGTTTGAATTATTTGCATCATACGTATTTAAATTTTCCCTGCATTATTTCTAATCTTCAGGTACTTACATGGCACAAACATTTGATGTGGTGGTAATCGGTGGCGGACCTGGCGGTTACATCGCCGCGATTCGTGCTGCGCAGCTGGGTTTCTCGGTAGCCTGCATCGATGAGTGGAAAAATGCTGCCGGTGGGCCGGCCCCTGGCGGCACTTGTACCAATGTCGGCTGTATTCCATCGAAAGCGTTATTGCAATCTTCGGAAAATTTCGAGCATGCCGGCCATGCCTTTAAAGACCACGGTATCGATATCGACGGCTTGAAGCTGAATCTGCCGCAGATGCATAACCGCAAGAACACGGTCATCAAACAAAATAACGACGGGATTTTGTATCTTTTAAAGAAGAACAAGGTCAGTTTTTTTCATGGCCGTGGTTCGTTCGCTTCTGCTGGCTCCGGGCGCTACGAGATTGCCGTGACGGGTACGAAAAACGATGTTTTGTCGGCTACGCATGTAGTGGTTGCAACGGGCTCGAATCCACGAGCGATGCCCGGTACCCCGTTTGACGAGGTTCGAATCTTGTCCAATACCGGCGCGTTGGCAATCGATGCCGTTCCGGCGCGTCTGGGCGTGATCGGTGCCGGTGTGATTGGCCTTGAAACGGGTAGCGTTTGGCGTCGTCTGGGGGCCGAGGTGACCATTCTGGAATCTGCACCGACTTTTCTGGGTGGTGTCGACGAGCAAATTGCCAAAGAAGCGCACAAGCTGTTCGTCAAGCAAGGATTGCGCATAAATTTGGGTGTCAAGATCGGCGCAATTGCCGTTGGCACAGAAGACGTGTCGGTAAGCTATGTCGATGCACAAGGTGCAGAACAAGTCGGTGTGTTCGACCGGCTGATCGTTTCCATCGGCCGAGTACCGAACACCATCGGGCTGGATGCGGAAAAAGTCGGTCTGCAACTCGACGAGCGTGGTTGTATCGTCGTCGATGCGGACTGCAAAACCAGTTTGCCGAATGTTTGGGCAATCGGCGACGTAGTACGAGGGCCGATGCTGGCGCATAAAGCCGAAGAGGAGGGCGTTGCCGTTGCCGAGCGTATCGCCGGACAGCATGGGCATGTAAATTTCGACACGGTGCCATGGGTTATTTACACGTCCCCTGAGATTGCCTGGGTTGGGCGCAATGAGCAGCAATTGAAGGCCGATGGTGTCGCTTATAAAGCCGGCACGTTTCCATTCATGGCAAACGGTCGCGCACGCGCGCTTGGCGACACCTCCGGCATGGTCAAGTTTTTGGCGGATGCAAAATCCGATGAGATCCTCGGAGTTCACATCGTCGGCCCGATGGCATCCGAATTAATTTCGGAAGCAGTCGTTGCCATGGAATTTCGCGCCTCCGCCGAAGATATTGCCCGCATCTGCCACGCCCATCCTTCGTTGTCCGAAGCGACCAAGGAAGCGGCATTGGCAGTCGATAAACGCGCGTTAAATTTTTAGGTTGTCGGGTCGGTCACCGAATACCTGAAATGAACGTACGGGAGTATTACGAAAAAACGGTGGCCGAGCGTCATTTCAGCGTTGATTCTGCTCAGCGCATGGCAATCGATCGGTTACAAATCGCCTACGATGAGTGGGTGGTATTCCGGCGACAGCGATCCAGTTCACTAAAGCGACTGATTTTTCGGCCCGACGTACCACGCGGCGTCTACCTTTGGGGTGGCGTCGGGCGAGGCAAATCGTTTTTGATGGATAGCTTCTATGCCGTAGTGCCGCTGGTGCGCAAGACACGCATTCATTTTCATGAATTCATGCGGGGCGTGCACCGGGAGCTCGATGCGTTCAAGGGCGTGGCCAATCCCTTGCACGAGGTTGCCCGCCGCATCGCCAAACGCTACCGCCTAATCTGTTTCGACGAATTTCATATCACCGATATTGCCGATGCAATGATCTTGCATCAACTACTCTCGGTGCTGTTCGAACACGGCGTATCGTTCGTGATTACCTCGAATTACGCGCCGGCCGATTTGTATCCGGATGGCTTGCATCGCGATCGCATGTTGCCAACCATTGCTCTCCTTCAAGCAAAGCTCGATGTACTAAATATCGATAGCGGTACCGACTACCGCTTGCGCGTTATGGAACAGGTCAGTGCCTATCATGCGCCGATCAACGCAAAATCCGATGCGGCATTGCGTGATGCTTTTGCACGGATTGCCGAAACGGCCGATGAAAGTCCGATCGTGCGGATCGAAACCCGGGAGTTTCAAGCGCTGCGACGCGCTGGTGGTGTAATCTGGTTCGATTTCGCCACGTTATGCGGCGGTCCGCGTTCACAAAATGATTACCTGGAGCTGGCCAGCCGATTCCATACCGTCGTGCTCTCGGCAGTGCCCCAGATGTCGGCGTCGATGTCTTCTCAGGCGCGTCGTTTCACTTGGTTGATCGATGTTTTGTACGACCATAAAGTAAAATTGATCATGTCTGCGGAAGTTCCCGCCGACGAGCTTTACACGGAAGGCATGCTGGCCAATGAATTTCACCGCACGGTGTCGCGTATCATCGAAATGCAATCCAGCCAGTATTTGGCGTCGCAACGGCGTGCAGTTGCTGAATCCATTTAATTTATACCAAGCGATATCGACACTCATGTTTGCGGCATGCATGGCGACTTGTACGGTGACACAGGCAGCCGGTGGTCTGCAGGCCGCGCCATCAGCAGATTTACCTGATATGGCGGCTGTCGCCGCTCTTTATCCAACCGACTCGATTCGATCGGTCGTGATGGCCGATGCAGCGTTGCGTGAAATCAAAAGGCAACGTTCGCTGATCGATGCGCAGTATTCCAAGCAGGAAGAGGCTTGCCTGCCAACATTTTTTACTAACAACTGCCTCGATAATGCCAGAGAGCGTCGTCGCTTGAGCCTGGCGTTGATACGACCGATCGAACTAGAGGCGAATGCGTTCAAGCGGCGTGCGAGAGTCGAGGAACGTGACCGAGAGTTAGCTACAAAGCAGTTAAAACCGCAGAAAGACGCCGGCAACGATGCGCCGACGGATATGGCGCAGGATGGTTCGGTCAATGGCAGGCGCGGCCAAGAATTGGTGCGCCGCGAGGCACCTGCACTGAGACCCACCAAAGCGCCAGTGTCGAAGTCGCAAGACCTTAATGCCGCAGATGAGCAACGGCGTACAGCAGCTTACGATAAAAAATTAGCCGACTCTTTGAAACGGCAAAAGGCCGTTGCTGCCCGAAAAGCCGCAGCGGAGCAGAAACGTTCGAGAAAGCTGGATGTGACGCCACCGGTATCGCAGCCGTCGCCCGCTTCTTAACAATAGTGCAGCAGCGGGCGAAACTAAACGAACAGGTAACCGGGCGACTGAGCAAACGAGTCAGACCGCGCTATGTCAGACCGCACTATTTCAGACCGCACTATTTAATTTGTCGACCCGATATTGTGGGGCCGGTGCGCTAGTTGCCACAAGTTTTACGATCCCCAGAGTGCAATTGTCTCCATTTTTATCGGTCGTGCGTTCACGGGCCCGGTGAATCAGCATCTGCGCCGCGTCTCGCGGGCTATTGACCGCGATCGCCGCACCGGCTTCGCCATCGCTGCAATGCTGCCACAAGCCATCCGAGCAAAGCATGAAAGCGTCGCCCGCTCGTAAGCCTACATGCCTTGCGAGCGTCATTTTCGGTGCAACATGGGCACTGCCAAGCATATTGACTACCTTATTTGCCGCGCCGTCGGTACTGGTTTGATCAACCGTGCGCTCGACTAGGTTGGGCCCGGAGAAGCGATATAGGCGGGAGTCGCCGATATGTCCCCAGATCGCTGTCTTCTCTGGCGTAATGACGAGCACGACCAACGTTGAACCGGGCCGCATTTCAGTTGCCAGCGTCATTAACTGAATCACGGTATGCACCTCGCTGGCGATTTCATGCAACATCGTTTCCACGGCACTGGTGAGGGGCGAAAAATTATCGAAGATCTGGTGTGCCGTGCGAATTGCCTGGTCTGCCGCAATGGAGCCGCCATGCGCGCCTCCCATGCCGTCTGCAAGCACCGCCATCATGTAGCCGGGTGCCCGCGGTGCGCCGAAAAGGCCGATGCGGTCTTGTTGTTCTTTGCGGTCGCCAATATGCTGGCCGGTTCCGGCTTCGATCTTGTATGACATTATTACCTCATCACGGATAGGCTGCGTCGCTTCGTTGCGTTAATGCTCTCATGAAACTATCGTTCCAACGTCCATTCCGTATGAAAGCCTGCGTATTTGCAACAGGGTGGCAACACATCATTTTTTGCGGAAAAATCTGAATTTTCTATCTGAAGATCCTGTTTTGCCGTACGACTCAGGCACCGTGTGACACAATACGCATATGAGCCCCTCCAACGATATTCAACGACGCATTATCGAATTAGAAGTCGAACATCGCGATCTCGATGCAGTCATCGACACGCTGATTCGCGATAGCCGTCATGAGGAATTGCAATTGCGTCGTCTAAAAAAGCGCAAGTTGCAACTGAAAGACCACATCACGATGCTAAAAATGCAACTGGTGCCGGATATTCCCGCCTGAGCAATCGCAATTTGACTGCTAAATCTACAGCAAGATCGAGTCCGAATACCGGCGATGTCAAGCATGAGCCGTTGCAAAATGCCCAGCACGACGCCGAACTCGACATGTTATTTGGTAAAGATGGTCGGCTCGGTGGTGCCGTGGGCACCTATCGTCCGCGGCAGGCGCAAATTGAAATGGCAAAAGCGATTGCGCATGCCATCGCCACCCAATCCACACTGATCGCCGAAGCTGGTACCGGAACCGGTAAGACCTTTGCGTACCTGGTGCCGGCACTGCTGTGGGGCGGCAAAACCATTGTCTCCACCGGCACCAAGAATTTGCAAGATCAGCTTTATCTGCGTGATATTCCAACCGTGCGTCGTGCCTTGAATATTCCCGTATCCATCGCACTTTTGAAAGGGCGTGCAAATTACGTTTGCCATTACCACTTGGAACGTACGCTTGAGAACGGCCGTTTGACTTCGCGGGACGATATCGGCCATTTACGCGAAATTTCCCGCTTCATGAAAACCACCGCCTCTGGCGACAAGGCCGAATTGTCAAAAGTGCCGGAGAGCGCTTTGATCTGGAATTTGGTTACCTCGACCCGCGATACGTGTATGGGTTCCGAATGCCAGTATTACCAGGATTGTTTCGTCATGAAAGCGCGTAAGGAGGCGCAGCAAGCCGACGTGGTCGTGGTCAACCATCATTTGTTTTTTGCCGATGTCGCGTTAAAAGACACCGGCGTGGCCGAACTCCTGCCGTCGGCCAACACCATTATTTTCGACGAAGCGCATCAACTGCCCGAAACAGCGACCCTATTTTTCGGCGATACCACATCGACGTCCCAGATACTGGAGTTATGCCGCGACGTCCTTGCAGAAGGCTTGACCCATGCCCGAGACGGTGCCGACTGGGCCAGGCTCGTAACTGGCGTTGAAAAGGCAGCACGCGAATTACGCCTGGCATTTCCGCAAGACGTGGTCCGTCTGGCGGTCAGCCAGATTTTGCCGTCCAGCCCGTTTTTTCCCGCGCTCGAAATATTGAAAAAAGCCTTGCACGAGATGGTGGAAATTCTCGCGACCCAGGCACAGCGGGCAGAAACGCTCGAACAGTGCAGGGTGCGGGCAAACGACTTGGAATACCGACTCGCAGCCTGGAGCACCGCTGGAGGTGCCACGGTAGTGGAAGGCGAGCAGCCAGAAAGTGTGTTGTGGGTCGAAGCTTTTTCTTCGTCGTTGCAGCTTCATCAGACACCATTATCGATTGCACCGATTTTTACAAAACAACGTGAAGGCCCCCCACGCGCCTGGATTTTCACCTCGGCGACTCTGGCAGTAAAAGACGATTTCAGCCATTATGCTGCCCAGATGGGTTTGGCTAAAGAACAGTCCCGTTCGTGGAGTAGTCCTTTCGACTATTTGCAACAAGGATTGCTGTATGTACCCACGGATTTGCCACCGCCGAATTCACCCGATTACACGGATGCTGTGGTCGATGCCGCGTTGCCGGTCATTATTGCTTCCGGCGGTCGGGCATTCCTGCTGTGCACCACCAACCGAGCGGTGAACCGGGCAGCACAGCGCATACGAGAGGCTTTCGGCCGACTAGACCTGTCATTTCCCTTGATGGTGCAGGGGGAGGCAGGCCGCACCGAATTGCTCGACCGTTTTCGCGCCGCAGGTAATGCAGTGTTGGTCGGTAGTCAAAGTTTTTGGGAGGGCGTCGATGTCCGCGGCGATGCGCTTTCGCTCGTCATTATCGATAAGTTGCCTTTTTCACCGCCGGACGACCCGGTACTAGCTGCACGTCTCGACGCCCTGGAAAGAAAAGGGCTGAATGGTTTCATGCAACATCAGTTGCCGGCTGCGATTATCAATCTTAAACAAGGGGCCGGCCGGCTGATTCGAGATGAAACCGACCGCGGCGTGCTCATGCTGTGTGATCCCAGATTGATTACCAAACCCTACGGGAAGAAAATCTGGCAGAGCCTACCGCCCTTCAAGCGCACCCGGGATCAGACGAGTGTGATCGAATTCCTGCAGCAGGATCGTAACGCTAGCGATTAAACGCGCCTCAGAAAGTTGTTGGATAGCGTCCACACCGCTTGGCAGGAACAATCGATAAGTCATGGTTATGCCGCAAAATGGTCAAGCGCGCTTCCATGCCTTAATGTTGCCTCGTGTAAAATAAATACCATGAAAATTTTGATCAGTAACGATGACGGCTATCTTGCTCCCGGCCTGGCGGCGCTTGCCGAAGCGATGATGCCGATTGCCGAGATCTTGGTCGTTGCGCCGGACAGCAACCGTTCCGGCTGTTCGAACTCTCTCACACTCGACCGGCCGCTATCGATTACCCGAGCGGCGAATGGCTTTTATTTCGTCAATGGCACTCCTTCAGATTGTGTGCATATCGCGTTGACGGGCATGCTCGATTTCGTACCGGATCTGGTTGTGTCGGGCATCAATAACGGCCAGAACATGGGTGACGATACCTTGTATTCCGGGACAGTCGCGGCGGCGACGGAAGGTTATCTTTTCGGTCTTCCGGCAATGGCTTTTTCTCAGGTGCGCAGCGGTTGGGAGCATATAGAAAGCGCAGCGATGGTCGCTGCAGAGATGGTGAAAAAACGTCTGGGTGCGTTACCCAAACCCTTCCTGCTCAACATCAATATTCCCAACCTGCCCTACGAAGCTATTTCGGGTATCAAAGCCACGAGGCTTGGCAAGCGCCATGTCTCGGAGCCGGTGATCAAGACCACCGACCCCCATGGCCGGGAAATTTATTGGATTGGCCCGACGGGTGCCGAGCGTGATGCAGGCGAGGGCACGGATTTTCATGCGACCGCCGGCGGTTATGTGTCTGTCACGCCGCTGCAGATCGACCTGACGCATACGGCGCAACTCGACTTGTTAAGTCGCCAACTCGTATGAGCGAAAACAACAGGGATAAGGAGAAAGACAAGCGCTTTCCACTATCGCTGGCCTCGCTCGATACCCGGTCGGCACAGTCGATTGACGACCGCAATGCGGCACGCCGCGCAATTGCCACACCACAAACGGCAACCCGAAACGCTGCACGGCACGGTCAGGTTCATATACCGGCTCGTCTGGCATTGCAGCAGAATGCTCCGAGTGTGCATCGCAGTTCACCGATGGCATCGAGCCGCATCAGGCAGGCGATGGTTGAGCGCATTGCCCAGCAGGGCGTGCGAGACATCAAGGTACTGGCGGCAATGCAGGCGGTGCCACGGCATCAATTTATCGAACCGGCTTTCGTTAGCCAGGCATATATCGACGCTTCGCTGCCGATCGGGCATCACCAGACGATTTCGCAACCGTACATCGTGGCACGCATGATCGAATTATTGCGTGCCAATAAAAGCGCAGGTGTGCTCGAACGAGTATTGGAAATCGGCACTGGCTGCGGGTACCAGGCGGCGGTGCTGGCTCAGGTTGCCGGCGAAGTCTATTCCATCGAGCGCATCAAAGCGTTGCATGAACTGGCGCGCGCAAACCTGAGACCAATGAGAATTGCCAATATTCGCTTGCATTATGGAGATGGTATGCTTGGCCTCCCGCACGTGGCCCCGTTTGACGGCATGATCCTCGCTGCCGCCGGTGCTCAGGTGCCAAAGCCACTGCTCGAACAGTTGGCAATTGGCGGGCGCCTGGTTGCACCGGTCGGCGATCGCCATCAGGTGCTGCAGGTAATCGAACGCGTTGGGCCCTCCGATTGGGCCACCGTGACGCTGGAAGATTGTCATTTCGTGCCGCTTCGTCCTGGGACAATGTGACAAATCGCTTGATCGAATTTTAAAGTTTATCGAATGAAAAAAATCCGTCCGCTATCTCCGCTGGCATTCGTCGCCATGCTTGCCATATCTGCCGGTTGCACGACGCCCCGTACGCCGGCTCCGATCGTTGATCGAGGCTCGGTCGGCCGCAGCGGTGCCGATTCGGGCCGGCAAAGCGCTCAGCAATCAAGTACCCGAAATATCGATCAGCGTGGTTACCACACGGTTCGCAAAGGCGATACGTTATTGCAGATCGCTACTGCGGCTGGGCAGAATTTTCGAGATCTGGTGGTCTGGAACAATCTTGCGAATCCGGACGACATCAAGGTCGATCAAGTGCTACGTGTACTGCCTCCCGAACCCGGCACAGGAACTCCTCAAGCCTCCAGTGTCAGCATCGGTTCCGGCGTCGAAGTACGGCCTTTAGGCACAGTACCATCCACCATACCTAGCACCGTCGCCCCAGGCACGCCAGCGCCCGCGTCGGTGCCTGGCAAAAATGGCCCCCCTGGGGAGAAACGGCCATACTCGGAGGCGGCTGTCGCCGAATTGCAAAAGCCCGACGTTTCCGGCTCAGTTGCGACCGCACCAGCCAGGGCAACCGATGGCAGGAACGGCGATAAGCCCGGAGTGACGATCGTGCCGGCACCGTTGGAAGATGACGATATCGCCTGGATGTGGCCTACCGACGGCAAAGTTGCCGCAGGATTCGAGGATGGCAAGAAAGGCTTGGATATCATCGGCAAGAACGGTCAGCAGGTACTCGCTGCTAGCGGCGGCAAGGTCATGTACGCAGGCAGCGGCATTCGCGGATACGGCAACCTGGTGATCGTCAAACATACGAATAATCTTTTGTCCGCGTACGCGCACAATAAATCGATCCTTGTCAAGGAAGGTCAAACCGTGACCAAAGGACAGAAGATTGCCGAAATGGGCAACTCCGACTCCGACGTCGTCAAGCTGCATTTTGAAATCCGGCAGCAAGGCAAGCCGGTGGACCCTGCAAAGTTTCTGCCGGCGCGATGAACAAGCCGGACGCCTTCTATTCAGATGCCGAAAAATTTTATTGAAATAAAGTCCCTCGATATGGAGGGACGCGGTGTCGGCCATCTTGAAAACGACGACGGCAGCCCAGGCAAGGTCGTATTCGTCGAAGGTGCGTTGCCTGGTGAGCGCGTTGTGTACGCGTCGTATCGTAAAAAACCGAAATGGGAAGTGGCGACGACGCTTTCGGTAGAGCGTGAGTCGGCGCAACGCGTGCAGCCGAAATGCCGTTATTTTGGCGTGTGCGGTGGCTGCGCCATGCAGCACCTAGACGCCGCCGCACAGGTTGCGATGAAGCAGCGTGTATTGGAAGACAATCTCAAGCATATCGGTCGGGTAAAGGCGACGATGATATTGCGTCCGATCCACGGCCCGGCGTGGGGTTATCGGTTAAGAGCCAGAATTTCGATTCGTAACGTACCGAAAAAAGGTGGTGTGCTGGTCGGCTTCCACGAACGCAGATCCAGCTACATTACCGATATGCGCACCTGCGACATTCTGCCGCCGCATGTCTCGGCCTTGCTGGTGCCGTTGCGTGAATTGATTGCTGGTTTATCGATCGTCGAGCAGGTGCCGCAAATCGAGTTGGCAATCGGCGAAGGCGCGGAGGGCATGGTGACAGTCATGGTCTTGCGCATCATGGCAACACCGTCCGCCGCCGACGAGGCCGCTCTCAAAGACTTTGCCGACCGATATACGGTGCAATGGTGGCTGCAAACGGCAGGCCTGGATACTGCAACGCAGTACTATCCCGAGCAGCGCCAACTACATTACCTGCTGCCGGAATTTGGCTTGCGAATGCCTTTTAAGCCTACGGATTTTACGCAGGTCAATCACCATATCAACCGCGTGTTGGTAACACGCGCGATGCGCCTGCTCGCCCCCGGCCCGGACGACCGGGTCGTGGATCTTTTTTGTGGGCTGGGAAATTTTACATTGCCGCTGGCCACCCTGGCGCGGGAAGTAGTGGGGATCGAGGGCAGTGCGACATTGACGGAACGCGCATTGGCAAATGCCCGAGCGAATTTGCTATCAGACAAGGTGACTTTTCAGACTAGGAATCTTTTCGAATTCACGACGCACCAGCTCGTAGCCCTCACCAAATTCGATCTGATGCTGATCGACCCACCCCGTGAGGGCGCTATGGCCGTTTGTGAAGCACTCGCGGGGCTCGATGCAATCGACATAGAATTAAAGCCGCGCCGGATCGTCTATGTGTCCTGCAACCCGGCGACATTGGCACGCGATGCCGCACTACTGGTAAACGGTGCGGGTTATGTATTACATAAAGCAGGGGTCATCAACATGTTTCCGCACACTGCACATGTTGAATCGATTGCTGTATTTGATCTGCCGTCGTCGTTGCGTTGAATAAGGTTAGGTAAGCAAACTTACGAGTTGCTGGTTTCGTTCCAGCAGGCGTTGTTGCTCCGGTTTTTCCAGAATCAGGTCGGCGACGTCCGGATGTTGCAGGATCAAGTGGGCCATCTCATTGTTTTGCACCACCATGCTGACAACCTCTGGCGCGTCCAATAGCAACCGTTCTATTCTGGGATCTTGCCTAATCTGATAGCTTATTTCTCGATTGTGTTGAATGACGGAAGCGAGTTCGTGGCGTGTACTGTCGTCCAGGCTGCTCGGCAAACGTACTGGCAGGGCAACTAAACCATGATTGCCACCGATCGAAACGCGCGCAATCGAGTCCGGCAAATCCTCGGGAAGCTTAACGAATCTGTTATTTTTTAGCGAGAGCGATTTTAAGTCTGGCGGAAGTTCTGATAATTCTGTCAACGCATTGTTATCAAGCGAAAGCCCCCTGACGGTGTCGGGTAGCTTTGGGGGAAGACTGGTCAACCCTAAATCGTCCAGATACAGGGTATAAGTATCGGCGATCGTCGGGAATTTCAGTAATCTTGCTACTGCCTCATGTCGATCGCCATCAGCCGGATTCCCCGCATTTGCCCAGGCTTGCCAGGCAGCTCCGTTTTGCTCGCGATTGTGCTCCCTGACTTGTTGCGCACTCATCTTTACAGGTTGGTCCATAACCTGTTGGGCGGACAACTCTGTAACGGTCGAAGCTGCAGGCCGGGCCACTCCAGTTATTGCAGGACGCACGCGGCGTGGCATCGGCTGCGCTAACCCTTCGGAACGCTTGCGAACGAATGGTGAAGGTGAACTTGCCGAGCGATTTGTCGTAGTCGTTTCGACATTTTCGCCGGTTGCGCGTGCTTGCGAAGCGGCAACATAGGCATTAAGGCGGTTAATAGCGGTTCTCATCGTATCTCCGGGTTAAGATTATTCAAGCAACATTACTTTGATGTAATGATTCTAAATAGTAATCTTTTGTTAATCTGTCGAAGATGCGAACAAATGCACTGATTGTCGAAGTTGCAACTTTTGTTGAGGATTTTTGACCGGGCTTTAAGCTGCCACGCTTATAACCTCGACGATAGCGCAAAAAAACGCCCGGTTGATTCCGGGCGTTTTTGGCTTAGGATGCTTCTTAATGCACTGCTACACCGAATGCTATTCGCGGCTTCCACCAAAAATACCAAGCAAGGACAACAGGTTTGAAAACACGTTATAAACGCTCAAGTAAATTCCCAAAGTCGCCGAAATGTAATTGGTTTCGCCGCCATTAATCACGCGCTGTACATCGACTAAGATGAATGCCGAGAAAATAGCGATGGCGATGACCGAAATGACTAGTTGCAGCGCTGGTAACTGCAAAAAGATATTTGCCACTGCTGCCACCAAAATCACCAGTACACCGGCAAACAACCATTTGCCCATGCCAGTAAAATCACGCTTAGACACGGTTGCGACCGTCGCCATAACAGCGAGAATCGAAGCAGTTCCGCCGAATGCCATCATGATCAACGCAGGCCCGTTGGAAAACCCCAGTGTGTATCCGATCAGCCGGGATAGCATCAGCCCCATGAAGAAGGTAAAGCCTAGCAACACAGCGACACCGACCCCGGAATCTTTTGTTTTTTCAATCGCATAGAAAAAACCGAATGCGATTGCTAAGAACGCGATGAAACCGATCATCGGGCTACCGGCAAAGAAATTAAAATTAAACTGCACGCCCAGCCATGCGCCGGCAACCGTCGGGATCATGGACAACGCTAATAGCCAGTAGGTATTGCGCAGTACCCGATGCCGCGCTACCGACATCGAATCTACACTGCCACGCGCAGATGCGCCAAAGCCATGCTGCAAGTTCTGATTCATAGTGCCTCCCAAAAAAACGTCAAAACAGATAGACCCGTTAATAAAACTAGCATATCACGCAGGCGCTCCTGATGCGGCCGGTCTGCGGCATCGGCGGACACGTTTAAGCGCACTGTTTGAGCCGCCTATGTGAGGGTTTCCATGCTAAAATCCAAGGCTGCGCAACGCAATATGTTTTGATCTTAACCTATTAATTTAATTGGAGTTTTTCAGATGGCAATTGAACGCACACTGTCTATTATCAAGCCCGATGCGGTGGCTAAAAACGTTATTGGCCAGATTTACACCCGCTTCGAAGGTGCCGGACTGAAAATCATCGCTGCCCGGATGATTCACCTTTCTCGCGCTCAGGCCGAAGGATTCTACGCAGTGCACAGTGCTCGGCCGTTTTTTAAAGACTTGGTTGAATTCATGATATCGGGGCCGGTAATCGTCCAGGCTCTTGAAGGTGAGAACGCGATTGCTAAGCATCGCGATCTGATGGGCGCCACAGATCCGAAAAAAGCCGACAAGGGCACGATTCGTGCGGACTTTGCCGATTCGATCGATGCCAATGCAGTACACGGATCGGACGCTGCCGAAACTGCTCAAATTGAAATTGCCTATTTTTTCCCCGCGCTAGACGTCTATTCACGTTAATCCGCCGCGGCCTGATCAGGCCAGCACAATGGCCTGATTGAAAGAAACCCGATTCAATGGACACTTCCACGACGCTGACGAATTTGCTCGATCTCGACCCTGGCAAATTGGTCGCCTACTGCGATATGCTCGGGGAGAAACCATTCCGGGCAAAACAGTTGCAGAGATGGATACATCAGTTCGGTGCAAGTCGGTTCGATCAAATGACCGATTTGGCAAAATCGCTGCGGGAAAAATTGGCGACCCGTGCTTTCGTCGCTTCGCCTGCCGTCATTTCCGATCACACCTCGATTGACGGTACCCGCAAATGGCTGCTGGATGTCGGAGAAGGTAATGCGGTGGAAACCGTATTCATCCCCGAAGAGCATCGTGGCACTCTGTGTATTTCGACCCAAGCCGGTTGTGCTGTGAATTGCCGTTTTTGCTCGACAGGAAAGCAGGGATTCAACCGTAATTTGACGGTCGCTGAAATTATCGGTCAACTCTGGATGGCGGAATTTGCACTTCGACGTGCCAAAGGTATCGATGTCGGCCCCAAAGGCGAGCGGCAAATCACAAACGTCGTCATGATGGGCATGGGTGAGCCACTCTTGAACTTCGAGCCTACAGTTACCGCGTTGAATATCATGCTCGACGATAATGCCTACGGTCTGTCGCGTCGGCGGGTAACGCTCTCGACTTCCGGCGTTGTGCCGATGATCGACCGTCTGGCGCAGGAATGCCCGGTTGCTCTGGCAGTTTCGCTGCATGCTTCAAATGATACGTTGCGGGATAGTCTGGTACCGCTGAATCGAAAATATCCGTTGATCGAGCTAATGGCCGCGTGCCTGCGGTACCTTCCCTACGCCCCACGAGATTTCGTGACGTTTGAATATTGTATGCTCGACGGCGTCAATGATACCGACCAGCATGCACGGGAACTCATTGCGTTGGTTCGGCATGGCCTAGAGCCAGTGCCGTGCAAGTTCAATCTGATTCCGTTCAACCCATTTCCTGAATCGGGTCTGCTGCGATCCAAAAACCCACGTATCAAGGCATTTGCGCAAATTCTGATGGATGCGGGTATCGTCACTACCGTTCGCAAGACGCGTGGCGAGGACATCGATGCAGCATGTGGTCAACTCGCCGGTGAAGTATTGGACCGCACCCGCGTCCAAGAGCGGATGCAGAAACAAGCGCAGTACAAACAAAAATTTGGCGACAACTTTGGTCGTCTCGTGGAGATACCGACTTGAAAACCTGCAATGGACACGCAAGATGCTTCGCCGTCAGTCGCTTGCCGGCCGTCGTTACTTTCTTTTTTGCGCTAACCGCGTTCGGTTTTTTGGTGGGTTGTGCCGGAACCCGCGTAGTGGAAAGCACACCGCAAACCGAGTTGCCGACCAGTTCGGATCAGACGGATAACCAGAAGCGCGCCCAGATAAGGCTGCAACTTGCGATCGGTTATTTCGAGCAGCGCCAACTCAATGTGGCCCTCGACGAGCTGAAACAGGCGCTGGCAGCAGACCCGAATTTTGCAGATGCCTATAGCGTACGTGCACTGGTGTATATGGATATGGGCGAAACCCGCCTGGCGGATGAAAATTTTCAGAGCGCGATGCGGCTTTCGCCGAATAATCCCGATCTGAATAACAACTATGGCTGGTATCTCTGCCAGAACGAGCGGGTACCGCAGTCGATCGCCTATTTCGAGGCTGCCCTGAAAAATCGTGCTTATCAATCGCCGGCCAAAGCGTTGAATAACGCCGGCGTCTGCAGTTTGAAACTAAAAGATACAGCCGCAGCTGAACGTTACCTGGCGCAGGCATTCCAATACGAGCCCGGTAATATTGCAAATAATGTCAATCTCGCCAAAATTTATTATGGGCGCGGCGATTTTCAACGGGCACGTTTTCATATTGGCCGTGCGACCAAAGACGAAGCCGTCAGCGCAGAAACCCTTTGGCTAGCCATCAGGATCGAGCATAAGCTGGGCGATCGGGCAGTCGAGGCGAGCCTGGCGACACAGTTGCGAAGACGCCATCCTGGTTCGTCGGAGTACGCGGCGTTCCAGCGTGGAGCGTTTAATGAGTAATTGGAACGAGGTGAGTCATGCCGAGTTCGGTGCTGTGGCGGTTGAAGTAGCCGGCGCAGCGGGTACAGGCGGCACGAGCGGCATAGTCGATACATCGCTGCAATCTTCGCCGGGTGCCAACCTTGCTGCGGCACGACAGGCTTATGGGTTGACTATCGAGCAGATCGCCAATCAGCTCAATCTGGCTCCCCGACAGATCGTAGCGCTCGAAAGTGACGACTACGCGGCGCTTCCCGCCGCAGCCATCGCACGTGGCTTTTTTCGCTCCTACGCAAAACTCATGCGTCTTGACCCTGTTCCTTTGTTGGCGCTGCTAGGACCGTCATCGTTGCCAGGTAACGTGCGGGACAACGCACGGTCTCGACTTGTTTCTGCACGGGTAATACCCGAGACCCGGACCCCGGAAACGTCGGCGTTGGCGCGTCGAATCAGGGTGATGCCGGCAGTGGCCGGCTTTGCTACGCTTGCACTGGCGGCACTCGTCTCGTATGCAATGGGCTGGCTGCCGGTGTTTTCGGAGTCGCCAAACCGCGATAACTTGTCGGACAGGACCAATGCTGTTGCCGGCGGCCGAACCGACTTGGCAACCGGTTCTTCAGGAGCCGTTGGGTTGGGCACGGGTGCAAGTGGCACATCGAATTCGCTGACAACGGGCTCTTTTACGACCGATGCCGGTGCTCCGCTTACTGAGGTCGTGACCCCAGGCGGTGCAGCAGCTGAGGTTTTGCCAGCGGTTTCGATTGGGGTGCTGGAGCAGTCGATCGATGGTTCCAGGCTGAAAACGGCAACGTCCATTGCCACGGATAATCCACTCGTGCTCAATATTCGAAAAGATTCTTGGGTGGAAATCAGGCGCGCCGACAATACACCGGTGGTCGCAAAAATTCTGAAAGGTGGCTCTGTCGAGACGTTCGATGTGAGCGAACCTCTAACCTTGACGATTGGCAACGTGGCGGGCGTCGAGGCAAGTCTGCGTGGAGCACCGTTGGCATTGGCCAGTGCAGACAATACTAACGTCGCCCGTTTGAAATTGAAATAATGAACGATCAGATTATGGAAGATTTTCCGGGTATTTACGGGCCGTCATCTAGGCGTAACAGCCGTAAAACGCTCGTCGAACATGGCGCACGTCGCGTATATGTCGGTGGCGATGCGCCGATTGTCGTGCAATCCATGACCAATACGGATACGGCAGACGTCATCGGCACGGCGATCCAAGTAAAGGAGCTGGCCCGTGCGGGTTCTGAAATCGTGCGTATCACCGTCAACAATCCGGAAGCTGCCGCTGCGGTACCAGCGATTAGAGAGCACCTCGACCGAATGGGCGTCGATGTTCCGTTAGTGGGTGACTTCCATTACAACGGCCACCGGCTGTTGGCAGATTTTCCGGAATGCGCTCGCGCGTTATCTAAATATCGGATCAACCCTGGAAACGTCGGCCAAGGTGCCAAACGCGACAGCCAATTTGCGCAAATGATCGAAATTGCCTGTCGATACGACAAACCGGTACGCATTGGCGTAAATTGGGGCAGCCTAGATCAGGCACTGCTGGCTCGCATCATGGACGAGAACGCCGCCCGCAGCGTGCCAAAAAGTGCCCAGGCAGTGATGCACGAAGCATTGGTTACATCGGCGATCGAAAATGCGGTGCGGGCAGAAGAAATTGGCCTGGCAGCAGACAAAATTATCCTTTCTTGCAAGGTGTCCGGCGTGCAGGATTTGATCGCTGTTTATCGTATTCTGGCAGCACGATGCGACTATCCCCTGCATCTTGGCCTGACCGAAGCCGGCATGGGCAGCAAGGGCATCGTCGCCTCCACGGCAGCATTGGCCGTATTGCTGCAAGAAGGAATCGGCGACACGATCCGTATTTCGCTCACACCAGAGCCGGGCGGCGACCGCACCCGCGAAGTGATCGTCGCCCAAGAAATTTTGCAGACCATGGGTTTGCGTAAATTCACCCCGATGGTGATCGCCTGCCCGGGTTGCGGGCGCACCACATCGACCACTTTCCAAGAACTCGCCGACAAGATTCAGACTTACCTACGCGATCAGATGCAAACCTGGAAAAAAGATTATCCCGGTGTGGAGAGCATGAACGTCGCGGTGATGGGTTGCATCGTCAACGGGCCGGGCGAATCTAGACACGCCAATATCGGCATCAGCCTTCCGGGCACAGGTGAGTCGCCCGCCGCACCGGTATTCGTTGATGGTGAAAAAACCGTGACATTACGCGGCGACAATATTGCCGAAGAATTTCAAGCGATCGTCTTGGAATATGTGAAGTCGCATTACGGAAATTCTGCTGCGACCGTGGTCGCCGTAGGATAGCCAACATTAACGATCGCATTACATCGTTGCGCAAGAAAAATAAAAATGTCAGAACTTAAAAAACCAGAAAAAATAAACGGCATCAAAGGCATGAACGACGTTCTGCCGAGCGACGCACCGCTGTGGGAACTGTTCGACAATACCGTCCAGACCGTTTTGAAGAGCTATGGGTTTCAGCAAATTCGTACGCCCATCGTCGAAGCGACAGCATTGTTCGCTCGTGGCCTGGGTGCAGTAACCGACATCGTCGAGAAAGAAATGTATTCTTTCAAAGACTCCCTTAATGGCGATTTGCTGACCCTGCGCCCAGAGAGCACAGCCGGTGTGGTGCGCTCGGCAATCGAACATAATCTGACGTACGATGGCCCGAAACGGCTGTGGTATGCCGGCCCGATGTTTCGCCATGAGCGTCCTCAGCGCGGACGGTATCGCCAGTTTCACCAGGTCGGTGCCGAAGCGATCGGCTTCACCGGCCCGGATATCGACGCCGAATTGATGATGCTGTGCCAGCGCCTGTGGGATGATCTTGGCTTACAAGACATCCGCCTCGAACTCAATTCGATTGGCAACGCCGAAGAGCGTAGTCGCCATCGCGCCGATTTGATCGCCTATTTCGAAACCAATGCAGCGTTGCTGGACGACGATGCGCAACGTCGTCTACAGGCCAATCCCTTACGTATTCTCGATACGAAAAACCCGAGTATGCAAGCGTTGGTCGATGCCGCTCCCAAGTTACTGGATTATCTCGAAGAAGAATCTCGAGCGCATTTTGAAGGTGTACAGGCGATTCTGCGATACAACAACGTACCGTTTAAAATCAACCCTCGGCTGGTACGCGGTATGGATTATTACAACCGCACCGTATTCGAATGGGTCAGTGATCGACTTGGCTCCCAAGGTACGGTTTGCGGTGGCGGGCGATACGACCCATTGGTAGAGATGTTCGGCGGCAAGCCGACACCTGCTTGCGGTTTTGCAATCGGTGTGGAGCGCATACTCGAATTGATGAAGTCGGGTGGCGAGCAATATGCCGGCTCATTGTGCGATGTGTATGTGGTGCATCAAGGTACGGGAGCACAGCTGCAAGCTTCGGTAGCGGCGGAGCGGTTACGCGATGCTGGTCTGGACGTGGTGTTACATTGCGCAGCGGCAGCCGCTAGCGCAAATTTCAAGGCGCAGATGAAACGTGCAGATGCCAGTGGCGCAGCATTCGCCGTGATCATCGGCGAAGATGAAGTCGCGCAGGGAACCGTCGTAGTAAAGCCGTTGCGTACGGCAGCCGATGCAGCGAAATCCGGTGTCGGTGAACAGGCTTCTGTAGCATTTGAAGCATTGTCGGAATACTTGGTTGAGCAAATCATCGGCGGCAGTGACGCCGAGCACGATCACGGCGATCACGTGCATTACAAGCATTGATATTTTTAACATTTTGGTGTTACACGACATGGCATACGATCACGGAGAACAAGAACAACTCGACAGCATGAAAGCCTGGTGGAGCCGGTACGGCAATCTGCTGACATGGGCACTCATTGCTGCGCTGGCGCTATACACTGCGTGGGCCGGTTGGAACTACTATGTTCGCAATCAATCGGTGCAGGCTGGTCAGTTGTACGAAGCGCTGCAAAAAGCTGTTACCGAAAAAGACAATGCCAAGATCCAGCGCGCCGCGATCGACATTCAAGAAAAATTCAGTCGCACCGCCTACGCACAAATGGCCGGGCTAACGGCTGCGAAATCGGCTTTCGACGCCAACGATCTGAAAACTGCGGCGACTCGTTTGCAATGGATCGTCGACAACGGCATCGACGACGAATACAAGGCAATCGCTAAATTGAGGTTATCCGGCATTTATCTCGATCAAAAGGCATACGACCAGGGCTTGAAAATATTGGCAGGTAAATTTCCCGATGCCTTCACAGGTGTTGTTGCCGACCGAAAGGGCGATTTACTCATTGCACAAAATAAGCCGGTCGAAGCCAGAGCGGCGTATAGGACCGCATTGGAAAAGATGGCCGCTAAAAATCCTGGACGCCAGCTGATCCAATTGAAATTGGATGCGATCGGCGGAATTGGTGGAATCGGCGGCACTGCAACCGAAAAAGGGCCGGCATGAGATGCCTTTTGCAATCCTTCAGCAAGCTTTTATGCATGGCTTTGTTGGCGGTTACGGTAACGGGATGTTCGACGCTTTCGTCGTTGAATCCGTTCGCATCGAAAGATGCGCCGCGCAATCCGCCGGCACCATTGGTAAGTCTTCCCACGACGCAGGTGGCGCGTAGCGTTTGGTCAGCACCGGTCGGTCCAGCTGGTACCTACGCTTTTTCACCTGCCGTTTCTGGAAACAATCTTTACGCCGCTTCGCGCGACGGCACCATCGTTCGACTAGATGCTGAGAATGGGCGACCGATCTGGCGCATCAATGCGGGGCGCATGCTAACCGCGGGCGTCGGTGTCGATGGCGACACTTTGGTAGTGGCAGGTAACGAGGGCCGAATCATGGCATTCGACGTCGATGGCAAGCCACGCTGGACGGCGCAGGCGTCTAGTGAAGTGTTATCGGCACCCGCAATTGGCAGTGGGGTCGTGATCGTTCGCAGCCAGGATAACCGCATCCTCGGTTTGGATGTACAAACCGGCGAGCGCAAGTGGGCGATTCAGAAAACATCGCCACCGCTGACTCTAAGAGCGGCCCCTGGGATCCTTATTAAAAATTCGACGGCCTATATTGCACTGGCCGGAGGCAAGTTGTTGTCGGTCGTGGCTGCTACCGGCGTGCCACGCTGGGAAGCGGCCGTTGGCGAAGCACGCGGCGCAACCGAACTCGAACGCATCATCGATACGTCGGGCTTGCCGGTTTCTACGGATCGTGACGTTTGCGCCGTTTCATACCAAGGTCGGGCAATATGCTTCGATGCTGCAAACGGCACGCCTGTCTGGGCGAAGGATCTGTCGTCGGAAGTGGGATTGGCTGCAGACGATCGTTTCGTTTTCGCCGTCGATACGACCGGGGCGGTGAGTGCCATGAGTCGTGAAGCAGGCATCAGTATTTGGAAGAACACGCAGCTACGTTATCGCGGTTTGTCGGCTCCGGTGGCCGTCGGACAAATAGTTGCCGTCGGTGATTTCCAGGGATATGTGCATTTTCTGAGTCGGGACGACGGAGCCATGCTGTCACGCGTTGCCACCGATGGCAGCGCGATTCTGGCGGCTCCGATCCAGGCTGGCGCGAGAGTGATCGTACAGACGCGCGCGGGGTTGGTCGTGGCGATAGTATCGCAGTGAAGAAACCTATTCAATGAAACCGGTAATTGCTATCGTAGGCCGTCCGAACGTCGGTAAATCGACTCTGTTCAATCGGCTCACGCGCTCGCGTGATGCGCTGGTTGCAGACCTGCCGGGCTTGACCCGCGACCGCCACTATGGCGAGGGTCGCATGGGCGAGCGGCCGTTTCTAGCAATCGATACCGGCGGTTTCGAGCCGGTCGCCAAGGATGGCATTTTGCATGAAATGGCCAAGCAGACCAAACAAGCCGTGGCAGAAGCCGACATCGTGATATTTTTAGTCGACGGTCGTCAGGGCATTACCCCGCATGATAAAACCATCACTGATTTTCTGCGCAAATCCGGGCGCTCGGTCATGCTGGTCGTAAATAAAGCCGAAGGTATGAAATACAGTGCCGTCACGGCCGATTTTTACGAGCTTGGCCTGGGTGACCCGTATGTAATTTCGGCGGCCCACGGCGACGGCGTCATGGACTTGTTGGAAGAAGCACTCGATCTGGCGTTCGCGCGCCAGGCACCGGCAGAACAGGGCGTTGTGGCCGAAGATACCGGCAAGCAGATAAAAATTGCCATTGTCGGCAGACCCAACGTCGGCAAATCGACCCTGGTCAACACCTTGCTCGGCGAAGAGCGTGTCATCGCGTTCGATATGCCCGGAACTACGCGCGACGCAATCGAAATCCCGTTCGAGCGTGACGGCAGGCACTACGTCCTGATCGACACTGCGGGTATCCGGCGCCGCGGGAAAGTATTCGAAGCCATCGAAAAATTCTCTGTCGTGAAAACACTGCAAGCTATCTCGGAAGCCAATGTCGTGCTTTTACTGCTCGACGCTCAACAGGATATTTCGGAGCAAGATGCCCACATTGCAGGATTCGTATTGGAATCCGGACGGGCGTTAGTCGTTGGTGTGAACAAGTGGGACGGCCTCATCAGCGACCGCCGCGATGAGATCAAAATCGACATCGAACGCAAATTAAATTTTCTATCGTTCGCCAAATTTCATTTTATTTCAGCGCTAAAAGCGACCGGCGTCGACCAGCTGATGAAATCGATCAATACCGCGTATGCCGCAGCAATGTCCGATCTTTCCACGCCAAAACTGACGCGCGCACTGATCGACGCAGTAGAGCATCAGCAGCCCCGCCGGAAAGGATCGATACGGCCGAAACTACGCTACGCACATCAGGGCGGTATGAATCCGCCGATCGTGGTAATTCACGGCAACGCTTTGGAGGCAGTCGACGACCAATACAAGCGTTATCTGGAAAAACATTTCCGCGAGACATTTTCTTTGACTGGCACGCCGCTGCGCATTGAACTGCGTTCCAGCAGGAACCCATTCATCCGTGCCCCGAAATAGCAGCAAAGTTGGAAATCAGCTAAAGTCGATCAGCACGAGGCATACCGAAACCTTCAGCCAGCCTAGCAGAATGGCTCTTGAAATATCGTCAGGCTGCCTCCAACTCTTCACCACAACAGGATTACGGAGCTGATATGAGCAACAAAGGGCAACTGTTACAAGACCCGTTTTTAAATGCACTACGCAAAGAGCATGTCCCGGTATCGATTTACCTGGTCAATGGCATCAAGCTTCAAGGACACATCGAATCATTCGATCAGTACGTCGTCTTGTTACGCAATACCGTAACTCAGATGGTGTACAAGCACGCGATTTCCACCGTCGTGCCAGCACGGGCGGTAAACCTGAATTTGGAAGCAGATGCAGAGTAGTACGTCGTCTATGCGCGCTGCGCTGGTAGGCGTGGACTTTGGAAAAGGGGATTTTTCAGCAAGTCTTGAGGAATTGTCTTTGTTGGCCCAGTCCGCAGGCGCGATGCCGGCGACGACGATCACTTGTAAACGTGCAAGCCCCGACGCTGCGCTTTTCGTCGGTTCGGGAAAAGCAGACGAAATCAAGCAGGCAATTGCTGAACTCGGGCTGGAACTGATCATCTTTAATCACGCCTTGTCTCCAGCGCAGCAACGAAACCTCGAACGTCATTTTCAGTGCAGCGTCGTTGATCGCACCAGTTTGATTCTCGACATTTTTGCGCAGCGGGCGCAGAGCCACGACGGCAAGGTGCAAGTCGAATTAGCTCAATTGCAACATCTTTCGACGCGTCTTATTCGCGGATGGACCCATCTGGAGCGGCAAAAAGGCGGTATCGGTTTGCGTGGCCCGGGTGAGACACAGCTCGAAACCGACCGGCGGTTGCTCGGGGAGCGTGTCAAGGCGCTGCGGGCCAAACTCGGCAAGCTGACCCGCCAGCGTGCAACCCAGCGTCGCTCCAGAGGGCGCAACAAAACGTTTTCCGTTTCTCTGGTGGGTTATACAAATGCCGGGAAGTCGACGTTGTTCAACGTATTGACCAAGGCCGGCGTCTATGCAGCCGATCAATTGTTCGCCACATTGGATACGACGTCGCGACGGGTTTATCTGGGCGAGGCTGGAAATATGGTGCTTTCCGATACCGTTGGGTTCATACGCGAATTGCCGCATCAGCTGGTCGCGGCATTTAAGGCAACGCTTGAAGAAACGATTCATGCCGATTTGCTGCTGCATGTGGTCGACGCGGCAAGTCCGGTGCGCATGGATCAGGTCGAGCAGGTCAATTTAGTGCTGAAAGAAATTGGCGCAGACCGCATACCTCAAATTTTGGTGTGGAACAAGATCGACGCCTCCGGGCAGGAAGCGGAGATCGAACGCGATGAATATGATAAAATCCGCCGGGTTTTCGCGAGCGCTCACAGTGGCGCAGGCATCGATTTATTACGTAGTGCACTCTGTGAATTTATTATAGAAAAACTACCGCAAGACGTTGCTGCACTCGAGACACCGGCCATCAGCGTACTAGACGTTGCCAGCCTGAATTCTCGGCCGTAGTTACCAGCATTCCAACCCATTACTCAAGCCGATCGCGACAGAATGCTCGTTTTCCTCCTAAAAAAAATTGGTGTGGCTTTCAACATGAATGACCCCGGATGGGGGAGAGGCGCAAAGGACGATACACCGCGCCAGCCCCAGGATAATAAAAGACCCGGCGATGGCCCACCTGACTTGGATCAGCTCTGGCGCGACTTTAATCAGCGTCTTACACGACTCTTCGGTGGCAAAAACAGTGGCGGTGGTGGTGGCAATGGCGGCGGCGGTGGCGGGGGCTATTCACCGGATGCGCGCGGTATCGGCATCGGTGCAGCACTGCTTGCAGCAGTGGTCGGATTCTTATGGCTTGTGAGTGGTTTTTTCATCGTCTCTGAAGGGCAGACCGGGGTGGTTCTCACCTTTGGAAAATTTAGCCATGTCACACCTGCAGGCTTTAACTGGCGTTGGCCGTATCCGATCCAGAGCCACGAGGTCGTCAATGTTTCGCAGGTCCGCACGATGGAAATAGGCTATCGCTCGACGGTGCGCAACAAGCAGCCCAAAGAATCGCTCATGCTTACCGATGACGAAAACATCATCGACATTCAATTTGCGGTTCAATACAAACTAAAAAATGCCGCTGATTGGCTCTTTAGAAATCGCGAACAGGAAGAAATGATCCGGCAGGTTGCCGAAACGTCAATGCGCGAAATCGTCGGTAGGAACAAGATGGATTTCGTTCTATACGAAGGTCGGGAAAAGGTTGCACTCGATGCCGGGCAATTAATGCAACAGATCGTTGACCGGTATCAGGCCGGTGTGACGATTGCGAACGTCACGATGCAGGGTGTACAACCACCCGAGCAGGTGCAAGCTGCCTTCGACGACGCGGTCAAGGCCGGGCAGGATCGTGAGCGACTGAAAAACGAAGGCCAGGCATACGCGAATGACGTGATACCGAAAGCCCGTGGCGCAGCCTCGCGCTTGATGGAAGAATCGGAGGCGTATCGCGCCAGCGTCGTCGCCAACTCCGAGGGTAACGCCGCACGTTTTCGACAGGTTCTCGTCGAATACCAGAAAGCACCGGGAGTGACACGCGATCGGCTATATCTGGAAACCATGCAACAGATTTTCTCAACCGCGACCAAGATCATGGTGGATGCGAGAAACGGTAATAACCTAATGTACCTTCCTCTCGATAAGCTGCTAGCGCAATCTGCTGCGAGTGACACTGCTGCCGCAAGGACACCTGCAAGTGGCGGCGTTGGTGCTGCCGCAGTCAGCCCGACGACGACCGACCCTCTACAGGTAATGGAGGCCCAACGCGCCAGAGACCTTCGTTCCCGTGATGGCCGGGATTCACGTGATCGGGAGGCACGATAATGAATCGCTTATTTTCTTACGGTGTCGTCGGGCTGATTGCGCTGTGGCTGTTGATGTCGAGCTTGTTCGTGGTCGATCAGCGGCAATACGCGATTGTCTTCGCGTTAGGTGAAGTCAAACGAGTGATCAACACGCCTGGCCTGCACTTCAAATTGCCGCCACCGTTTCAAAACGTACTGTTTCTCGATAATCGGATCTTGACGTTCGACACCCCGGATGCCGACCGTTTCATTACCGCGGAAAAGAAAAATATTTTGGTCGATGCCTTTGTCAAATGGCGCATTCTCGACCCGAAATTGTATTTCGTGAGTTTTGGCGGCAACGAACGTCTTGCCAATGATCGCATGTCGCAAATTATTAAAGCTGCATTGAACGATGAGATTACTAAGCGTACCGTGCGTGAGGTAATTTCAGGCGAGCGAGGTGCGGTCATGACGGCGATCCAAAAGAAAGTGTCCGACGAGGCGAAGCAAATCGGTGTCGGCATTGTCGACGTGCGGCTCAAGCGCGTCGATTATGTTGAAAATATCAACGCCTCGGTATATGACCGTATGAAATCCGAGCGCGCGCGGGTAGCCAACGAATTACGCTCGACCGGATCGGCTGAGTCTGAAAAAATTCGAGCCGATGCGGACCGGCAAAGAACCGTGATTTTGGCTGAAGCTTATCGCGATGCAGAAAACATTCGCGGTGAGGGTGATGCCAAAGCATCGGCTACCTATGCACAGGCATTCAGTCAGAGTCCTGAATTCTTCAAGTTTTACCGTAGCTTGGAAGCGTACCGTGCCAGCTTCAAGAGTGCGGGTGACCTATTGATCGTCGACCCTAGTTCCGAATTTTTCAAGTATTTCAAGAATTCATCGGCGGGTGGTGGGGCCGTGGCGGAAGGTGCCCGCAAGCCCTAGCCGTGGGATTAGTTTAGTCTTGCACTTGTTGCTTAGTGCATGCTCCTCCGTACTTTTTGTTTAGCACCAGCTGCTTAATATTAGCTACGTTGTTAGCTCTTTTGCAAGTTCGGTTGCTAGGGCTCAGAGGCTCACCGATCAGCGTCGCCGCTTCGATTGCACGGCAGTCGAAGCAATTTTCTCCAACTTCTCTCGCTTGCTCATGCCAAACTGGCTTCTGCCCGAAAACATTGCCGACGTATTGCCGTCTGAAGGCCGAAAGCTTGAAGAATTGCGGCGAAAAATGCTCGACAGCTTTCGCTCCTATGGCTACGAATTGGTCATGCCACCGCTTTTGGAGTTCATCGATTCGTTGCTTACCGGTGCCGGCCAGGATCTTGGCTTGCGCACGTTTAAATTAGTCGACCAGATCTCCGGCCGGACGATTGGCATCCGTGCCGATATGACGACACAAGTCGCAAGAATCGATGCACATCTCTTGAATCGAACATCGGTCACACGGCTTTGCTACGCCGGCAGTGTTTTGCATACGTTGCCGATCGGTTTGCATGCCACGCGTGAACCGCTCCAAATCGGTGCTGAAATTTACGGCCATGCCGGTCTCGAAGCCGATGCCGAGATTCAGCAAATGGCACTAGCCGCTTTGGCGCTTGCCGGTTTTACAGATGTTCGGCTCGACTTATGTCACGTTGGCGTCGTGCGGGCCATTTTGGATGCCGACGCGGTTGCCAGAGTCCTTGAACAAGATATTTTTGGCCTGCTGCGTGCGAAAGATTTACCGGGATTGCGCGAAGCAACCGTCGCGTTTTCGGCCGCTACGCGTGAAGCGTTACTGGCATTACCCGGTTTATATGGAGATGTTGAGGTTCTGCAGCGTGCGCGAGCAGTGCTGCCGCCTTTGCCAGGCATTATTGCCGCCCTCGACGAGATGCAAACCCTGGTCGATCTTGCCGGCAACGCACAGGTCACCATTGATCTGGCAGATCTTCGCGGCTATCAATACGAAAGCGGCGCGATGTTCGCGTTGTATGTACCGAATCTGCCGAACGCCGTAGCCCGCGGTGGCCGTTACGATCATGTCGGCGAAGCCTTCGGCCGGGCACGGCCGGCTACCGGGTTCTCATTGGATCTTCGGGAATTGGGGCGCCTGTTGCCCCCGGCTCCCCGTAAAAATGCGATCCGTGCACCCTGGAGTCGGGAGCCGCAACTGCAAGCATGCCTGACGACATTGCGCGCGGCCGGCGAAATCGTCATTCAAAGCCTGCCCGGGCACGAGCACGAGGCTGAAGAATTCTCGTGCGACCGTACGCTGGTATGGGAAAACGGCGGTTGGATCATTAAATTACTAGGCTGAACAATGGCACACACAAGCATCGCAAAAAACGTGGTTGTCATCGGCACCCAATGGGGTGACGAGGGCAAAGGTAAGATCGTCGATTGGTTGACCGATCATGCACAGGCAGTGGTGCGTTTTCAAGGTGGTCACAACGCCGGACACACGCTGGTGATCAATGGCAAGAAAACAGCGCTACAGCTGATTCCGTCGGGCATCATGCGTGCCGGCGTAGCGTGTTATATCGGCAATGGTGTCGTGTTATCCGTACCCGACCTGCTACGAGAAATCGACAAACTGCACGCCAACGGCGTGGAAGTTGCATCCCGGCTTAAAATTTCCGAGGCATGCCCGGTAATTTTGCCCTATCACACTGCCCTCGACGCAGCGCGCGAAATTGCTCGCGGCGCAGCCAAGATCGGCACGACAGGCAAAGGTATCGGGCCGGCTTACGAAGATAAGGTAGCGCGTCGTGCGATCCGCGTAGCGGACTTATTGAATGAACAGCGCTTCGCTGAAAAATTGCGCGAAAACCTCGATTATCATAATTTCGTATTGACGCAATATTTGCGGGCGGAAGCTGTTGATTACCAAAAGACCTTCGACGATGCGATGTCCCATGTCGCTCGCATTCGCCCGATGGTAGCCGATGTATCCAGCGCGTTGTACGCGGCACATCGTTCGGGTGCCAGCCTGCTGTTCGAGGGTGCGCAAGGCAGCTTATTGGATGTAGATCATGGCACTTACCCATTCGTTACTTCCAGCAACTGTGTGGCCGGTAATGCGTCCGCCGGCTCGGGTGTGGGGCCGAATATGCTGCATTACATTCTCGGCATCACGAAGGCTTACACCACACGCGTCGGCTCCGGCCCGTTTCCCTCCGAGCTCAGTACCGAAGACGGCGTTGGCAAGCACTTGTCAGCCATCGGCCATGAATTCGGCACCGTCACCGGACGCGCGCGCCGTTGCGGTTGGTTCGATGCTGCGTTGCTGAAACGCTCGGTACAGATCAATGGTGTTTCCGGCATGTGCCTGACCAAGCTCGATGTCCTGGACGGGCTGTCGTCGTTGAAAATCTGCACCGGATACCGGCTAGGCGATAGAACCATCGATATTTTTCCGGTCGGTGCCGAAGACGCTGCGCGTTGCGAGCCGATCTATGAAGAATTGCCGGGTTGGACTCAAGCGACCGTCGGTGCAAAATCTGTCGCCGATCTACCGGCGAACGCTCAAGCTTACGTGAAGCGCATCGAGCAGTTGGTAGGTGTGCCCGTCGACATGGTTTCTACCGGTCCGGATCGCGAAGAAACCATCGTGCTGCGGCATCCCTTCGAATAATCGAGCATGACAGAAGAGACACCGCCGTCCAGCGCCGAACATCTCTGGATCGACTGGAACACCTATCACCAGGCAATCGAAGAATTGGCCCTGCTGATACATGAATCAGATTGGAAATTCGATCAGATACTTTGTCTTGCGCGAGGTGGCCTGCGCCCCGGCGATATTTTGTCGCGGATTTTCGATGTACCGCTGGCAATCTTGGCCACCAGTTCTTACATCGAACGCGGCGGTACCGTACAGGGCGAATTGTCGGTGGCATCGGCAATCACGCTGGCGAGAGGTGAGTTGGCCGGCCGTGTCTTGCTGGTGGACGACTTGGTCGACTCCGGTATTACGTTGCAGAAGGTGCAGCAACATCTGGTCCGATCGCACACCGCCGTTACCGAGGTCAGATCCGCCGTGCTATGGCATAAGCATTGTTCGGTCATGCGCCCTGACTACTGCCTGCATTCGCTACCGGGCAATCCATGGATTCATCAGCCGTTCGAGCAATACGACGGCTTACGTCCGGAGCAATTGCCGGCATGGGCCAAAAGAGGCAAATATTAAAGAAAGTATTAAAAAAGCAGGAAGTATTGAAGCAGGAGATATTAAAGGAGGAAATATACGGAAGGAAACATGAGAAGCAGGTATCAGGTGACTTAGCCTGCCTGGACATACCTGATCTTATGTCTGAAACTTTGGTGCCCACGGAGGGACTCGAACCCCCACACCCAAAGGCACATGGACCTGAACC